>NZ_JAPPRA010000001.1:657713-1315426 GCF_026672375.1 Caulobacter sp. SL161
AGCTCCGCGGCTACGGCGGGCTGATCACCGCCGGCGATCTGGACGACGATGAACTCGTCGCCGCCCAGGCGCGCGGCGAAGGACGGAGCTTGCACGGCCGATTGAAGACGGCGCGCGGTCTCAACCAGCAGGGCGTCGCCCGCCAGGTGCCCGTGCTGGTCGTTGGCTTCCTTGAAATGGTCCAGATCGATGCAGATGACCGCCAAGCTCTCGCCGGACGCCTCGACCCGATCGATGGCGGCGGCCAGGCGCATCTGCAGCGAGTTGCGGTTGGGCAGTCCGGTGAGACCGTCATGCTCGGCGAGGTAGCGGATTTTCTCTTCGGCCGCTCGGCGCTCGCGCAGGTCCCGCACGGCCAAGACCGTCAGGCCCGAGGTTTCAACGCGCGCCCCGTCGTCCATCAGGCGAGAAAACACCTCGACCGGGATTTCGCGTCCGCCGACCAAGGGCTGCAGGCGCCCCTCACGACGGACGTCTTCACGATTGGGGCCGGCCTCATCGAAGGTCAGGATCTCGCCGAAGAGCGGACGTCCGACCAGCTCAGCGAGCGGCGCGCCCACCAGGTCGCAGAATGCGGCGTTGGCGTCGTTGATCCGCCCCGACTGCACCACCACCAGGCCTTCATAGGCCGCGTTGGCGAGGCGACGGATGCGTTCGAGCGCCGACCGGGAGGTTTGGGACTCGATCGCCACCGCTCCGAGCCCCCCCAGAATGATCATGCTCGTGATCGAGCCGACGGCCAGGGTCAGCATGCCGCCGGACAGAAGCTGGTCGGGCACCGTGACCGAGGCGTCAGGGACGATGGTGATCGCCGACATGCCGGTGAAATGCAGCATGACGATGCCCAGGCACAGCAGACCCCCGCCCAGCGCCTGGCGACGGATCGTCCGCGCCGTGCCCGCCAGCAGCAGGGCCGCAGTCGCGCCACCGACCCCGAGGACGGCCGACATGCCGACCGTGGCGTGCTCCCACACCAGTTGGCCTTGGGTCACGAAGGCCGACATGCCCATATAGTGCATGGCGGCCACGCCGAGCCCGATCAAAACCCCGCCCGCGAAATCGTTCGTGGTGCTGCGCTGCGCCGACGCGACCGCAAAACCGCTGGCCATGAACAGCGCCGCGATCATCAGCGACAGAAGCGTGCCTGTCGGGCTGTAGCCGGTCTTGAGCCCGGGCGTGAACGCGACCATGGCGATGAAGTGGGTGGCCCAGACGCTGGATCCCGCGACCAGGCCGGTCAGCAGCAACCAAGCGGCCCGGACGACGCCCCGAGCGCCGCGCATGCGCGAGTAAAGACGGAAGGTCGTAAAGCAACCCGCCAGACAGACGGCGCCGGCGACAAGCACCAGCCGCAGGTCATGCTGCGTCGTCAGACAGGTCAGCAACTTGAACACGCAACGTTCCTCGAGGGTCACTCGCCTTTAAGGCTACCGGAGGAGTTACGAATAAACCCTTTCTGAGTTTTGCTCCGCTGAGCGCTCAGGAGTCCTGTTCAAGGCGCCCGCGATGCCACCGCCAGGCGGTCGAGAGGATCTCGTTCAGACTTCGGGAAGGCTTCCATCCGAGTTCGGCTCGCGCCTTGGCGTGATCACCGACCAGCACCGGCGCATCGCCGGGGCGTCGCGAGGCGATCTCAACCGGAAGGGGCGCGCCGGCCACCTTTCCCACGCCGTCGACCAATTCGCGGACCGTCGTCCCGGTTCCTGTCCCGAGATTGTAAGTCTCTGAAGATCCCCCCGCGAGCAGGCGCTTGAGGGCGGCGACGTGAGCATCCGCCAGGTCGAGGACATGGACGTAGTCGCGTACGGCCGTACCGTCGCGCGTGTCATAGTCGTCGCCGAAGATCGTGAAGCGCGGTCGCTGGCCGAGCGCCACCTGGATCGCCAGCGGAACAGCGTGGGTCTCGGGCTCGTGCCACTCGCCGATGCGGCCCTGCGGGTCGGCGCCGGCGGCGTTGAAATAGCGCATCACCGCGCTCTTGAGCCCGACATAGCGATCGTAGTCGGCCAGGGCCTGCTCGACCATCAGCTTGCTGCGGCCATAGGGGTTGAGAGGCGCCTGCGGGTGGGTCTCATTCATCGGCAGCTCGACTGGATCGCCGAAGGTCGCGCAGGTGGAGGAGAACACCATCACCTTGACGCCGGCTCGCCGCGCCGCCTCGATCAGTGTGATCGTCCCGCCGACATTGGTGTCGAAGAAGGCGCCGGGGTTCTTGACGGACTCGCCCACCTCGATGCGCGCGGCGAAGTGCATCACCGCCACCGGCGCATAGGCGGCGAACACCGCGTCCAGGCGCGCGGCGTCGCGGATGTCGCCCACTTCCAGAGGGCCCCACTGGACATGCTCGCGATGGCCGTTCGACAGGTCATCGAACACGATCGGGCGAAACCCCGCCTCGGCCAAGGCCAGACAGCAATGCGATCCGACATAGCCGGCGCCGCCAGTCACCAGAACTGTTTGCATCGAGGTCCCTAAGAGCAGCGCGCCATGGCTAGAGCATTTTCCGACAGGTGTGAAACGACTATCGGATCGAAGAGGCCTCTAAACTTTTGAAATAGAGCCCTTTTATCCGGCCTGATGGGTCCAAAAGGGGCTCTGGCGGGTTTGATCGGCGAGCGAAAGGACGCGCGCGCTTTCGCACCACGCGCCGGCGAAGGCGTCCAAGCTCTAGGTCGGTTCGGCCGCAGCCTGCTTTGCAAGTTGATGCTCTCGCCAGGAGATGAACAGCGTGGAGCCCACCACGATCACCGCGCCGACCACCGTCGCCGTCCGCGGGACTTCTTGGAACAGCAGGAAGCCCACGATCACGGCGAACACGAGCCGCGTGTAGTCGACCGGCGCCATGACGGCCGCCTCACCGGCCTCCATCCCCTTGATATAGGCCCCTTGGGTCAATGTGCCGATCACGCCCATGGCGGCCAGTAGTCCCAGGTCCGGCCAGGTCGGCCAGCGCCATACGAAGAGCGCCGGCGGGATGGCAAAGACCAGACCCAGCACCGCCGCATAGACCAGCAGCACGAACGGGGTGTGGTCGCGGGTCATGACCTTCATCCCGGTGATGGTCAGGGCGAACAAGAAGGCGGCGCCCAGGGCGCAGAGTTGGGGCCAGCCGAGCCAGGCCTCGACGCCCTCCGCGCCAGGCTGCAGCATGATCAGCACGCCGACAAAGCCCACCAGCGCCGCGCTGATCCGCCGCGGCCCGATCGGCTCGCGCAGCACAAGGCCCGCCAGCGGCACCAGCCACAGCGTCCGCGTGAACGACAAGGCGTTGGCGTCCGCCAACGGCAGTTTCTGATAGGCGTAGAAGCTCATGATCAGCGCCAGCACCCCGGCGCTGGACCGGAAGATGACGATGCCGGGACGCGTCGTGCGGAACGCGCCGCGCCAGTCGCGTGCTATCAGCGGCAGCAGGACGAGGACGCCCGCCAGCTGCCGGTAGAAGGTCTGCAGGGCTGCCGGATAGTCGTCGCCCAGGAACTTGATCAGGGTGGTCATCACCGTGAAGCCGACCGCAGAGGCCAGCATCCACAGCGCGCCGCGCAGATTGGGACTGAGCGTCACCCGGTCCCGCCAGCCGCCAGCAACTGGGCTCGCATCTGTTCAGCTTGCTCCGGCGTGATGCCCATGGCCGCCAGGATCGGCGAGGGCGTGTTGATGTCCCAGGCGCTGCGCGGACCCACGGTGATGCCTCCGTCGACGACGATGTGCGTGCCCGTCACGAATCGCGAGTCGTCGCTAGCCAGATACAGGGCCGCCGCCGCGATGTCCTCGGGCAGCCCCGATTTCGGGATCGGCTGGATCTTCGGGCCGATGGAGGCGATCTGGGCGGCCATCTGGTCGGCGACCTCGCGCGGCAGGCCCATCGAGGCGCCGAAGATCGAGGTGGCGATCAGGCCGGGGCAGATGGCGTTGACGCGGATCTTCTGCGGCGAAAGCTCGGCCGCCGCGCAGCGGCTCATGTGGATCACCGCCGCCTTGGCCGAGGAATAGGCCAGAGGCCCAAAGCCCGCCTGCAGCCCGGCGATCGAGGCGGTGTTGATGATCGAGCCGCCGCCGCGTTTCTGCATCAGTGGGAGGGCGTGCTTCATGCCCATGGCCGGCCCGCGCACCAGGAGGGCGAAGGTCTTGTCCCAGGCCTCGGCGGTCAGTTCGGGCACGCCCGCCGGCGTCCCCCCATGCCCGGCGTTGTTGAAGAGGATGTCCAGGCCCCCGAAGCTGCTTTCCGCCAGGCCCATGGTCTTGGCCAGATCGTCATCGGAGGTGACGTCGCATCGTGCGAAGCGGACCCGATCTGGAAAGCGCTGCTCCAGCATGCGCCCTTTCTCGTCCTGCAGATCGGCGGCGACCACGCAGGCGCCCTCGGCGACGAACAGTTCGACCGTTCCCAGCCCGATGCCCGAGCAGCCCCCGGTAATGACGGCGACCTTGCCGTTCAGACGTCCGACCATCGTTTTTTCCTCCGCGTCCCGACCTCGCGCGGGTCAGTGATCAATGATCATATTCGCGGAGCGAGTCGGGATTGGCTAGGGGGCTTTGCGGCGCGGGCTCAGCTTTCGAGGCCTTAAGGCGCGGGACGGCGGGCGAGGGGCTCCATGCGGCGTCCCAGGTGGGTGACGGCGAGCCAGAGCATGCACGGCACCAGCAGCACCGCCCAGGCAAGGCCCAGGCTGACCAGGCCCAGAGCGGCCACGGCCCGATGGGCGAAGCTGGAGCGCTCCTTGGCCTCCAGGGTCATGACACGGATATCCAGGCCCATCAGACTTCAAGCCCCCTGAAGTTCAACAGCATGACGTTCCCGCCTCGAACGGCGCCCACTGGAGTCGTCATGTTAGCGCGCCGCCTCGTTGCGGGCGCGGATCTGCTCCCAGCGGGCGTTTTCCGCCGCGCGGGACTCGCCCGTCGTCGAGCGTCTGGACAGCGCCCGCACGACGTCGCCGCAGGCCGGGCCGATCAGCGACCAGGGCTCGATGCAGTAGCGGGAGAACAGACGCTGTGGATCCGACATCAGGCGGAACAGCCACTCCATGCCCAGCGGACCCATCCAGCGCGGCGCGGCCTTCTGGACGCCCGCCTCGTAGTCGAAAGCCCCGCCGACGGTAAAGGTCGCCGCCGGGCCGTAGGCCTGGTGGTTCTCCAGCGTCCAGATCTCCTGGCGCGGCATGCCCATGCCGACCAGAACGATGTCCGGGGCGTAGTCGCGGATCTTGGCCACGACCGCCGTGTTTTCGGCCGAGCCCGCCGTCGCATCGAAATAGCCGTGATGGGTCTCGATGCGGGCGTTCGGCCAGTCCTGGCGGATACGCTTGACCGCCTTTTCGCCGACGCCCGGCGCGCCGCCGACGAAGAAGACCTTCCAGTTCTTCTCGCTGGCCAGGGCCCAGAAGGCGTCGCGCCAGTCCAGATAGGTGCAGCGGTGGAAACGCCGGCTGGCGCGGCCCACCAGGCGCGCCCAGAAGATCAGCGGCACCGAGTCGACCTCGACCAGATCGGCGACCTTGTAGAATTCGCCGATCTGGTGGTTCTTGCCGATCAGGTACAGGCTGTGGAGGTTGTGGTTGGCGACGATCGTGCTCTGCCGCGCCTCCAGCTTGCCGGTGACGAAGTGGAAGACCTCCTCGGGGCGCACCAGGTCCATGGTCCCGCCCAGCACGTGCACGCGCTCCTCGGGACGCCGCGACAGCCGGTAGGGGCGACGCGGCGCGGCCGGGGCGGCCTCGTTGAGCCCGCTCTGCTCTTGAGGAACGAACATCTCCGCAGAGTCTCCTAGTCTTGGAGACATTCTGCGGAGATATCCTGTTTCCTTCGCTAAAAAGGATACTTAGCGGGATTTAACCACGTCTTCGACGCCTCCTTAGTCGACGGTGATGACCACCTTGCCCATCGCCTTGCGGCTGGAAAGGTGAGCGATCGCCTCGCCGGCGCGGGCCAGCGGGAAGCGCTCGGAGACGTACGGACGGATCTTGCCGGCGGCGTAGAGGTCCATCAACTCCTTGAGGTTCTGGGCGTGGCCCTTGGGGTCGCGCGCCACCGCCGCGCCCCAGAAGACGCCGACGATGTCGCAGGACTTCAGGAGCGTCAGGTTCAGCGGGATCTTCGGGATGCCCGACGGGAAGCCGATCACCAGGAAGCGGCCGTTCCAGCCGGCCGCGCGGATGGTGGCCTCCGAATAGTCGCCGCCGACCGCGTCATAGGCCACGTCCCAGCCGTCCGGGCCGCAGGCGCCCTTGATCAGGTTGGCCAGTTCCTTCTGGCCGTCCTTGTCGAACGGGCCGCGCGGATAGACGACGCCGCTGTCGGCGCCGTGCTTGATCGCCAGATCGATCTTTTCCTGGCTGGAGGCTGCGGCGATGACCTTGGCGCCCATGGCCTTGCCCAGCTCGACGGCCGCCAGGCCCACGCCCCCGGCCGCGCCCAGCACCAGCAAGGTCTCTCCCGCCTTCAGCACGCCGCGCTCCTTCAGCGCGTAGTACGAGGTGCCGTAGGTCAGGACGAAGGCGGCGGCCTCGTCGAAGGGCATGTTGTCGGGAATGGGCGTGCAGCGGCCCTCTTCCAGGGCCAGCTTCTCGGCGTAGCCGCCCCAGCCGGTCGAGGCCAGCACGCGGTCGCCGACCTTGAAGCGGGTCACGCCTTCGCCGACCGCCGAGATCACGCCCGACACCTCGCCGCCCGGCGCGAACGGACGCGTCGGCTTGAACTGGTACTTGTCCTCGATGATCAGGACGTCGGGATAGTTCACCCCGCAGGCCTTCACATCGATCAGCACCTGGCCCGGACCGGCGACGGGATCGGGCAGCTCCTCCAGCACCAGGGTCTCGGGACCGCCGACTTCCTTGCTGAGCACTGCCTTCATGATCGCCTCTCCCCAAATCTTTTCGCTAAAAGGACGTTCTTCGCTAAGAGCCCGGACGCTAGCGCGGGACGCCGAGCCAAGGAAGCAGAATGTCAAACAAACGTTTTAGTCTCGCCCTGCACGGCGGCGCCGGGGCCAAGCGCGGCCACGACTACGGCGTCGAGATCGCCCACATGCGCGGCCTTATCGAAGCCGCCCGCGATCGCCTGGCCGCCGGCGCCGGCGCGCTCGACGTGGCGGTCGAGACCGTGGTCGGCCTCGAGGCCAGCGGTCTCTACATCGCCGGCAAGGGCGCCTCGCCCAACGCCGACGGCGAGTACGAGCTAGACGCCAGCCTGATGGACGGCGCCACCCTGCGCGCCGGTTCGGTCGCCGCCCTGCAAGGCTTCAAGAGCCCGATCCTGGCCGCCCGCGCGGTGATGGAGCACACCCCGCACGTCATGCTGGCCGGCCAGGGCGCCATAGACTTCGCCCGCGAGCAGGGGCTGGAGACGGTCGAGGATCCGGACGCCTGGTTCACCCGCGCCGGCGCTTTCGAAGACAATCACCCGCCGGATGCCCTGCCGACCGGCACCGTCGGCTGCGTGGTCCGCGACGCCGAGGGGCGCCTGGCCGCCGCCACCTCCACCGCCGGGGTGTTCGGCAAACGGCCCGGCCGGGTGGGCGACAGTCCCATCATCGGGGCCGGCGCCTGGGCCGACGGCCACGCCGCCGTCTCGTGCACGGGCCAGGGCGAGTACTTCATCCGCGCCGCCGTCGCCGCCCAGATCGCCCACCGCGTCCGCTTCGGCGGCCAGCCGCTGGACGTCGCCGCCAAGGCCGCCATCGACAGCGTCGCCGAGCTTGGCGGTCATGGCGGACTGATCGCGGTGGACGCCTCGGGAAACATCGCCATGCCCTTCGCCTCCAGTGGTCTGAAACGCGCCGCCCTCCTGCCCGACGGGACGATCGTCAGCGCGGCGTTTTAGAGAAATCCTCCCCCCCAGCGGGGGAGGTGTCCGCGCAGCGGACGGAGGGGGAAGTGCTGCTGAACCGGCCCCTTCCCCCTCCGTCGTCTCTTCGAGCCGACACCTCCCCCGCTGGGGGGAGGATTTTGGGAACATGCGTCCGCCGCTTCACGCGGCGTGACCGCTGAAGTTCAATGGGGAGGCGACGGAGCGGCCGGGCGAACCCGGAGACCGTGAGTGTGTTTTGCGTTTCGGCTCGCGCTTCCGCTCCGCCAGGTTGTTCTTGCCCGTGAGGATGGGGGGCGTGAGCGTCTTTCAGCTCGGGACCCCAGGAGCCCCCGGACGGGCGCGGACCAACTGGAGCGGCTACATCCGTGTCCAGCCCGACGATCCACGATAGGCGGCTTGTACGATCACCGCCCTGTCGCTCCGCCTCCGACGTGATCCCAAGCGGCCCGGCCCCTCGTGCGCGCTCCTAAAGAGTAAGCCGCACGATCAGACAGGGTCTCCCAGGCGCCGAACGCGGCCCCGCTCAACCTAGCCCCGCCGCCGTATTGGGCCGGATCCAAACGCCCTCCCCCGCGACAGGGATGGCTATGATTATGGGGGTGGTTCCAGCGCGGAGGATAAGTTGGCGCGTAAAAGTGAGAAGCGCTTGATTTTGTTGACGTTCGCCCCGCCTGTTCCGAGCGTTCACGCCCGCCAATCCCCGTAAATCGGTTCCCTCTCCCAGAGGGAGAGGGTGGCCGCGAAGCGGTCGGGTAAGGGGTTTCAAAGCCGCCGCCCTGCCGGCGCTCCGGCTAAGGCCGCACCCCCTCTCCCCGGCCCTCTCCCCATGGGAGAGGGGGCAAGGCGCCCAATCGTCGCGCATTTGGCGATGGACGCTGCGTTTGCGGCGCTTTTCGTTCAGCGGGACGGATCGGGCGGCGATACCGGAACGTCAGACCAGGGAGCGGGGCATGATCGATCGGCGGGGATTTCTGAATCTGACGGCGGCGGGACTGGCGGGGGCGACGGGGGCTCAGGCCCAGCCATCCTCAAAGCCGACGGCCAAGCCGAAAGCCGGCGCGCCCGACGTGGCGGTGGTCGGGGCGGGGGTGTTCGGGGCGTTCACGGCCCTGTCGCTGCGCGAGCGGGGCCTGTCGGTGCTGGCGCTCGACCAGTACGGCCCGGCCAGTCCGCGCGCCTCGTCCTCGGGCGAGACCCGCTCGATCCGCGCCGGCTATGGCGACCAGGGCTTCTATTCGGCCTGGTCGATGCAGGCCCTGGCGATGTGGAAGGCGCGCGAGGCCGATTTCGGCCGTCAGCTCCTGTTTCCCAACGCCCGCCTGGAGCTGGCCCAGCGCTGGACCCCGGGCATGACCGCCCAGAAGGCGATCTTCGAGCGCCTGAACCTGCCCTATGAGGTGGCCGACCGCGAGGCGCTGCGCCGCCGCTATCCGCAGATGGCCTTTGACGACGTCGAGTTCGCCTTCGTCGAGACCGCCGCCAGCGCTGCCGTGATCAAGGCGGGCGAGGCGGTGCTGGCCACCATGGACGTCTTCGCCCGCAAGGGCGGGGCCTTCCGCTTCGCCCGCGCGGTTCCTGGCCGCGCCGAGGGCCGGCGCCTGACCCATCTGGCCCTCGACGGCGGCGAGAGCCTCGCCGCCGGCCAGTTCGTGTTCGCCTGCGGGCCGTGGGCGGGGAAGCTGTTTCCAGAGCTGGCCAAGCCGCGCGTGTCGGTCTGGCGCAGCGAATACTTCTACTTCGGCCCGCCGGCGGGGGATGACCGCTTCTCGTGGCCCCACCAGCCGGCCTGGCACGACCACATCCTGGGCGGCTATGGCTTCGGCAGCCTGGAGCGGGGCCTGAAATACGCGCCCGACGCCGGCGGCCGCGTCACCCAGGACCCGGACACCGCCGAGCGCCTGCCGACCGACTATCTGCTGAAAAAGGGCCGCGACTACATGGCCCGCCGCTTTCCGGCCATGCGCGACGCACCCGTCATGGAGGCCCGCGTCTGCCAGGTCGACAACACCGCAAACAGCCACTTCGTCATCGACCGCCATCCCGACTACGACAATGTCTGGCTGGCCTTCGGCGGCGGCGGCCACGGCTTCAAGCACGGCCCGATGGTGGGCGAGTACGTGGCCGACCGCCTGCTGGGCAAACCGGCCGATCCGGAGACCGCGCGGGTGTTCAGCCTGGCGGGGCACGGGGCGGGGTGAGGGGCATTCACGAATCCCTCTCTCAAAGAGAGAGGGATCACACTAGGCGCCTGACTATATCCGCTAACCGCACGCCCGTTGCCTCACCGCCCGAAACACCATCGCCATCTCGATGTGGGTGTGCACGAAGCCGCGCTCGAACAGCACGGTCAGCAGGCGGTCATAGGCGTCGTCGTGGTCGCTCATGGCCACGCTGCCCGGCGTGCGGGCTTCCTGTTCGACCAGAGCCAGGGCCTCCGGCGCCGCGGCGCGCAGGGCGGTCAGGACCTCGTCGATCTCGTCGGCCGTGTAGTCCGGCGGCGCGTGGGCGCGGCCGGGGTCGATCGGCGGGCGGCGGGAGAAGCCCACGGCGGCTTACTGCCCCAGAGCGTGACTTGCGCCGAAACCGGCTTCCACTTTCGGCGTCACGCTCACCCCTCGGCCTTGGTGAGCTTCCAGCGGATCTTGGCCCCGACCTCGGGGCGGACCTGGCTTTTCAGCACGATCTGGCCGGCCTTGCGGGCCAGGCCGTGGTCGAAGTGGGCGCTGGGGGCGATCTCGACGTCGACGGCGTCGTTGCGCAGCCACCAGCCGATATTGCTGGGCCCGCGGATCAGCACGCTCTTGCCGTCGCGGGCGATCGAGGCGCGGGCGTCGGGGTGCAGGTGGAAGCGCACGGCGAAGGGCAGGTAGCGGCGCGGGCCTTCCGCAGCCTTGGGGTCGAGGGCCAGGGGCGAGAGGCTGTCCTCGCCGCGCAGCTCGTCATTGACCGCATCGAGGAACAGGCGACGGGCGTGGGTCAGGCCCAGATGCCGCCAGCCGTCGTGGACGATGTCCAGCCAGACGCCGCCGACGTCGTCGTGGCGCTTGGCCTCGACCTTGGTCGCGCCGTCGACCAGCCAGGGGCCCAGGGCCTTGGCGCGGAAGCCCGACAGGGGCCGACCGGCCGAGCCGTCGCCGACGCTGACGGTCGAGGCCGCGTCCGACAGGCGAAAGGCGTGGGCGCCGGCGGCCTCGGGGCTCCAGCCGCAGCTGGTGATCAGGCGGTCCTTGGCGCAGACGATCTCCAGCGCGGCCGGCTGGGCGCAGGCGTTGACGCTCAGGGGACCGGCGGGGGGCGGGCCGCAGTCGGCGATGACCTCGATGCTGCCGCCGATCATCTTGTGATAGCCGCTGTGCGGGGCGGCGTTCAGGCTGCGGGGGCCGGCGTCGTCGTGGGCGAGGGCTGCGGCGATCCGCGCCGGGCCCACCGTCTCGCCGCCGTGGAAGGCCGCCAGGTGGCCATCGCCCAGGGTGAAGACCCGGGTGGCGCTGGACAGGCGGTCGATGGCCCGCGACAGGGCTTCTGGGCTGGGGCGGCCGCGCTGGCCCAGGGCGTCATCGAGGGTCAGAAGGTCGAACAGGAGCTCGACCCCGGCCTCGGGGCTGCGGGTGGCGTGGCCGCCGTCGCCCAGCACCATGGCGTCCAACTGCGGGACCAGGGCCTTCAGGGCGGCGTCGATCAGCGGCTCGCTCGGCTTGCCGGCCAGAACGCAGCCGGCCAGGCCCGCAGCGACGGCCCGTTCCAGGGTCCGTTCGGGGGCGCGCGTGATCTCCAGCAGGTGGCGACCCTGGCGGGCCAGATCGAAGACGAGGTCGGCGACCTCGGCGTCGCTGGCCTCGGCGGCCAGGGTCTTGGCGGCGCAGGCCAGGTGATGCACCCGGCGCTCCAGGCATTCTGGCCCCCAGGAAAAGGCGTTCCACTTGCCGAACACCCGCCGCCAGTCGTCGATCAGGCGCAAGGCGCGGCGGGCGCCGTCCGGACCGGCGGCGACCAGGTCCGGCAGCCAGTCGAAGCGGTGCAGGCTGACGGCGAAGCGGCGCGAGGGGCTGGCGGTGTCGAACGGATCGCCGTCAACACCCAGGCGCAGGGCGCCGCCGTCCAGGGTCAGGGTTCCGGCCAGGATCTTCTGGCCGTGGGCGGCGTCGACCGGACGCGGATCGTGGGGGCGGGCGGCGAGGCCTTCTGGCCGGGGCAGGGCGATCTTCAGGCGGTGGGGCCCCGAGCCGAACCACTCGCGCTCGACATGGCCGGCGGCCTCGGCGCGGATGGCCTTCCACAGCACGCCGCCCCGCAGACGCGCGGGGAAGGCCAAGCCGAGGACGGGGGCTTTCCGGCCATCGCGATCCGTCAGCCGCCCTTCAGCGCGCGGATGTTGTCGGCATAGGCGGCCGGACCGCCCTTGAAGACCGCCGAGCCGGCGACGAGGGCGGTGGCCCCGGCGGCCACGCACTGCGGGGCCGTGACCGGGGTGACCCCGCCATCGACCTCGATGATGATATCAAGGCCGGCCTTGTCGACCATCTTGCGCAGGGCCTCGACCTTGCGCAGCTGGCCCGGAATGAAGCTCTGGCCGCCAAAGCCGGGGTTCACCGACATGACCAGCAGAAGGTCGACGTCCTCGAGGATCCACTCGACGTGGTCGATCCCGGTCGAGGGGTTGAACACCACGCCGGCCTTGGCGCCCAGCTCACGGATGCGCTTGAGCGAGCGGTGCAGGTGCGGGCCGGCCTCGGGGTGTATGCTGATCAGATCGGCCCCGGCGGCGCGGAAGGCCTCCAGGTACGGATCGGCGGGGCTGATCATCAGGTGCACGTCGAACGGGATCTTGGCGTGCGGCCGGATGGCTTTGACGATGTCGGGACCCAGCGTGATGTTGGGCACGAAGTGGCCGTCCATCACATCCACGTGCACCCAGTCGGCGCCGGCCGCCTCGATGGCGGCGACTTCCTCTCCGAGCTTGGCGAAGTCGGAGGCGAGGATGGAGGGGGCGATGATCGGCGCGGTCATGGCCCTGGGATAGCGGGCCAAACCCCTTCTGTCATCCCGGGCGAAGACCCGGGACCACAGGAAATGCTCAAGCTTGCCGCGATCCTGGCCTTCGCCGGAAAGACATTCAGAGCTTACGAAACCGTGCGGCGAAGAAGCCGTCCTGGCCGTCGTCGCGGTGGTGCGGCAAAAGGCGCAGGGTCCCGCGCGGGGTGAGGCTGGCCTCCGGGAAGCCGGCCGACGGCGCCTCGGCGGCGGTGATCGGCTCCAGCGCGACGTCCTGGCGACGGGCCAGGAAGGCCTCGACCTGGGCCTCGCCCTCCTCGGGCTCCAGCGAACAGACGCAGTAGACGAGGCGCGCGCCGGGCTTCAGGCGATCGGCGGCGGCGTCGAGGATGCGGGCCTGGACATTGGCGAGGCTGGCCACGTCGCCGGGGCGCGCGGCCCACAGCACGTCGGGATGCCGGCGGAAGGTGCCGGTGGCGCTGCAGGGGGCGTCCAGCAGGATGGCGTCGAAGCTCCGCGCATCGTCCCAGGCGGCGGCGTCGGCGGCGACGATCTCGGCCGACAGGCCGGTGCGGGTCAGGTTCTCCGACAGACGCTTGAGGCGCGCGGCCGAGCGGTCGAGCGCGACGACCTGCGCGCCCGCGGCGGCCAGCTGCAGGGTCTTGCCGCCCGGCGCGGCGCAGAGATCGAGCACGCTCGCGCCCGGCTGGATGTCCAGCAGGCGGGCGGGCACGGCGGCGGCGGCGTCCTGCACCCACCAGCTGCCGTCCTCGAAGCCCGGCCAGGCGGCCACGTCGCCCTTGCGGCGCAGACGCAGGGTCCCGCCGGGCAGGACCTCGGCCTCCAGGGCCTCGACGAGCGGGGCGAGGTCAGCGCCGGGCTTGGCCGACAGGTCGGTGGCGGGCTCGATGGCGATCTGGCCGGCGATCTGGCGGGCGGTGGCCTCGCCGAACGCCGACACCCAGCGGGCGTACAGCCACGGCGGGGCCAGCAGGCTGGGGTCATCGGCAGGCGGCGCATCGCGCAGCAGGCCGCGCAGCACGGCGTTGACCAGGCCCTTGAACGGGCGGCTGGTCTTGTTGGCGCCGGCCAGCTCCACCGAGGTGGCCACGGCCGCGAAGGCGGGCACCTCCAGATAGAAGGCCTGCGCGGCGCCCAGGCGCAGCAGATGCATCACCCGGTCCGGCGGGGCCTTCTGCAGGCGCGCGGTCAGGGCGCGGTCGATCGGGCCAAGATGGCGCAGCACGGCCATGGCCAGGGCCCGGGCGAACGCGCGCTCGCGCGGTTCCAGGAAGCGGAAACCGTTTGCCGAGGCGGCTTCGTCGAGGCCGCCGCGACGCGACAGAGCCGCGTCGATCAGGGTAAGCGCGGCTTCCCGGGCGGGGAGGCCGTCGTTGAGTTCTTGAGTCACCGCCTCGCCGTGCCTCGGGACGCGCGCCGACGCAAGTCTATTGTCGCCACACCGGGTGTGCGTGAACGATTGTCGGCGGCCAGGATCGCTCTATATCGACGAGGTAAGGAGCCGCCATGACCGACACCCCGACCCCTGAGACGGACGCCGCCCCCGAGGTTCCGGGCGCCGCACCGGGCAAGACCCTGAGCCCCGCCGCGCGCCGCGCGCTGGAGGAAGCCGCCGCCCGCCGCGCCGCCGAGGCGGCTCTATCCCTGCCGCCGGAAGAGGGCGGCCGCGACGGCCCCGAACCCACCCGCTTCGGCGACTGGGAGAAGAAGGGCGTCGCCGTCGATTTCTAGAGCGTTTCACGACCTGACGGCGTCAGGCCGTGAGCTCTAATCTTTTGTTTTGACGCATTTTTCTTCACGCGAACCGGAACCACTTCGCTCGAAAAATGCTCTAGAGGACGGTTCCCCGGCCTCTGACGCTTCGGCCGTTGCCCGCTCCACCCAATCGGCTAGAGCCTCGCGCGTCAAAACGGACTCGTTTTGACGCGATAACGAGGCTCTAAATCAAACACTTAGAGCGTGACTCGCGCCGAAACCGGTTCCCACTTTCGGCGTCACGCTCTAGCGTGGCCGGACGAAATCCTGAAGGCCGCCTTGCGCCTGTTCGCTCCCCTCGCCGCCGCCCTTTCGGCGGCGCTTCTGCTGGTCGCGCCGAGCGTCGAGGCCAAGCCGAGGTCCGCCGCGGCAGCGGTCCGGGCGCTGGAGGCGGGAGCCGTCGCCTCGCCGGACCAGTACGGCGCCCTCGCGGCGCAGGAGGTTCTCAAGGCCGGCGGCAATGCGGTCGATGCGGCGGTGGCCACCGGCTTCGCCCTGGCCGTCACCTATCCCGAGGCGGGCAATCTGGGCGGGGGCGGGTTCATGACCGTCTATATGGACGGCAAGCCCTACTTCCTCGACTACCGCGAGACGGCGCCGGCGGCGGCCAAGGCCGACATGTATCTGGGGGCGGACGGCGAGCCGGTCGAGGGGCTGTCATTGTACGGCGGTCTGGCGGCGGGCGTGCCGGGTACGGTGCGGGGTCTGGCCATGGCCCATCAGCGCTTTGGCAAGCTGCCCTGGGCGCAGGTTCTGGCCCCGGCCATCCGCTATGCGCGGGACGGCTTCGTCGTCGATGCGCATCTGGCGGGGGTGCTGGCCGACGAGCCGCCGCCCGAGTTTTCCAAGACCAACTTCCGCACCTACTTCGCGGCGCACAAGGCCGGGACGCTGTTCAAGCAGCCCGAGCTGGCCGCGACCCTGGAGCGGATCGCCCTGGTCGGCGACCGAGCGTTCTATGAGGGCAAGACCGCCGACCTGATCGTCGCCCAGATGGCGCGGGACCCGGTGAAGGGGCTGATCACCAAGGCCGACCTTTCGACCTACAAGGCGGCCTGGCGGACGCCGCTGGTCGCCCAGTGGCGCGGCTATGACGTGATCACCGCCCCGCCGCCCAGCTCGGGCGGGATCGCCCTGATGCAGCTGCTGCTGATGAAGCAGGACCTGGCGCCGATGTTCCAGGGCGTGGCCCTGAACGATCCGCAGTATGTCCACCTGCTGGCCGAGATCGAAAAGCGCGTCTACGCCGACCGCGCCGAGTATCTGGGCGATCCGGATTTCGTGAAGGTCCCGGTCTCGAACCTGATCGACCCGGCCTATGTGGCGCGGCGCGCCAGGGAGGTTGATCCCGCCAAGCCCTCGGCGACCAAGGCCGTCCAGCCAGGTCTGGAGAAGCACGAGACCACCCACTATTCGATCGTCGATCAGTGGGGCAACGCCGTCTCCAACACCTACACCCTGAACGGCTCGTTCGGCTCGGGCGTGGTGGTCGAGGGGGCGGGGTTCATCCTCAACAACGAGATGGACGACTTCTCGGCCAAGCCCGGCACGCCCAACCTGTTCGGTGTGGTCGGCGGATCGGCCAACGCCATCGCGCCCGGCAAACGTCCCCTGTCTTCGATGACGCCGACGATCCTGACGAAGGACGGCCGCGTGGCCATGGTGATCGGCACGCCGGGCGGCTCGCGGATCTTCGCCTGGGTGTTCCAGGTGCTGGCCAATGTCTATGACCACGGTCTGAGCCTGAAGGCCGCCCAGGCCGCACCGCGTTTCCACCACCAGCTGCTGCCGGAGAACGTGATCTTCTACGAGCGCTCGGGCCCGCCCTCGCCGGCCTTGAAAGCGGCGCTGGAGGCGCGGGGCTACAGCTGGACCGAGAGCTTCAGCGGCGACGTCGAGGCGATCCAGGTGCTGGACCGCACGCCGGTTCCCGAGCCTGACCCGCGCGGCCGGGGTGTGGGGCTGGTGGTGAAGTGATCGCCCCTCCCCCTTGATGACGGGCTGCGTCTATCGTTTCAGGAAGGGTGGGACCGTGGCCTGCAGGATCTTCACCAGCGCCGGGTCCATGAACGCGTAGTCGTCCGGTATGCCCAACACGATCACGCGGGCGTTCTTGAGATGCTTCTTGAAGCGGCGCGACAGCTTAGTGCGGTGCGCGTGCTCCATGACCATCACCAGATCGGCCCACGCCAGGTCCTCAGGCGTCACCGGATTGCCGCAGCCGTCGTCGAGGCCGGCGGAACTGACCTCGACGCCCGGCCAATTGGCGAACACCTGCTCGGCCGTGGGGCTGCGCAGCTTGTTCCGGCTGCAGACGAAGAGGACGTTCAAACGATCACACCCCCGCCATCTCCGCCACCACCTTCAGGGCCGCTTCGCGCGGGTCGTTGGCGGCCGTGATCGGGCGGCCGCAGACGAGGTGCGTGGCGCCGGCGGCCAGGGCGTCGGCGGGCGTGGCGGCGCGGGCCTGGTCGTTCTTGGCCGACCATTCGGGGCGCACGCCGGGGGTGACGATCAGGAAGTCGGGCTTGCCAGCGCCGTTGGCGATCTCACGGGCCAGGGCCGCCTCGTGGGGCGAGGAGACGATGCCGTCGACGCCGCACGCGATCGCCTGGCGCACGCGGCGCTCGACGAGATCGCGGGCGGTGAAGGCGTAGCCCATCTCGACGAGGTCAGCGTCGGTCAGGCTGGTCAGCACGGTCACGGCCAGGATCTTCAGGGACGAGTCGCCCCGCGCGGCGACAGCGGCCTTCATCACCTGGGGTTCGGCGTGGACGGTCAACAGGTCGCAGCCGCTCTGCGCCAGCACCCTGGCCGAGCGCTCGACCGTGGCGCCGATGTCGTGGAGCTTCCAGTCGAGGAAGATCGACTTGCCCGAGGCCTTCAGGTCGTGGGCCAGGCCCATGCCGTCGCTGGCCAGGAGCTCCAGGCCGATCTTGTAGAAGCTGACCGCGTCGCCCAGGCGCTCGACCATGGCGCGGGCGTCGTCGACGGTGGGCAGGTCCAGCGGCACGATCAGGCGCGGGTCGGCGGTCATGGGAGTCCCCGATGTTTTGGTCGCAAGGGTTGGCGCGCGCGACGGTCGGCCCTAGGAAAGGGCAAGCTCAGGCGCATCAGAAAGGTGGGGACGTCGAATGACCGAGGCCAATCTTGCCGTCAACTTCTTCGTCGCCCTGTTCGCCCTGATCGACCCGATCGGCAACGTGCCGCTGTTCGCCGCCGCCACCCTGGGCGCGGCCGCCGCCGGCCGCCGGATGGTGGCCGTCTATATCGGCCTGTTCATGGCCGCCTTCCTGATCTTTTTCTACTTCACGGGCGTGGGCTTGCTGGAGTTCTTCGGCATCTCGATGCCGGCCTTCCGGATCGCCGGCGGCATCATCCTGTTCATTCTGGGCCTGGACATGGTGCGCGACGACTTCACCACCATGTTCGCTGACGCCGCCGAGGGCATTGAGGATCAGTCGCCCCGCGCCTACGCCAAGCAGCGGTTCGAGCGGCTGATCGTGCCGTTCGCCATGCCGTTGCTGATCGGGCCGGGCTCGATCTCGACCGTGATCATCTACGCCGCCGAGGCCAAGGACTTCGGCGCGGCGGGCATGGGCATCGGGGTCGCGGTGATCGCAGCCGTGTCGCTGGTGACGGTGCTGACCTTCTGGGCCTCGCCGCTGGTCAGCAAGCTCCTGGGCCGCATCGGCATGAGCATCGTGGTCCGCGTGCTGGGCCTGATCCTCTGCGCCCTGGCGGTGCAGTTCGTCCTGGTCGGTGTGGCCGACGCCACGCGCGGCCTGATCAAGAACGACGCCAAGGCGCCCTACGCTGCGAGCCATAAGTAGGGACCCGGCTCTGGACAGCGACCGGCGGCGAGGCCCATATCGCCGCCATGCGCGCCCCCAACGCCCCTTCGCACGACGCTGATGTGATCATCGCCGGCGCCGGCATGGCCGGCTCCACCCTGGCCCTGGCCCTCGCCTCGGGCGGCCTGCGGCCGCTGCTGGTCGACCCCCAGCCGTTCGAGGCTCAGCTGGCCCCGACCTTCGACGGGCGCAGCTCGGCCATCGCCTATTCGTCGTTCCGCCAGTGGCGGGCGATCGGCGCGGGCGAGGCCCTGGAGCCGCACGCCCAGCGGATCGAGCAGATCCTGGTCACCGACGGCCGCACGCCCGGCGCGGCGGCCCGCAAGCCGCTGCCGGCCTTCCTGCGCTTCGACTCCAGCGAGATCTCCAGCCGCATCGAGGGCGAGCCGCTGGGCTACCTCGTCGAGAACCGCCAGATCCGCGCGGCCCTATCCCAGGCCGTGCTGGACAAGGACATTCCGGTGATCGCCCCGATGGCGGCCAAGGCCCTGACCGTCGAGCCCGGCGCGGCGAAGCTGACCCTGTCGGACGGCCGGGTGCTGACCGCGCCGCTCGCCGTCAGCGCCGAGGGGCGCGGCTCGGTGCTGCGCCGCGCAGCCGGTATCGGCGACATCGGCTGGAGCTATGGCCAGAGCGGTGTGGTCTGCACCGTCAGGCTGGAGCGCCCACACGAGGGTGTGGCCCACGAATACTTCCTGCCCAGCGGTCCGTTCGCCATCCTGCCGCTGACCGACAATCGCGCCAGCCTGGTCTGGACCGAGAGCACCGCGCGCGGCGAGGCCTTGCGCCAGGCCGGCCCCGAGGCCTTCCACGCCCACCTGATGCGCCGGTTCGGTGATTTCCTGGGCGCGGTGACGATCGAGGGGCCGATCTTTGTCTATCCGCTGTCGCTGTCCCTGGCCGAGCGCATGGTCGCCCCGCGTCTGGCCTTGATCGGCGACGCGGCTCACGGCGTGCACCCGATCGCGGGTCAGGGGCTGAATCTGGGTCTCAAGGACGCGGCCGCCCTGGCCGAGGTGCTGGTCGAGGCGGTGCGCCACGGCGAGGACATCGGGGCCGAGGCCGTGCTGGAGCGCTACGCCCGCTGGCGGCGGTTCGACACCGTGACCAATGCGCTCGCCTTCGACGCCTTTGTGCGAATCTTCTCCAACGACAACCCGCTGCTGCGGCTGGCGCGGGGCGCGGGTCTTGCGGTGGTCAACCAGATCGCCCCGGCGCGGCGCTTCTTCATGCACGAGGCCGGCGGCGGGGTGGGCGATCTGCCGAGGCTGCTACGGGGGCAGAGCCTGTAAGGCGCTAGATCCCCCCCGCATCGCGGGGGAGCATCTATTACCTCTCCAACTCCCGCGCCTCTTCCGGCAGCATGATCGGCACGCCGTCGCGGATCGGATAGGCGAGCTTCGCCGCGCGGCTGATCAGTTCGCCCTTGGCGCGGTCGTACTCCAGCGGGCCGCGGGTCACTGGGCACACCAGCACTTCCAAGAGGCGCGGATCGACGTCGATGAGGGGGGCGGAAGCTTCGGTCATGGACTCTGTTTACTGGATCGAAGTCGGTTCGTCATCGTCGCCGCCCGCCGCGTCGATCTCGAGCAGAGCGGTCAAGGTGGCCTTGCGCTCGAAGATGGTCTCGGCCTCGAGCAGGGCCTGTTTTTCCATCGGATCGAACGGCAGGGCCATGGCGAGGCTGTTGATCAGGGCGTCGGAGGGCGCGGCTTCGGCGTCGCTCCAGTCGATGGCCAGGCCTCGATGGTCCAGATAGCGCCGAAGGGCGATCATCAGGCGATCGATCTCGCTGGCCGTGCGCGTGCCGGCCGCGTCCTCGCGCAGATCGGCCTGATAGGGCGCGAAATCGGCCCGTACCTGGCGATAGGGCGTGCGCACGGGCAACTCCTCCCCGGTCCGGAAGCGACAGACGCCGGTCAGGGTGATCAGATAGCGGCCGTCACTGGTCTCGGCGAAGCTGGTCACGCGGCCCGCGCAGCCCACCGGGGCCAGGGCCGGGCGCTGCGGATCGCCCTTGCCGCCCGGCGAGGGCCGCGTCTGGATCATGCCGATCATCCGCTCGCCCGACATGGCGTCGTCCAGCATGTTCAGATAGCGCGGCTCGAAGATGTTCAGCGGCAGCTGGCCGCCCGGCAACAGCAGGGCGCCGTCCAGCGGGAACACCGGGATCACCAGGGGCAGATCGTCGATCTTGCGGTAGGCCACCGGCATCCAGAGCTCCTGGGACTAGCTGAAGAGGATCGAGGACAGTTTGCGCCGGCCCTGCTTGGTCACTTCGGACGTCGGTCCGGCGGCCTCGAACACGGTCAGCAGCTGCTTGCGGGCCGCGTCGTCGTTCCAGGCGCGGTCGCGGGCGATGATGGTCAGCAGATGGTCGGCGGCGTCCTGCAGACGGCCCATGCCGGCCAGGGCCTTGGCCAGCTCCAGCCGCGCCTCGTGGTCGTCGGCGTCGGCGGCCAGGCGCTGCTCGAAGGCGGCGGTTTCGGACGGCGCCTCGGCGGCCAGGGCCAGGGCGGCGCGGGCCGCGTCGAGGTCGGGATCCTTGGCGTCGGCCGGAGCCATGGCCACCACCTCGGCGGCGCCTTCCGGGTCGCCGTTGGCGAGATAGACCCGGGCCATGCCGCCCAGCGCCTTGGCGCTGGTCGGGTCGATCTGCAGCGCCTGGGCGAAGGCCTGGGCCGCGCCGCCCAGATCGCCGATCTCCAGCGACTCCTTGCCCATGGCGATGATCTCGTCGAGCGCGCCGCCGTCGGCCGCCCCGGCCAGCTTCTCGACGAAGGCCCGGACCTGGCTCTCGGGCAGGGCGCCCTGGAAGGCGTCCACCGGGCGGCCGTCGACAAAGGCGTAGACGGTCGGGATCGACTGCACGCGCAGCTGGCCCGCAAAGCCGGGGTTCTTGTCGACGTCGATCTTGACCAGCTTGACCGCGCCCTTGGCGGCGTTGACGACCTTCTCGATCGTCGGGGTCAGGGTCCGGCACGGTCCGCACCAGGTGGCCCAGAAGTCGACGATGACGGGCTGGGTCTTCGAGGCCTCGATCACGTCGGCCATGAAGCTTGCGTCGGTGCCGTCCTTGATGTGGTCGCTTTTCGAAGAGGGCGCGGGCTTTTCGCCGATCAGGGACATCGGGGTTCTCGTACTCGGAATTAGGGGAACGCTTTCGCCGTCAAGATGGTCTCTGATCGGCCCGCGCGCAATGACCCGTGCGCCTTTTGGGGCGACCCTAGCCGACCACTTCCATCGCCGCGAAGTCGACGATCATCGGCGTGACGCCCAGCGCGGCGAGGAACCTGCGCAGGCCCGCCTGGCTGACGGCGGTGGTGGCGTCGTTCTTCAGCGGGTGGAAGTTGACCGGGTCGCTGTCGGCCAGGGCCTTGTCCAGCACGAAACGGACCTTGCGTTCGGTGTCGTTGATCAGGCCAAAGGCGGTGACCGAGCCCGGCGTCACGCCCAGGGTCTCAAGCATCATCTCCTGAGGCCCGAAAGACAGCCGACCCGAGCCGATCACGTGGTGCAGCTTCTTCAGGTCGATGGTGGTCTCGCCCAGGGCCGAGATCAGCCACAGCTGGCCCTTGGCGTCCTTGAGGAACAGGTTCTTGGTGTGACCGCCGGGCATGGCCGCCTTGATCTCCAGCCCCTCCTCGACGCGGAAGACGGGCGGGTGGTCCAGGGTCTTGTGGTCGACGCCGTGGGCGTCGAAGAAGGCGAAGAGGTCAGCGCGGGTCTTGGCGGTCATGGCCGTTTTCCTAAGGTGCGAAGACTTCCAGCGCAAACCGGCGCGTTGACAGACTTTCACGCACGTTCAATCCTAAGTTTATGCACTCGCTGTTGTCGCCTGGGGTCTCGACGCGCAGGACTTTGTGGTTCTCGCTCGGACTTGCGTTGATCTTTTCGCTAACGCTCGTGCTCCCTGAAGCCTTGACCCGGCTGGTTCAGCTTCTCTGCGGAGGCGCGATCCTTTTCCATCTCCGCGAGACGATGAACGGACGACCCGTCCGCTGGCCATGGCCGCTGGAGATCGCCTTTCTCGCCGGTTGCCTGCTCGGCGGCTGGGGCTTGGTTCAATCGGTCCGCCTTCTCTACGCCTGATCCGCTGGACGGGCGCGGGTCTGGCCCGCTAGACCTGATCCAGGGCAGGAAGATCAGACAAAGGACCGGCATGGAACTGGAGTGCTATCCCACCGAGAACCGTCCGCCGGAGATCGTGCCGGGGCGGCCGCAGCGCGCCTGGATGGACCGGTTCGCCGAGCGTCATCCCTATCGCTGCCTGCCGCTGACCATGGCCAACACCACCGGGTGGGACATTCTCTGCCCGGTCGGCTTTACGGCCACCTGGGACGGCGGGGCGCACCAGGAGTGCATCAAGTTCCAGCCCGACCACCCCTATCCGGGCTTCCATGACTTCGTGAAGTCGCACTTCACGCGCGGCGTGGTGACGTTCCACACCGGCTATCTCTTCCGCACGCCGCCGGGCTGGTCGCTGATGGCCATGGGGCCGCCCAACCACGTCAAGGACGGGATCCAGCCGCTGGCCGGCGTGATCGAGACCGACTGGCTGCCGTTCCCGTTCACGATGAACTGGATCTTCACCCGGCCCGGCACGGTGCGGTTCGAGAAGGGCGAGACCTTCTGCTTCATCATGCTGATCCAGGACAAGCCGATGGAGGCCTTCCAGCCGGTGATCCGCTCGATGAACTCCAACCCGGAGCTGCGCCGCCAATACGACGTCTGGGCCGAGAAGCGCACCGAGTTCAACAACCTGATCTTCAAGCGCGACCCCGAAGCCACCAAGGAGGCCTGGCAGCGCTTCTACTTCAAGGGCGAATACCCCGAGGAGATCCAGGCCGAGGCCCCCAGCCATCACGTCAACAAGCGCCGGATGAAGTCGCCGAAGCTCGGGGTCTGACCTCAAGGCGGCGCGGCCTCCATCGTCGCGCCCCGCAGTAGCTCAATCAGAGAACTCTGCTTGACAGAGTTCAAAGTCGAGCGCTTACTCTGCATCACAGAGCGCTCTGGAGCGTCTGGAAATGGAGGGGCCCATGGCCATCACCCGAAACGAGGCGGCCGCCGCGCTGTCCGACATCGAGACCACCCAGCGCCGGGGCGTGACCCTGCGCGGCTACCGCGTCGGCGGTCCGATCCTGATGATGTGGTCGCTGATCTGGGCGACCGGCTATCTGACCATGGGCCTGGCGCCGCCTGAGCTGTGGCTGCCGGTCTGGCTGGCCCTGGATGTCGTCGGCGTCGCCGGCGCCCTGTTTCTGGCGCGGACCGGCAAGCCGGCGGCGGCCGGAGCGCCTCCGGGCATGACCTGGCGCCTGCTGGGCGGCTCGCTGTCGATGATGGTCTTCGCGCTCAGCGTCTTTTGGGTGATGAAGCCCACAGACCCCGCCGCCGCCATGGCCTTTCCGGGCCTGCTGATCGGGGTGATCTACGCCGTGGTCGGATTCTGGACCGCGCCGCGCTACGCGCTGATCGGCGGGCTTATGTTTGGCCTGACCCTGGTCGGCTATTTCCTGTTCCAGCCCTGGCTGCCCTTCTGGATGGCGGCGGCGAGCGGCGCGCTGTTCCTCAGCGGCGTCTGGCTGTGGAGGCGCTGAGCGTGGCCGACTCCGATGACATCATCCATCAGCCGCTGCGCCTGAAGATCATGGCCGCCCTCAGCGCCGAGAAGGGCCAGCCGCTGGACTTCCCGCGCCTGAAGGCCATCACGAAGGCCACGGACGGCAATCTGGGCAGCCATCTGGCCACCCTGGAAAAGGCCGGCTATGTCGCCATCGAAAAGGACTTCGTGGGCAAGCGCCCCCGCACCCAGGCCAGGCTGACGCCGCAGGGTCGCAAGGCCTTCCGCGCCCATGTCGACTATCTGCGGGCGGTGGTCGAGGCGGCGGAGGAGGAGGGCGGCTAGCCGAGGAACCTCGCCCGTGACACCGACCACCTTCCCCCCTAGGGTCACGCCCAGATCGTGCCCATCAGGTGTTCGGGGGAAATCAAATGGATCGTCGGCTGACGGCGCTGGCCGCCTTGTTGTTGATGTCGGGCTCGGCCCTGGCCCATCAGGCGCTGGCGCAAACGGCGCCTGCGGCAGCGATCGCCAAGGCCGAGAAGCCCGAGAAGTGGAACGTCAACGCTCCGCCCGGCGTGACCACCCGCGAGGTGCGCATCAGCGTCGACAACGGCACCTGGATGAATGTCGATGTCTCGCGCGACGGCAAGCTGATCGCCTTCGACATCCTGGGCGACATCTACACCATGCCGATCGCGGGCGGGACGCCGACGCGCATCGCCGAGGGCCTGGCCTATGACCAGCAGCCCCGCTTTTCGCCGGACGGCAAGCGGATCGCCTTCACTTCGGATCGCGGCGGCGGCGACAACATCTGGGTGATGAACCTGGATGGGAGCGACAAGCGCCAGGTGACCAAGGAGGACTTCCGTCTGCTCAACCAGCCCAGCTGGAGCCCCGACGGCCGTTTCATCGTCGCCAAGAAGCACTTCACGACCGGCCGCTCGCTCGGAACCGGCGAGGTGTGGGTCTATCACGTCTCGGGCGGCGGCGGCGTCCAGCTGGTCAAGCGCGCCAGCGAGCAGCTGCAGAAGGAGCTGGGCGAGCCGATCTATGCGGCCGACGGCAAGAGCGTCTTCTACACGCGCAACGTCACGCCCGGCCCGATCTTCGAATATGCGCAGGACTCCAACACCGCCCTGTTCGACATCGAGCGCTATGACCTGGAGACCGGCGAGGTCTCGACCGCCGTCTCGGGCCTGGGCGGTTCGGTGCGCCCGACGCCGTCGCCGGACGGCAAGAAGATCGCCTTCGTCCGCCGCGAGCGGACCAAGTCCAAGCTCTATGTGAAGGACCTGACCTCGGGCGAGGAGCGCAAGATCTATGACGCGCTGGATCAGGACGTCCAGGAGACCTGGGCGGTGACCGGCGTCTATCCGAACATGGCCTGGACGCCCGATGGCGCGTCCGTGGTGTTCTGGGCCGGCGGCAAGATCCGGCGGGTCAATGTGGCGGACGGCGCGTCCGGCGTGATCCCGTTCAAGATCGACGACACCCGCGTTCTGATCGACGCGATCCATCCCGAGGTCGAGGTCGCGCCGGATCGCTTCACCACCAAGATGCCGCGCTGGGCCAGCGTGTCGCCGGACGGCAAGGCTGTGGTGTTCGAGACCCTGGGCAAGCTGTGGATCAAGTCGACGGCCGGCGGCGAGGCGCGTCGCCTGGTCAGCGGCGACGAAGACGCGTTCGAGCTCTATCCGTCGTGGTCGCGCGACGGCCGCACGGTGGTGTTCGTCAGCTGGACCGACGCGGGGCTGGGGCGGCTGCGCACCGTGCCCGCCGCCGGCGGCGCGGCCAAGGACGTGATCGCCCAGCCGGGTCACTATGGCGCGCCGCGCTTCTCGCCGGACGGCAAGACCATCGTGTTCGAGCGCCGTCGCGGCGGCGGCCTGACCTCCGGGCGCTGGTCGCAGGATCCGGGGATCTATCGTGTGGCCGCCTCGGGCGGGACGCCGGTGCGGGTCTCGCGCGGCGGGTCTGAGCCGCAGTTCGGCGCCGCCAATGATCGGGTGTTCATGCTGATGTCGAGCGGCGACAAGCGCCAACTGGTCAGCACCGACCTGAACGGCCAGGCCAGGCGGGTCCACGCCAGCGGCGACATGGTCAATGACTACAAGGTCTCGCCGGACGGTCGCAACGTCGCCTTCCGCCAGAACTACGAAGCCTTCGTCATGCCGCTGATGCCCGGGACCCAGGAGGTCACGGTGGACCAGAAGGGCGGGCCGCTGCCGGTGACCCGCGTCAGCGCCGAGGGCGCGGAGTTCATCCACTGGTCCAAGGACGGCAAGCAGGTCCACTGGAGCATGGGTCCCACCTTGTTCACCGCCGAGACCGACGCGCTCTACGCCAGCGCTCCGGCCGCCGACGGGACCAGCAAGGACGAGGCCAAGTTCAAGCCGGTGAAGACAGGCCTGTCGCTGTCGATGGAGGTCGCCGCCGACAAGCCGGCCGGCATTGTGGCCCTGACCGGCGCGCGCGTCGTGACCATGGCCGACAAGGCCGGCGGGATCATCGACAACGCGGTGATCGTGATCAAAGGCGACCGCATCGTCGCGGTCGGTCCCAAGGCCAGCACGCCGGTTCCGGCCGACGCCAAGGTGGTCGACGTGACGGGCAAGACCATCATCCCCGGCCTCGTCGACGCCCACGCTCACGGGCCGCAGGGGACCGATGACCTGATCCCGCAGCAGAACTGGTCGGCGATGGCCAACTTGGCGCTGGGCACGACGACGATCCACGATCCCTCGTCGCGGGCGTCCGAGATCTTCGCCGCCGCCGAGTTGCAGCGGGCCGGCAAGATCCTGGCCCCGCGTACGTTTTCGACCGGCGAGATCATCTATGGGGCCAAGGCCGCCGAGGTCTATGCCGAGATCAACAGCCTGGACGACGCCCTGGCCCATGTCCGCCGGCTGAAGGCCCAGGGCGCCTATAGCGTCAAGAACTACAACCAGCCCCGCCGGGACCAGCGCCAGATGGTCGTGGTCGCGGCCCAGAAGGAGAACATGGAGGTCGTTCCGGAGGGCGGGTCGCTCTACAACATGGACGTGACCCTGATCCAGGACGGCAACGCCACCGTCGAGCACAACGTGCCGGTGGATCGCTTCTATGACGACATCGTCAGCCTGTGGTCGCAGAGCAAGACCAACTACACCCCGACCCTGGTCGTGGCCTATGGCGGTCCGGCTGGCGATCCCTACTGGCGCCAGCACATGGACGTCTGGACCCATCCGCTGCTGGCCAAGCACGCGCCGCCGGCGCTGCTGGCCGCCCAGAATGTTCGCCGCCAGGCCGCGCCCGAGGCGGACTATGTCGACGGCGCCGCCGCCCGCGAGGCCAAGAAGCTGGCCGATCGCGGCGTGCAGGTGTCGATCGGCGCCCACGGCCAGCAGGCGGGCCTGGGCTCACACTGGGAGATGTGGTCGTTCGCACGCGGCGGCTGGAGCCCGGTCGAGGCCCTGGCGGCCGGCACGATCAACGCCGCCCGCTCGCTGGGCTACGCCAAGGATGTGGGCTCGCTGGAGGTCGGTAAGCTGGCCGACCTTCTGGTGCTGGACGCCGACCCGACCGTCGACATCCGCAACAGCGACAAGCTGCACCGGGTGATGCTGGGCGGCCGGCTCTACGACGCGGCGACGCTCAACGAGACCGTGACCGGCCAGCGCGTCCGTCAGCCCTACTGGTGGGAGCGCTCGGGCGAAGCCTGGAGCGTCGGCCAGGGCGGCTCGGGCCACACCGACGACGTGGGGTAGGGGAAAGAGGAAGGCGGCTTTAAGCCGCCTTCACCGCCGAGGCGATCGACTTGACCACCTTCTTCACCAGGGCCGGGTCGTCGCCTTCGGCCATGATGCGGATCAGGGGCTCGGTGCCCGAGGCGCGCACGACGATGCGGCCCGCGCCGTTCAGCTGGGCCTCGCCGTCGGCGATGGCTTCCTTCACCGCCGCGGCCTCCAGCGGCTTGCCGCCGGCGAAGCGGACGTTTTCCAGGAGTTGTGGCACCGGCTCGAACTGACGGCCCAGCGCGCTCATCGGCTTGTCGGTCTCGATCATCACGGCCAGCACCTGCAAGGCCGCGATCAGGCCATCGCCCGTGGTCGAGAAGTCTGACAGGATCAGGTGGCCCGACTGCTCGCCGCCCACATTGAAGCCGCCCTCGCGCATGCGCTGCATCACATAGCGGTCGCCGACGGCGGTGCGCTCCAGAGACAGGCCCAGGGTGCTCAGCTGGCGCTCGAGGCCGAGGTTCGACATCA
The DNA here is from genome assembly GCF_026672375.1 of Caulobacter sp. SL161. Classification (GTDB taxonomy): domain Bacteria; phylum Pseudomonadota; class Alphaproteobacteria; order Caulobacterales; family Caulobacteraceae; genus Caulobacter. The sequence goes on from NZ_JAPPRA010000001.1 coordinate 685,958, forward strand.
CCGTGGCGACGACGCCGCCGCCCTTCAGGGTCCCGGCCTTGTGCGAGGCCGCGGCGATGATCGCCATGATCTGGTCGCCGTCGACGACCACGCCCTTCTCGTCGCAGATCACCAGGCGGTCGGCGTCGCCGTCCAGGGCGATGCCGATGTCGGCGCGGTACTCGCGCACCATCTTGGCCATGGCCTCGGGATGGGTCGAGCCGCACTCCTCGTTGATGTTGGTGCCGTCGGGCGAGACGCCCAGGCTGATCACCTCCGCGCCCAGCTCGTAGAGGGCGGTGGGGGCGACACGGTAGGCCGCGCCATTGGCGCAATCGATGACGATGCGCAGGCCCGACAGATTCAGGTGGCGCGGGAAGGTCGCCTTGACGATCTCGACATAGCGCGCCTGGGCGTCGTCGATCCGCTTGACGCGGCCCAGCTCGCGCGGGGCGGCCAGGCCCTCCTGCAGGCCCTGGTCCATCAGCGCCTCGATGCCCAGCTCCTGGGCGTCCGACAGCTTGTAGCCGTCGGGGCCGAACAGCTTGATGCCGTTGTCGGCGAAGCTGTTGTGGCTGGCGCTGATCATGATGCCGAGGTCGGCGCGCATCGAGCGGGTCATCATGGCCACGGCCGGGGTGGGCAGCGGGCCGAACAGGCGCACGTCCAGGCCCACGCTGGTCAGGCCGGCCACCAGGGCCGGCTCGATCATGTAGCCCGACAGGCGCGTGTCCTTGCCGATCACCACCAGATGGCGGCGCTCGTCCTGCGAGCGGAACAGCTTGCCGGCGGCCAGACCGACGCGCAGGGCGACCTCGGCCGTCATCGGATGCTTGTTGGCCTGGCCCCGGATGCCGTCGGTGCCGAAATAGGCGCGCTTGCTCATGGTCGTGCTGTCGTCTCTTTAGGGTCGTCGTCGGACCGCGAAACGATCCGAAATGCAGATTTATGCGATGCGGTCTTTAGCCAGTGCTAAAGGCGCCTCACGGAAATTCGCGTGTCGGTAGGCATAATCCTGTCGGCGCGTTCTACAAGGGATCATGGCCCATGTGCGGCATTATCGGCATCGTCGGAAGAGAACCCGTCGCCGACCGGCTGATCGAGAGCCTCAAGCGGCTGGAGTATCGCGGCTATGACTCCGCCGGTGTCGCAGGCGTGGTCGATGGAACGGTTCAGCGCCGTCGCGCCCAGGGTAAGATCAAGGCTCTGGAAGCCGTATTGGCCGATGAGCCGCTGACGGCGACCACGGGCATCGGCCACACCCGCTGGGCCACCCACGGCGCGCCCAATGTCCGCAACGCTCACCCGCATACGGCCGGGCGCGTCACGCTGGTGCACAACGGCATCATCGAGAATTTCGCCGAGCTGAAGGCCGAGCTGGCCGCCGCCGGCCGCACGTTCGAGAGCGACACCGACACCGAGGTCATCGCCCAGCTGATCGATGTGTCGCTGGCCAAGGGGCTGGCGCCGCTCGACGCCTTCAAGGCCACGCTGGACCGCCTGACCGGGGCCTATGCCCTGGCGGTGCTGATCCAGGGCGAGGCCGACCTGATCCTGGGCGCCCGTCGTGGCAGTCCCTTGGTGGTCGGCGAGGGCCAGGGCGAGATGTTCCTGGGCTCGGACGCCCTGGCCGTCGGCCCCTTCACCAACCGGGTGATCTATCTGGAGGAGGGCGACTATGTGGCCCTCGACCACGACAGCCGCCGCATCTTCGACGCCTCGGGCGCGCCGGTCCAGCGGCCGGTCCGCGTGGTGCCGACCTCGTCGGTGATGCTGGAGAAGGGCAACTACCGGCACTTCATGGAAAAGGAGATCCATGATCAGCCCGAAGGCTGCCAGCGCACGATCGCGGCCTATGTCGACACCCTGACCTCGAAGGCGGCCGTGCCGGGCGACATCGACTTCGCCACGCTGGAACGCATCCAGATCGTGGCCTGCGGCACGTCGTACATCGCCGGCGTCATCGGCAAGTACCTGATCGAGCAGCTGGCCGACCTGCCCGTCGATGTCGAGATCGCTTCGGAGTTCCGCTATCGCACCCCGGCACTGCGCCCGGGCTCGCTGGTTGTGGCCATGTCCCAGTCGGGCGAGACCGCCGACACCCTGGCGGCGCTGCGCTACTGCAAGGCCAAGGGCATGAAGAGCGCAGTCGTGGTCAACGCCCAGGAATCGACCATGGCCCGCGAGGTCGACGTGGTCTGGCCGATCCATTGCGGTCCCGAGATCGGCGTGGCCTCGACCAAGGCCTTCACCGCCCAGGTCAGCGTGATGATCGCCCTGGCCATCGCCGCCGCCAAGGCGCGCGGGACGATCGACGCGGCCGAGGAGCAGCGCCTCGTGAAGGTGCTGTTGGAAGCCCCGCGCCTGATCGCCGAGGCCATCGGCCTGGAAGACGCCATCAAGGAAATCGCCGCCGACGTCGCCAAGGCCCGGGACGTGCTCTATCTGGGTCGTGGTCCGATGTCGGCCCTGGCTCTGGAAGGCGCGCTGAAGCTGAAGGAAATCAGCTACATCCACGCCGAGGGCTACGCCGCCGGCGAGCTGAAGCACGGCCCCATCGCCCTGGTCGACGACCAGACCCCGATCGTGATCCTGGCGCCCTATGACAGCTATTTCGAGAAATCGGCCTCAAACATGAGCGAGGTCATGGCGCGCGGCGGTCAGGTGATCTTCATCACCGACACTGAAGGCGTGAAGCACGCGCCGGCCGGCGCCAAGGTGGTGGTGACGGCCCCGGCCTCCGACCCGCTGGTCTCGACCCTGGTGATGTCGGCCCCGATCCAGCTGCTGGCCTACCACGTCGCCGTGGTGAAGGGCGCGGACGTGGATCAGCCCCGGAATCTCGCCAAGTCGGTGACGGTGGAATAGGGCGCAGATGAGCCTGACCGTCGATCAAGCCCTTGCGCAGGCGATCGAAGCCCACCGGTCCGGACAGCTTCAAGACGCCGAGCGGCTCTATCGCGCTATCCTGGAGGCCTTGCCAAGCCATTCCGACGCCAATCACAATCTCGGCCTATTGGCGATCAGCGTGGGCAAGCCCGTCGAGGCCTTGCCCTATCTGAGGGCCGCCCTGGAGGCCGCGCCCGCCCAGGGTCAGTTCTGGATCAGCTATGTCCAGGCGTTGATCCAGGCCGGCCGGCTCCTGGAGGCGCGCGAGATTCTCGCGCAAGGCCGGAGCCTTGGCTTGGCGGGGCCGGCGGCGGACGACCTGGAGGGCAAGCTTGGGGCGGGGCCGGCGCGGGATGATCCGCCGTCGTCGGCGTTGGATGCGCTGACCGCGAGTTTCGTGGCGGAAAACTTCGCCGAGGCCGAAGCGCAGGCCAGGGCGTTGACGATCGCTTTTCCAGACCACCCTTTCGGCTGGAAGGTCCTCGGCGCGTCGCTCAGCGTGACGGGACGATATCGGGAGTCGCTGGCGCCGATGCGCGAGTCCGTCCGTCTCCAGCCCGACGCCGAGACCTGCAAGAATCTCGCGATCGCCCTTCTGAAACTGGGAGAGTCCGTCGAGGCCGAACAAGCCAGTCGGCAAGCCCTCGCCCTGTGGCCGGACTATGCTGAGGCCCATCTCTGCCTCGGCAATGCGCTGCTGGACCTTGGTCGTTCGACCGAGGCCGAGCGGAGCTATCGGGAAGCGCTGCGCATCGAGCCGGTCTACGCCCAGGCGCATATCAATCTTGGCGCTGCTCTCCGACTCCTGGGTCGGGTGAACGAGGCCGAGGCGAGCGTCCGCGAAGCCTTGAAGCTCGAACCGGCCGATGCGTTCGCGCACTACAATCTTGGCATGGCGCTCATGGACATGGGGCGCCTGACCGAGGCCGAAGAGGCCTTCCGCCAAGCGCTCGCCATCGATCCGGGCTATCTTGAGGCTCGAAGCAACCTGCTATTCTGCCTGAACTATAGCGAAACTCTCACGCCGGCGAGCCTCCTGGGCGAGGCGCGACAGCAGGGTGCGGTGATCTCGGCGGCCGCCTGCCCGAAGTTCACCGCCTGGAAAGCTGCGCTGGATCCCACCCGGCTGAAGGTCGGGTTTGTCTCGGGGGACCTGAGAAGCCATCCGGTGGGCTATTTCCTTGAGGGTCTGCTGGAGCACCTCGATCCAAGTCGGTTTGAGTTGATCGCCTTTCCGACCACCGGCAAGGTCGATAACCTCACGCGGCGCATTTCGCCGCGCTTCCAGGCTTGGCGCCCTCTCGTGGGCTTGAACGACCGGGAGGCGGCGACTGCCATCCACGAGCAGGGCGTTCACGTCCTGGTCGACCTTTCGGGACACACCGCCGACAACAGACTGTCGGTCTTCGCGTATCGCCCCGCCCCCGTTCAGGTTTCCTGGCTCGGTTATTTCGCAACAACGGGGTTGCCGGAAATGGACTATTTCCTCGGCGATCATCACATGGCGACCGAAGCCGAACAGCGCCGCTTCACCGAGACGCTGTGGCGGCTGCCAGAGACTTGGCTCTGCTCGGCGCCGTACGAACAGCCGGTCTCGATCGGCCCGCCGCCGGCCATAGCCAACGGCTTCGTCACATTCGGCTGCCTGGGCAACCTGTCCAAGATGAACGGCGCGGTCGTCGCGCTCTGGTCGCAGATCCTGCTAGCCGTCCCAGGGTCAAAGCTGTTGCTCAAGGCCAAGCCGTTCGTTGATCCGCAAGCCGTCGCCGACGTCCAGGCCCGCTTCGCGCATCACGGTGTCGCCAGCGATCGTCTGGTGTTGGAAGGCCCTTCGTCCAGGACCGAATATTTCGAGGCTTACAACAGGATCGACCTTGTGCTGGACACCTTCCCGTATCCCGGAGGAACCACGTCGGTGGACGCCCTTTGGATGGGGGCGCCGGTGTTGACTCTGGAAGGGGACCGCTTCTTGGCGCGGCTCGGGGAGTCGATCGCGCGAAACGCCGGTCAGTTTGAGTGGATTGCTCGTGATCGAGAGGACTATCTAGACAAGGCCGTCGCATTCGCCGCCTCGAAGCGCGTCGCGTATGACCGGACGGCGCTGCGGCGCCGCGTGCTGACGACGCCTTTGTTCGACACCGAACGGTTCGCGCGAGGCTTTGGCGAAGCGCTTTGGGGAATGTGGCGCGAGGGCGGGAGCCGGCCGGGCTAGAGCTGTCCTTCAACGAGAGGGGGCTCCCGGCCCATCGTCTCGCCGGTGTGGGAGCCCACGCCCAACAAGTAGTCCCGCGTCAGCGGAACCGCGTCGCGTGTCTTGGCCAGCTGGATCTGGAAGACCATGTGGCCGCCGTGGCGGAAGCCCAGCTCCGCGCCGGACAGATAGAACTCCCACATCCGCCTGAACCGCTCATCGAACATCTGCGGGATGTCCGGGTCGGCCATGAAGCGCTCGCGCCAGATGCGGCAGGTCTCTGCGTAGTGCAGCCGCAGGATCTCGATGTCGGTGATCCAGAGGCCGGCGCGCTCTATCGCGGCGACGATCTCCGACAGGCCGGGGATATAGCCGCCGGGGAAGATGTACTTCTGGGTGAAGGCGTTGGTCGCGCCGGGCCCGTGCATCTTGCCGATCGAATGGATCAGGGCCACGCCGTCCTCGGTCAGCAGACGGCCGACGGTGTCGAAATAGGTCTGGAAGTTCGGGACGCCGACATGCTCCAGCATGCCGACCGAGACGATGCGGTCGAAGGGTTCGGCGAGGTCGCGATAATCGGTGAGGCGAAAGTCGATCCGGTCTGAGAGGCCGGCCGCCTCGGCCCGTTCCCTGGCCAGGGCCAGCTGCTCGGTCGACAGGGTCACCCCGGTCATCCGCGCCCCGAAGTCCTTGGCGAGCGTCATGGACAGACCGCCCCAGCCCGAACCGATGTCGAGCGTTTTCATGTCGGGCCGGATCAGGAGCTTGCGGCCGATCAGCGCCTTCTTGGCGGCTTGGGCCTCCTCAAGCGTCATGTCGGGCCGCTCGAAATAGGCGCAGGAGTACTGCATGTCGGCGTCGAGGAACCGCCGGTAGAGGTCGTTGGACAGGTCATAGTGGTGGGCGACGTTGCGGCGCGAGGCCACGCGGTCATTGACCTGCTGGAGCTGACGCTTGATCGCCTTGCGAAGCCGCGTGAGCGCCGAGCCGCGCTTGGGTTTGCGTCCGCCGCTCTCGCCGACGATGGCCAGCAGATCCGAGATCGTCCCCTGCTCGAAGACGATGTCGCCTTCCATGTAGCCTTCGCCGAGACCAAGGCTGGGATTGGCGAGGCGGCGCAGTCCCCTGGCGTTGATCCGCATCACGACCGGCGGGCCCGTCCCGTCTCCGGCCTTGATGATACGACCGCCGGGCAGATGCGCCGTCAGATCACCGGTCTTGATCATCTTGCTCAGCAGCGCTTCGATCATGACAGTGCCTTTGGAGAAGGTTTGTCCGCGAGAGGCCCTCGCATCTTCCGTGTAAGGACGCGCAATGTCGATCAAGATGACGCCGATCGGACGGGTCGAGGGCGGCCGGACGGTCCCGGACGACGACGACTGGGGCGACAGCCGCGCCCGGATCGTCCTGGATCCCGCACGCTTCGACGACGAGGCGCTGATGGGCCTGGACACCTTCAGCCACGCCGAGGTGATCTTCGTGTTCGACAAGGTCGGCGACGATCAGATCGTCACCGGCGCGCGCCATCCGCGCGGCAACAAGGACTGGCCGCGCATCGGCATCTTCGCCCAGCGCGGCAAGAACCGGCCCAACCGGATCGGTGTCACCGTCTGCGAGATCGTCTCGGTCGCGGGCCGGGTGCTGGAGGTGCGCGGGCTGGACGCCATCGACGGCACGCCCGTGCTCGACATCAAGCCGGTGATGAGCGGCTTCGCGCCGCGCGGCGATGTCCGCGAGCCCGACTGGGCCCGGGCGATCATGGAGGCCTACTGGTGAGCCTCGGCCTCGTCGTCTCGCGGGCCGGCGCCGAGGAGGCGCCGATCATCGTCAACCTGATGCAGTTCTATCTCCACGACTTCTCGGAACTGTGGTTCGACCGCGAGATCGAGGGGGAGCTGGGTCCCGACGGGCGCTACTCGGACTATCCGGGCCTGGAGACCTACTGGCGCGATCCTTCCCGCGAGGCCTGGCTGTTCCGGATCAAGGGCCTGCCGGTGGGGTTCGCGCTGGTCAACGACGTCGCTCATTCGCCGACCCCGATCGACCGGGCGGTGGCCGAGTTCTTCGTGGTCCGCAAGCATCGCCGGCGCGGCGTGGGCCTGGCGGCCGCCCATGCGCTGCTCGGCTCGGCCTGGGGGGTCTGGGAGGCGGCGACGGTCCGCCGCAACGTCGGCGCGCGGGCCTTCTGGCGGCGTGCGGCCGAAGCCTATCCGGGCGTGCGCGATGTCGTCGAGGAAGATCGCCATGACGCCCGCTGGGACGGCACGGTGCTGACGTTCCGCGTGGGCTAGCGTTTACGCAGTTCGGGACAGGCGGCGGGTTCGGCGGTCCAGCTGACGCTGGCGACCTTCCAGGCGCCCTCGGTCTTGGCCAGGGTGAAGACATTGACGCCGCAGTGGACCGTCTTGCCCTCGCGCGTGATCTCGAACGGCCCCGTGACCGTCGCCAGGGCGCCGCGCCGCACGACGACCGGCGACCACATCCATTCCTTCAGTCCGGGCGCGACCTGCTTGCCGAAGCTGTCCTCGAAGGCGAACCGGCGGACATCGATCGTACCATCGGGCTTTGTCGATACGGCCATCATCGGAATGTTGGGCAGGGCGGCGGCGCGCATGGCCGCGGGATCGGCGGCCTCGAGCCCATCGAAGAACGCCTGGGTCGTGGCGAGCACGGCCCTGTCCTCGGCGTCTGCGGGAACGGTCGTGAGGTTCAGGGCGGCGGCGAGGCCGATCGCGATCAGAGACATGGTCTTGCTCAGGCGTCGTCAGAAAGGCGCGACAGGAACGCCTGGGCGGCCTCCTTGTGGCGAGGTTTCAGCGTCTTGCCCAGGATCGCCACCAGGGCGGCGATCACGGCGGCGTCGTCGGTGAAGCCGATCACGGGCAGAAGGTCCGGCAGGGCGTCAGTCGGCAGGACGAAATAGGCCAGGCCCGCCAGCATCATGCCTTTGGCCGCCACCGGCGTCTCAGGATCGCGCGCGGCCCACCAGACCGACAGGGCGTCGGCCGCGAACGGGATCTTCGCGGCCACCTTGCGGATCTTCGGCAGGAAGCCCTCGCGGACCTTCTCCTCGTTGACGCGCAAGGTGGCCGGGACCAGCGCCTTGGCCGGATCCAGCACCTCGTTGACGTTTACGTCGGGGGACGGTTTGGCGTCGCCGCTCATCGGGATAAACCTCTGTTCAAATCCGATCCTAACCGCGAACGCTTCAAACGCGAACTAGCAGGGAAACGTCCAATGAAACTCGACAACACCGTCGCCGCCGTCGTCACCGGGGGCGCTTCGGGCCTCGGCGAAGCCACCGCCCGCGCGCTCGCCGCCCAAGGCGTCAAGGTCGCCCTCTTCGACATGAACGAAGAGCGCGGCCTGCAGGTCGCCAAGGAAATCGGCGGCGTGTTCTGCAAGGTCAATGTGACCAGCGACGCCGATGTCGACGCCGGTTTCGAAAAGGCCCGGGCCGCCCACGGCCAGGAGCGCATCCTCGTCAACTGCGCCGGCACCGGCAATGCGGCCAAGACCGCCAGCCGCGACAAGGCCACCGGCGAGACCAAGCACTTCCCGCTCGACGCCTTCGACCGCATCATCCAGATCAACCTCGTGGGCACGTTCCGCTGCATCGCCAAGTCGGCCAAGGGCATGCTGGATCTGGAGCCGCTGGAAGACGGCGAGCGCGGCGCGATCGTCAACACCGCCTCGGTGGCGGCTGAAGACGGCCAGATGGGCCAGGCGGCCTATTCGGCCTCGAAGGGCGGCGTGGTGGGCATGACCCTGCCGATCGCCCGCGACCTGATGAGCGAAGGCATCCGCGTCAACACCATCCTGCCGGGCATCTTCAACACCCCGCTGATGAACAATGCGCCTGAAGCGGTGAAGGCGGGCCTGGCCGCCAGCGTTCCGTTCCCCAAGCGCCTGGGTCATCCCGAAGAATATGCCCAGCTGGCCCTGACCATGATCACCTGCGGCTACTTCAACGGCGAGGACGTGCGCCTCGACGGCGGTATCCGCATGGCGCCGCGGTAAGGGTCGCGCGCTCCTCCCCCGCGATGCGGGGGAGGTGGCCCAGAGGGCCGGAGGGGGCGAACTCGGCCTTGGCGGCGCTAGCCCCCTCAGTCACTCCGTGACAGCTCCCCCGCATCGCGGGGGAGCATCTTCCGACCTACTTCGCTTCCGGCCGCACGATCGTGTTGGCCAGGTTGGCCATGATCTCGCGGGCGTCATAGGCGCGCGGCTCGCCCTGCGGCTTCTGGCCCTTGTGCATCACGATCTCGGCCCCGGCCTCGAACTTCTCGACCGTGCGGATCTGGGCGCGGTCGGCGAAGAAGGGGTCACCCCAGAAGGGGTCCCAGGTGCGCCAGCCATAGGCCGGGCCATAGTAGCGCCAAGCCGGACGCCAATAGCCGTACGGGCCCCAGCCAAAGCCCGGGCGCGAGAACGGATCGGCCTCGACATAGCTGCGCGCGGTGCGGTCGGTGCGGTGGTCGGCGGTCTCGAACCAGTCATAGCCTTGCTGCACGGTCACCTCGGCCGCCCGATACAGCAGGTAGCGCTCGACCGTCTCGCGCGAGGTCAGGCTGTTGCCGGCGAACGAGATGCGATAGCGGTCGCTCTCCAGCTTTTGTTCCGAGAACCCGCCGGTGACCGCGCCCGAAGTGATCCGGGGCTGATAGGGCGTTGGGGTGGCGCAGGCGGCGAGACCTGCGGTCACCGCCAGGGCGGCGACGAGGGCGGCCTTCTTGATCGACATGACGTGCTCCTTCACGCGGAGTCCTTGGACATTGAACTCAACTCTGGCTGCGCTTTGTGGTTTCGCCAAGGCCGCTTTGCCTCAGAGGCGAAAACTTAGCCGCGCGAGACGATCAAGCCGGCGGCGGTGATAAGCAGCACCCCCACCAGGATCGCGAAGCCGCGCCGGAACCCGGGCTCGTTCATTCGGTCGGACAGCGCCGCGCCGCCAACGCCGTAGGCCGACATGCTGACGAGGTCCATGCCGATGGTGGCGCAGGCGAACATGATCAGCTGCGGGACCAGCGGGCGGTCGACGTCCAGGAACGGCGGCAGCACGGCCGAGAAGAACAGCAGAATCTTCGGATTGGCGATCTGCACCATGAAGCCGTCGAAGAACGCCGAGCGGCCGGCGCGAACGCTCGCCGAGGCGTGGCTCTCGACGTTCTTGATCCCGGCCCACAGCGATTTGAGGCCCAGCCAGACGAGATAGACCGCGCCGGCCAGGGCCAGGACGTGGAAGGCCGCAGGAAAGGTGATGATCAGCGCGCCCAGGCCCAGGGCCGAACAGGCGAACCAGACCAGGGTGGCGGCGTTCATGCCCACGACGCCCAAGAGGGCTGCGGTCTTGCCCCGCTCCATGCCGGTGGCGATGGCGAACAGGTTGGCGGGCCCCGGCGTGATGGCCATGACGAACATGGCGACCAGAAAGGCGCCGTAGCGGGCGGGATCGACGGGCAGGTGGTCCATGGCGCGGATATAGGCCGCTCCGCCACGGACCACCAAGCAAAGCTAGGCGCCGACGACCGCGTAGACGTAGATCGCCTTGCCCAGGGCGCCGAACAGCAGGACGGCGGTGGCCAGCATCTGGATGACGAAGCCCAGCTCGCGCTTTTTGGCGTCGGCGGCGTAGCCCAGGGCGTAGAGGATGCGGCCGATGATCCAGACCGCCCCGGCGCCAGCGGCGAACAGGTCGTTCCAGTAGATCGCGAACAGCCACAGCGAAGGCAGGTAAATGACCAGCCACTCGACGGTGTTGGCCTGCACCCGCAGATGGCGCTCCAGCTCCGGATCCCCGGTCATGGCCGGGGCGTCGATGCCGGTGCGACGGCGGGCGCCGCCGATCCTGAAGATCATCCAGACATAGACCAGCAAGGATAGCAGGGTGACGATCGCCACCAGCGCGTGGGATTGCTGCATGTGTTTGTTTCCTCCCGAGGGCCATCCTGGGCCGCGTAAGGGCTGACCCTAGTCGGGTTTGGCGCGCCTTGGCATCCCCGCGCGCGCGCCTTAAGGGATTTGCGCGCTAAACACTTGTTAGGGATAGCGTTCACCGCGCGCGACGGAGCCTTTGGAACCTCGCCCGCCTTTCGTTCGCTTTTTCCGATGACGATCCTCATCCGCGGAGGCTTTGCGCCATGCGAGTGGAATCCACGGCGATCACCGACATCGCCTACACCCCCGAACACGGCAAGCTGTTCGTCACGTTCCACGACGGCGACGCGTACGTCTATGTCGGCGTGCCCGAACGGATCAGCGCAGCGTTCTACCGCTCGCGCTCGAAGGGCCGGTTCTTCCAGCGGATGATCCGCGACCGGTACCCGTACAACCGAGTTTAGGGCGATCGCGCCAAATGAAAAAGGCGCCGCAAGTTTCCTCGCGGCGCCCTTTGATCGTTTGGCTCCAGCCTTCGCCTAGCCGCGCTTGTCGCGCTTGGCCAGGACGCGCAGGCGCAGGGCGTTGAGCTTGATGAAGCCGCCGGCGTCGCGGTGGTCGTAGGCGACCTTGCCTTCTTCGAAGGTGACCAGATCCTGGTCGTACAGCGAGTAGGGGCTTTCGCGGCCGATGACCGTGACATTGCCCTTGTACAGCTTCACGCGGACGCGGCCGGTGACCTTGTCCTGGCTGTAGTCGATGGCGGCCTGCAGCATCTCGCGCTCGGGCGAGAACCAGAAGCCGTTGTAGACCAGGCTGGCGTACTTGGGCATCAGCTCGTCCTTCAGGTGCATGGCGCCCCGGTCCAGCGTGATGCTCTCGATGCCTCGGTGGGCGGCCAGCAGGATGGTGCCGCCGGGAGTCTCGTAGACGCCGCGCGACTTCATGCCGACGAAGCGGTTTTCGACCAGGTCGAGACGGCCGACGCCGTTGTCGCGGCCCAGCTCGTTCAGCTTGGTCAGCAGGGTGGCCGGGCTCATCGCCACGCCGTCGATCGCGACCGGGTCGCCCTTCTCGAAGTCGATGGTGATGATGGTCGGCTTATCGGGCGCGTCTTCCGGCGCGATGGTGCGCATGTGGACGAACTCGGGAGCCTCGACCGCCGGATCCTCCAGCACCTTACCTTCGGACGAGGAGTGCAGCAGGTTGGCGTCGACGCTGAACGGCGCCTCGCCGCGCTTGTCCTTGGTGATCTGGATCTGGTGCTTCTCGGCGAAGTCCAGCAGGGCCTCACGGGACTTGAAGTCCCACTCGCGCCACGGGGCGATCACGGTGATGTCGGGCTCGAGGCCATAATAGCCGAGCTCGAAGCGGACCTGGTCGTTGCCCTTGCCGGTCGCGCCGTGGCTGACGGCGTCGGCGCCCATCTTGCGGGCGATCTCGATCTGCTTCTTGGCGATCAGCGGACGGGCGATCGAGGTGCCCAGGAGGTACTGGCCCTCATAGACCGTGTTGGCGCGGAACATCGGGAAGACGTAGTCGCGCACGAACTCTTCGCGGACATCCTCGATGAAGATGTTCTCGGGCTTCACGCCGGCGGCCAGGGCCTTGGCGCGGGCCGGCTCGATCTCTTCGCCCTGGCCAAGGTCGGCCGTGAAGGTGATGACCTCAGCGCCGTACTCGGTCTGCAGCCACTTGAGGATGATCGAGGTGTCGAGACCGCCCGAATAGGCGAGCACGACCTTCTTCACGGACTTGTCGGCCATGAGCGGGGTCCTTATCGAGGAAACACAAAGTCGCGCGCCTTCAACGGCGAAAGCCCGCGCGGGTCAAGCGTAAATAGGGCCGCTAGAGCTGGCCCTCGTCCTGCAACGTCTTGATGACGGAGCGCAGGTGGAAAAGCTGGGCCATGGCCAGGACGGCGCCGAGGGTGGCGCGCACGCAGAACACCATCACCGCCTCCAGCCCCTCCGCCCGGAAGGTCGTCCCTGACAGGGTGAAGGCGAAGATGATCGCCATGGACGCCACCGGGATCCACAGCAGGCCGGCGGCCTTGGTGAGCCGAAGCGCGGGCTTGCCCTCGCGGGTCCAGACGATCGGCACGCTCGTCCCGGCGGGGATCCGCTTCCACGCGCCGTGGGCGGTGGTGGCGATGATGGTCAGGGCGGCGATCGACAGACCGTCGCCGAGGATCCGCAGGGCCGTTTCCATCGCCTAGACCGTCACCTGCGCGCCCAGCTCGACCACGCGGCCGGGCGGGATCTTGAAGAAGTCCGTCGGGTTGGCGGCGTTCCGCATCAGGTAGATGAAGAGGCGGTCCTGCCACAGCGGCATGCCGCTGTTGGCCGACGGCACGATCGAGCGGCGCCCCAGGAAGAAGCTGGTGGCCATGATGTCGAACTTCAGGCCCTGCTTGCGGCACACGGCCAGGGCCTTGGGGATGTTCGGGCTTTCCATGAAGCCGTAGTTGACCACGACCTTCTTGAAGTCGTCGTTGACCTTCTCGATCTTGACCCGCTCCTCCTCCGACACACGCGGCGTCTCGGCGGTGCGGACGGTCAGGATGACATTGCGCTCGTGCAGCACCTTGTTGTGCTTGAGGTTGTGCATCAGGGCCACCGGCGTCATGTCCGGGTCCGAGGTCAGGAAGATCGCCGTGCCCGGCGCGCGGTGCGGGGCGCGGGCGCGCAGGATGTCCATCAGGTCGGCGACGGGCAGGCTGTCGCGACGGGTCTTGTCGGTCAGGATCTGGCTGCCGCGCACCCAGGTGGCCATGATCGTGAACAGGGCCGCGCCGATCAGCACCGGCAGCCAGCCGCCCGAGAAGAAGCGCAGGGCGTTGGCGCTGAGGAAGGTGATGTCCAGGGCCAGGAACGGCACCAGGAACATCAGCGCCATCGGCATGCTCCACTTCCACAGCTTGCGCATGACGATGAAGGCCATGCAGGTGGTGACGATCATCGTGCCGGTCACGGCCAGGCCGTAGGCGTGGGCCAGGGCCGAGGACGTCTGGAACGTGAACATGATGGCCAGCACGCCCAGCAGCAGCATGGTGTTGAGCTGCGGCACGAAGATCTGACCCGACTGGGTTTCCGAGGTGCGACGCACGTCCAGGCGCGGCAGCAGGCCCAGCTGGATGGCCTGCTGGGTCAGCGAGAAGGCGCCGGTGATGACGGCCTGGCTGGCGATCACGGTCGCCGCGCCGGCCAGCAGCACCAGCGGCAGGCGCAGCGCCTCGGGCGCCATCTCGAAGAACCAGTTCAGCTCCGGCATCGACTTGCCGGCCGCCTGTGCGGTTTCAAGCGTCGTGAGGGCGAAGGCGCCCTGACCCAGATAGTTCATGGCCAGGCACGGCAGCACGAAGAACAGCCAGGCGGCCTGGATCGGCCAGCGGCCGAAGTGGCCCATGTCGGCGGTCAGGGCCTCGACCCCGGTCACGGTCAGGAACACCGCGCCCAGCACGATGAAGCCCGTCAGGCCGTGTTCGGCCAGGAACTCGACCGCATAATAGGGGCTGACGGCCATCAGGATGCCGGGGTTGCCCAGCAGGTTCATCAAGCCCAACGAGAACATGACGCCGAACCATACGGCGCAGACCGGTCCAAACAGCTTGCCGACCGAAGCCGTGCCCCGGCTCTGGATGAAGAACAGGCCCAGCAGCATCACCGTGGCGATCAGCAGCACGACCTCGTTGGTCACGCCATGCTCGAGGGCGGGAATGGTGCGAAGGCCTTCGACCGCCGACAGCACCGACATGGCCGGGGTGATCACCGCGTCGCCATAGAACAGCGCCGCGCCGGCTACGCCCAGGACGAAGACCAGGGTGGTGCGCTTGCCCATGGCATGTTGCGCCAGGGCCATCAGCGACAGCACGCCGCCCTCGCCCTTGTTGTCGGCGCGCATGATGAAGACGACGTACTTGATCGTCACGATCAGGAACATGGCCCACAGGGCCAGGGACACCACGCCGAAGATCTCCGAGCGGGTGACGCCGTCATGCGAGGCCGCCGCCAGGGCTTCCTTGAAGGCGTAGAGCGGGCTGGTGCCGATGTCGCCGAAGACCACGCCGACCGAGCCCAGGGCCAGGGCGAAAAAGCCGTGGCCCTTGAGGTCATGGCCGTGGCCGTTGGTCGAGCCACCGTCCTGCTGCGGAATGTCGGAAGACGCGGGCGCACAGTCGGGTGCGGAAGCGTGAGGGGCTTCGGAAGCCATGTAATCCCTCCGGGGAGCCCTCGCAAAACGCTGCTGGCCGACCCATATCGCGATCAAGCGCGGCGCGATACACCCAAACCGCGCCGGGTTCAATCGTCACGCTGCGTTGCGTCATTCGGTCCTGCCATCGATGAAGGCTTTCGGCGCAGGGCAGTTTTCGGTTGAACGCGTGGGCGGCCACCTTACGTTCCCGGGTTGAGATGTCGGACAGTCAGAAATTCCCCGTCGCGGCCCACGCCCTGGCCTATCTGGCCCACAAGGCGGCCTTCTCGGCCGAGCGCGCCGTGGCCAGCGCCGAACTGGCCGCCTCGGTGCCGACCAATCCCGTTGTCGTGCGCCGGGTCACCGCCATGCTGGGCAAGGCCGGCCTGATCGGCGCCCGCGCCGGGGCCAATGGCGGCGCCTGGCTGCTCAAGCCCGCCGAGACCATCACGCTCGACGTGGTGCTCCGGGCCGTCAATGGCTGCGCTCATCTGGGCGTCGCGCCCAAGGGCGTGAAGGGCTGCCCGGTGGGCGAGAAGATCCCGGACGCAGTCCGCGCCGCGATTCTTTCCGCCGACCAGGCCGCCGCCGAGCGGCTCTCCCAGATTACGGTCGCGGACCTGCTGGTCGGGCTTCAGTAGCGCGCGCGCCGGCTTTGGACGGTTGCTTGAACCAAATCGCGGGCCGTGCTCGTCTCCAGCGAAGTCTCGCCTTCCACTGGATTCCCATCTCATGGCCCGTCGTCTCGCCCTGATCACCGGCGCTTCCGCCGGCATCGGAGCCGCCTCCGCCCGCATCTACGCCAGCCACGGCTATGACGTGGCCCTGACCGCGCGCCGGGTCGACCGCCTTGAGGGCCTGGCCGCCGAGATCAAGCTGCGCTCGGGCGTCGAGGCCTATGCGATCCCCGCCGATCTCGCCGAACCGGCCGGTGTCGGCGCCGTCCTCGCTGCGATCGCCGAGCAGGGCCGGGAGGTCGACGCCCTGATCAACAACGCCGGCTATGGCCTGCCCGGAACCTATGACGCCACCAGCTGGGCGGATCAGGCCAAGTTCCTGCAGCTGATGCTGACCAGCGTCTGCGAAATGACCCACAAGGTTCTGCCGGGCATGGTCGAGCGCAGGTTCGGCCGCATCGTCAATGTCGCTTCGCTGGCGGGCCTGGTCCCCGGCGCGGCCGGCCACACGCTTTACGCGGCGACCAAGGGCTTTCTGGTGAAGTTCTCCCAGAGCCTGCACCTGGAGAACCTGGCCAACGGGGTCCATGTCAGCGCCCTGTGCCCTGGCTTCACCTATTCGGAGTTCCATGACGTCAACGGCACCCGCGCCCAGGTCAGCCAGGGCGTGCCCGAGTGGATGTGGCTTGGGGCCGACGAGGTCGCCGCCGCCGGTTACGAGGCCGCCGAGGCCAACCGCTCGATCTGCGTGCCCGGCGCGCCCAACAAGGCCATCGCCGCCATCGCCAAGATCGTCCCCGACGACTGGGCCCTGGCCCTGATGGCCAGCCAGGGAAGCCGGTTCAGGAAGGTGTAGCTGCTAAAGTTGTCATCCCGGACAAGCGCGCAGCGCGCTGATCCGGGACCGCCGGAAGCTCCGCGTTCGTGGCGGTCCCGGCTCTCCGCTTCGCTGCGGCCGGGATGACAGGAATTTGGTCGCAGGCCGTCCTTTTTGGAAAACCGGCCCTGATCTGCTATAGACCCGCCTCGACCCCGAAGAGCCGGACATCCCCTTGAGCGTCACCCTCGACCTGTCGCGCGTCTCATCCGAGACGACGCCCGCCCAACCCGTCGCCAAGCCCCTGGTCAACCTGTCGGGTCTCACGCGCCCGCAGTTGATCGCGGCGCTGGTCGAGAGCGGCGTGGTTGAGCACGGCAAGGCCAAGATGCGGGCCACCCAGATTTTCCGCTGGATGCACCATCGCGGCGTCACCGACTTCGCCGACATGAGCGACGTGGCCAAGGAAACCCGCGCGCGTCTGGCTGAAGCCTTCACCATCGCCCGCCCCGAGATCGTCGAGCGCCAGGTGTCCAAGGACGGCACGCGCAAGTGGCTGATCCGCATGGCCCCGGGCATCGAGGTCGAGAGCGTCTACATCCCCGGCGTCGGCCGCGCCGGCGCCCTGTGCGTGTCCAGCCAGGTCGGCTGCACGCTGAACTGCAGCTTCTGCCACACGGGCACCCAGCCCTTGGTGCGAAACCTGACCGCGGCCGAGATCGTCGCCCAGGTGCAGGTGGCCAAGGACGACCTGGCCGAATGGCCGTCCGACAAGGAGGACCGCCAGCTCTCGAACATCGTGTTCATGGGCATGGGCGAGCCGCTCTACAATCTGGGCCAGGTGGCCGACGCCATCGAGATCATCAGCGACAACGAGGGCATCGCCATCTCGCGTCGTCGGATCACGGTCTCGACCTCGGGTGTCGTGCCGATGCTGGAAAAGCTGGGCTCGACCACCCAGGCCATGCTGGCGATCAGCCTGCACGCCACCAACGACCCGCTGCGCGACGTTCTGGTGCCGCTGAACAAGAAGTACCCGATCGCCGAGCTGATGGCCGGCATCCGCGCCTATCCGGGCCTTAGCAACGCCCGCCGCGTGACCTTCGAATATGTGATGCTGAAGGGCGTCAACGACAGTCCCGAAGAGGCGCGCGCCCTCGTCAAGCTGATCAAGGGCATCCCGGCCAAGATCAACCTGATCCCGTTCAATCCCTGGCCTGGCAGCGACTACCAGTGCTCGGACTGGGCGACGATCGAGGCCTTCGCCGCGATCCTCAACAAGGCCGGCTATTCCTCGCCGATCCGCACCCCGCGCGGCCGAGACATCCTCGCCGCCTGCGGTCAGCTGAAGAGCGAGAGCGAAAAGGTCCGCGCCTCGGCGCTGCGCAAGCTGTCGCTGGCGGCGATGGCGGGCGTGCTGTCCGACGACGACGAGGACGAGGCGGCTTAAGGCCGCCGCTCGCCGGAGACGGGCGCCCCCTACGCAAGCCTTGCCGACCCGTGTTAGTCAGGGGTCAGCACGATTATCGGGGTCATTAGCGTCCATGCCGTCCCAGCTCCAGTCGCCCGAGGTCCAGGCCTTCGCCACCGGTTTTCCGATCACCCTGCTGCATGCGAGCGTGACCCTGGTCATGCTGATCCTGGGCGCGGCGCTCTACGCCCTGCTGACCCCGCACAAGGAAATCACCCTGATCCGCGAGGGCAACTCCGCCGCCGCTCTGTCGCTGGGCGGGGTGTTCGTGGGTCTGGCGATTCCGTTGGCCGTGTCCCTGCGGGCGTCGACGTCGGTCACCGAGATCGTCATCTGGGGCGCGGCCACCATCGCGGTGCAGCTGCTGGTCTTCCGCATCACCGACATGCTGCTCAAAGGGCTGCCCGAGCGCATCAACGAGGGCGAGGTCGCCGCCGCCGCCCTCCTAGTTGGGGCAAAGCTGGGCGTGGCGCTGATCCTGGCCGCAGCGGTGGGCGGCTGATACACTCGCGCCTGGAGGTCGTCCGGTGCATTTCCCCAAGCTTCCCGACTGGCTGGTCTATGCTGCGGCGGTGAGCGCCCTGGTGATCGTCGCTGTCGGTCGTCAGGAGCGGTCGGACGCGCCGCCGCCGCCGCCGCCCGTGCCGGGCGAGGAAGGCTTGCCGCTGGGACCGTCCTCGCCCTTCGATCCCTCGATCGTGGTTCAGGTGCCTGACAAGCCCACGCCGGGCTCGGGCACGGCCTTTTCGGTCGGCGACGACGGCGTCTGGCTGACCGCCCGCCATGTGGTCGACGGCTGCAAGCAGGCCGCCATCGTCGTGGCTGACGGACGGGGCGTGGCCGCCAAGGTCCATGTCGACACCCGCGCCGACGCCGCCGTGCTGACTACCGAAGGCGGCGCGCCGGCCGTGCCGATGGGGCTGGACGAGCCGCTGCGCCGGGGCGCGCGCGCCTATCACCCCGGTTTCCCCCAGGGCCATCCCGGCGAGGCCGCCTCGCGACTGCTGGGACGCGAGAATCTGGTCGTCCACGGTCGGGGCGCACGCACCGAGCCCGTTCTGGTCTGGGCCGAGGTCGGGCGCACCGACACCTTGAAGGGCACGCTGTCGGGCCTTTCGGGCGCGCCCGCGCTCGACGCCGCAGGACGGGTCATCGGCGTCACCGTGGCCGAGGCCCCGCGCCGGGGCCGCATCTACACGACCGCACCTGAAACCCTGAAGGCCGTGCTCGGCTCGCACCGTCGCCCCGCCGCCTCGGAGTTCGCCCCCAGCGAGCCGATCACCACCGAGAACTACGGCCGCGTCGCCGACGGCCTGCGCCGCGACCTGCGGGTGGCCCAGGTGGTGTGCCTGGCGGTTTAGGTGTTGTCGCCTGAGGGCGCTTCTCGCGCGGCGTCTTCAGCGAGTGTTCGACGGGCCACGGCGAAGGTGAGCGCAATCGCAAAGACGCCGATCAGCGTCGAGTACAAGAAGAACACCATGTAGCCGCTGCCCAGCGCTGCGGGCGACACGCCGGTCTTGGCGGCGCCCGAGACCAAGGCGTCCGGCGTCATATTGGCGAATAGCGGCTTGAGCACGGCAAAGGGGCCGCCGGCCTCCGCCGCGCGCGCCGAGCTCTCGACAATCCGGCCGGAGAGTGTGGCGATGACCTTCCCGGGCAATGCGTAGAGCGAGGAGAAAAGCGCGTACTGGGTCGCCGTGAAGCCTTGGCCGGTGAGGCTCGACATGTAGGCGATCAGCGCGACGCCGGAGAAACCTTGAGCGACGTTGTCAAAGCTGATGGCGATAATCAGGGCGCGAACATCGTGCCCCTGCATGGCGAGCCATGCGAAGATCAGGTTGCTCAGGGGGCCTGCGAATGCGCCGATGATCAACGAGCGGATCAGGCCCAGCTTGGCGATCGCGATCCCGCCGGCCAGCACGCCGATCATCGACATGATCGTCCCGAAGACTTTGCGGATCTCTGCGATCTCAGGTTTGGTGAACCCCAGGTCCAGGTAGAACGGGTTCATGATGTTCAGCACGAAATCGGCAAGCCGGTAGAAGCAGATCAGGGCCAGGATCAGGGCGGCGGTGCTGCGGTGGCGGCGGAAGAAGTCGATCAGCGGCGCGCCGAAGGATTGCGACAGATAGGCCCCGGGGCGGGTCGGCGTCTTCGGAATCGGCCAGCAGGCGATAACGATTACCGCTAGTCCCACGACGACGGCACCAACTTGCAGGAGCGTGCCGGTGGGCGGCGTCTTCCATAGTCCAGCTAGGCCAAATGCGTCTGGTGAGCCGAGCGGCGTGCTTAGGAAGGTCAACGGCGTGGCGTTGCCGGAAAGTCCTGAGCCGACGACTAGGGCGCCGACGACGAAGATGGCGCCACGACAAAGCCATTCGACCACGTCGCGCACCGGGCGGGCGGGGACCCCCTCGGTGTGAATCGGGCGGATGACGTGTTTCTGTTCTCTAGGGGCGCCAAGCACGCCCGCTACGCCGACCAGCATCAAGCCGGCCATGACCGCGTACGAAAAGTTCCATCCCTTGGCCTCCGCCAATAGCAGCGGCACCGCCCCGGCCACCACAATGGCGATGCGATAGCCCCACTGATATGCGGCCGCCATGGCGCCCTGTCTAGCGTCCTCCCCAGCCTCAATGCGCCAAGCATCGATGACGATGTCCTGGGTTGCGCCGGAGAAGCCGACGAACACCGCCATCGCGGCGATAGCCCCCAGGCCGCTTGCGGTCGACTGGCCGGAAATCAGCCAGAGACCCAGCATGATCGCGGCCTGAGCGACCAGCATCCAAGAGCGCCTGTGCCCCAGCCAACCCGTGAGGAAAGGAATCTTCACGCGGTCGACGAGGGGCGCCCACAGGAACTTGGCCGCGTAAGCCATCGTCGCCAGGCTGAAGAAGCCGATGATCTCAAGCGAGACGCCGTCCTCACGGAGCCAGGCAGAGAGGGTGTCGAAAACCAGCAGGTTGGGAAGGCCCGCCGAGAAGCCCAGCGCGAGCATCACCAGAATACGACGATCGGCGAACGCGCCAAGGATCGACAGTTTCTTCTCGGAAGCGTCTTCGGACATGCGGCGATCCCCCAGCGGGGGACGCCCCCCGTATCAGCCGGCGACCTTGGCTCGCGTCGCGGGTTTCGTCCAGCCGCCCAAGACGCCGCCGGTGGTCCAGCGCTTCAGAGCGTCGCGCAGGGCCTCCTGGGTCAGGGGCTTGACCAGGAAGTCGTCCATGCCCGCCGCCAGGCAGGTGCGGCGGTCCTCGTCGAAGGCGTCGGCGGTCAGGGCGGCGATCGGGGTGGCGACACCCTTGGCGCGCAGGGCGCGGGCGGCCTCGATCCCGGTCAGGCCCGGCATCCGCAGATCCATCAGGATCAGGTCATAGACCCCGGCCGAGGCGGCGGCGATGGCCTGCTCGCCGTCGGCGACGCGGTCGACGATGCAGCCTTCGCGCTCCGGCAGGGTGCGGGGCAGGAGCGTGTTGATCGGATTGGCCTCGGCCAGCAGCACCGGCGCGCCGCTGGCGACGGCGCCGGCGATGCGGTCGTCGTGGGCGGGCTCGTCCTCGGCCACACCATCAGCCGTCGTCGCTTGCAGCACCTGGGCGACCAGCGAGGCCGCGCGTAGCGGCTTGATCAGATAGCCCGAGAACCCGGCGGCCTTGAGGCGGTCGATGCGGTCGCGCTGTTCGGGCGTCAGCAGCACCACCGAGCGGCGGCCGGCGGGCGGCTTCAGGGCGCCGCGTGGCCCTGAGAGGGCCGCGTCGATCAGCAGCACCGCGTCGGCGGGCGCGCCGGCCAGGGCCGAGGCGATGTCGACGGCGGCGTAGGCGCGTCCGCCCGCCGCCTCGATCTGGCGGGCCGTGGCGGCGCGGACAATGGCGTTGGGCGAGGCGATGGCGACGTTGCGGCCCTCCAGCGGCGCGGCCCGCACGGGGGCGGCGGCTGTGGCGAACGACGCCTCGAACCAGAACTCCGCGCCCTGGCCCAGCTCGCCGCCGACCCCGACCGCGCCGCCCATGGCGGCCGAGAGCCGCGAGACGATGGCCAGGCCCAGGCCCGCGCCGCCCAGCTGGGTGGCGTGGGTGACGTCGGTCTGGACGAAGGCTTCGAAGATGCGGGCGCGGGCGTCTGGCGCGACGCCGGGGCCGGTGTCGGCCACCGAGAAGCGGATACGCCCGCCGTCGATGGCGCTGGCGGTCAGCAGCACGCCGCCGGCTTCGGTGAACTTCACGGCGTTGCCGGCGAAGTTCAGCAGGATCTGCCGAAGCCGGCCCTCGTCGGCCAGGATCGTCGGCAGGGGCGAGGAGACGGCCCAGGCGATCTCGACGCCCTTCTCGTGAGCGCGCGGGCTCATCAGCTCGGCGACCTGCCGCAGCAGGCCCTCGATATCGACCGGGGCCAGCGACAGCTCGATCGCGGCCGCGCCCAGGCGGGCGAAGTGCAGCACGTCATTGACCAGCGACAGCAGGTGATCGCCGCTCTCGCGCAGGGCGGTGACATAGGACCGCTGCTCGGCGGTCAGCTTGGTGTTTTCCAGGAGCCTCGCCATGCCCAGCACACCGTTCAGGGGCGTACGGAACTCGTGGCTAAGAGTCGCCAGCTGCTCGGGCGTGACGCTGGGATGGCGGTCGTCGGATCTGCTGTCGCTCATGCCGGACAGGGATAGCCGACGCGGCTTAACGCCCGGTTCAAGAGCGCCTGGACAGCTGGATCAGCCCGAGCCGACAGGCCTGCGGGGGCTTTCTGTGTGTCGGAGGCGATACAATGGCTTGAGCAATTGCAAGTCAGTCGCATCATTCTATTGCGAGTGACACTCAGACTTACTAACAGGCACCGCTCGGTCCGACGGGATCGATCTGCTCAGAGTCATAGGTGTCCATCGTGATCCGCTCCCATCGACACGCCGTCCGTTTCGGGGCGTCCCTTTCCGTCCTGGCCCTGCTGGGCCCGGCGTTCGGGGCGAATGCGAAGGAAGCCGCGCCCTTGGACGCAAAGGCTGATACCGAGATCAGCGAGGTGCTGGTGCTGGGGCGAGGCGCCCAGCGTCTCAGGATCGCCGGTTCGAGCCATGTGGTGAACGAGGCCGACCTGGAACGGTCTCGCGTCCTGACCGTCAATGAGGCCCTGCGCCAAGTGCCCGGTGTCTATGCGCGCGATGAGGAGGGCCTTGGCCTGCGTCCCAACATCGGGATTCGCGGTCTGGCGCCCACCCGATCGACCAAGATTCTGCAGTTGGAGGACGGCCTGCCGCTGAGCTACGCCCCCTACACGGACAACGCCAGCTACTCGACGCCGCCGTTTCGTCGGTTTGTCCGCATCGAAACCCTCAAGGGCGCCAGCCAGATCCGGTTTGGCCCCAACACCGTGGGCGGAGTCATCAACTTCATCACTCCCAGCGCGCCGGAGACCTTTGGCGGCGACCTGTTCATGGCTGGTGGCGGGCGCGGCTATCGGGAGCTGGACCTGAAGATCGGCGGCCCGGTCCTGGGCGAACTCGCTGCGATCGGTCACGCCAACCGCACGCGTTCGAACGGCGTTCGCGACAACACGGCGCTGGAGATCCAGGACTTTTGGGGCAAGCTTGAGGGGCGGCTGTCGGCGCACCACGCCATCGCCCTGCGGGTCGGCCATGCCACCGAGGACAGCCAGGTGACCTATTCGGGCCTGACGGCGGCGGAGTATGCGGCCGATCCCCGGCAGAACCCCTTCGCCAACGACCATTTCAAGATCAAGCGCGCGACCGCGGCGATCACCCACGGCTGGACGCTGTCGGAGGCTCTCAATCTCAAGACTTCGGCCTATAGCCTCTGGTTCGACCGCGACTGGTGGCGGCAATCCTCAAACTCCGGCCAGCGACCCAACGACGCCAGCGATCCGGCGTGCGGCGGCATGGCCAATCTGAACACCACCTGCGGCAATGAAGGCCGCCTGCGCGAGTACAACACCTATGGCCTCGACACCCGCCTGACCTGGACGGGCACGCTGGCCGGCGCCCAGGCGGTGATCGAGGCGGGCGCGCGCCATCAATGGGAACGGCAGAACCGGCTGCAGTTGAACGGCGATCGACCCACCGCGCGGACAGCGGGAACCTCGGTGAACGGCGGGGTTCGTGAAAACAATCTGCGCTATGGCGAGGCCAGCGCCGGCTTTGTCAGCCTCAGCCTGACCTGGGACCGCCTGACGGTGAATCCGGGCCTGCGGGTCGAACAGATCGACTACCGGCGGGTCAACCGGCTGAACGGGACGACCGGCGAGACCGACCTGTCCGAAGTGATCCCGGGTCTGGGCTTTGCCTGGGCGGTCAAGCCGGGGGCCTACCTCTATGGCGGCGTGCACCGTGGCTTCGCCCCGCCGAGGGCTGAGGACATTGTCAGCGGCACGGGCGGCGTGGTCGACATCGACGCCGAGGAGAGCGTCAACAGCGAGATCGGCTATCGTAGCGCGGTCCGGCCCGGCCTCTTTGTGGACATCAACGCCTTCCGTATGGACTTCGACAACCAGGTGATCCCCGCCTCGGTGGCCGGCGGCGTCGGCGCCACCCTGACCAACGGCGGCAAGACCCGTCACCAGGGCGTGGAGCTGTCGCTGAAGGGTTCGCTGCGCGAGATGGGCATGATCCGAGGGGACGACGTCTTCTTCCGGTCGGCCCTCACCTGGCTGCCCGACGCCGCCTTCGTGGGCACGCGTCGCTCCAGCGTCAGCGGCTTTGGCGGGGTCTCTGTGTCGGGCAACCGGTTGCCCTATGCGCCGCGGTGGCTGGCCTCGGCGGCGATCGGCTACAGCTTCGGCGTCCACACCGACGTCCAGCTTGAGGTGCAGCACACCGGGAAGATGTTCACCGACGATCTGAACACGGTGGCCCAGACCGCCGACGGTCAACGGGGCCTGATCAAGTCCGCCACCGTCTGGAACGCCAGTCTCAACACCCGTCCGTTCGGCGATCGCACCACGCTGTTCCTGGCCGTCAAGAACATCGGCGACAAGCTTTACATCGCCGACCGGTCACGCGGCATTCTGCCGGGCGCGCCCCGGCTGGCCCAGATCGGGCTCAGCCAACGCTTCTAGACGTGTTTTCGATCCGGCGAGACGGCGGGCCGACGTCTTCGTCGCCCGCCGCGCTGGTGCGCCGATAGGCCAGGGCCTCGGCGACATGAACCCGCTTGACGCTATCGACTCCCTCCAGGTCGGCGATGGTGCGGGAGAGGCGTAGCACCCGGGTCCAGCCGCGGGCGCTGATGCGTCCGGCCTCGGCGGCGCGGGACAGCAGGTCCCGCCCTGCCGTGTCGAGCCCTGAGATCTTTTCCAGAAACGCCCCCTCGGCGCGGCCGTTCAGGCCATCGGCGGCTCCCAGCGCCTCGGCGCGGTCGACCTGCAAGGCCCTGGCCCGCGCCACGCGCGCGGCGATCTCGGCGGAGCCTTCGACCGGCGGCGGCAGGGCCAGATCGGCGGCGGTGACGGCGGGCATGTCGACGGCCAGATCAATCCGGTCGAGCAGGGGGCCCGAGATGCGGCCCTGATAGTCCTTCTGGCACCGGGGGGCCTTGCCGCAAGCGCCGCGCCCGGCGCCGCCGTGGCCGCAGCGACAGGGGTTCATCGCCGCGACCAGCTGGACCTTGGCGGGATAGCGCACATGCGCGTTGGCGCGCGCGACCATCACCTCGCCCGTCTCCAGCGGACCGCGTAGGCTGTCCAGCGCCTGGACGCCGAACTCGGGCAGTTCATCCAGGAACAGGACGCCATTGTGCGCCAAAGAGACCTCGCCCGGCTTGGCGCGATGCCCGCCGCCGGTCAGGGCGGCCATGCTGGCGCTGTGGTGCGGAGCGCGGAAGGGCCGCGCGCGCGTCAGCGTGCCCCGGGCGATGAGCCCCGCCACCGAATGGACCATCGAGGTCTCCAGCAGCTCGGCCGAGGTCAGGGGCGGCAAGAGGCCAGGCAGGCGC
Organism: Caulobacter sp. SL161; assembly: GCF_026672375.1. GTDB lineage: Bacteria > Pseudomonadota > Alphaproteobacteria > Caulobacterales > Caulobacteraceae > Caulobacter. The sequence goes on from NZ_JAPPRA010000001.1 coordinate 711,987, forward strand.
TGGGCCAGCATCGACTTGCCCGAGCCCGGCGGACCACAGAACAGCAGGTTGTGGCCGCCGGCCGCCGCGATCTCCAACGCGCGCTTGGCGTGTTCCTGGCCTTTGACGTCGCGCAGGTCCCTGGGCGGCTCGCCCTCGATGATCGGGCCCGGCGTCGGGGCTGAGAGGATCTGGCTACCTCGGAAGTGGTTGATCAGCGCCACCAGCGAGCGCGGCGCCAGGATCCGCGTGCCGCCGGCCCAGGCCGCTTCCGGTCCCGAGGCTTCGGGGCAGATAAGCCCCAGGTCCATGGCCCCCGCCGCCATGGCGGCGGGAAGGGCGCCGGCGGCGGGCACGATGCGGCCGTCCAGAGACAGCTCGCCCATCGCCGCCCAGCCGTCCAGCGCGTCCAAAGGGATGACGCCCAGGGCCGCCATCACCGCAAGCGCGATCGGCAGGTCGAAGTGCGCGCCCTCCTTGGGCAGGTCGGCCGGCGCCAGGTTGGCGACGATGCGCTTGCCGGGCAACGAAAGGCCAAGGCCGGCGAAGGCGCCGCGCACCCGTTCGCGGCTTTCGGCGACCGCCTTGTCGGCCAGCCCCACCACCACGAAGGCGTGCTGGCCGGTCGTCAGTTGGACCTCGACATCGACCCTCCGGGCCTCGACGCCTTCGAACGCGACGGTGACGACCCTGGCGGCCATCGTAACTCCTTGAGGAACTTCAATTTATCCACAAGGAGCAACATAGCTGGCGAAATGGAGCAAGAACGAAAAACGAACGTTTCGGGAAATCTTGCCGTTTACGCAGAGTTACCCACCGTTCGCCCGAATGTCCTCGATCCGATTCCAAAGTACTTCGGCGGCGTTGATACCGGTAAACCGCTTCAGCTGTTGGGCGCCCGTGGGCGAGGTGACGTTGATCTCGGTGAGGTACTCGCCGATCACGTCGATGCCCACGAATAGCAGACCGCGACGCTTCAGTTCCGGGGCGATGATCTTGCAAAGCTCCAGGTCGCGGGCGGTCAGCTCCACCGCCTCGGCGCGGCCGCCGACGCGCAGGTTCGAGCGGACTTGGCCGCTGGCCGGAACGCGGTTGATCGCGCCCACGGGCTCGCCATCGACCAGCAGCACGCGCTTGTCGCCCTTGCTGACGGCGGGAACGAACTTCTGCGCGATGACCTGCTCGCGGCCGATCATCGCGTGCAGTTCCAGGAGGGCGTCGAGATTGGGATCATCGGCCAGCAGACGCGCCACGCCCGAGCCGCCGCCGCCATAGAGGGGCTTCAGCACAATGTCGCCGTGCCGGGCGCGGAAGTCGTAGATCGCTTCATGGTCGCTGGTGATCAGGGTCGGCGGCTGCACCCCTGGGAAGTCGGTGACGAACAGCTTCTCGGGCGCGTTGCGCACCTCGGCGGGATTGTTCACGACCAGGGTGTGGGGGTGGACCTTCTCCAGGAAGTGCGTGGCCGTGATGTAGGCCATGTCGAACGGCGGATCCTGGCGCATCAGGACGACGTCGATGTCGTCCTTCATGTCCAGCACCACGGTCTCACCCAGCCTGGCGTGCGCGCCCTTATCGGCGAACACCTCGACCGGCTGGGCGCGCGCGAACACCCGGCCGTCTTCCTGCGAAAGCTTGTCGGGGGTGTAGAACCACAGCTTGTGGCCGCGGCTCTGGGCTTCCATCATCATCAGGAAGGACGTGTCGGTGTCGATATTGATCCCCAGGATGGGATCCATCTGGACGGCGACTCGCAGCGACATGGGGGCTCCTGGGGTTTTCTCGACGCCGCCCAGACCTAGAGGGCGGCGAGCGTCTAGTTAAGCGCGAATGACGAGATTGCGAGCGGACTTCTTGAGCGAATGTCCGCTCACCATCTCTTCTTAGTCGCCCTCAACGGTTCGCCTCAGGGCGTCGAAGCGCGACCGCCACAGGGTCTTCTGGAGACGGGCGAACGCTTCGAGCCGCTCCAGACCCTCGGGGTCGACCGTGCAAATCCGCTCGCGGCCCACCTTGCGCGTGCTGACCAGGCGGGCGCTCTCGAGAATCCGAACATGCTGACCCAGGCCCGTCAGCGTGATGCCGAGCGGGGTGGCCAGATCCTTGACGCTCTGCTCGCGCTCCATCAGCGAAAAGAAGATCTTTCGCCGCGTGCCATCGCCAAGCGCGGCCAGAAGGCCCTCGATCTCTTCGCGCGGCGCCCCGCTGGTCGCAACACGCATGGGTTAGGCCTCCAGATAGCGATGGAGACCAGCGAGAAGCTGCTCGTGTCCGTTCCGGCGCAGCAGAGGGCCGTCGGAGCCCTCCAGATAGGCGCCCTGTTGGGTCAGCTTCAGGCTGGCCTTGTCGCCTTCGGCCGCGAACTCGAACGCCTCGTTGGCGATCGAGACCACCTTGCCGCCCGTGATCATCCGCGTCCGGCAGACCAGAAGCATATTGTCTTCGCGGGCGACGAATTCGCCTTCCATATCAACCTGCAGGCCGGGGACCGGGGTCTTGTCGTTCAACACGATGCGGAAGATCTCTTTCCCGCCCACGCGCGCATCCAGGCTGTATTCAAGCGTTTCGTGCGTGGCAGAAGAATTGCCGTCGGCGTACCAGCCGCGCTTGGTCGCCGGGTCGATGAACGCCGAAAACAGCTTCTCGACCGAACAGGCGAAGGTCTCTTTGATCTCGAAGCCATCGAACAGGATCGTCATGGCGGTGTTCCAATTTGATGAAGTTTCAACTTCACTAAAAGTGAGTGGCGAGACAGTCAACTATAAACTTCACTTTCCCGGTGCGCCGAACCGCGCTCCGCGCGCCCTCGTGTCGGGTCAATTGAGTCTGAGCCGCACCCGTTCCCGCGCCGCCCGCGCCGCGATCGCCGCGCCGCCGTCCAGGATCTGGGCGCGCGACAGGGCCTGCAGCGCGCCGGCCAGAGCGCCCTGGCCCTCGCGAGCGGCTGCGACGTCCAGCCAGGGGCGGTGGTCCTTGGGGTTGAGCAAGGCGCGGCGCAGGGCTGAGCGCTCGGCGCGGGGCCAGTCCTTGGCCTGCTGGGCGCGAGCGAAGATGTTGTTCTGCAGGCGGATCAGCACGGCGCGGTCGCTGATCGGGGCCATCAGAAGCTCAAGCCGCGCGGCGACGTCGGGCATCAGCCCCGTGCGCAGGGCCCGGCGCGACAGCTCGGACGGCAGCACCACGCGCCCCTCGCTGAACGGGTCCAGGGCCAGCGGGCCCTCATCGGTCTCGATCCGCAGCAGGAAGTGTCCGGGGAAGTCGACGCCGTAGAGCTCCAGCCCCACGGCGCGGGCGGCGTGCAGGTAGAAGACGCCCAGCGCCACGGGCAGGCCCTTGCGACGGTGGGCGATGGCGATGACGTCGGCGTTGTCGGGATGATCATAGGTGATCACGTCGCCGGTTAGGCGCAGGTCGCCCGCCAGGGTCTCGGCCACGGCCTCTTCAGGCGACTCGCTCTCGGCGCGGCGGCGCAGACGCTCGACCGCGTCACGGGCCAGATCGACGGCGGCCTTGGTGTCGCGGCTGGGGTCATCGTGCACGGCGCAGGCCAGGGCGGCCTCGAACAGCGGAAAGCCCTCGTCGGGACCTTCGCCCGCCTTAATCAGGATCGCCTCGGCCTCTTCCCGGGTCATCTCAGGCTCCGCCCCAGGCGTCGGGAAGGTGTCGCGGCGGCCTGCCGGGCGCCATTGCAATGAGGTCCAGCCGCACCAGCAGGTCGCGCAGTCCGGCGCGGTGCGCGGCCAGATGCGTTGCGGCGCGGCGCAGGCGCTCCCTCTGGGTCGGCTTCACGGCGTCCAGGGCGTCCTCGATGGTGGTGCGTTGCTTGACTTCGATAACGGCCAGCACCTTGCCACGTTGCGCCAGGAGGTCGATTTCGCCAAGCGGCGTCGCCAGCCGGAAGCCGAGGATGCGGTAGCCCTTGGCCATCAGCCAGAGCGCGGCGATGACCTCGGCGCGGCGCCCGACCTTGCGCGCGGCGGTTCCGCGCGCCTGGCGAACGCCTGCCGCCATCAGGCCTGCTCCTTCAGCGCCAGCGCCTGGCGGTAGAGATCCTTGCGCGACAGGCCCAGCGCCTTGGCCACTTCCGAGGCCGCCTCGCCCAGCGGCAGGCGGGCCATGGCTTCGCGCAAGGCGGCCTCTGCGTCGTCGGCGCTGGCGACCTTTTCGACCCCGGGCCCGACCAGGATCACGATCTCGCCTTTCGGGGCGTCGAAGCGCGGATCGGCGGCGAGGTCGCTGAGCGGCCCCCGCACGCAGGTCTCGTAGAGCTTGGTCAGTTCGCGACACACAGCGGCCGGACGATCGCCGCCGAACACCGCCGCCATGTCCGCGAGGCAGTCGGCGACCCGCGAGGCGCCCTCATAGAAGATCAGTGTGGCGCGGGTGTTGGCGAACTCCTCTAAGAAGGTCCGACGCGCGGCGCTCTTGGGGGGCGGGAAGCCGGCGAACAGGAACCGCTCGGTGGGCAGACCGGCCAGGGTCAGGGCGGCTAGGGCGGCCGAGGCGCCGGGGATCGGGATCACGTCATGGCCGGCGGCGATCGCCTCGCGGGCCAGGCGATAGCCGGGGTCGGAGACCATCGGCGTGCCCGCGTCCGAGACCAGCGCCACGCGCTCGCCGGCGGCCAGACGCTCGAGGATCACCGGAATCGCTCGCTCGGCCACATGCTCGTCATGGCGTTCCAGCCGGGTCCTGATCCCGTAGGCCGACAACAGCTTGCCGGTCACCCGGGTGTCTTCGGCCAGCAGCACGTCGCAGCCGGCCAGCACGTCCAGGGCCCGCAGAGTGATGTCGCGCAGATTGCCGATCGGCGTCGCCACCAGATAGAGGCCGGGCGCGAGCGGCGCGTCGGACAGGGCTGGCGGGGGAAGCAGACGACTCAAGGGCTAGGTGTCCTTCGGTTGAGTCAAACCCATATCAGGTTGCGAGCGCGCCTGTCAGCCGATCCAGCACCAGCCGGCCCGCGCGCGTCGCCCTCAGCCGCGCGCGATCCTCGACCAGAAGGCCGGTCTCGACCAGATCGCGGACCTTGGCGACGTCCGGGTCAAGGCCCAGAACCGCGACCTCGTCAAAGCCGACCCCGGCGTCGATCCGCATCCCCAGAACCAGTCGCTCCAGGGCCGCGTCCTCGGGCGTGAGGATCTCCGACTGAAAGCCGACGCCGTGATCGCCGACCGCGGCGATATAGTCCTTGATGGCGCGATGGGCGGTGGTGGCGGCGCGGCCCTCGGGCAGGGCTAGGCGGCCATGCGCGCCCGGCCCGACGCCGACATAGTCGACGCCCCGCCAGTAGACGAGATTGTGCCGCGCGCGGGCGGCCTCGCCCCGGGCGTGGTTGGAGACCTCGTAGGCGTCGAAGCCGGCGGCCTCGAGGATTTCCTGGGTGGTCTCGAACAGGGTGGCGGCCAGGTCCTCGTCGGGCGTGACCAAGGTTCCGCGCCCGACCGCGCGGTCAAAGGCGGTGCCGGGCTCGATGGTCAGCTGGTAGGGCGAGACGTGCTCGGGGCCCAGGGCGATCGCTTCGGAGAGCTCGGCGCGCCACGCCGAATCGGTCTGGCCCGGGCGGGCGTAGATCAGATCGATCGACAGGCGGGGAAAGGCCCGGGCTGCTGCGGCTATGGCTCGCCGCGCCGCGCCGGCGTCGTGGTTACGGCCCAGCGCCTTGAGAGAAGCGTCATCCAACGCCTGCACGCCCAGCGACAGGCGCTGAACTCCGGCGTCGGCGAGGGCCGCGAAGCGATCGGTCTCGGCGTCCGTGGGGTTGGCCTCCAGGCTGATTTCAAGATCGTCGGCCGGCGACCACAGGCGCTTGGCGGTCTCGATCACCCGCGCCACCTGCGCCGGGTCCATCAGCGAGGGCGTGCCGCCGCCGAAGAAGATCGACAGCAGACGCCGCTCGCCGGTCAGGGCGCGCTGCGCTTCCAGGTCCGCGACGATGGCGTCCGCCAGGGCCCGCTGCTCGTCGGTCCGTCCGCGATCGCGTACGACATTGAAGTCGCAATAGGGGCAGATTCGCGCGCAGTAGGGCCAGTGGACATAGATCCCCACGGCCTCGGTGCGGGGATCAGTCAAACAGGGCCGCCTTCAGCTTGGCGAAGGCGCGGGCCCTATGGCTCATGGCGTCCTTGGCGGCCGGCTCCATCTCGCCGAAGGTCAGGGCGTGGCCCTCGGGGACGAAGATCGGGTCATAGCCAAAGCCGCGCGTCCCGCGTCCCGGGAACACCAGGGTTCCATCGACGCGGCCTTCGACCACGACCGCCGGGCCGTTCGGCCAGGCCACGGCCAGGGCCGAGGTGAACCAGGCGGTGCGATCATCCGACGCGGTCTCTTCCAGGCGCGCCTCGACCTTCTTCATGGCCAGGGCGAAGTCCTTGCTCGGACCGGCCCAGCGGGCGGAGAAGATGCCCGGCGCGCCGTCCAGCGCGGTGACCGACAGGCCCGAATCATCCGCCAGGGCGGGCAGGCCCGACAGGTCTGCGGCGTGGCGGGCCTTCAGCAGCGCGTTGCCGACGAAGGTGCTCTCGGTTTCGTCCGGTTCGGGCAGGCCCAACTGGCCGGCGGTGACGATCTCGAACCGGCCATCCAGCAGGGCGGCGATCTCGGGGACCTTGCCAGGATTGTGGGTGGCCGCCACAAGCTTTGCTCCCACTTCAAGCTTCAGCGCCATTCGTCGTCTCCAGGAAATCCATCGATGCGGCTTCTTTACTCGCCCTTGTCGCCGTTTGCCCGCAAGGTTCGTGTTCTGACCATGGAAAAAGGGCTGTCCGAGCGCCTGACGTTCGAGACGATCGCGCCGTTCCAGGACGAAAGCCTCCGGGCGCTGAACCCGCTGAACAAGGTGCCGACCCTGGTGCTGGAGGGCGGCGAGACGGTGTTTGATTCCGCCGTGATCGTCGACTTCCTGGACGGACTGTCCGAGCCGACCCTGATTCCGAACGCCCAGCCGGCGCGGCGGCGGGCCCTGACCCTCGAAGCGGCGGCCGACGGTTTGGGCGATGCGGCCCTGCTGATCGTCCGCGAGCGCATGCGGCCCGAGGCGCAGCACCGTCAGGACCTGTTCGATCGCCAGCTGCGCGCGGTTCACGCCGCGCTCGACCTTTTCGAAGCAGCGGATCTGCCCAGCGATCGGTTCGAAATCGCCGAGATCGCGATCGCCGTGCAGCTGGCCTATCTGGACGTGCGGCAGGTGGTCGCCTGGCGTCCCGGTCGCCCGGCCTTGTCGGCCTGGTACGACGCGGTCTCCAAGCGCGCCTCGATGATCGCGACCGAGCCCTCCACGGCTTGAGTGCGCGCCGATGGCGCGGGCGACACGCCGCCGCCGATCATTGCCAAAGTTTAATATCGTTTCTCGATAAACGACATTGGCGGAACCGCAAACCCGGCCTATTTGTTTAGCGTGGCGAGGGGGCGAATGTTTCGGCCCTGGCCATGTCTCTCAAACTGGAAAACGCGATGTCCGCCGCCCGTCTGTTCCATATCGCCGACAAGGTCGTCATGACCGCCATCACCGCCGCGCTGATCGTGGCCGTGCCGGTGTCGGCCGTGGCGTTCCTGGCGCAGACGCTTTAGGGGCGCGTTCGCCGTTTTGACGTCTCCCCGCGACGCGGGGCATGTTGCTTAGCGTCGCTGTGGGGGGAAACAGCCATGCGCGCCTTGGGGCCAGGCTCGGTTTCGAGTTTTCTGAAGATCATCCTCGACGTCATCTATGTCGGGCTGTGGATCTTCGTCAGTCTTTTGTCGCTGTTCACGCTGATCGCGCTGCTGTTCAGCTTCAATCCCGAATTGCTGGCCGCGATGTTGCCGATCAGCGACGCGGTCGAGGCGGTCAGCCGCAACGGCCCGCTGTTCGCCGGGGCCCTGGCGGCCTGGGCCCTGCTGCTCGGCGGCTGGATGGTCATTGTCGAGCGCTTGCGCAAGATCTTCGCCACCCTGACGGCCGGCGATCCCTTCCACCCCGACAATGTCGTGCGCCTGCGCCTGATCGGGCTGGTGCTGGCGGGCCTGGAGGTCGGCCGTTACGTCTTTTCGGGTCTCGCCCGCTGGCTGGCCCCGAAAGCCAAGGTCATCGACGACAGCTTCACCCTGACCGCCTGGTTCTCGGTGCTGGTGGTGTTCGTCCTGGCCGAAGTCTTCCGCGAGGGCGCGCGCCTGCGGCGCGAAGCCGAACTCACGATCTGATCCGGAGCGATCCTGAATGCCCGTCCGCGTGAACCTCGACCGCGTGCTTCTGGAGCGCCGCATGTCGCTGACCGAACTGTCGGACCGCGTCGGCGTGACGATCGCCAACCTGTCGATCCTGAAAACGGGCAAGGCGCGCGCGGTGCGGTTCTCGACGCTGGACGCACTCTGTCGCGAACTGGAGTGCCAGCCGGGGGATCTGTTGAGCTTCGAGTACGGCCCGGCGGACGCGAACGACGACTAGTTCAGTCGCCGCTTCTTCAGCAGGTTGGCGCGGTCCATCGAGCGGACCTCCATCTCGAAGGCGTCGCCCTCGCGCAGGATCTTCAGCGGCACCGTGACGCCGGCTTCGCCCAGACCCCAGAGCGCGTCGTAGAATTCCGACAGATCCGAAACCGGCTTGCCGGCCACGGCCAGGATCAGGTCGCCGGCGCGCAGTTCAGCGCGGTCGGCGGGGCCCTTGGGCGAGATCCCCACGATGACGACGTGGTTCTCCATGTCCTGGGCGAACACTCCCAGCCACGGGCGCGGCGGATGCGGGCTGCGGCCACGCGCCAGATCATCGAGGATCGGCGGCAGCAGCTCGGCCGGTACGAACAGGTTGAGCGGGCGAGCCTCGCCGCTCTGATCACGCCCCTCAAGGGTCAGCGACCCCAGGCCCACGAGGTCGCCCTTGGGACCGATCAGGGCCGCGCCGCTCCAGTGCGGGTGAGCCGGCGCGGTGATGATCGCGTCGTCGAGCTTGTATTCCCAGTAGCCGGCGAACGGCATGCGGGTCAGCACCTGTCCGGCCACCGCGTGGGCGCGGCCGCCGGCGCCGGCGGCGATGATCGCCGAGCCGGCTTCGAGGTCGCGCGCGCTGCCGATTTTGATCGCCGGCAGGTCCAGCGGCTCCAGCGCCTGAACAAGGCCCAGGCCCGAGCGGACGTCGAGGCCCAGCACATGGGCGGGCACGCGCCGGCCGTCATTGCGGGTGAGAACGACCTCTTCGGCCTCGGTGATCAGATAGGCCATGGTCACGACCAGACCGCCGAGGCTGATCACGACGCCGTTGCCGACCCGTTCGGTCCCGAGGATCGCGGCGGTGTAGGCGTCGGCCGGAACCCTGGCTTCCAGGGCCACCATCGAGGCCAGCGCCTGGTCGAGGTCGAAGCGATAGGCTTCGGCCGAGGGACGCAGGCGGGCTTCGACTTCATAGCCTTCGAACGGGGTGGGCACGCGAGACTCCTAGACTTGGAGCTCGAATCTGGGACTGCCGCCCCGGTTCGGCAAGCCCTGAACCTTAACGGCTGATCGCGGCGCGCTGCAGGGCGAACAGTTCGTTGATCCCCTTCTCGGCCAGACCGTACAGGCTTTCGAACTCGGCGCGGGTGAAGCCGCGCTTCTCGCCGGTCGCCTGGATCTCGACGATGTCGCCCTCGCCGGTCAGCACGAAGTTGCTGTCGGCCTCGGCGTTGCTGTCTTCCTCGTAGTCGAGGTCGAGAACCGGCACGCCGTTGAACACACCGCACGAGACGGCCGCCACCTGGCCCAGGATCGGGTCGGTCTTCAGCACGCCCTCGTCCAGCAGGTACTTCGTGGCCAGGCGCAGGGCGACCCAGGCGCCGGTGATGGCGGCGGTGCGGGTGCCGCCGTCGGCCTGGACGACGTCGCAGTCCAGCGTGATCTGGCGCTCGCCCAGCGCCTTCAGGTCGACGACGGCGCGCAGGGAGCGGCCGATCAGGCGCTGGATCTCCTGGGTGCGGCCGGTCTGCTTGCCGGCGGCGGCTTCGCGGCGACCGCGCGTATGCGTCGCGCGCGGCAGCATGCCGTACTCGGCCGTGACCCAGCCGGCGCCCTTGTTGCGCATCCAGCCGGGGACGTTCTCCTCGACCGTGGCGGTGACCAGCACCTTGGTGTGGCCGAACCCGATCAGGCACGAGCCCTCCGCATAGCGGTTGACGCCGGTTTCCAGCGTGACGGCGCGCAGCTGGTCGGGGGCGCGTTCGGACGGACGCATGGGAAACTCCTGATCGACGGGGAGATTTGAATGTGTGTGGGTGGCCGCTTATCCTATTGGAAGCCGAACTTGAAAGGGGCCGACCGCTTTTGTTCGCCGACCGGGTCTTCGAAGTCACGCTTGATCGGAGCGCTGGCGCATGACGCAGCTCTTCCCAGGGCCGATCGTCCGCACGCCCGGGCTGGCCGAACTGGACGCGCGCGCCCGTGACATCTTCCGGCGTGTCGTGGAGTCGTACATCGAGACCGGCGAGCCGGTAGGCTCGCGCACCATCTCCAAGGGCGGGGTGGCGCTGTCGCCGGCCTCGATCCGCAATACGATGCAGGATCTGGCCCAGCTGGGCCTGCTGGACGCGCCGCACACCAGCGCCGGCCGCATGCCCACGCACGCCGGTCTGAGGATGTTCGTCGACGGCTTCCTCGAGGTCGGGGACGTCGCCGAGCAGGAAAAGCGCGCGATCGAGGCGCGCCTCGCCGTGAAGGGGCGCTCGTTCGAGGAGGCGCTGGCCGAGGCCTCGTCGATCCTGTCGGGCCTAGCCGGCGGGGCCGGGATCGTTGTCACGCCCGTCCGCGAAGGCGGGGTCAAGCACGTGGAGTTCGTCCCCCTGGGCGGCGGCCAGGTGCTGGCGGTCATGGTGTTCGAGGATGGTCAGGTCGAGAACCGCCTGATGCGCCAGGCGCCGGGCGTTACGCCCTCGGCGCTGCAGGAGGCCTCCAACTTCCTCAACGCCCGCCTGCGCGGCCGCACCCTGACCGAGGCGCGGACCGAGATGGGCGGCGAGCTGGACGCCGCGCGACGGCAGCTGAACGAGACGGCCGCCCGCCTCGTCGAGGACGGGCTGGCGGCCTGGAGCGGCGGCGAGGGCGATGCGCGCTCGCTGATCGTGCGCGGCCAGGCCAACCTGCTGGCCGACGCCCGGGCTCGCGAGGACATCGACCGGGTGCGGCAACTGTTCGACGATCTGGAGCAGAAGGGCCAGTTGATCGGCCTGCTGGACGACGTGCGCGACGCCGAGGGCGTTCGTATCTATATCGGGGCCGAAACGCGTCTCTTTTCGCTTTCGGGTTCCTCGGTGATCGCGGCGCCCTATATGACGGGGCGTCAGAAGGTGCTGGGCGCGATCGGCGTGATTGGGCCCGCCCGCTTGAACTATGCTCGGGTCATTCCGTTGGTGGACTATACCGCCCGGGTGCTCGGGCGGATGATGGATGGATAAGGACTTTACCCAATGACCGACGAGCAAACGCCGGCGGAAGAGATGCCGTTCGAAGCCGATGACGCCGCGCAGGAGATCGAGGCGCTTAAGCTGGAAGTGGCGCAACTGAAGGAGCAGGCGCTCCGCTACGCCGCCGAGGCCGAGAACACCAAGCGCCGCGCAGAGCGCGAGATGAATGACGCGCGCGCCTACGCGATCCAGAAGTTCGCGCGTGACCTCCTGGGCGCCGCCGACAATCTGGGTCGCGCCACCGCCCACAGCCCCAAGGACTCGACCGACCCGGCGGTGAAGAACTTCATCATCGGGGTCGAGATGACCGAGAAGGAGCTGCAGAGCGCCTTCGAACGCAACGGCCTGAAGAAGATCGATCCGGCCAAGGGCGACAAGTTCGACCCGCACCTGCACCAGGCCGTCACCGAGCAGCCCTCGACCGAGGTGGCCGCCGGCGGCGTGCTGATGGTGATGCAGGCCGGTTATGAGCTGATGGGCCGGCTGGTTCGTCCCGCCATGGTCGCTGTGGCGGCCAAGGGTTCGACCGGCCCGGCCTCGCCGGATGCGCCCGCAGCCTCGGCAAACCCCTACGCCGGCGCGGCCGCCGAGGGCGACAGCACGGGCGGCGCGTTCGACGCCAAGGCCTGATCGCCGGATCGGTCGCGCGCTCGCTGATCGGCGCGCGACCACAGACGCTCATGGATGTTGAAGGCCACGGTCTGGACCATCGGTTCGACCAGACCGACCGCCAGCGCCACCCGCCAGTCGCGGGTCAGGGCGTAGGCCACCGCCACGGCGACCGTCAGGTGCATGGACGCATAGGTCAGGGTCTTCAGGGCAAGGCGCATCGAGATGCTCCTATTTGAGAATGGTTCTCAATAAATGGAGCCCGAATCCCGCACCGCAAGGGCTTGGGCCTCTTCCCCGCGCGCGTCTTTTCGCTAATGTCGGCGGTCCCTTCTCCACGGGTTCGCGCGGGGCTGATTCTCCCTGGCGGCGGCTGAACCCGACATCTGGACTGGACTATGAAGCTTACGATCGAACGGGCGGCGCTCCTGAAGGCGCTGGGGCATGTGCAGAGCGTCGTCGAGCGCCGCAACACCATCCCGATCCTGTCGAACATCCTGCTGTCGGCTGAAGGTGACCGGCTGTCGTTCTCGGCCACGGACCTGGACATGGAGATCATCGACGAGGGCTTCGCCCAGATCGACGTGCCCGGCCAGATCACCGCGCCCGCCCACACCCTGTACGAGATCGTTCGCAAGCTGCCCGACGGCGCCGATGTGTCGTTGAGCTTCAGCGGCGATGATCCGCGCCTGGTCATCCAGGCCGGTCGCTCGCGTTTCAACCTGCCGGTGCTGCCGGCCGGCGACTTCCCGGTGATGAGCTCGGACGGCCTGTCCAGCCGCATCGCGGTCGACACCAACGAGCTGATCCGCCTGATCGACAAGACCCGGTTCGCGATCTCGACCGAAGAGACCCGCTACTATCTGAACGGCCTCTACGTCCACACGGTCAACGAAGGCGGCGAGACCAAGCTGCGCGCCGTCGCCACCGACGGCCACCGTCTGGCCCTGGCCGAGATGCCCGCGCCTGAGGGCGCGGTCGGCATCCCGGGCGTGATCGTGCCCCGCAAGACCATCGCCGAGGCCCGCCGCCTGATGGAATCGGCCGGCGAGACGGTCGATCTGCAGGTCTCGCCCCAGAAGGTCCGCTTCGAGTTCGGCGCCGCCGCCTTGACCTCCAAGGTCATCGACGGCGCCTTCCCCGACTACATGCGGGTGATCCCGCGCGATAACGCCAAGATCCTGACCCTCGACAACGACCTGTTCGCCAAGGCCGTGGACCGGGTGGCCACCATCTCGGCCGAGAAGAGCCGCTCGGTGAAGCTGGCTGTCGAGCCTGGCCGCATCACCCTGACCGTCCGCAACATGGAAGCCGGCCAGGCCGTCGAAGAGGTCGAGGTCGATTACGACGGCGAGCCCTTCGAGATCGGCTTCAACGCCCGCTACCTGCTGGACGTCTGCGGCCAGATCGCCGGTCCGCAGGCCGAGTTCCGCTTCGCCGACCCGGCCAGCCCGACCCTGGTGGTCGACCCCGTCGATCCGGGCGTGAAGTATGTGTTGATGCCGCTGCGGGTCTGATCCGCAGCCGGGTCATCGGTCCATTGAGAAACGGACGCCCTCGGGCGTCCGTTTTTGCTTTCAGGGTCCCGCCAGTGTGGGCGAGCTGGCCGCGCCGCATGACATGGCGCTGACCTCCTTCATGAAGCACCTGAAGATCCTGGAGCGGTCCGGCTGGATCGTCAGCGCGAAGGCAGGTCGTGTCCGGACTTGCGCGATCGTCACCGATCGCTTCGCCGATGTCGGAGCCTGGGTCTATAGCCACCGCAGCCTCTGGGAGGGTTGACGCCTAGGGCAAGTTGCAAGCGCGGGGAGTCACGATAAGGTCCGTTGCATATCAAAACGGGAGGCTGCCCATGGCCAAGCTGAACTATGTGACGGTCGGATCCAACGACCTGCCGAAGGCCAAGGCCTTCTATGACGCGCTCCTGGCCTCGGCCGGGTTCAGACCGCTTTTCGATCATCCGTCGGGCGGTCGTCTCTATCGCGGCGAAGGCTGCATGTTCGGGGTGCTGGGCCCGCATGACGGCAATCCCGCCTGCGTCGGCAACGGCATGATGGCCGGCTTCGCCTTCGACACCCCCGCTGAGGTGGACGCCTTCCACGCCAAGGCCTTGGAACTGGGCGCAGTGTGCGATGGCCCTCCCGGTGAGCGCATGCCCAAGGCCTATTTCGCCTATTTCCGCGATCTCGATGGCAACAAGCTGTGCGGCTACAAGCTGGGCTGACCTCTGAAGACCGGCGGATTCTTAATTCGCCTCCATGAAAGGGCCCCGCAGCGATTTTGCCATGGTCTCGCCACAGAGTGGCGGCGAGCTTGGCCGTGGCGGGGCCTACATGTCGCGCAAGTCTCAGGAGGGCCATTCCGAGGCGGGGCCCGCTCCAGCGTCCTCATTGGAGCGGGCGTCTCGGCCCGCCTAGCCCCGGGGGCCGACACCCCTTAAGAACGCCCACATGGCGTCGGCCGCACTGCTTTCCCTGACCCTGACGGACTTCCGGTCCTACGAGCGCGCGCGCCTGGAGACGGGGGGGCGTAGCGTCTATCTGTTCGGCGCGAACGGGGCGGGAAAGACCAATCTTCTCGAGGCGATCAGTCTGCTGAGCCCCGGCAAAGGCCTACGCGGCGTCAGTCTCGCGGAGGTGGGGCGACGGCTGCCGGGAGAGGCTATCGGACGCGCCTGGGCCGTGGCCGCCGAGGTTCAGTCGAGCGATGATCCGCCGGTACGGATCGGCACAGGCGTGGAGCAGGGCGGCGCCTCGCGGCGGACCGTGCGGCTGGACGGCGAGACCGTGCCGCCAGGACGCCTCGCCGACCATGTTCGCCCCATCTGGCTGACGCCCGCCCAAGACCGATTGTTCCTGGAAGCCGCCTCGGAACGGCGTCGTTTCTTCGATCGGCTGGTTTTCGCGGGCGAACCCACGCACGCGGCCAACGCCAACGCCTATGACAAGGCGCAACGCGAGCGGATGCGGCTGCTGATCGACGCCGTCGAGACCGGCGCGCCGGCCGACGCGACCTGGCTGACGGCGCTGGAGGCCCGCCTGGCCGAGTTCGGCGCGCTCTTGGCCCAGGCCCGGGCGCGCACGCTGCTGGCGCTCCAGGGCGAGATCGACGGGCGGGGAGACCGGCCGTTCCCTCTAGCCAGGCTGTCGCTGACCGGAGAGTGGGAACGGATGGCGCTGGAGGGCGCGCCGTTCGCCGAGATCGAGCTGAAGCTGGCCCAGGCGCTCGCGTCCGCGCGGGCCCGCGACGGCGCCGCCGGCAGGGCGTTGACGGGCCCGCATCGCGGCGATCTAGCGATCTTCCATGTCGAGAAGGACCGTCCGGCGGCGGAATGCTCGACCGGGGAGCAAAAAGCCCTGATTTTGAACCTAGTTTTGGCCCAGGCGGCGCGACTTTCGCGTGCGGAATCTGCGCCGAATCCTGTAATATTGCTCGACGAAGTCGCCGCGCATCTCGACCTTACCCGGCGAGCCGCTCTGGCCGACGAACTCACGGCGCTCAAGCTCCAGGCCTTCCTGACCGGCACGGACGAGTCGCTGTTCGACCATCTCAAGGGTCGGGCGCTAGGCGTTCGCGTGGGCGACGCCGGCCTGACTACTCTGGAAGACGAATGACCGAGAACACCGAAGACCAAGTTCCCGACCTGTCGACCCCGGAAATGACGACCGAGGAAGCCGCCGCCCAGTACGGCGCGGACTCGATCAAGGTGCTGAAAGGCCTCGACGCCGTTCGCAAGCGCCCCGGCATGTACATCGGTGACACCGACGACGGCTCGGGCCTGCACCACATGGTCTATGAGGTGGTCGACAACGCCATCGACGAGGCCCTGGCCGGCCACGCCACCAAGGTCCAGGTGATCCTGAACGCCGACGGCTCGGTGACGGTCACCGACGACGGACGCGGCATCCCCGTCGACATGCACGAGGGCGAGGGCGTCTCGGCGGCCGAGGTCATCATGACCCAGCTGCACGCCGGCGGTAAGTTCGACCAGAACAGCTACAAGGTCTCGGGCGGTCTGCACGGCGTGGGCGTCTCGGTCGTGAACGCCCTGTCGGATTGGCTGGAGCTGCTGATCCACCGCAACGGCAAGGTCCACCAGATGCGCTTCGAGCGCGGCGACGCGGTCACCTCGCTGAAGGTCACCGGCGACTCGCCCGTGCGGACCGAGGGCCCCAAGGCCGGCGAGACCCTGACCGGTACGGAAGTCACGTTCTTTCCGTCGAAGGACACCTTCGCCTTCATCGAATTCGACCGGAAGACGCTGGAGCATCGCCTGCGCGAGCTGGCCTTCCTGAACTCGGGCGTGACGATCTGGTTCAAGGACCATCGCGACGTCGAGCCGTGGGAAGAGAAGCTGTTTTACGAGGGCGGCATCGAGGCCTTCGTGCGCCACCTCGACAAGGCCAAGACGCCGCTGCTGAAGGCCCCGATCGCCGTCAAGGGCGTCAAGGACAAGGTCGAGATCGACCTGGCCCTTTGGTGGAACGACAGCTACCACGAGCAGATGCTGTGCTTCACCAACAACATCCCGCAGCGGGATGGCGGCACGCACCTTTCGGCCTTCCGCGCGGCCCTGACCCGGATCATCACCGGCTACGCCGAGAGCTCCGGCATCCTGAAGAAGGAAAAGGTCAGCCTGGGCGGCGAAGACAGCCGCGAGGGCCTGACCTGCGTGCTGTCGGTCAAGGTCCCGGATCCGAAGTTCAGCTCACAGACCAAGGACAAGCTGGTCTCGTCCGAAGTGCGCCCCGCCGTCGAGGGTCTGGTGTCGGAAGGTCTCTCGACCTGGTTCGAGGAACATCCGAACGAGGCCAAGGCGATTGTGACCAAGATCGCCGAGGCCGCCGCCGCCCGCGAGGCGGCCCGCAAGGCCCGCGAACTGACCCGCCGCAAGAGCGCGCTCGACATCACCAGCCTGCCCGGCAAGCTGGCCGACTGCTCGGAACGCGATCCGGCCAAGTCCGAGATCTTCATCGTCGAGGGCGACTCGGCCGGCGGCTCGGCCAAGCAGGCCCGCAATCGCGACAACCAGGCCGTCCTGCCCTTGCGCGGCAAGATCCTGAACGTCGAGCGCGCGCGTTTCGACAAGATGCTGTCGTCCGATCAGATCGGCACGCTGATCACCGCCCTAGGCGCGGGGATCGGCCGCGACGACTTCAACCCGGACAAGGTGCGCTACCACAAGATCGTGCTGATGACCGACGCCGACGTCGACGGCGCCCACATCCGCACCCTGCTTCTGACCTTCTTCTACCGGCAGATGCCGGAGCTGATCGAGCGCGGCTATATCTACATCGCCCAGCCGCCGCTCTACAAAGCCAGCAAGGGCAAGTCCTCGCGCTACCTGAAGGATGACGCCGAGATGGACGCCTTCCTCGTCGACGAGGGCGTCGACGGGGCTGAGCTGGATCTGGCGTCGGGTGAGCGGATGACGGGCCAGGACCTGCTGGCCTTGGTCCAGACCTGCCGCTCGGCCAAGGCCAATATTGACCGCCTGGCCGCCCGGGCGCCGGCGACCGCGATCGAGCAGGCGGCCCTCGCGGGCCTTCTGGGCGAATCGCCGGACGCCGCCGCGGCCGCCACCCGCCTGGATCTCTACGCCGAGGAAGGCGATGGACCTTGGTCGGGCGAGCGCGGCGACACCGGCTTTGTGTTCAGCCGCGTGCGTCGCGGTGTTTCGGAGCGGGTTGTTCTGGACGATGTGCTGCTGCACGCCGCCGACGCCCGCCGCCTTGCCGAACGCGCCGTCAAACTGGCCGAGATCTTCTCGGGTCGCGCGGTGTTCCGCCGCAAGGACAAGTCGACGACCGTGCGCGGGCCGCTCGACCTCGTGAACGCGGTGCTGGACGCCGGCCGCAAGGGCCTGACCATCCAACGCTACAAGGGTCTGGGCGAGATGAATCCCGATCAGCTGTGGGAGACCACGCTGGACGCCGAAGCCCGCACCCTGCTGCAGGTCCGCGTCAATCACGCCGACGACGCAGACGATATGTTCAGTCGTCTGATGGGCGACCTCGTCGAGCCCCGTCGCGAGTTCATCCAGGAGAACGCGCTGGACGCCGAAGTCGACGTCTGAGGCAGGTCTTCGCGGCCAATCCTCGCCGCAAGTGGTGGTTTGATATGCGCCGGGCGCCCAATCGAGGGGCGGCCCGGCGTTTTCTTTTCCAGAAACGCCCGTCTCGGCTTGGTCGTCCCTCTCCAGTGCATCGCGCGGTCGTGACGGCGGCGTCATCTTGCTGCTTTCGGATCGATTCGGCCGAAAGTTTGCTTTGGGGCGCGTTGAGTATGGAACAGGACGCCAGTCTTCGTCCGGAACGGATCCTGGATCTTTCGGAGCGGCTGTCCAGCGTGGCGGGCGCCAAGATCGGTGAGATCGCCAGGGTGAACCGGGCGGCCAAGATGCTGGCGATCAACGCCCTGATCGTCGCCGCGCGGGCCGGCGAGGCGGGCAAGGGCTTCGCCATCGTCGCCGAGGAGTTCAAGAAGATCTCCACCGAGATCGACGCCGTGGCGGCCGCCCTGGAGAGCCAGGTCCGCTCCGACCTCGACGAACTCTCGGCGATCGGCGGCGCGATCCTGGGCCATATGCGTGGACAACGCCTGGCCGACCTTGCCCTGAACGCGATTGAGATCGTCGACCGCAATCTTTATGAACGGACGTGTGACGTCCGTTGGTGGGCGACGGACTCGGCGGTGGTGGCCTGTCTGACGCAGGGCGATGATCCGACGGCGCGGCGTTACGCCAGCGAGCGCCTTGGCGTGATCCTCGACGCCTACACCGTCTATCTGGATCTCTGGATCTGTGACGCCCAAGGGCGCGTGATCGCCAACGGTCGCCCCGGACGATATCCCAATGTCGTCGGGCGCTCGGTCGCCGACGCACGATGGTTTCAGGAAGGTCTGCGAACGGCGACGGGCGATGATTTCGTCGCGTGCGATATCGAGCGCTGCGCCGCGCTGGGCGACGCGCCGGTGGCCACCTACGCGACGGCGATCCGGGCGGGCGGCGAGGCCACCGGCAGACCCTTGGGCGTGCTGGGGGTGCACTTCGACTGGCGTCCCCAGGCCCAGGCGGTGGTGGATGGCGTACGCTTGACGCCAGAGGAGCGCGAACGTTCGCGGGTTATGCTCCTGGACCAGCGGGGGCGCGTGCTTGCGGCGTCGGATGGTCAAGGCGTGCTGGCGGAGACCTTTGCGCTGGATACCTCAGCGGGGCCGATGGGCAGCTATGCCGAGGGTGACGTCACGGTCGGCTACGCTCGCACGCCCGGTTATGAAACATATCAGGGGCTCGGCTGGTACGGGTGCCTGGTCCAGGCGAAGGCCCACGCGGGGCGGGCGGTCGCGGCCGCCTGAGCGAGGATGTTGAACGCTCGCGGAGAGAAAGAGTACGCATTTGTTATCGTCCGCGTCCAACCCAATACGGGATGGCGCGCTTCCCGGCGCCCTCCTGCGGAATTTTTGAACTAGTTTTTCGCCCTGAAAGCGAATTCGTTCAGAACTCTGGCGCCGTCGTTGGATTCGATCTGACATTTGTTGTCTTGCCAGCGTCATCATGTTTGTATAGCGCATTGCCGGCTTGCTGTTTCAGTCGCTGGACACAACCAGCGCGGCGGGCCGGTCTGGACATTCGACTAGCCGAAGACCCAAAGTTCTTTTTCCGGGTGGGGAATTGAACCGCGAGTGTGTTCTTTGGGAAACGCCATCGTTGTGATTCAACGATGACGGCGTATCCAGAGTAGAGCATTTGTTTTAGTTGTCCTAAGAGGACGCCGTTCAATTGGAGGGAGCAGTCATGGCTTCTAACCGTTTCCGCGCCGTGGCGATCAGCCTGGCTGTTGCGATCGCGCCGGTGAGCGCTGGTCACGTTCTGGCCCAGACCGCCCCGGCTCCGGCCCCGGCGCCTGCTGCTGACCCGTCGCCCCAAGCGCTGCAGTCGGCTATCGCCGCCGCCGCCGCCGAAGCGGCTTCGCAGCCTGGCTTCGCGGCCCTTTCGCCTGCCGCCAAACTCGCGGCCATCCAGGCGGCCGTCGCGTCGGCTCTGGCGGCCACCGGCGCGTCTCCGACCGCAATCGGCGCGGCGCTCGTTCAGGCTGTCTCGAGCGGCGTGGTGAGCGCCGGCGTCGCCCTTCAGGTCGCCGCCGCCGTGGCGCCCCAAGTGGCCACGACTGTCGCCCAGTCGTCTGCGGTGCAGACGCAGTTGGCGGCGACGGGCCAGACCGCGACGGTCACCACCACGGCGGCTACGACCGCCGGCGGCGCGCCCAGCGTGCTGGTGAGCCTCCAGGGCGCGGCCTCGACCAACAATGCCGGCGACGCCGCCGCGGGTGGTGCGGGTGGCGCGAACCCGGTCACGCCGGCGCCGTTTGATCCGTGCGCGGGCGTTATCGCCGCCTACTGCGGTTAATCGACTTGTCTCAAGGCCGACCAGCGCGTCACGACGCGCGCTGGCGGCCTTCAATATGGTGGGGATATACCATGCGAATTCTAACGTGTTCGGCCATCGCGGCCTGTATCGCGTTTGGCGCGCCGCAGCTTGCGCAAGCGCAGGACGTCGGAACCAGCTTCAAGCGCGACAAGAACACCAGCGTCCGTGAGCGCCCGCGCCCGGATTATGAAGCGACGGGCCAAAAGGCTGGCGGCTTCACGGTCTATCCGCGAGTGACGGTCGACCTTGAGCACAATGACAACATCTACGCCGTCGCCGTTGGCAAGACGAAGGATGAGATCTGGCGCGTGAAGCCGGAGCTGGCCGTGCGGTCGGACTGGTCGCGTCACGCCCTCGGTTTCTTCGCCGGTGGCAATGTTATTCGCTACGCTGATCAAAGCGCCGAGAACGCCGAAGAGTATACGCTGCAGGCGAACGGCCGGATCGACATCGAGCGCGGCACGAACCTGACGGGTTCGGTCCAGACGCAGCGCTTGATTGAACCGCGTAGTGCGCCGACCGCGCCCTCCTCTGGCGTCAAGCCGGTGGAATACGCCCTCAACACCGGCAACCTCACGCTGGTGAAGGAGTTCAACCGCCTTCGTTTGACGGGCCGCGTCGAAGACAAGGACTTCAATTATAAGGACGTCCTGAACAACCGAGGCACAGGCGTCGTCGATCAGGACTTCCGTGACCGCAACGAGCTGTCGTACGGCGGTAAGGCCGAGTACGCTGTCAGCCCGGACACCGCCCTGTATGTGACCGCCACGGGCAACAAGCGGGATTACGACACCAACGTCCCGACGCAGGACCGCACTTCGGACGGCTATGTGGTCGGCCTCGGCGCAAACTTCGATGTCTCGGAGTTGATGCGGGGTGACATCCAGGTCGGCTACATGAAGCAGTCGTACGATAGCGCCGCCTTCAAGGACATCGACGGCTTCAGCGCCAATGCGAATGTCGAGTGGTTCCCCTCGCAGCTGACCACGGTTGGCGTGAATGCGTCGCGTTCGGTCCAAGAGTCGACGGCGACTGGGTCGGGTGGCTACATCGCGAACTCGGTTGGCGCTTCGATCGACCACGAGTTCCTGCGTAACGTCATGCTGTCCGCGAAGTACAACCGCGGCAAGGATGTCTACAAGGGCGTCGACCGTGACGACAAGCGTGACAGCTTCTCCGCGACCGCGACCTATCTCGTGAACCGCCGCGTGGGCCTGTTCCTGACGTACGACTACCTCAAGCAGACGTCCTCGGGCGCCGCCAAGGGCTCTTCGTTCAAGGATAACAAGCTGGTGGCTTCGGTCGCCCTGCAGTTCTGATCCACGTCCACGAAACGGCAAGGTTTGCCGGTTACTGAGAGTAGTTATGGACGGCTCCAGTTTTGAAACTTCGAACGCTCCGGTGAATTCCACCGGAGCGTTGTCTTTTGACCTGAACATCGCGATCGCGACGTTCAGGCGTCGCTTCCGCCTGTTCGCGGCTATAGCGGTTGTGGTGTTCGCGGCGGTGGTGTTGTTCACCCTGCAGCAGACCCCGAAGTACACCGCTATCTCCCAGGTCATGCTCGATGTCCGCAAGGAACAGGTCACGGACATGAGCGCGGTGCTCTCGGGTCTGCCGGCGGATTCTTCCGTCGTCGACACCGAGGTCGAGGTCTTGAAATCCCGCTCGCTCGCCGCGCGCGTGGTCAAGGACCTCAAGCTCGAGCAGGACCCCTACTTCAATCCTTATCTGGCGGGCTCCAAGGGCGCGGCCGCTTGGCTGTCGTCGATCCGTAAGGCCGCCGCGCCGATGGATAAGGTTGATCCCACCGAGCTGCAGCGCCGTCGCGAGCGTATCGTCGACAATGTGCTCACCGGTCTGAAGGTCCGCCGCGCGGGCCTGACCTATCTGATCTCGATCGAGTACACCCACCAGGACCCGAAGCGCGCCGCGGAACTCTCCAACGCCTTCGCGAACCTGTACCTCACCGAGCAACTCGAGGCGAAGTTCGACGCGACGCAGAAGGCCAATGAATGGCTGGATACCCGCGTGGGTGAGCTGCGCGAGCAGGTTCAAGCGGCTGACGCTGCGGTTCAGCAATACAAGATTCAGAACAACCTGCTGAGCGCCGAGGGCGCGACCCTGACCGAGCAGGAAATCTCCAGCCTGAACCAGCAACTGGCGCTTAGCCGCGCGTCTCAGGCCGAAACCGACGCCCGTCTGAACATCGCTCGCCAGCAACTGGCCAGGGGCAGCACGGGTGAGGACGTTGGCGAGTCGCTGAACTCGCCGGTCGTCCAGCAACTGCGCAAGCAGCGTTCCGAAAAGAGCGCCCAGGTCGCCGATCTCGGCGGTCGCTACGGCGATCGCCATCCTGAACTGCTGAAGGCCCGGCGTGAGCTGGCCGACATCGACGGTCAGATTCAGGCGGAAATCCGCCGGATCATCTCCAACCTGGAAGCTCAAGCTCAGGTCGCGCGTCAGCGTACGGGTTCGGTGGCGTCCAGCGTTGCGGCGTCCAAGGGCACGCTCGCCGGAAACAACCGCGCGAGCATTGGTCTCGCCGAACTTGAGCGCAAGGCCCAGTCGGTCAAGACGCTCTACGAGACGCTGCTGTCGCGCTTCAAGCAGACGACGACTCAGGAAGGCATCGAGCAGGCCGACGCCCGTGTGGTTTCGCCCGCCAAGATTCCGACCCGTCCGAGCTATCCGAACCCGACACTCAACCTCGCGCTGGGCCTCGTGCTCGCGCTCGGCGCTGGTCTGGCTGCAGTTGTTCTGGCTGAGATCCTGATGGCGGGCCTGTTCACAGAGGACGAGGTCGAGCGCCGTCTGGGCCTGCCCTATCTGGGCGCTGTCCCGAGCCTCGACACGGCCGTTGATGACCCCAAGACCCTCAAGGGCATGACGCCGCCCGACTATCTGCTGGCCAAGCCGCTTTCGAGCTTTGCTGAAAGCCTGCGCAAGCTCAGGGCTTCGATCCTCTTCTCGAAGGTCGGCGAGACGGTCCAGGTGATCGCGGTGACCTCCTCGCTGCCGGGTGAGGGCAAGACGACAACCACGTTCTCGCTGGCCCGCACGCTCGCGACGTCTGGTGCGAACGTAATCGTCGTCGACTGCGACCTTCGACAGAGCGCCATCAGCCAGTTCCTGAAGGAGCCGGCGCCTGTGGGCCTTCTGGAGGTGCTCAATGGCGTCGCAACGCTTGAGCAGGCCGTGATCCACGATGAAAGCGGCGCGCATATTTTGCCGCTGGCGAAGTCGTCCTACACGCCGCGCGATGTGCTCGGCTCCTCGGCCATGCATCGCCTGCTGCAGGAGTTGCGCCAGAAGTACGAGATCGTCCTTCTCGACACCGCGCCGCTGCTGGCTATCGCCGACACGCGTATCCTGGCGCCGCATACCGACGCCGTGGTGATGCTGGTCCGTTGGAAGAAGACCCCGGTCAAGGCCGTTCAATCGGCTCTGGCGCTGCTGCAGGGCACCCGCGCGTTCATCGCCGGCGTCGCCCTGACCCAGATGGATCTGAAGGCGCAGTCTCGCTACGGCTACGGCGACTCCTACTACTACTACGCGAATTATCGAAAGTACTATGCGGACTAGCAAGCGGTTGGGCGCCGGCTCGTCCTCGTTCGGATCGTCGGGCTCAAGACGGCTCAAATTGTCGGAGGGCGTCGCTATCGGCGCCCTCCTGACACTGATCTTCGCCGAGATCATTGCGTTCGGCGCGAGCGAGCTGGCGGTTTCGTCCGCCTTCGCCGCGCTCCACGCGCTTTTTCCTATTGTTCTGCTAGCCACTTGCGGCTGGGCTCGAAACACGGTCCGACAGGGCGTCAGCCCCACCTTGTGGCTGCCTTTCGCCATCCTCATGCTCGTGACCGCCTGGGCGCTCACGCCGTTTGGGCCGGGTGGTCCGCACCCGGTCTGGCTCTATGTCGAGCCAAACGGGGGAGCGATCACGGTCGATCGGTCATCCCTGATTCTCAACCTGGTCCGCCTTGGCGGTTTGGCCTGCCTGTTCCTGGCGGCTCAGATCATCGGTAGCTCCGAGACGCGACGGCGCGCCCTGTTCTGGTTCATGCTCGTTGCGCTCGGCGCCTACGCTGCTATGGCCATTCTGCAGCACGTCGGCGTCCGAGCCACGGGGCGCATGACCGCCACCTTGCTCAGCCCCAATACGCTCGCCACGCTCATGGGCGTGTGTGCCGTGTTCGCGGCGATGTTCGTCACCCAGTTCATCCAGCGGGCGGGGGGCAGGCTTTCGCTCGACAAGCTGCCGTTGGACGCCGGCATCAGTCTTGCCCTCCTCGCGGTGTTTGCGGTGGCGCTGGCCTTCACAGGATCCCGCGGCGGGATCTTCGCCACTGTGGTCTCGCTCGCGATCTTCCTGATCTGGCAGGTGCTGGCCCAGGGCAAGCGCGGGCGGGTCGTGGTGATGATCGGCGGCGCTGCTGTGCTCCTCGCCGCGGTTGGTCTGGCCATGCGCAGCGCCGATATCACCGCCGCCCGGCTCGAAAATCTGGACGGTGACGTCGCCACGCGTCAGGCCATCTTCGCCGCGCACTGGCAGGCCTTCAAGGCCAGCCCTTGGTTCGGTTACGGCCTCGGCTCATTTCCGGCCGTCAACCAGATTGTGATGACGAGCGAAAACCTAGGGGTTCTGTTCGATGTCCGCGCGACCCACAATCTCTATCTCCAGTGGCTCGAGGAGGCTGGCCTCCTCGGCGCGCTGAGCATGCTGGGTCTGCTGGGCGTCTTGATGTGGCAGGTCGGCGCCGCCGCGAACAAGCCAGGGACCAGCGGGGCTCTCGCCCGCGCGGCGATCGCTTCGACGGTTCTGGTGCTCCTGCACGGCATGTCTGACTTCGCCGTCCAAGCGCCTGCGCTTCAGGCTCTCTTTGCGGTCGGCCTCGGCGCGCTGGCCGTCTCGTCACCGTCGCGGCGGGCGGGTCGCCTTCCCGCCTTTCGCGCAACGCCAACCTTCGCCGGGGTCGTGTTGGTCAGTGGACTGCTCGTGTCGGCGCCACTTGTCGCCGCACGTTTCGGGGGGGACCTGAGCATTCTGCCGACGGCGCCAGCGGAGGCGCTGGCGTCGAACGTCGAGACGGGACTGGCGAGCGGCGCAACAGATCAGGCTACGCTCGACCGGCTGGACGCCCTGAGCCGGCGCGAAGTCGCTATGAGCCCCGGCGTCGGCGTGGCGTGGCTCCGGAAGGCTGCCGTGGATTTCAAGCGTGGCGACTTCGCGCGCGCCAATGAGGCTCTCGACCGGTCCTATACGGTCGCGCCGTTGCACACGAGCGCGTTCATGGCCCGCACGCGCCTCGCCTACGAGCATTGGGCGAGGCTGACGCCCGCCGTCCGCAAGCAGGTGATCTACCAGGTTCGCGTCGAGTACAAACGTTCAGGCGGCGACCGACGGCTTACGGCTCTGGCCAACAGCATTCAGGACCCGTCCGGCCGTATTGGCCTGGCGCTTCTCATCGTCGCCGAGCGCATGACCAAGACAGCCGCTCAGTAGGCGTTGTCGGTCGTCAGTAGGCTGGGGACGGTGCGCAGGACGATTTTCAGATCCCGCCAGAGCGACCAGGTCTGGATGTAGTCGATGTCCGCCTCGATCCGCTGGCGCATGAGCTCGACCGTCTCGGTGCCGCCGCGAAGGCCTCTGACCTGGGCAAGCCCGGTCAGGCCAGGTCGCGCGTTGTAGCGGGCGACATATTCGGGGATCCGCGCGCTGTAGTAGACATCGTGGGCGGTGGCGTGAGGCCTGGGTCCCACCAAGGACATGTCGCCGCGCAGGACGTTGAGCAGCTGCGGCAGCTCGTCGATGCTGGTCGCACGCAGGATGCGCCCCACCCGGGTGACACGGTCGTCTCCCCGTTGCGCTTGCGCGACGTCCGGGCCGTCCTCCCGGCAATGCATGGTCCGCAGTTTGAGGATCTGGAAGGGCGCGCCGCCCAGACCGCCACGGGTCTGGCGGAAAAGAGCGGGACCTGGTGACTCGAGCTTTATGGCGAGGGCCGCCAGCAGCAGGAGCGGAGCGAACAGGGCGGTCAGCAGAGCTGCGGCCACCACATCCAGGACGCGTTTGCGCCGATCGACCGCCACCCGAGGCAACGGTCCTCCCGGCCCCGGCGTCAAGAGCTGGGTCGACGGCCCTAGATCCACCGGATGATCCTTTGGTTTCACCAGCGCGTCGCAGACAGGCTGTTCAAGTTCACAGAACCACACGCTAACGCAATCGCTTGATGTCGTCGTGGACAAAAAAAGCGAAGCCAAAGCCATAATGTTAACAGCCGGTAGACCTTGTTCTTTCACGGGCCATTAGCGGCGCGGCGTTTACATCATCGCCAGCAGGAGCACTGTCTGATGATCGACGCAAAGTTGTCTTTCGCCCCGATTGAATCTGTGCCGGCGCGGCGGCTCCCGCCGCTGGCGGGCCTCGCGCTGGCCGCCGCACTCTCGGCGGGCCTCTGGGCGCTTCTGGCGGTGGCCATCGCGCAGTTGGTCTGATCCGACCGGATCACCAGAGCCAAAACCTTCATTCAGCACAGAAAGCCCGCTCGGCGCCGCCGGGCGGGCTTTCTGTTGTCCGGGTGTTTGGGTCCCGCCGTGCGAAAACCCCGAGCCTGGGGCTCGGGGTTTGAAGCTCAACGAACCGTTGCGCGGTAGGCGTTAGGCGATCGACGTCCACAGGGCGGTGCCGGGCACTTGGCGCTCAACCCAGCGATAGTTGAGGTCCGCCCACGGTGTGGCCCACGGCGTGAGGTTGTCGAGCACCCAGTCGCCGCTTTTCAGCGACACCATCAGCACCGCGTGCCCCTCGCCCCGCGCCGTCACGGCGACGGCGATCGACAGCGCCGACTCGGAGACGCCGGCGGCGATCAGTTGGCGACGCTTCTCGAGGACGTAGTCCTCGCAGTCGCCATAGAGCTTGCCATCGACCATGCGCGGCAGCGCCCAGTACTCTTCCTGGCCGTACAGGTCACTGTCATTGGCCTTCTTCACGTCGCGATTTACCTGCTGGTTGATCCGGTTGAGCAGCTTCATCTGGTCGCGTTCGTTACGATCGAACCAGGCCAGGACGGTTTCGGGTTCTTCGACCGGCGTGAACGCGCGCATCTGACCGGCGGCGACGAAGTCTTCCACGGGGCCAATCGTAAACGCCTCGACGACTTCCAAGGACACCAGTGCGACGTCTGCGTCGCTGTCGCTATCCAAAGATGCCGTCGGCGCGAAGGTCCGTGTGGGGGCCAGGCCCACGGACGACGTCGGGGTCATGGTCTGGCGGCTCTGGGCGCCTAGCAGCGCCAGCTGGGTGGTGGGAAGCCCGCACGTCTCGAGGTCGCGACGGCAAAGGTCAGCGAAGCCCGCGGGCGCCAGAACGCCATGGCCGCGCGGCATGAACGGCATCCCGCCGGCCTGTGCCTGGGCGCTCGTCATCAGCGCAGCGGCGCTGATCAGTCCCATAACAATGTTTCGCGCCTTGAACATGCTGACCTCGCTGTGTTCGTGAGGTCAGTATTCATGTGAGGTCCGAAAAAGAGTTGAATTTAGATGGTATAATCCATGTGTTTAACTGTCCTAAATTCGATATTTACCAAAATAGAACTCCAATTTACTTGGTAAATTGCGCGAAAAAGATTGTGATGAATTGTAGGTTAATGCGACGGCTTTCGGTTGAACGCTGGAGCGCCGTGAGGCAAAATTGGTTCAAAGTCCCGGCGACGCACCGTGGCGTACGTGGCGAGTTCGATGTTCAAGGCCTTATTTCGTCCCAAGCAGAAAGAGCGCCGCGCGGTCTCCACGGGAGGGCGCGTGCTCTACGCCATAGGCGACGTTCATGGGCGCCTGGACCTGCTGGACGGCCTGATCGCGCGCATGACCGATGACTATCAGGCCCTGGGGCGTGAGGACCCGCCCGTGTTGATCATGCTGGGCGACTATGTGGATCGGGGCGCGCAGTCGTCTGGCGTGATCGACCGCCTCATCGCGTTAAGCCAGCAGGCGGCTGAGGGGCGCTTCGAATTCCGCGCCCTGATGGGCAATCACGAGGAGACCCTGCTGCACTTCCTTGATGATCCGCAGGCCGGGCCGTCTTGGGTGGAGTATGGCGGTGGCGAGACGATGGCTTCGTATGGCGTGCAGCGTCCCGTGGGGCGCGCCGATCTGGAGGTCTGGGAGCAGACGCGGGTGGCTTTTCGCGCAGCCTTCCCGCCCCAGCATGAACAGTTCCTGCGTCGACTGGAGCTGATGGCCGTCTATGGCGACTATGTCTTCGTGCACGCCGGCGTCAGGCCTGGCCTACCGCTTGAGCGACAGGTCGCCGCCGACCTGCTTTGGATCCGCAACGATTTCCTGGATAACGCCCACGGGCTGAAAGCCACCGTCGTTCACGGCCACACGCCAGTCGAAGAGGTTTTCGTCGGTCGCCAGCGGATCAATGTCGATACGGGCGCCTACGCCACAGGCGTGCTGACTGCGGTGAGACTTGATGGCGGCGAGCCCAAGATCATCCAATTTAGTAAACCGCGCGCAGCTTAGAGTTCGTCTTGTTCATCGCGCGGTCACGTGCGATGTGGCATTGCAACTTCCAGGTCTGACAAGTCCGAGATGAGACGCTTTTCCATGATCGGTTTTTCGAAACTCTCTCGCGCGCTCGCCATGTTGGCGGCCGTGGTTTTCATGATGGTCTCGACATCGAATGGTGTCGCCCATGCCCAGGTCGGCTCTGAGCCCGCCCCCGTCGCGGGCGTAGCGCAAGCGGTCGACTATCTTCTGGGCCCTGGCGATAAGGTCCGGGTCACGGTGTATGGTGAGGAGTCGCTGTCGGGCGAGTTCTTCGTCGCCGGCACTGGGCTGATGTCCTTGCCGCTGATCGGCGAGATCAAGGTCGGCGGCATGACCGTCGGCCAGTTCCAGACGGCGGTTCAGGACAAGCTGAAGGATGGCTATCTGAAGGACCCGCGCGTGAGCGCCGAGGTGCTCACCTTCCGCCCCTTCTACATTCTGGGCGAGGTCGAGAAGCCCGGCACCTATCCCTACACCTCCGGCTTGACCGTTCTGAACGCGGTGGCGACGGCGGGCGGCTTCACCTATCGGGCCGACAAGAAGATCGTCTACATCAAGCGCAATGGTGATGCGTCCGAGGTCAAGGGCGAGTTGAAGCCCTCGACCCTGGTATCGCCCGGCGACACGATCCGCATTGGCGAGCGCTTCTTCTAGTTGGCTTGCCAGCATTGTTCGCAGAGGCCCGGCGGTGACGCCGGGCCTTTTTCGTTTGCGCCGCGCACCAGCCCGCTCACGATGAGGTTTCAGGCGAGCGCATCGACCGATCCGCCGCCTTCATCGCGCGGGCCCGGTTCGAGATGGCTCATTTGGCGTCTAGGTATTTTGATCTAAAAATATCAAGAAAAACAACGATAAAACCTAAGATAAATATCCCTATACTGATTAAAATACCGGTAGGCGCGCCCAGAGTTTCTTTGTGCGGTGAGCGTGGACGTAATCCTAAACTCAAAAACGAACTCCAATTCGAGCTCCAAGTCGAATCTGTCAAAAAAGCTTCTCACTTTCGTGATATGAGTATCGCCCTCATAATATTCGACCGCAACTAGAGAGTCTAATTCGGCTCTGGATTCCCCCAGATGGGGAATCCTCTCTATCGTGAGAATTGAAACGCTCGGGCGCCATGTATTGAGCGCCGACTGTTCCGCAAAAACTGTCACAATTGCCGACTAAACACCCCCGGAAGGCGTGATCGCCTGCGTTCGTCGCGGCTTGAGAAACCAGAGGGGCTCCTGTGAAGCTGTATAGAAACCTAATCCTCATGAGCTGCGCGGCCATGGCGCTCGCTGGCTGCGGCTCGGATGACATCTCCTCGCCGGGAACGGGCGGTAACGTCACCATCAACAATCCGACCACTCCGACCACCCCGACGACCCCGACCACGCCGGCGGGCGTGACCCCGGCTTCGGGCTGCCCGACCATCGCCGACCCGCAGCAACTGAAGGACGACGGTACGATCACGGGCCCGACGGGCACCTGGCGCGTGTGCACCCTGCCGTCGCGCATCAACCGCTCGATCACGCTGCCGAAGATCCCGGGCCTGCTGTATCAGCTGGCTGGTCGTGTTGACGTCGGCACGGATGGCGGCTTCACCAAGACCGCTGCGGACACCAATGTGACCCTGACCATCGAGCCGGGCGTCATCGTCTACGGCGGTACGGGTGTGTCCTGGCTCGCGGTCAATCGCGGCAACAAGATCAACGCCGTCGGCACCGCCACGCGTCCGATCGTGTTCACCAGCCGTGACAATATCCTGGGTCTGAACACGGAAACCTCGCAAGGCCAGTGGGGCGGCATCGTGCTGCTGGGCCGCGCGAAGATCACCGACTGCTCCACCGGCTCGACCACCGCGAACACCTGCGAACGTCAGACCGAAGGCGCGGCCGACCCGGCCCTGTTCGGCGGCGCGGACGACGCCGACAACAGCGGTACCATGCAGTATGTGCAGATCCGCTACTCGGGCTACGTGCTCGGCTCGAACGTCGAGCTGCAGTCGCTGACGCCGTCGGGCATCGGCAGCGGTACCGTGCTGAGCCACATCCAGAGCTACAACAGCTCGGATGACGGCGTGGAGTTCTTCGGCGGCATTCCGCAGATGAAGTACTATGTGTCGGTCGGCGCGGACGACGACAGCCTCGACGTTGACGTCGGCGCACGCGCGAACTTCCAGTACGGCCTGATGATCCAGCGTGACGGCGCGGGTGACTCGCTGATGGAAATCGACAGCAACGGCCGTGAGACCGAGCTGCCGCGCACCGATCTGCGCATGGTCAACTACACGATGATCCAGCGTCAGGTCAGCAGCGCCAACGAAGCCGCCAACCAGGCCTCGCTGCTGCTGCGCGGCAACTCCGACGTGACGATCGCCAACAGCATCCTGCTCTCGCCGAACAATGAGTGCCTGCGCATGAACGGCTCGGGCACGACGCCGGCGACGCTGACGGCGCGCTCGTTTGTGATGAGCTGTAATGCGGCGAAGTACCTGGGCACGGGGACTTACAACGCGACCACCGTGGCGGCTCAGTTCGGTTCGGGCGCCAACAACAACAACGACGCCTTCACCTCGACGCTCAACGCCTTTGTCAACGGCGCCAACGAGCTGGCCGTCGCCGTGTTCAACGCCACGGGTCTGGGCGCTTTCTTCGGCGCCACGACCTACATCGGCGCTGTCCGCGACAGCAACGACACCTGGTACGCCGGTTGGACCTGCAACAGCGGCGCGGCGAACTTCGGGTCGACCAGCACCGCCTGCACGTCGCTGCCGACCAACTAAGACGACGCGACTTCGTCGAAGCGGGGGGCGGCTGGAACACAGCTGCCCCCCATTTTTACCTGCCTAGCTCCCCGGGGGATTGGATATGATTACGCGTCGGCTAACGTCCCTGCTGCTTCTTTCGACCGCGCTCTCGATGCCGACCTGGGCGCTGGCGCAGACCGCCCCGTCGGCCGAAGAGGCCGGCAAGCCGACGGCTGCGGCGGCGCAGTCTGATTTCCAGCAACCTGAAGTCTCGATCCCGGGCATGGTCGATGCGGTCGTGATCACCGCCAACCGCTCGGGCAATGTCGTCCGCACCGGCTCGCAGGTCGTCTCGGTGCTCAGCGCGGCGGAAATCGCGCGTACGGGCGAGGGCAATATCGCGGGCGCGCTCACCCGGGTCACCGGCGTGACCCTGGTCGGCAACGGCTATGTCTATGTTCGCGGCCTGGGCGATCGCTATTCATTGGCCCTGCTCAACGGTTCGCCGTTGCCGAGCCCTGAGCCGCTGAAGCGTGTGGTTCCGCTGGACCTGTTCCCCAGCCGCGTGATCGCGTCTTCGCTGGTCCAGAAGAGCTATTCCGCCAACTTCCCCGGCGAGTTCGGCGGCGGCGTGATCAACCTGACCACGCGGTCGATCCCGAGCGAAGGCTTCATCAGCATCGGCGGCTCGGTGTCCGGCGACACCGAAACTACCAACCAACTGGGCTATGACTACTACGGTAGCAAGTCCGATTGGACCGGCTTTGACAACGGTAACCGCGACACCCCTTCCGCGCTGGCCGCCTTCTTCGCCAGCGGTGAGCGCATCAGCTCTGGCAAGGTCAACACCGCCGACATCGCCAGCCAGCTGGTCAACAGCCGCAACGGCGTGGTCCAGAAATGGAACCACCTGCCGGCCAACTATTCGATGGACATCACGGCGGCCAAGCCGTTCGACCTCGACTCGATGGATCTCGGCGTCATCGGCACGATCGGCTTCAGCAACCGCTGGTCCACGCGCGACGCGCAGATCCAGAGCTCGCTGAACGCGGATCTCGAGGACAAGGAATCGGATTTCCGCCGCGTGAGCACTGACAACCGCATGGTCCTGAACGGGCTGTTCGGCGCGTCTCTGGGCTTTGGCGAGAACAAGATCCGTTGGACCAACCTCTACGTCCACGACACGATCAAGAATACGCGCCTGGCCATGGGCCGTCGTGGCGGCACCAATGTCGACTACATGCAGCAGAACACCGGCTGGTTTGAGCGTCAGCTGGTCAACACCCAGCTGGTCGGCGAATTCCGGCCGATGGACAAGCTCAATGTCGATGTTCGCGCCAACTACGCCAACACCCAGCGCAAGGCCCCTGCCGAGCTGTCGCTGGAATATGTGCGCACGAACGCTGCGGCTGATCCGTTCGGCCAGTACTTCGTCAACCGCCTGAACAACGGCAACGGCGGCGACGCGCGGATCAGCTACTCGGATCTGGACGAAGACCTGTGGTCGGGCGGCGTCGACGCCACCTACAAGCTGGTTCCGGGCTTCGCGGCCACGGTGGGTTACGCCTATGTCCACACCGACCGCGACAGCTCGCGCCGTGACTTCCAGTTCCAGGCGTCGAACACCTTCCCGCGCGGCGTCGACATGCTGCGTCCGGACCTGCTGCTGGCGCCGGCGATCATCAAGAACTTCAATATCGCGCTCGTCGACACCAACGAAGGCAATCCGGCCTTCCGCGCCCAGCTTCAGAACCATGCGGCCTACGGCAAGCTCAACGGCACGGTGTTCCAGGACCTCGATTTCGACGTCGGCGCCCGCTATGAGACCGCTCGCTTGAAGGTGGCGCCGACCGAGGTCTTCAAGACCCCCGGGGCCTCGCTGGCGTCGACCCGTCAGAACGAGAGCTACTGGCTGCCTTCGGCCACCGCCACCTGGCGGGGAATTCAGGACTCGCAGATCCGTCTCAGCGCGTCGAAGACGATCGCCCGTCCACAGTTCCGTGAGCTGATCTACCAGTTCTATTTCGACCCCGACAGCAACCGCATGTATCGCGGCAACCCGCTGCTGACGGACAGCAAGCTGACCAACCTCGAAGGTCGGTATGAATGGTACTTCGCCAGCGATCAGCGCCTGACGGTCGCGGGCTTCTACAAGACCATTGATCGCCCGATCGAAAGCTTCGTGTCGGGCAGCGATCTGTCGACCAGCTTCGCCAACGCGCCCAAGGCCAAGCTCTATGGCGCTGAGCTCGAAGTCCAAAAGTACTTTGATCTGTCGGACTTCAAGGGCGACTTCTGGGCCAGCCGTCGCCTTGTGGCGATCGCCAACTACACCTATTCGAAGTCGGAGCTTCAGGTCTCCGCCAGCGACACCGTCGCGGTCTTCGCGGCCACCTCGACCAAGGCGACCGACTATTTCACCGACGGCGCTCCGCTGACCGGTCAGTCGGATCACGTGGTCAATCTGCAATTTGGCCTGGAAGACACCGAGCGCCTGTCGCAGCAGACCCTGCTGATCAACTACGCCAGCAAGCGGGTCACCAGCCGTGGTCTGGTGAACAGCGGCCAGCCGGACGTCGAGGCTTATCCGGGGACGCGTATCGACTTCGTCGCGCGCCAAGGCTTGGAACTGTGGGGTCGCGAAGTCGAGCTGAAGTTCGAAGCGCGCAACCTGACCGGCGTCGGCTACGAAGAGTATCAGAAGGCCGGCAAGAATCGGGTCGACGTCAATACCTATGACGTCGGTCGCTTCTTCTCGATCGGCGCTTCGGCGAAGTTCTAGGCGGTCTGCCGAGAGGCGGAGTTCTCCGCTCATCGGTGGGTTTCGCAGAGGATGAAAATCGGCGGCGCTCCCGGCTCGGATAATCCGAACCGGGAGCGTTTGTCGTATTTCTGTAGTGAAACCGTCGCAGAAGTGCGGCGCCGCCGCGCTACATCGCTTCGACCGTAAGCGACCTGTTGGCGGACCCCATTGTCATTCCTTGACCTTCACCGTTCACCAGGTCCCAGGCTCATCCTCGCGCTTGAGATCCTGGTCGTTCTCGTCCTCGCCGCCCAGGCGGCGCGCCTCTTGTGGGTCTTCGCCGCACCGGTCGGCGCGGTCTCAGCGCCCGCCAGGGCGCCGCGGCCGCCGGTCGACCTGAGCGTGCTTGCCCGGTCTGACGTGTTCGGCGCGACCGGCGGGGCGGCGGGCGGCTCGGCCATCGACGGCTTCCGCCTGTTCGGTGTCCGCTCCGGCGGACCCGGCGGAGGCTCGGCCATCATCGCCGGGCCTGACGGCGTTCAAAAGTCCTATGCGGTCGGCGAGACCATCGCCGACGGCGTCACCCTGGCCTCGGTCGCCGCCGATCATGTCGAACTGTCCCGCGGCGGCGCGCGCGCGACCCTTTCCTTCCCGGTGTCCCAATGACCAAGGTTGCTCCGTCGTGTTCCGTTCTGGCCGCCGTCGCTGCGGTTCTGGTCATGGGCGGCGCCACGCTCGGGCCCGCGCCTGCGCTCGCCCAGACCCAGCTGCTGAACGTTCAGGACGCGGATATTCGCGTCTTCATTCAGGACGTCGCCAAGTCGACGGGTACGACCTTCATCATCGATCCCCGCGTCAAGGGCACGGTGACCGTCGCCAGCAACGGCCCGTTGAACCGTCGTGAACTGTTCGAGGTGTTCCTCGCCACCCTGCGCGCCAACAACTTCGTGGCCACGCCGGCCGGCAACGGCGCCTATCGCATCGAGCCGTCGGAGAACGCGGCCCGTCAGCCTTCGGCCGCGGGCGGACAGTTCGCCACCGAGGTGTTCCGTCTGCGCACCCTCGACGCGGCCAGCGCGGTGGAGATGCTCAAGCCGCTGGTCGGGCCGCAGGGTCAGGTCGTGGCCAACCCGCGCGGCGCGGTCGTGGTGGTGGCTGACTATGCCGACAATGTCCGGCGGATTCGCGGGCTTCTGGCCCAGGTCGACCAGGACCGGGCGATGGTCCACACCGTCACCCTGACCCACAGCTCGGCCCGCGAGATCGCTCAGGTTCTCAACGACATGCTCGCGACGCCAGGCGCCGAGGGCAAGAGCGGCCGGGGCGCGGTGACCGTCGTTGCGGTCGACAGCAGCAATTCGGTTCTTCTGCGGGGCGACTCCGACGCGGTCCAGCGCCTGCTGCCCGTCATCGCGGACCTGGATCGTCGCGCCGAGTCCAGCGACGACGTGCGCGTAGTGTTCCTGCGTCACGCCAACGCCGAACAGATGTTGCCGGTGCTGCAGCAACTGGTGGGTCAGGCGACCACCTCGGTGACGACCTCCTCGTCGCGCGGCCTGAGCAACGCCCGGACCGCCACGGGGGCTCCGCCGGTCTCGACCGCCACGGCCACGCCGATCGCCGCGACCGCGTCCGCCAACGGGCCGCAGGCCACCATCGCGCGCTTCCCAGGCGCCAACGCCCTGATCATCAACGCCCCGCCGGAAACCCAACGCACCCTGGCGGAAGTCATCCGCCAGCTCGATGTCCGCCGTGAACAGGTTCTGGTCGAGGCGATCGTGGTCGAGGTCACCGACGGCACGGCCAAGCAGCTGGGCGTCCAGTTCCTGTTGGGCGGGACCAACGGCACCATTCCGTTCGTCGCGACCAACTACACCAACGCCACGCCCAGCCTGCTGCCGCTGGTTGAGGCTGCGGCCACCACCACCAGCGGCGCCGACACCGAGGCGTTGAAATCGTTGCGGGACGCCGCCGTCAGCTCCCTGCTCACCGCCTCGGGCGTGACGTCGGGCGTCGTCGGCCGCAGCGGCGATGCGCTGTTCGGCGCGATCATCAATGCGGTGAAGAAGGACACGGGCTCGAACCTGCTGTCGACGCCGTCGATCATGACGCTCGACAACGAAGAGGCTCGCATTCTGGTCGGCCAGGAAGTGCCGATCACCACGGGCGAGGTGCTGGGCGACTCCAACGCCAATCCCTTCCGCACCATCCAGCGCCAGAATGTCGGCATCCAGCTGGAGGTGAAGCCGCAGATCAATGCGGGCGGCGGCATTACCCTGTTCCTGCGCCAGGAGGTCTCCAGCGTCGCCGGTCCGGTCAGCGTCGGCTCCAGCGAGTTGATCATCAACAAGCGCGAGATCGAGACCACGGCCCTGGTCGACGACGGTGACATCGTCGTGCTGGGCGGCCTGCTGGATCAGCAGGAGACCCAGTCGGCCCAGCGCACGCCGGGTCTGGGCGACGTCCCCGGTCTGGGCGCCCTGTTCCGCAGCACGGCGCGCGAGCGCAAGAAGACCAATCTGATGGTCTTCATCCGCCCCCGCATCATCCGCAGCAGCGCTGACGCCCGTGACCTGACCGCCCCGCGCTACGACTACATGCGCAATCTGCCGCCCATGACGACGCCGGACGGCGACAACTCGCTCGACGCAGTCATGCGCGACTATCTGAACGCGGCGCGTCCGGTCGCCGCGCCGACCGCCGCGAAGCCGGCGACGACGCCATGACCACGCCGATGCTCGCCTACGGTTTCGCCAAGCGAAACGGGGTGGTCCTGCTGTCTCTGGGCGAGCGAGCGGTGATCGGCGTGCGCGAGGGCTATGACCCGATGGCGCTGGTCGAGATCCGTCGAGCGGTCGGCGCGCCGCTGGCGATCGAGCCGATGACGGCCCCGGTGTTCGACCGCAAGTTCTCGGAGGTCTATGCGGGCGCGGGCCTGGCCACCGCGTCGAGCGCCGACAGCCTGGACCTGGACGGCGGCCTTGGCCTGCTGCTTGAGGACATGCCCGCCGCCGCCGACCTCCTCGACCCGCAGGACGACGCTCCGGTCATCCGCCTGATCAACGGCCTGATCGCCGAGGCCGTGCGCCTAGGCGCTTCGGACATCCATATCGAGCCCTTCGAGAAGGCGCTCATCGTCCGGCTCCGGATCGACGGCGTGCTGACCGAGGTGTTGAGCCTCTCGCCGCGCATCGCCGCCATGCTGGTGTCGCGGGTCAAGGTCATGGCCAAGCTGGACATCGCCGAAAAGCGCGTGCCGCAGGACGGCCGGATCTCTCTGGCCCTGGGCGGCAAGAGCCTGGACGTCCGCGTCTCGACCCTGCCGGCCCGCATGGGCGAGCGGGTGGTGATGCGGATCCTCGACAAGGACCAGGCGGGGCTGCGCCTGTCCGACCTTGGCATGTCGCCCGATGTGCTGAGCGCGCTGGAGACCGCCGTGCGCGAGCCGCACGGGATCATCCTGGTCACAGGGCCGACGGGCTCGGGCAAGACGACAACGCTCTATGCCGCCCTGGCCGTTCTGAACGACAACAGCCGCAACATCCTGACCATCGAAGACCCGGTCGAATACGCCGTGCACGGCATTGGCCAGACCCAGGTCAACACCAAGGTCGGCATGACCTTCGCCGCGGGCCTGCGCGCCATCCTGCGCCAGGATCCTGACGTGGTGATGGTCGGGGAAATCCGCGACTCCGAGACCGCCCAGATCGCTGTCCAGGCCAGTCTGACCGGCCACCTTGTCCTGTCGACGGTTCACACCAACGATGCGGCGGGCGCGGTGGTGCGTCTGCGCGACATGGGCGTGGAGCCCTTTCTGCTGGCCTCGACCCTGCGTCTCGTGATCGCCCAGCGCCTGGTGCGTCGCCTGTGCGAGCACTGCCGCACGCCAGAACCGGCGGATGCGGCGACGGCGGCCCTGGTAGGCCTGCCCGAGGGTGAGATCCTGTATCGCCCCGTCGGCTGCGCCCATTGCGGCCACACCGGCTATCAGGGCCGGATCGGCGTCTACGAGGCCCTGCGCGTCGACGATCACCTGCGCCGCCTGATCGGCGGCAACGCCAGTGAGCAGGAGATCACCGAGGCCGGTCTGGATCGCCGTCTGGGGCAGGAGGCGCGGAACTATGTCCTGGCCGGCCTGACGACGGTGGAGGAGGCGCTCCGGATCACGGGGCAAGGGGCGCGCGATGGCGAGCTTTGACTATGTGGCCCTGGATCTGTCCGGGCGCACGCGTCGGGGTCAGCTGAAGGCCGTCGACGAGGCCGCCGCAGCCGATCAGTTGCAGCGCAAGCGCCTGGCGCCGGTCAAGATCATGGCGTCCGTCGCCAAGCCGGCCCAGGTCGGCCGCTTCGCCCTGGGTCAGGGTCTGAGCGCCAAGGACCGCTCGATGTTCACCCGCCAGCTGGCGACCCTGACGTCGGTCTCGACGCTGGAAGAGGCGCTGCGCACGATCGCCCTGCAGGCCGACAAGCCGAAACTGAAGCAGGTGATCGGCGAGGTTCACGCCGCTGTGCTGGAGGGCTACCGGCTCTCGGACGCCATGGGCCGTCCGGCCAAGGCCTTTCCGCCGCTGTACCGCGCCATGGTCGCAGCCGGCGAGTCGTCCGGCGCCCTGCCGGCGATCCTGGATCGCCTGGCGGACCTTCTTGAGCAGCAGCAGCAGGTCCGGGCCAAGATCACCACGGCCCTAGTCTATCCGATCGTTCTGGCGGTGGTCGCCTGTCTGGTCGTCGCGGCCCTGATGGTCTTCGTCATTCCCAAGGTGGTCGAGCAGTTCGACTCGATGGGACAGACCCTGCCGCTCCTGACCCGGCTCGTCATCGGCCTGTCGACCGGTCTGCAGACCTTCGGCTGGCTGATCGTCGTCAGCGCCGTAGTCGCCGTCTTCGCTTTCCTGCGCGCCCTGCGCCATCGGCCCTTCAAGCTGGCGGTCGATCGCTGGCTGCTGGCGCTGCCGATGATCGGGCGGCTGATCCGCGACGTGCATGCGGCGCGCCTGGCCCGCACGCTCGCCACCATGGTCGCCAGCGGCCTGCCGGTGCTGGAGGGTCTGATCCTGACCGCCGGCACGGTGCGCAACGCCGTCCTGCAGGCGGCGCTCGATGACATGATCGCCGCTATCCGCGAAGGCGGCGCCTTGTCTGTGGCCATGCGCCGCGCCGAGGTCTTCCCGCCGGTGCTCGTCTACATGACGGCCAGCGGCGAGAGCAGCGGGCGCGTCGAAGCCATGCTGATGCGGGCGGCCGACTATCTGGAACGCGAGTTCGAGACCTTCACCGCGACGCTGCTGAGCTTGCTGGAACCCGCTATCATCGTGCTGCTGGGCGGCGTGGTGGCGACGATCGTGCTGTCGATCCTGCTGCCGATCCTGCAGATCAATAATCTCGCCCTGACCTAGGAAGCCAAGCCATGTCGACCGCAACCGCTGAAACGAAACGCCGCCGGGCGCGCCGGGCCGGCTTTACGCTGGTGGAGATGATGGTGGTGATCGTCATTCTGGGCCTGCTAGCGACGGTCGTGGCGATCAACGTCCTGCCCAACCAGGAGAAGGCCATGAAGGGCAAGGCGCGGGCCGACGTGTCGGTCCTTGAGCAGGCCCTGGAAAGCTATCGTCTCGACATCTTCGCGTTCCCGACCACCGAGCAGGGCCTGCAGGCCCTGGTGGTCCCCCCGGCCGGCCTGACCCAGGTCGATCGTTATCGTGAGGGCGGCTATATCCGCCGTCTGCCCAAGGATCCGTGGGGCAACGACTACCAGTACCGTGCGCCGGGCGCGCACGGCGCCATCGATGTCTACTCGTTCGGCGCGGACGGCCGCGAGGGCGGCGAAGGCAAGGACGCCGACATTGGCAACTGGAGCTGAGACCAGACACGCCAAGGCGCGTCGCGTCGCGCAGGCCGGCTTCACCCTGGTCGAGCTCATGGTCGTGCTGATGATCATGGGCCTGCTGGCCACGGCGGTGATCCTGACCCTGCCCGAGGGCAAGATGTCGCTGTCGCAGGAGAGCGCGCGGTTCGCCGCGCGCCTGCTGCGGGCGCGCGAGGAATCTCTGCTGGTCAATCGCCAGGTGCGGGTCAATGTCACCGCCGCCGACTATCGGTTTGATGTCCGTGATGGACGCGCCTGGCGGGCGCTGGATAAGGCGCCGTTCGTGACCACGGCGTGGGTCGAGGAGACCCGGGTCTCGGGTCGCGATGGCGCAACGGTGGTGGTCTTCGAGCCGACCGGTCAGGCCAGCGGTGCGGAATTCACCCTGGGGCGCGGTGGGTCTGGCTATGTGGTCAGCGTCGACGTCGCCGGAAATGTTGCCGTCCATGCCGCCCAAGCGCTCTGAAGCCGGCTTCACGCTCATCGAGCTGCTGGTCGCGCTTGCGATCTTCAGCCTGGCGGTGCTGGCCCTGCTCAATCTGGCGGGCGAGAACACGCGCGCCAGCGGCCGCCTGCAGGACCGCATCCTGGCCGAGGTGGTCTTGGACAACCGCGCCATTGAAGCCGTCACCAGCGTCATGCCACCGGCCCTGGGCCGCGTTTCCGGGGCCGAGCGTGTCGCCGGCCGCCCCTGGCTGTGGACGCGTCAGGTGAGCCGCACCGATGATCCGTCGATCCTGCGCGTCGACATCGCCGTGATGTCGCCCAACAGCCGCCAGCCGGCGGCGGCGGCGACCGTGTTCAGGGCCGCCCGATGAAGGGCTTCACCCTGATCGAGATGATGGTGGCGCTGCTGATCTTCGCGCTGATCACCGCCGCCGGCGTGGCGGTGATGAGTTCGACGCTCAACAACCAGACCGCCGTCCGGGTGCGCGTGGAACGCTATGCCGAGCTGCAGCGCATGCGGGCCGTCGTCAAGGCGGACCTCTCGCAGGCGGCCACGCGCCGGACGCGCGGCGAGGACGGCCTGCCATCGATGACCGCCTTAGCGAGGGTCAGCCCCTGGGCCGCCGCCGGGCCTTTGCTGGCCTTTACCCGGCGCGGCTATGAGAATCCCGACCAGGCTCCGCGCGCCTCGCTGCAGTATGTCGAGTACGCCCTGGTCGAGGGCCGCCTAGAGCGCCGCGCGCGTCCCGCCCTGGACGGCGCGCGCCTCGGCCCAGCCCAGGTGCTGATGACCGACGTCGAAAGCATTCAGTCCGCCTATCTGCTGGACGGGGTATGGCGTCCGACCTGGCGCGGCGAGCCCACGTCCGACATTCCGAGCGCCGTGCGCCTGACCATGAAGCTCAATGATCTGGGCGAGATCGATCAGCTGTTCCTTACCTCGGGAGAGGGGCGATGAGGCGCGAGCACGAGAAGGGCGCGGCGCTGCTGACCGTCATGCTGATGGTCGCGGTGATCTCGGTGATCGCGGTCGGCGTCCTGGACGATATCCGGTTCGGCGTCCGCCGCACGCTCAATGCGCGCATCGCCAGCCAGGCCCAGTGGTACGCCTTGGGGGCCGAGCAACTGGCGCGCACGCGCATCGCCCAGCTGATGGATCGCGAGCCGAACAAGACCACCCTGGAGGGGGGATGGAACGGACGGGTGATTTCGTTCCCGATCGAGCAGGGCCGCATGGAGGCCAGGCTCACCGACGCCACCGGCTGCTTCAATCTCAACAGCGTCGTCGAGGCCAATCAGGGCGAGCCTTTCCGGCGGCGGGAGCTCAGCGTCCGACAGTTCACGACCCTGCTGTCCCTGGTCGGGGTCTCCAACGGGCCAGAGCTTGCGGAAAATCTCGCCGACTGGATGGATAGCAACGACGTGGGCCGCGCCGAGGCCGAGGACCCCGGCTACGCGCAGCTGGCC
The DNA here is from genome assembly GCF_026672375.1 of Caulobacter sp. SL161. GTDB lineage: Bacteria > Pseudomonadota > Alphaproteobacteria > Caulobacterales > Caulobacteraceae > Caulobacter. Next base: position 754,215 of record NZ_JAPPRA010000001.1, read on the forward strand.
CAGCCCTACCGCACCGCCGGCGGCCCATTGGCCGAGGTGAGCGAGCTGCGGGCCATCCGGGGCTTCACGCCGAGCGTCTACGCCGCGCTCCGGCCCTATGTCTGCGCCCTACCGACGACCGACCTGTCGCCGATCAACGTGAACACCTTGCCGCCCGAACGCGCCCTGCTGCTCACAGCGCTGACCGAGGGACGGATCGGTCGCGAGACGGCGGCCCGCGTGTTGTCCGGCCGCCCCGCCAACGGCTGGCCCGACGCCCAGGCGTTCTGGGGGCAGCAAGCGCTCGTGGCCACGCCGCCCGGCGACGTGGTGCGTGACCAGATCAAGTTCCGGACCCGCTTTTTCGCCTTGGACAGCCAGATTGTCTTCGCCGACATGCCGGTGTTCATGACCGCCCTTTTCGAAACGCCGTCGGCGAGCAAGGTGATCCTGGCTGCGCGACGTTGGACCCCCGAAGAATGACCTTGCTCAGCCTTCTGATCCTGCCGGCCGCACCCGACGAGCCGGCGCAACTGCTTCAGGACTATGGCCTGTCGGTCACACGGCGGGCCTTGGCGCCCGACGAGCGGCTCGACGAGGCCGGCGCGGTGATCCTGGTCGCGCCGGGGGAGGACGTCGTGGCGCGCTGGATGGACCTGCCGATGGGCAGCGCCGCCCAGGCGCGATCGGCCGCCGCCTTCCGCCTCGAGGACGAGGTGGCGCTGGGCGCCGAGGATCTGCACATCGCCGTCGGCGAGGCCGACGCCGCCGGTCGAACCCTGGTGCTATGGACGGCCCGAGACAAGCTGCAGGCCTGGCTGGACATGGCCCAGACCCATGGCCTCGCGCCCCAGGCGGTGATCCCAGACTACCTGCTCCTGCCCGAGGCTGAAGATGGCGTTCTGACGGTCGGACGACTGGGCGCGCGTCTGGCGCTGCGGGAGCCCGGCAAGGCGCTGAGCGCGGATGCGGATCTGGCCGCGCTCTTGTTCGAAAATCGCGAGCATCGCTACCTCGCCGGCAAGGAGCTCGACGCCCAGCTGATCGCCGGGGCGCGCGCCCCTGTGATCAACCTGCTGCAGGGGCGCTTCGCCGTGCGGACCGCAGGCGGGCGAGGAGGCCTCCGGCGGCTGGCGATCCTGACGGCGGCGGCGGTGCTCTCGCCCTTGCTATTGATGATCGCCCAGATCGCCCATGATCAATGGACGGCGCGCGCCCTGGAGCGCCAAGCGACCAAGCTGGCGGTGTCTTTGGCTCCCCAAGCGTCGCGTTATGAGGATGCGGTGGGCTACGCCCTTTCCCGTCTGGCGGCCAGCCAGAGCGGTCAGGGTTTCGGCGATCTGTCGGCGAGCTATCTGAGCATGGTCGAGTCGACCCCGGGGGTGACCTTGGACACCCTGGTCTATGGCGAGGAGGGCGCGATCCGGTCGACCATCGTCTACAACAACTATTCGGACATGGATCAGCTGCGTCTGGGGGCCAAGCGCCTCGGGCTGGAACTGACCGAGCAAAGCACCGCCAGCGAGGGCGGGCGGATCAGCAGCGATCTCATCATCAGGAGAAAGCCATGAACGGACGACTTGAGGCCGCCCGTCTCTGGTGGACCGGGCGCACAGGGCGCGAGCAGGTGCTGCTGGCGGTGATGGTTGCCGCGCTGGTTCTGGTGATCGGCTGGTATGGCGTCGCCACGCCGCTGTGGTCGGCCGCGAAGACCGCGCAGGTCCGGGTGGACAAAGCGGCCACGCAGCTGGCGACCCTGCGCGGTCTCGCCGCCTGGGCCAGCCGCGCCACGGCTGGCGGCGCTGCGCCCCAGGCGGTGGTCGAGGCCGCCGCCAGCCGGGTGGGCCTGCCGATTGCGCGCCATCGCCAGGACGCCAATGGGCGCTTCACCATCTGGATCGCCGCCATCGATTCCAAGATCCTTCTGCCGTGGACCGCGGGTCTGGAGCGTGAGGGAGCCGTCAAGGTCACCGACTTCACCGCTTCTCGTCTCGACAACGGCCTGATCGAGGCCGAGATCACCTTCGCGCGCGCCGCCCCATGAGCCATCGCCTTCTCCTGGTGATCCTGGTGATCGCCACCCTCGTGATGACCGTCGTCTTCGCGCCGATGCGTGTTCTGACCAAGGACCTGGCTGGGTCTTCGGCCGTGGGTGCGGCCGGCGTGAGCGGGGTGGTCTGGGCCGGTCGCCTGAAAGACGTCACGCTGGCCGGCGCGCCGATCGGCAGCTGGAAGGGCGGGCTCGATCCGCTGTCCTTGCTCACCGGTCAGGTCCGTATGGGTCTGCGGCACGACAAGACCGGCTCGGACCAGCGCGCAGTCCTCTGGCTGGCGGGGCGCGACCGGGGCGTCGAGCGGCTCAACCTCCGCACCGGCCTGGACCTGGCGGTTATCGGCTTGCCGCTCAGCGGCGATGTGGCGTTCCGCGACGCCACGGCGGTGTTCCGGAAGGGGCGTTGCGCGCGGGCGGGCGGCGAGATCCGGCTGCGCCTGATCGGCGATGGGCCCCTGCGCGGCAGCGTGCTCAGCGGGGTGTCGGCGTGTCGCGCCGACAGCTGGTTGGCGACTCTGAGCGGCAAGGCCGGCGCAGCCGATCTGACACTGGTCGGTCGTGTGGAAGGCGATGGCCGCTACCAGCTGGAGATGTCGGCGGCGACGACCGATCCGGATCTGATCCAGGCGCTCGTCGCCGGTGGCTTCACGCGGGATGCGACGGGCGCGCGCCGCACGGTCGCCGGTCGGCTGACGTCGCGCTAGAGCATTTTCCGACGAAGTGGATCCGGTTCGTCGTCAGAAAATGCGTTGATATAAAGAGCTAGAGTGTTTTCCGATGCGTTCGCAAGCGGCGATCGGATCGAAAGGGGCCCTAGGTCAGTAGAGCGTGCAGCGGACCCCAGAGCCAGGTCAGCCAGGCGCCGATCGCCAGGAAGGCGCCAAACGGAAGTTGCTGATCGCCTGAGAAGCGGCGACGGACGAGGGTCTGGGCGATCGCCACGCTCAGGCCTGCGACACACGCCCAGACCAGCACCGACGGCAGGCCTTGCCACCCCACCCAGGCCCCGATCGCGCCGAGCAGGCGCGGATCGCCGCCGCCCATGCCGTCAAATCCCCGGACCGTCTTGTAGAGCCAGGCGATCAGGGCGAGGCCGCCAAAGCCGACAGCCGCGCCGACCAACGGCGTCCAGACCGGGGCCTCGCCGATCGCGAGCGTTGCGATGACGCCCAGGGCGCCGAAGGGCAGGGTCAGCCTGTCGGGAAGCCACAGATGCTCGGTGTCGATCGTGGCGATCAGCAACAACGACCAGCCCATCAGGGCGGTCAGCAGGATCATGCCGCCCGAAAAGGCCAGCACACTCCAGAGAGCGATCACCAGGCACCCGCCTTCAAGGAGAGGGTAGCGCCTGGGGATGGCCGTCCCGCAGGTCCTGCATCGTCCGCGCAGCACAAGAAAGCTGACCAGCGGAACCAGATCCACGACACCGAGCCGACGCTTGCATGTGTCGCACGCTGACCTCGACATCGCCCAGGGCCGGTCCGCCGGCAGGCGAAGCGTCAGCAGTCCGATGAAGCTGCCGACGAAGGGCGCAAGGATCAGCGCCGAAACGGCCCAAAGGTGGTCGATGGTCAAGAGCGGCTCGTGTGGGGTTGGAGGAGCCTTGGCCCAAAGCCGCCCCAACGACAATCGCCTAAGCGATGCGAGGCCCAATTTTCGTCGCATCGGGATTGGGAGTCACGCAGGGTTGGCTGACTCGAAGGCCCTGCCCGCCGATCACTCGCGGCCGGGTCATGGGGCTGTTCGCGCGCGCCACCCATGCCCGGCCGATAGCCTATGATCCCCCGGCAGGGCCGGGGCCTGGAGCCGTCTGGTCTGGATGGAGCTCTCCAAACCAGATCAAGAGGCTCTAGAACGCCGCCCGCAGGGTGACGCCCCAGGTGCGCGGATCCCCCGGCTGACCGGCGATCAGGCCGGTGTTGCTGGGGCCCACGGCCAGGAACTCGAAATAGTTCTCGTCGAAGGCGTTGCGCACCCAGCCATAGAGATTGAGGCCCTCGGGCGTGCGGAAGCCGGCCCGGAAGTTGGCGATCGCATAGCCGTCGACCCAGGTGTAGATCGAGGGCGACGGATTGGACGAGAACTTGCTGCGATAGCTGCCGTCATAGCCGACATAGAACTCGCCGGTCTTGCCCAGGAAGTCGCCCGGAACATTGGCCTCGACGCCCAGGGCCACGCTCCACTTCGAGACGCCCGGCAGCCGCTGACCCGAAACGTCGCAGTTGGCGGGGCTGAGCGCGCCCGCCACGCCGGCCGCGCCCGGAACCTGGGTTCCGGTCGCCACCGTGCCGCCCGACAGTTCCGGCGGGCAGGGCGCGTCGACGAAGCGCACATACTTGGCGTCGGTGTAGGCGGCGTTCAGGTAGGTCGAGAAGCGGGCGTTGGGCCGATAGGCCGAGTCCAGCTCCACGCCTTGCGTGCGCACCTTGCCGGCGTTGGCCAGATAGCCGCGCAGCACGCCCAGCTGGCCGTTGCTCACCGTGGCCTGGTAGTTCTTGATGTCGCTGCGGAAGACCGCGAGGTTGGCCGTCAGGGTGCGGTCCAGCCACTGGGTCTTCAGGCCGCCTTCGAAGTGATTGATGTCCTCGGGCTTGATCGCGCCTGCGGCCTCGATCGGCTTGCCCGCCGCATCCGTCGGCAGGCCGTTCTGGTTGATGCCGCCGGTCTTGAAGCTCTTGGCGTAGGTGGCGTAGGCCAACACATCGCGATCCAGCTGATAGCTGGCCGACAGGTCGTAGGTGAAGTTCCAGTCGTCGAAGCTGGGGGCGCTGACCTGCGGGGTGTAGACCGCCAGCTGGGCGGCGCGGCGCGCGCCGGTGTCGGTGAGCAGCACGGGCACGCCCTGGCCGTCGATCACCCTGCGCTCATAGAAGCCCGACTTCTCGTCGTAGTTCAGGCGCGCACCGGGTGTCAGGGTAAAGGCGTCGGTGAGCTTCCAGCTCAGCTGGCCGAACACCGCAAAGCTCGTGCTCTTCAGCCACTGGGTGTTGAGCGCCGTCAGGCCCGCCAGGACGCTCGGGTCATTGGACAGGGCGTTGCTGGGATTGATGTTCCAGCGGCTGGCGTTGACGCCCTGCTGCTCGGTGCCCTGAGTGTCGATGCGCTGGTGGAAGGCGAAGGCGCCGACCACCAGGTCATGAGAGTCCCAGGACCGGTTGAAGCGCAGTTCCTGGCTATACTGGTCCTGCTGCGAGGGATTTTGCGACTTGGCCACGATCGACAGGCCCAGGAAATCGCGGTCGTGCTGCGGCTTCCAGTCCCAGAATCGCCAGGCTGTGACCGAGGTCAGGGTCCCGCCCGCAACGTTCCAGGCCACCTTGGCCGAGGCGCCGCCGACCTTGTTGCCGGCGTTGAGCTCGGCGTCGACGTCCGTGACGCGGTCGAAGGCGTTGGTGCTGGGGACCGCATAGCCCAGGGCGGAGGTCAGGGCCGCGTACTGACGGTTCAGCGCCCGCTGGGTGGCGCCGGTGCGCACATAGATCTGAGCAAAGCCTTCAGGATCCTGAGCGCTGTAGTCGGCGGCCAGGGTCACGGCCAGGTCTTCACTGGGCTTGAACAGCAGCTGACCGCGCAGGCCCAGATTGTCCTGCTCGTTGATGTAGCGGCGGCTGGTCACATTGTAGATCGTGCCGCGCCGATGGGTGCTGGAGACCGCGAAACGGGCGGCGAGCTTGTCGCTCAGCGGTCCCGAGATGGCCGCCTTGGCCTGCTTGTAGTCCAGATTGCCCAGCGACACCTCGGCGTTGGCCTCGAAGTCGAAGGTCGGCTGGCGGGTGGTGATGTTGATCGCGCCGGCGGTGGTGTTCTTGCCGTACAGCGTGCCCTGCGGACCACGCAGGACCTCGATGCGGTCGACGTCCAGGAAGTCGAAGGTCGCAGTGGCGACGCGCGAGTTATAGACGTCGTCGACATAGATGCCGACGCCCTGCTCGAAGCCGTCGCTGGTCAGGCCGAACGGCACGCCCAGGCCCCGGATGTTCACCGCCGTGTTGCGGGGGTTGGACGAATAGAACTGCAGGGTCGGCGTCAGCTGCTGCAGACGGCCGACATTGAATGATCCCGTCCCGTCCAGGCGATCGCCCCCGACCACCGACACGGCCAGCGGCGCCGACTGCACGGTCTCGGACCGGCGACGGGCCGTGATGGTCAAGGCCTCGACCGTCGCGCCGGCCACGTTCGAGCCGTCGGCCTCGGCGCTCTCGGAGGCGGTCGCCACGGCGCCTGGGACGGTCGAGCCCTCGGTCACGCCGGCATAGGCGCCGCTGGCGCCGCCGCAGAGCAGCGCCGGGATCAGCAAGGCCTTGGTCGCGTCGTTACGCTGGGTGAAAGACATGTCCAGTCCCCTCGTTAGAAATCCACGGGAACTGATTGCGAGTTAATCCTACAGGAATAATGGGATTTAATTGAGACGGTCGTTAGCTTATCTCGTAACGGTGTTGTCTTTGGTGGCTGCCGATGGGGCGTCCGTCGCCGGGGCGAACGGGAGCCAAGCAGGGCCGAGCCGCGCTGTCTTCAACGCCGCGATGCGGCGTGGGCGGCCGAAGCCAGAGTCCGTCGCAGCAGCGGGCTCGTCTCGTCCTGAATGAAGAACGAGGGCCTTCCCTTTTCGGGACTATTCCGGGAAATCGCGTCCCAAACCACCCGACAGGGACGGCTTGGTTTCCCTCGTCGGTGAACGAGGGCACGCGCCAGGCTAGCGCTGAGAAACCGCTTTTGTTGAGTGAAGCTGGCGCACCCGACACGATTCGAACGTGTGACCTTTGCCTTCGGAGGGCAACGCTCTATCCAGCTGAGCTACGGGTGCCTGCGACCTTCCTGGAAACCCAGGAGGCGGGAAGCGGGTCTTAGCCGAAAGGCGAGGCCGGCGCAAACGGTCTCGCGATCAGGCTTATGCCTTTCCCATATAGATGAACCGCAGGACGAACAGGCCGGCCAGCACAAACAGCAGCCAATCCTTCGGCTTGGCCTTGCCGCGCAGCAGGGTGAGGCCCGCATAGGCGGTGATGCCGAACGCCAGGCCGTTGGCGATCGAGAAGGTCAGCGGGATGGCGATGACCGTCAGAAAGGCGGGGATGGCGACACCCGGATCGTCCCAGTCGACGTCGGCCAGGGCTCCGACCATCATCGCGCCGACCACGATCAGGGCCGGCGCGGTGGCCGCCACGGGGATGGCCTGGACCCAGGGCGCGAAGAACAGGGTCAGCAGGAACAGCACGCCGACCACCACGGCGGTCAGGCCCGTGCGGCCGCCCTCGGCCACGCCCGAGGCGCTCTCGATATAGCTGACAACGGTCGAGGTTCCGGCCAGCGAGCCGCCGATAGTGGCGATGGAGTCGGCGGTCAGGATGCGGTTGAGGCGCGGGATCGTGCCGTCGGGCTGGACGAGGCCGGCCTTCTTGGTCACCGCCACCAGCGTGCCGACATTGTCGAACAGATCGACGAACAGAAAGACGAAGATCACCTCGGCCAGCGCCATCCCGAACGCCCCGTTCAGGTGCAGGGCGGCGGGGATGTCGAGCTTGAAGGCCGTGGCGGTCAGGGCCGCCAGGCCGTAGTCGCCAGGGGCGATCTTGGCCAGGCCCAGCGCCCAGGCCACGCCGGCGGCGACGAGGATGCCGATCAGGATGGCGCCCTTGACCCGCCAGGCCATCAGGGCGCCCATCACCAGGAGGCCCAGGATCGCCAGCACCGCCGTGGGCTTGGTCAGATCACCAAGAGCCACGGTCGTGGCGGGATCGGCGACGATGATGCCGGCTTCCTTCAGGCCGATGAAGGCGATGAACAGCCCCACCCCGGCGGCGACGGCCGAGAACAGCGGGCGGGGAATGGCGCCGACGATCAGCTGGCGGATGCCGGCGACCGTCAGGATCAGGAACGCCACGCCCGACAGGAACACACAGCCCAGCGCCGTCTCCCAAGGCAGGCCCATGCCCTTGACGACCGTGAAGGTGAAATAGGCGTTGAGGCCCATGCCCGGCGCCAGTGCGATCGGGTAGTTGGCGATCAGGCCCATCAGGATGCTGCCCAGACCCGCGGCCAGGCAGGTGGCGGCGGCGACGGCGGCGATCGGCATGCCGGCCTGGCCCAGGATCGCCGGATTGACGATCACGATATAGGCCATGGTCAGGAAGGTGGTGACGCCGGCCAGCACCTCGGTGCGCACCGAGGTTCCCTGCTCCGATAGCTTGAAGATCCTGTCGATCATTTCGCCGTTCCCCCGATGGCGGTCATGTCCGGTGTGTTGGCCTCGTAGCGGTCCCAGCGAGCGGTCAACTCGCGCACCACGACGGAGCCGACACGATAGGCCGAGTCGAACGCAGACACCGCGCCCTCGTCATGAAAGGCGCGCGGAAAGGCTGGCGCGCCGAGCGGCGGACGCGAATAGTTGCTGGCGGTCCGCAGAACCATCACGCGCTGGAAGTCGACCCTGCCGGCCTTGGCGTAGAGGTCGAGCACGTCGAGGATCCCCTGATCCTCGCAGTCGGTCATGACAAAGACCCCGGCGCCGTCGGTCCAAAGCTTGACCCAGTCCTGCGCCCACTGGGTTCGTTTGGCGCCGTGCCAGAACCGGGTCGCGCCCAAGGCTTCGCCCTTGAGCACGAAGGGCGGTCGTTGGGCGTTGGGCTCTCCGGCGTAGGGGGCCCGTAGCGCGGCCAGCCCAGGATGGTCGGGAATCTCCACCTTCGACGTCAGGCTGTAGGCCCAGTCGACCAATCGCCAGTTCAGCGCCCACACCATGCCCGAAGAGCCCTCGGCCGAGCCCTTGACGTTCGGACGCTCGGTCTCGAGCGAATAGAGGCCGTAGGGCCAGTCGGCCGGAACTTCACGGTCATCGACCTCGTAGATCGGATCGGCGTCGATGACATAGCGGGCCCAGGCGGCGCTGCCGATCGAGGCGGCCTTGGGGTCGACGCCCGCGATCCCGGCCACCAGCCAGTAGGTCTTTGAGAAGTCGAACCGCTTGTCGAGCAGCAGGGCCGCGACGCTTTCGCGCGCCCGGGCGCGCATGTCGGTCATCACGCCGAGAACGCCGTCCTTGGGCGAATAGCGGGCCGGATGGCGCAGGCCCGGGACGTCTATGGCCTCGGTGAGCGGCAGGCCCTCGACCCAGGGCTGGAACTCGCCGGGCCGGTCGCCGGTGACCGCGCCGATCTCGAAGGTGGTCAGGACCACCACCTTGACCGGGATCGGCTTGGCGGGCTGGGCGTGCGCGACAGCGCCGAGTCCCAGCCATAATCCCAGGATCAGTCCCACCAGCCGCATCGCCCGCACGCCCCATCGCACCCCGAAGGCTGCGAAGCTGGCGCGCGCCGCTGAGGCTGGCAAGCGCGCTTCGTCGCGACAGGACGTTGGCGGAGCGGGTGATCAGTCCTTGGTCGGATCGGCGGCGTTGGGATCGCCGTAGGTCAGGGCCACGAAGACGTCCTCCAGATCGGGATCCTCGGTGGCGATATCCTTGATGTGAACACCGCTGGCGCGGACGGCCGCCAGCACCTGCTCAACGCTGGACTGGCCCGTACGATAGCTCACCGAGAAGGCGCCGCCGGGGCGCAGCTTGGTGTCGAAGCCCTCCAGGACCGGGGCGGCGGTCACGGGGCTCTCGGGAGTCACCACCACGTTGCGGCTGTCCATCCGGCTCAGCAGCTTGGCCGTCGGCTCGCAGGCCACCACCTCGCCCCGATTGATGATGGCGATCTCGTCGCAGAGCTCCTGGGCCTCTTCCAGATAGTGGGTGGTGAGCACGATGGTCACGCCCAGTTCGTTGAGGCTGGTGACGTACTGCCAAAGCTGACGGCGCAGCTCGACATCGACCCCGGCGGTGGGTTCGTCGAGGATCAGCACCGGCGGCTGATGGACCATGGCTTTCGCCACCATCAGGCGACGCTTCATGCCGCCGGACAGCTGGCGGACATAGGCGCCCGCCTTGTCGCCGAGGCCGAGAGCGTTCAGCAGTTCGTCGGTGCGGCGCTCGTTCTTGGGTACGCCATAGAAGCCCGCCTGCACCTCCAGCGACTCGCGCGGGGTGAAGAACACGTCGGCGGCCAGCTCCTGCGGCACTACGCCGATGGCGGCGCGGGCGTCGCGCGGCCGCTGGTCGATGTCGCGGCCCCAGATGCGGACCGTGCCCGAGCTCTTGCGGACCAGACCCGCCAGGATGTTGATGAAGGTCGACTTGCCCGCGCCATTGGGCCCCAGCAGGCCGAAGATGGAGCCTCGGGGAATCTTCAGATCAATGCCGTTGAGGGCCCGCTTCTCCGGCGAGGTCTTGGTGCCGGCATAGGTCTTATAGAGGCCTTCGGCTTCGATGGCGTAGGCGGGAAGGTCCATGGAGCGTCCAAAACGGGGCGGCGACGGCCGGGAAACGTCATTAGCGGCGCGCGTCGATTGACGGCGCCTTTCAGCGTCGCATAGGTATGCCTCGTTCGCCGCCGCGCCAAGGCCGCGTTCCGAATAAGGACTCGCCGACATGGCCAAGACCCCCGCTTCCGCTCCGACCGCCATGGACCTCAACGTGATCGCCGGCCCAGCCCCGGAAACGGTCGCGGTCCGTTCGCACCGCATCGCCTGCGATGGCGTCGGCGGCGCGCTGGGCCATCCGCGCGTCTGGCTCGAGATGGGCGCGGCCGGCTTTGTCGACTGCCCCTATTGCGACCGCCGCTTCGTGGCCGCGACCGGCGAGAGCGACGATGGCCATCATTTGCCGGCGGGCGTCTATGAAGGCGCCGGCGGCCACTAAGGCCGCCACCTCTTTCCCGATGAGCACGTTCCCAGCGGCCCAGCGCGCCGAAACCCTGGCCAAGGCCTGGGAGAAGGCGGAGTGGCCGAACGAGGCGCCGGTGTTGCGCGCCATCGCCATGCCGTCCGACACCAATCCCGAAGGCGACATCTTCGGCGGTTGGCTGCTGTCGCAGATGGACCTCGCCGCCGCCTCGATCGCGTTCCACCGGGCGGCGGGCCGCTGTGCGACCATCGCCATCGACGGCATGACCTTCATCAGCCCGGTGTTCGTCGGCGACGAGGTCAGCCTGTTCGCGCGGGTGGTCCACACCGGGCGAACCTCCCTGAAGGTCCAGGTCGAGGCCTGGCGCCGGCCGCGTGACAGCGAGCAGGCGCACAAGGTGACCGAAGGCGTGTTCACCTTCGTGGCCATCGACGAGAACCGGAAATCGCGGCCGCTGCCATAGGCTGATCGGGTCGGGGCGTTGGAACCGGCTTGCATGACCCGGCTGCACGGGCGTCAGATGGGCGAATGAGCACGCCCGCATTCGATCTCGACCTTCCGTCGTTTATCGCCCGGATGGTCACCCAGACCCAGATGACGGTGGACTAGCTGTGGTTACGCTGCGCGCCACCCGACCGGGCGATCTCGGCTGGATCATCCAGCGGCACGGCGCGCTGTACGCCGCCGAGCAGGGCTGGGACCATCGGTTCGAGGGCGTCGTGGCGGGCGTCGTCGCCGACTATGTGAAGACCCATGACCCGGCCCGCGAAGCCTGCTGGATCGCCGAACATGACGGAGCGCCGGTCGGCTCGATCATGCTGGCCAAGGAGACCGAAACGGTCGGCCGCCTGCGCCTGCTGCTGGTCGAGCCCTCGGCGCGCGGCCTGGGCGTCGGCGAGGCCCTGATCGCCGCCTGCATCGCCCGGGCCCGCGAGGCCGGCTACGCCGAGATGGTGCTGTGGACCCAGAGCATCCTGCTGCCGGCGCGCCGCCTCTACGCCCGCTTTGGCTTCGTGCTGGAGGAAAGCTGGGACTATGACGGCTTCGCCGAGGGGCTGGTTTCGGAGAGTTGGCGGCTGAAGCTTTGATCAGCCGGTCAGGTGATCCCTCCACGCCTGACGCAGGACCTTCTTGTCGATCTTGCCGGTCGCGGTCAGCGGCACGGCGGCGAAGACCACGTCGTCGGGCGTCCACCATTTGACGATCCGGGGCGCCAGGTAGTCGAGCACGGCGGCCTTGGTGAGCTGTGCGCCCTCGTGAGTCTCGATGACCAGCAGGGGGCGCTCCTCCCACTTGGGATGCGGCACGCCGATCACCGCGGCGATCTTCACGCCCGGGCAGCCGACGGCGACGTTCTCCAGATCGATCGAGCTGATCCACTCGCCGCCCGACTTGATGACGTCCTTCTGGCGGTCGGTGATGCGCATGAAGCCGTTGGCGTCCAGGGTGGCGATGTCGCCGGTGTCGAAGAAGCCGTCCTCGCGGGCGGCGTCGGCCTCCTTGCGGAAATAGCGCTTCACCACCCAGGGACCGCGCACCAGGAGCGCGCCGGAGGTCTCGCCGTCCCAGGGCGCGGCCCGGCCGTCCTCAGTCTCGACCTTCAGCTCGATGCCGAACTGCAGGCGGCCCTGGCGGGTCCAGATGGCCTCGTCCATGGCCTCCTCGCCCAGCGCCGCCAGGGCCGGGGTGGGGGTGGCGACGACGCCGATCGGGCAGGTCTCGGTCATGCCCCAGATCTGCAGGGTCTGGACGCCGTAGCGATGCTTGAAGGTCTCGGCCATGGCGCGCGGCACGGCGCTGCCCCCGATCACGACCTTCTTCAGGCTGCCGGGCCGCTGGCCGTTCCGGTCGAGCCAGTCCAGATACATGGTCCAGATGGTCGGCACGCCGCCGGTGAAGGTGACGCCCTCGCCGTCGATCAGCTGGTGCAGGCTGGCGCCGTCCATCTTGTCGGCGGGCAAGACGAGCTTGGCCCCGCAGATCGGGGCGCTGAACGGCAGGCCCCAGGCGGTGGCGTGGTAGAGGCTGGAGCAGGGCATCACCACGTCGAACGGCGTAAAGCCGAACGCGCTGTTTAAGCCCCCCGCCATGGCGTGCAGCACCACGGCCCGGTGCGAATAGAGCACGCCCTTGGGATCGCCCGTGGTGCCCGAGGTGTAGCAGAGGAAGGCGCCGGCGTTCTCGTCGAAGCTGGGCCAGGGAAACGCATCCGGCTCGCCTTCGATCAGGGTCTCATAGCCGATCGCCCCGACCGCGCCGGGGACGGTCCGCTCGGCGTCTGACAGCATGACGAAGGTCTTCACCGTGGTCAGTTGCGGCGCGATGCGCTCGACCAGGGCCTGGAAATTGCGCTCGAAGAAGAGCACGCCGCTTTCAGCGTGATTGATCGTGTAGACGATCTGCTCATCGAACAGCCGGGGATTGGCCGTGTGCAGCACCGCGCCGATCCCCGGGACCGCGTAGAACAGCTCCAGGTGCCGATGGGTGTTCCAGGCCAGGGAGGTGACGCGGTCGCCGGCCTTGATCCCCAGTCGCCGGAGCGCATGGGCCGCCTGGGCCGAACGACGCGCCAGGCGTGCATAGTCATAGCGATGTAGCGGTTCGTCGATCAGCCGCGAGACGATCTCGCGCGCGCCATGGGCCTGGGCGGCGTAGGTCAGGATGCCGCTGATCATCAGCGGCGTCGTCTGCATCAGGCCCGGGATCATGGGCGCCTCCCAATTCTTGTCGTTGGGAGGAGCCTAGAGGGTGAAACGCTTGTTGGAAAAGGGCCTAAAGCGCCGCCAGCACCGCGTCGCCCATCTGCGTCGTGGTCAGCGAACCGCCCAGATCACGAGTACGGGCGCCGTTGTCTAGGGCGGCCTTCACCGCCGCCAGCAGGGCGTCGGCCGCCTCGGTTTGCTTCAGCGACCAGCGCAGGGCCATCTCGAACGACAGGATGGCGGCCAGGGGGTTGGCCAGGCCTTTGCCGGCGATGTCCGGCGCCGAACCGTGGATCGGCTCATAGAGGCCCGGCTTGCCCGGCGCGCCCAGGGCGGCCGAGGGCAGCATGCCCAGCGAGCCGGTCAGCATGGCGGCCGCGTCCGACAGGATGTCGCCGAACAGGTTGTCAGTGACGATGACGTCGAACTGCTTGGGCGCGCGGACCAGCTGCATGGCGCAGTTGTCGGCCAGGATGTGCTCCAGCTGAACGTCCGGATATTCGCGGGCGTGCAGGTCGGTGATCACCTGCTTCCAGAGCAGGCCCGACTCCATGACGTTCGATTTCTCGGCCGAGTGCACCTTGTTGGTGCGGCCACGCGCCAGTTCGAAGGCGACGCGTCCGACGCGCTCGATCTCGCTGGTCGTATAGACCTGGGTGTCGAAGCCCTTCTTCTGGCCGTCGGCCAGGTCTTCGATGCCGCGCGGCTGACCGAAATAGACCCCGCCCACCAGTTCGCGCACGAACATGATGTCCAGGCCCGAGACCAGTTCCGGCTTCAGGCTGGAGGCGCCGGCCAGGGCTTCGAAGCAATAGGCCGGACGCAGGTTGGCGAACACGTCCATCGCCTTACGCAGGTTCAGCAGACCGGCCTCGGGGCGCAGGTGACGCGGGGCGTCAGCCCATTTGGGCCCACCGACCGCGCCCATCAGCACCGCGTCGCTGGCGATGGCCTGGTCGCGGACCTCGTCGGTCAGCGGCGTGCCGTGGATGTCATAGCTGGCGCCGCCATAGAGGGCTTCCTCGACGTTCAGGTCCGGGGTGAGGGCGGCCGCCACGCGGCGCACCTCCGCGCAGACTTCCGGGCCGATGCCGTCGCCGGGCAGGAGGAGAAGAGTCGCCATCTTAGATCTCGCGATAGTCTGAAACGTCGAAGGAGGACATGCGGCGCTCGTACACGCCCAGAGCCGCGCAGGCCGCGCGCCACGCCGCCATATGCGGGCTGGCGCGATGGAATTCCAAGGCCGCCGCGTCGGTGAAGTGTTCGAACACCCGGATCAGGCCGGAGTCCAGCGGGTCTTCGGAAAGGGCGTAGGCCAGGCAGCCCGGCTCGCCGCGCGATCCCTCCACCTGAGCGGCCAGATGCGGACGCAGCTCGGCCAGGCGTTCGGGCGCGATGCGGATCGAACCGGCGAGGATGAGGGTCATGGTCGCTCAACGCCCCAAAAATTCAGTGTCATCCCGGACGCGCTTGCGCGATCCGGGACCCAGGGGCGACGGCGGTGCATCGGCCCCTGGGTCACGGCAGCTCCGCTGCGCTGCGGCCGGGATGACACGCTCTACTGCTGCCTCAAGCCTCCAGCCAGGGCTGGCTGATGGCGCGCTTGCTCTCGAACAGGTCGATGTCGCCGCCGTGCATCATCGTCTCGCCGATGGCGTCGAGACCTTTCAGCATCTTTTCCTTGCGGACCGGGTCGATGTCGAAGCTGATCACCTTGCCCGAGGGCGAGATCACGGTCTGGGCCTCGAGGTCGACGCTGACCATGTGGTTGCCGCCCTTGGCCTCGTCCATCAGCAGGGCGAGGTCCTCGGGGCTGACCACCACCGGCAGCAGGCCGTTGTTGAAGCAGTTGTTGAAGAAGATGTCGGCGAAGCTCGTGGAGATCACGCACATGATCCCGAAGTCCATCAGCGCCCAGGGCGCATGCTCGCGCGAGCTGCCGCAGCCGAAGTTGTCGCCGGCGATCAGCACGGACGCGTTCTTGTACTCGGGCTTGTTCAGCACGAAGTCGCTGATCTCGTTCCCGTCGGCGTCGAAGCGGAAATCGTAGAACAGGCCCTTGGCCAGACCCTCGCGCTCCACGGTCTTGAGGAACTGCTTGGGGATGATCTGGTCGGTGTCGATATTGGCCAGCTCCAGCGGAGCCGCACGGCCATCGAGGCGGGTGAAGGCCTTCATCAGACGGTCTCCTCCAGGAACGTCCGCACGTCGACCAGATGCCCCGCGATCGCCGCCGCCGCCGCCATGGCCGGCGAGACGAGGTGGGTGCGGCCGGCGCGGCCCTGGCGGCCCTCGAAGTTGCGGTTGCTGGTCGAGGCGCAGCGCTCGCCGGGGGCCAGCTTGTCAGGGTTCATGGCTAGGCACATCGAGCAGCCGGGCTCGCGCCAGTCAAAGCCGGCGGCCTTGAAGATCGCGTCCAGGCCTTCTTCCTCGGCCTGTTCCTTTACGAGGCCAGAGCCGGGAACGACCATCGCCTTGACGTGCGGCGCCACTAGGCGGCCGTGCAGGAAGGCCTCCTGCACCACGGCGGCGGCGGCGCGCATGTCTTCGATGCGGCTGTTGGTGCACGAGCCGATGAAGACGCGGTCGATCTTGGCTTCCGAGATCGGCTGGCCGGCGGTCAGGCCCATATAATCCAGCGCCCGGTGGGCGGCCGCGCGCTTGTCGGGCGTGGCGAAGCTTTCCGGATCGGGGACGGCGCCAGTGACCGGGATGACGTCCTCGGGGCTGGTGCCCCAGGTGACCATCGGAACCAAGCTCGAGCCGTCGATCACGACCGTGCGGTCGAAGACGGCGTCCTCGTCGGTGAAGAAGGTCTTCCAGTGGCTCAGCGCCATGTCCCAGGCCGCGCCCTTGGGGGCGGCGGGCTTGCCCTGGATATAGGCGAAGGTCTTCTCGTCCGGGGCCACCAGACCGGCCTTGGCGCCGCCCTCGATGGTCAGGTTGCAGAGGGTCATGCGGCCCTCCATCGACAGGCCGCGAATGGCTTCGCCGGCGAATTCGATGACATAGCCGGTGCCGCCGGCGGTGCCGATCTCGCCGATCACGGCCAGCGCCACGTCCTTGCCGGTGACGCCGGGCGGCAGCTGGCCGTCGACGCGGACCAGCATGTTCTTGGCCTTCTTCTGGCGCAGGGTCTGGGTGGCCAGGACGTGCTCGACCTCGGACGTGCCGATGCCGTGGGCCAGGGCTCCGAAGGCGCCGTGGGTCGAGGTGTGGCTGTCGCCGCAGACGATGGTCATGCCCGGCTGGGTGCGGCCCTGCTCGGGACCGACCACGTGGACGATGCCGTTGCGGATGTCGCCCATCGGGAAGAATTCGATGCCGTTGTCGGCGACGTTGCGGGCCAGGGTCTTCAGCTGCAGGCGCGCTTCTTCGTCCGCCACGGCGTCGACGCCCAGGGCCTGGCCCTCGGTCGGGATGTTGTGGTCGGCCACGGCGAGCGTGCGATCGGGCCGGCGCACCTTGCGGCCGGCCGCGCGAAGGCCTGCGAAGGCCTGCGGCGTGGTCACCTCATGGATGAGGTGCAGGTCGATATAGAGGATCGCTTCGCCGCCTGCTTCGCTGACGACGTGGGCGTCCCAGATCTTGTCGTAAAGGGTTTTGCCGGACATGGCGGGGATATAGGGCGGATCGTGCGCCAAAATCCAGAGGCGGGCGGGCCGAGAGCCAAATTCTTGCGCCGTTGATGGCGGTACGGCGACACAAGGCCGGCTAAAACGCAAAGGGCGCGCCCGTCTTTCGACATGCCGGCGCGCCCTCGCATCGTTTTCAGCCTTCGGGGGCCGATGGGCTCCGCCCGAAGAGGGCCGTCCACTAGAAAGGAGACGGTCTGGAAGCCCGAGCGACAAGCGCCGGGGGTGAACAAAGCGTCTCACGGATCGGCGTTTTGTCAAGTCGCGTGCGGTCGCACGCAAGCTTGAGCGGCTACGGGTCGCCGCGGGTGAGCGGTGACGCGGCGGGCGCGTTGAGCGGCGCCATGGCGGCGTATCGGGCGATCAACGGATCCGCCGCCGCCTGGGCCAGCACCCAGTCGCGGAACGCGGCGATCTTGCGCACCCTTGCCCGCTCGCGCGGATAGGCCAGCCAGTAGCCGCCGGTGTACCGCGCCACCACGTCGAAAGGCATGACCAGCCGCCCCTCCGCCAGCTCGCGCGCGAAGAAGATCGGCGAGCCCAGGGCGGCGCCCTGTCCGGCGAGCGCGCTGGCCACTTCCAGGGTCTGGGCGTCGGCGGCGAGGCTCGGCGGCGGGCGGTCCGAGGCGCCGGTCACGCCTGCGGCCTGAAACCATTCCTCCCATTCGCGGGCCACGCCGATGCGCTGTGCGTTGAGCAGGTCCTCCGGACGGGCCAGGCCGCCGATCTGCTCCAGGAAGCCGGGAGCGACCAGCACAGTCTGGACGGCTGGGATCAGAAAGTGAGCCTCAAGCCCCGGCCACTCGCCGCGTCCGCCGCGCAGGGCGACGTCGGCCCCACCTCCGACCAGATCGATGACCTGGCTGGTGGCCTCCAGGCGAACCGCCACGCGGGGGTGAGCGATCTGAAAGCCGCCAAGGCGCGGGGCCAGCCACAGCCCGCCGAGACTCTGGACGGTGGTGATCGACAGGACGCCCGCCTCGGTCTCGACCAGGTCGGCGACCGTAGCGCGCAAAAGCGAAAGCGCCTCGGTGGCCGCCCGCGACAGGCGTTCGCCGGCGGGCGTCAGGGTGACCTCCCGGGGCAGACGATGGAAGAGCGGTTGATCCAGCCGTTGCTCGAGGGCGCGCACCTGCCAGCTGACCGCAGCCTGGGTCATGCCCAACTCGCCGGCGGCGCGGGTGAAGCTCTTCAGACGAGCGGCCGCTTCGAACACGCGAATGGCGCTGAGCGGCAGGCGGGCGAGGATGTCAGACATAAGTAAGGCTTATGCATAGCCAAGGAGCGCGCGTTTGTCATTCCCGGCCTCAAAGCCGAAAAGCGCCTGTGATCGGAGCAGGAGGACGACGATGATCGACACCGCCTTCAAGACGCATAAGGAAACTTCGTTCGGCTGGGTTTGGGCGCTGCAGGCCCTGTGGCGGCTCCTACGCCGGCGTTCCGACGCGCGGCGCTATCCGCGCCTTATCGCGCCGCGATAAGCGCACAAGAAAAAGGCCCCGGTGTCTCCACCGGGGCCTCGTTCATTTCCGAATGTCAGAAGATTAGTCTTCCGACGAAGCCGAAGCCTTCGGGCCGCCCGCGCGCTCGGCGATACGGGCCGACTTACCGCGACGGTCGCGCAGGTAGTACAGCTTGGCGCGACGGACGACGCCGCGACGCTTGACTTCGATGCTTTCGATGCTCGGCGACAGCAGCGGGAACAGACGCTCCACGCCTTCGCCGAACGAAATCTTACGGACCGTGAAGCTCTCGTGCACGCCCGTGCCGGCGCGGGCGATGCAGACGCCTTCGTAGGCCTGAACGCGTTCGCGCTCGCCTTCCTTGATCTTCACGTTGACGCGCAGGGTGTCACCGGGACGGAAGTCCGGGATCGCGCGGGCGGCCAGCAGACGGGCCGATTCTTCTTGCTCGAGCTGAGCGATGATGTTGATCGCCATGATCATTACTCCTTGGGCTTACCCGGTTTCGGGTCGCCTTTTGCCTGTTGATTGGCGAGGTGGGCCTCCCAGAGATCCGGGCGCCGCTCGCGGGTCGTTACTTCACGCATACGCTTGCGCCATTGGTCGATCTTCTTGTGATCGCCCGACAGCAGCACCTCGGGGATGTCGAGCCCTTCGAACGTCCGCGGTCTGGTGTACTGCGGATGCTCGAGGAGACCGTCCTCGAAGCTTTCTTCCAGCGTGCTCTCGATGTTCCCCAGAACCCCCGGGGCAAGTCGAACGCACGCCTCGATCACGACCATCGCCGCCGCTTCGCCACCGGCGAGCACGGCGTCTCCGACCGAGACTTCCTCGAACCCCCGGGCGTCGAGCACCCGTTGATCCACCCCCTCGAAGCGGCCGCACAACACCACGATACCGGGCGCCTTGGACCACTCCCGAACACGCGCCTGGGTCAGGGGCCGACCCCGGGCGCTCATGTACAAAAGCGGCCGTCCATCGGCCTCCAGGCTGTCCAGCGCAGAGGCGATAACGTCCGCTTTCAATACGGCTCCTGCGCCGCCACCCGCAGGGGTGTCGTCGAGGAAGCCGCGCTTATCCTTGGAAAAGGCGCGAATGTCCAGTGTTTCCAAACGCCACAGGTCCTCTTCCTTCCAGGCGGTCCCGATCATCGAGACGCCGAGCGGGCCGGGGAAGGCCTCGGGGAACATGGTCAGGACGGTGGCGGTGAACGGCATGGCCGCTGTTTAGCGGCTGGACGCTCCGGAGTCGAAGCCCTGCGCGGCGCGGGGGTTCATCAAGCGCATTTTCCAGTTGTTCACCGTCATCGGCGAAGTTCGGCGGACAAACTGAGGTCCACTTCGTCCCATGCCGACCAAGAGCCGTTTCCTTCGACGCCTTCGCGAGGGCGTCGCTGCTTTCGCCCGCCGTCTGAGACGTGACGACCGCGGGGCGATCGCGATCCAGTTCGCGCTGTTGGCCCTGCCGCTGTCGATCCTTCTCTTCGGTCTCTTGGATGTGGGCCGTCTCAGCCTGCAGCGTCGCCAGATGCAGGACGCGCTCGACGCGGCGACCCTGATGGCCGCCCGCTCCACGGCGACGAGCAGCGCTGATCTCGACACGACCGGCGATGCGGCGTTCCTGGCCGAGATCGCAGGCATGAACCTGGGGCTGACGGCTTCCAACTCGACATTCTCGGCGGGAACCAGCAACCGGGTTGTCGGGACGGCGACGGCGACGCTGAGACCGATCATCGCCAACCTTTGGCAAAGCGGGAACTTTACCGTCACGGCCACCTCGGAAGTGGTGCGCGCGTCCAAGAACCTGGAAGTCGCGCTCGTGCTCGACATCACCGGCTCGATGGGCAGCAGGATCTCCGGGACTACGCGACTGGCCGAACTGAAGATCGCCGCCGCCGATCTGGTCGATGTTCTGGTTCGCGACACCCAGACGCCTTACTACTCCAAGATGGCGCTGATCCCCTATTCCTCCGGCGTCAACGTCAGCAGCACCTATGCAGACGCCGTGCGGGGCCCCGTGCCTGTCAGGACTATCTCGGGCGCGGCCTGGGCCGCCGCGACGGCGAGATCGATCAGCGCGATCAATAAAGCTAATCCGGCGCGCATCACCGCGACCGGCCACGGCCTCGTCACGGGCGACTATGTCTATATCACCGGCGTTGGCGGCATGACGACGCTGAACAACAAGGTCTACCGGGTGACCTTGGACAATACGAACACGAACCGGGTCTTTCTCGACGGCGTCGATAGCCGAAACTTCTCGAACTATACGGGCGGCGGTACGATCCGGAAGTGTGTGGCGTCGACCTGCCAGGTGGTGATCACGACGAGCGCCAGTCACGGCTTCATCACCGGGGATAAGGTCCGCTTCGCGGGCATGTCCGGCCTGACCAGCCTGAACGGCACGACGAGGGCCATTACCGTCCTGTCGAACACGACCTTCGACTCAGGGCTACTAGAACCAGGATCCTCGACCTACACCAGCGGCGGGACGGCGACCTGCGAAGAGAGCGCCGTTCCAGGGTGCGAGAAGATCCGGTTCACCAATGTTGATGGCTACGAGACAATCAACAGCCGCAGCACCTGCGCGACCGAGCGCACGGGCGATGAAGCCTATACAGACGCTGCGCCGTCTACGGCCTATGTCGGATCGCACTATCCGTCTGCGGACACCAGCAGCTCGACCGCCTGCCCTTCGGCGACGATCACGCCGCTCACGATCGACAAGACGGCGCTGAAGGCCCAGATCAATGGGCTAAGCGCGGCGGGCGCGACGGCTGGCCATATCGGGCTAGCCTGGGGCTGGTACATGGTTTCGCCGAACTTCAGTTATCTTTGGCCCAACGCCTCCCAGAAGCCCGCCGCTTACCGGACCCGGGATCTCATGAAGGTCGTCATCCTGATGACCGACGGCGCGTTCAACATGCCCTATTGCAAGGGCGTCGTGGCCCAGGACCTCGGCTCAGGCACCAGCATCGGAGACGACGAGAAGATCAACTGCGACGCGACCAACGGTAGCTCCTTCGAGCAAGCCGCCGAGCTATGCGACGCAATCAAGGCCTCAACCAACGACATCACGCTGTACACGGTCGGTTTCACGGTCGGGAACGACCAGACGGCCCGCAACTTCCTGACCAACTGCGCATCGAGCACAGACAAGGCCTATTTCCCGGCGACGGGCGCGGAGCTCAAGGCCTCTTTCCAGGCCATTGCTCAGGAGATCTCCAACCTGCGGATCGCCAAATAGAAAAGCCCCGCCGGGGCCGGCGGGGCTTGTCCATCTTCGCAGGCGATGACGGTCAGGCCAGCTTGATCTCGCGCAGGCGCTGCTGGAGGAACTCATCGGCCGTGATCGACTCCGGATAGCGGTCCGGGTTTTCGGCCGTGACGCAGTTTTGCAGCGTCTTGATCTCGTAGTCCGAGGCGAAGTGCAGGAAGAACGGCGTCGAGTAGCGCGGCACGCCGCGACGTTCCGGCGGCGGGTTGACCACGCGGTGCACCGTCGAGGGCAGGACGTTGTTGGTCAGGCGCTCCAGCATGTCGCCGATGTTGATGACCAGGCAACCCGGGGGCGGGTTGATCGGCAGCCACTGGCCGTCGCGGTCCAGCACTTCCAGGCCGCCTTCCTCGGCGCCCAGCAGCAGGGTGATGGTGTTGATGTCGCCGTGGGCGCCGGCCCGCACGCCGGTGGCGTCCTTGGGGATCGGCGGATAGTGCAGCAGGCGCAGCACCGAATTGCCGTCCTGCACGGTCGGGTAGAAGAAGTTCCGGTCCAGCTTCAGATAGGTGGCGATCGCCTCCAGCACCTTACCGCCCATGGCGTCGAGGCTGTTGTACAGCCAGCTGACGTCATGCTTGAACGCCGGGATCTCGGCCGGCCAGACGTTGTCGGCCATGTGCGCGCGGAACCGGTGGCCGGGCGGCAGGTCGCGGCCCATGTGCCAGAATTCCTTCAGGTCGTAGTGGTCCGCGCCCTTGGCGGTCTCGACGCCGAAGGGGATGTAACCGCGGGCGCCGCCCTTGACGCCGGCGTACTGCTTCTTGGTCTCGACCGGCAGGGCGAAGAAGGCCTTGGCGGAGTCGACGGCGGCGTCGATGCGCGCCTGATCCAGGTCATAGTCGGACAGCACGGCGAAGCCGTAGCGTTCGAATGACGCGCCCAGCTCCTGGGCGAAGCGTGAGAAGTCCTTGCTGTAGAGGGAGAACGAAACCGGGGCGATGGCGGAGGTGGACACGTCTGCGAGCCTTGGAATGAGTAAGTTCCTTCTTACTACACCGGACGCTAGACGAAACGAAGGCTGTTCGTCTTGGTGCGGCGTCGAGATCGGGAACTTGACCATAAGACGGGCGTTTGCCCGGGTGACTTGATCTACAGCAAAGATGTGAGGGTTGCGACCATGCCGAAATTCGCTCGAAAAATGACGCTGGCGGTGGTGCTGATGAGCGCGGGCGCGCTGGCCGCCTGCACCACCACCGACCCCTATACCGGCATGCCGGTCCGCAACAACACCGGCACGGGCGCGCTCACGGGCGCGGGCGTCGGCGCGGTGCTGGGTTATCTGACCAACACCAACAAGGGCGAGCAGGGCCGCAAGAACGCCCTGATCGGGGCGGGCATCGGCGCGCTGGCCGGTGGCGCGATCGGCAACTACATGGACCGCCAACAAGCCGACTTCCGCCGCAGCCTGGAAGGCTCGGGCGTGATGATCCGCCGCAACGGCGACCAGATCGTGCTGGTCATGCCCAGCGACGTGACCTTCGCGGTCGATCGCTCGGACGTGCAGCCGCAGTTCACCCGCGTGCTCGACGACGTGGCCCGCACCCTGAACGCCTATCCGCAGACCACGATCGATGTTGTGGGCCACGCCGATTCCAGCGGTCCGGACGACTATAATCAGACCCTGTCGGAGCGTCGCGCCAGCGCCGTCGCCGGCTATCTGACGGGGCCGGGCGGCGTTCTCGTCGACCGCGTCTTCGTCGCCGGCATGGGCGAGCGCGCGCCGATCGCCGACAACGCCACGGCCGCCGGCCGCGCCCAGAACCGCCGGGTCGAGATCATTCTGCGTCCGCTGACCCAATGAGGCCACAGGGCGGCGTTCGCGCGCCGCCCTGCCCCTTAGGGGCATGAAGCGGTTGCTTTTCCCGCGCTTCGTCGCCAAGTCGTCATCCTTCGAAGGCGCGGCGCGAGGAAGACGTGGCGAAGACGGCGAGCGATATCAGTCTGACGCGGCAGGCCATGAGCCTGACCGAGGACCTGATGACGCCGAACGCGGCCATCTACTGGACCGACCTGGCGATTTCGGCCGCCGTCATGTGGGGCGGCTTCCTGATCGCCGCGACGACGTCCAACCTCGCCCTGGGTCTTGGCGCCGCGCTTCTGAGCATGCTCGCGCTCTACCGCGCGCTCAGCTTCATCCACGAACTGACCCACATTCGCGACGACGAGGCCCCGGGCTTTCGCGTCGGCTGGAACGTGCTGGTGGGCGTGCCGCTGATGACGCCGTCCCTGATGTACGAGGGCGTGCACAACATTCACCACATCAAGGATCGGTTCGGGACCCGGCTGGATCCGGAGTACCTGCCACTGTCGCGCTTCACGCCGCTGAAGCTGACGGGCTTTCTCTTCATCGCTTTGCTGGCCCCGCTGGGCGTGATCCTGCGCTCGGCGATCCTGATCCCGCTGTCGTTCTTGGTTCCGTCGCTGCGCCGCTATCTGAAGACCAAGCTGTCGGCCCTGATCATCAATCCCGATTTCGTCCGCGAGGATCTTGGCCGCTGGCGCAAGGCCTGGGTGGTGCAGGACGTCGCCTGCTGGCTTTGGTCGTGGGCGGTGATCGCGGGCGTGGCCTTGGGCGTCGTGCCCGTGCGCGCCGTGCTGACGGGCCTGGTGATCTTTTCCCTGGCCACCTTCCTGAACCAGGCGCGCACCCTGGTGGCGCACCACTGGGACAATGACGGAGACAAGATGACGCTCGAGGAGCAGTTCCTCGACTCGGTCAACGTGCCGCCGCCGAACCTGGCGTCCGCGCTATGGGCGCCGGTCGGTCTGCGCTACCACGCCCTGCATCACCTGCTGCCGCGCCTGCCCTATCACAACATGGGCAAGGCCCATGCGCGGCTGGTCGAGGCGCTGGGAACGGACTCGCTCTATCATCGGGCGTCCGAGCCCGGCCTCTTCGAGGCGCTGGGCGATCTCTTCCGCCGTGTTCGCCAGAAGAACGCTGAAGCGCGTAACCAGCCCGCGCATTAAGCGGCGGTTGAGGCGTCTTCGCTAAGACGGATCCGTTTCGAACGGAGACCGCAGGGCGTGAGCATAGCCGAGCCAGGGTTTGATCTCGCCGCCGCCGGTCATCGACTGGTCGCCCCACTGCTCGATACCCTGTTGCCGCTGGGCTCGACCTTCTCACTCCTTTCCCTGGCCTGCGCGCTGTTGATCGCTGCGGGCCATGTGGTCTTGAGCCGCCGCGCGCGGGGGCGCCGGACCTCGGCGCGACTGCTGTCGCGGGTGCTGTTTCCCCGCAGGGTCTGGCTGACGGCGTCCAGCCGCCTGGATCTCGTCTTCTTCGTCTTCAATGTCTGGTGCGCGGGCCTCCTGCTGGGCGGAGCGCTCTTGTCGGGCCAGGCGATCACCAAGGCGTTGTCGGGGTGGCTAGGGGCCAGCCTCGGCGCAGGGCCCCTTTCAGCCACGCCATGGCCCATCGTGGCGATGGTCGGAACGCTTGCGGGTTTCCTCGCCTACGAGTTCAGCTACTGGGTCGACCATTGGCTGAGCCACAAGGTCAAGTTCCTGTGGGCCTTCCACAAGGTTCACCACACCGCCGAGGTTCTGACGCCGCTGACCGTCTATCGGGTTCACCCCATAGAGAGCCTGAAGTTCGCCAATATCGCGGCCCTGGCCACCGGTGGGACCGGGGGCGTTCTGGCCTGGGCGTTCGGCCCGGCCTGGCATGCGCCGCTGATGTTTGGGCAGAACGCCATCTTCCTGGTGTTTGCGATGAGCGTGATCCACCTGCAGCACTCGCACGCCTGGATGACTTTCAAGCCGTTCGGCAAGTGGCTGCTCAGCCCCGCCCACCACCAGATCCACCACTCCGCCGACCCAGCCCATTTCGGCAAGAACCTCGGCAGCTGCCTGGCCGTCTGGGACCGGCTGTTCGGCACGCTGCATGTCCCCGACGTGCGCCCCGCGTCGCTGACGTTCGGCGCAGTGTCGACGGATCCTCACAGCCTGACCGGCGGGTTCGCGACGCCGTTCGTGGAAGCCTTCAAGGGCGAGGCGATCCCTCAGGCGGTTCCTCTGCCGGCGGAATAGCCTTTTAGTCCGCACCTTCCTGTTGCGACCGCTCGCGCAGTTCCTCGTCCAGGCTGGCCGTATCCCAGGCGCCGCCCGCATCGCTGGGACGCATGCGGTGCAGGTCGGCGTCCAGCAGGCGGTCCATGGTCTGGGCCGCGTCCCGCGAGGCCAGGATATAGGCCTCCTCCTGGCCCCACATCGGCCGCAACTCCTCGAACACGCGGCGGTCGTGACGCCGGAAGAAGGCGGCGGCGCGATGGGCGCGGTGTGCGCGGAAGCCCAGCTTCTGCAGCGCCGTGGCGCCGAGCGCCAAGGCGGCTTCGAACGTCTCGCGCTCCACCGCGTCGGCGCCGTTCGAGAGCAGGTCGTAGGCGTGGCGACGGTCCCAGGCCCTGGCCAGGATGGTCAGGTTGGGGAACGCTTTGCGGGCGGTCTCGACCAGTTCGACGGTCTTCTCGCGGTCATCCAGGGCGACAATCAGCATCCGCGCCCGGTCCGCGCCGGCCTGACGCAGCAGGTCCAGGCGCGTGGCGTCGCCATAGTGTACGCGGCGGCCAAAGCGCCGCAGCAGCTCGATCTGCTCGATATCGGTGTCCAGCACCGTTGACTTGAAGCCGTTGGCGGCCAGCAGACGGCCGGTGACCTGCCCGAACCGGCCAAAGCCGGCGATGATGATGTCGGGCTCGCCCTCGTCGAAGTCGCCGGTGTCGGGCGTGACATCGGGGATCGCCGCGTCCATCAGGGCCGCCACCCGCTCATAGAGGATCATGGCCACCGGCGTCAGGGCCATCGAGACGGCGATGGTGGCGGTCAGCAGCGCCGCCAGCTGCGCGCCGATCACCCCGGCGCCGACGGTGAAGGTCAGCAGCACGAAGGCGAACTCACCGCCTTGGGCCAGCGCCGTAGCCACCGCTAGAGCCCCGCGCTTCTGCGCCCCGAACAGCCGGGCGATGCCGTACATGACCAGGAACTTCAGCACCATCAGGCCCAGGACCAGACCCACCAGGGTCAAGGGTTGGCGCGCCACCAGCGGCAGGTCGACGCCGGCCCCGACAGTCATGAAGAACAGGCCCAACAGCAGGCCCCGGAAGGGCTCGATATCGGTCTCGAGTTCGCGGCGGAACTCGCTCTCGGCCAGCACGACCCCGGCCAGGAAGGCGCCCAGCGCGGGCGAGAGGCCGACGGTCTGCATCAGGCTGGCGACCGCCACCACGATCAGCAGGGCCGAGGCGGTGAAGATCTCGCGCAGGCGCGCCTTGGCGATGAAGCGGAACAGGGGGCGGACCAGATAGCGGCCGCCGCCGACCACGGCCGCCACGGCGGCGAGCACCGACAGGGTCTGGGCCCAGACCGGCAGGGTCGCCACGAGGCTGCCGCCATGGCCTGCGGCCTCGGCCGCGTGCTGGGGCGCGCTGATGGCGAGCAGGGGCAAAAGGGCGAAGAGCGGAATGACCGCCAGGTCCTGCAACAGCAGCACCCCGAAGGCCGCACGGCCGACCGGGCCTTGGCGCAAACCTTTTTCGTCCAGGGTCTGGAGCACGATGGCGGTAGAGGACATGGCCAGAACCAGGCCAACGGCCAGCGCGGTCTGCCAGGGCAGGCCCAGGCCCAGCGCGACGGCGGCGATCGCCAGAGCCGTGCCGACCACCTGGGCTCCGCCCAGGCCGAAGATCGCCTTGCGCATGTCCCACAGCGTCGAGGGCTGAACCTCAAGGCCGATCAGGAACAGCAGGATGACAACACCGAACTCGGCGAATTTCATCACGTCGGCCTGGTCGCCCACCAGCGACAGGGCGAACGGACCGATCAGCACGCCGGCGATCAGGTAGCCCAGCACCGAGCCGAGTCCGAGCCGCTTGGCGATCGGCACCGAGACGACGGCCGCGCCCAGATAGACGAGGGTCTGGGTCAGGATGTTTTCCACGGCTCAGGCCTCCGTCTTGGTCGGGAGCAGCGAAGCGACCCGCGCGCGGTAGCGTTCGGCCTCGGCCTTCAGCGCCGCATCATCCTTGACCGCCGCGCCATGCACGACGAAAGGCGTCTCCCAGACCATGCCGCAAAGGTGCGCGGTCTGCTCCAGCGGGCGCAGGAACTCGTCCATTGAGAAGCGGTTGTAGCCGTGGGCGTGATAGGCCTTGGCGCTGGCGCCGGTGGTGCAGGCCACGAACAGTTTCTTGCCCTTCAGCGCCTCACCGCCCTCGCCGTAGGCGAAGCCGTGCAGCCAGACCAGATCCAGCCATTCCTTCATCAGGGCGGGCGTCGAGTACCAGTAGAGCGGGAACTGCAGCGCCACGACGTCGTGCGCCGTCAGGGCGGCCTGCTCGCTCTCGATATCGATCACGAAGTCGGGATAGGTCTCGTACAGATCCTTGAAGGTGACGCCGGAAAGGCCCTTGGCCGCCTTGGCCAGAGCCCGATTGGCGCGAGACCGTTCAAGCGCCGGATGGGCCAGCACCAAAAGCACCCCCGAGGTGGCGGGCGTCATCTCGCCGGTGCTAGCGTTCGTCATCAAGCAGCCCTTTGGGAAAATAATTCATCAAGGGTTGAATTTATTCGCAGCTCGGGCGACACGCTGCGCCCAGCGCCAGACGTATAAGTCTGGGAACAGGGAGACACCATGGTCGACAAGGTGAAGAAGGACGCCGTCGAGGCCCTTGCCGGGCTTTTGTTCGACGGCATGACCATCATGGCCGGCGGGTTCGGCCTCTGCGGCATTCCGGAGAATCTGATCGCGGCGATCCGCGAGGCGGGAACCAAGGACCTCACGGTCATCTCCAACAACTGCGGGGTCGACGGCTTTGGCCTCGGAATCCTGCTGGAGAACCGCCAGATCAAGAAGATGGTCTCGTCCTATGTGGGTGAGAACAAGCTGTTCGAACAGCTCTATCTCTCGGGCGAGCTGGAGCTGGAGTTCAATCCGCAAGGCACCCTGGCCGAGCGCATCCGCGCGGGCGGCGCAGGCATTCCCGCCTTCTTCACGCGCACCGGCTACGGCACCCTGGTGGCCGAGGGCAAGGAGACCCGCGCGTTCGACGGCGAGATGTACGTGATGGAGCGCGGCCTGACCGCCGACCTCTCGATCGTCAAGGCCTGGAAGGCCGACGCCGAAGGCAACCTGATCTACCGAAAGACCGCCCGGAACTTCAATCCGATGATGGCCACGGCCGGTAAGAAGACCGTCGTCGAGGTCGAAGAGCTGGTCGCGATCGGCGATCTGGACAAGGACGCCATCCACACGCCCGGCATCTATGTGGATCGCCTGATCAAGGGCGCGAAGTTCGAGAAGCGCATCGAGCGCGTGACCACCCGCCAAAAGGAAACCGCGTAATGGCCTGGACCCGCGACGAGGTGGCGGCCCGCGCCGCCCAGGAGCTGCAGGACGGCTTCTATGTGAACCTGGGCATCGGCATCCCGACCCTGGTGGCCAACCATATCCCCGAGGGCATGCACGTGACGCTGCAGAGCGAGAACGGCATGCTGGGCATGGGTCCCTTCCCCTATGAGGGCGAGGAAGATCCCGACCTGATCAACGCCGGCAAGCAGACGATCACCGAGCTGGACTCCAGTTCGTATTTCTCGTCGGCCGACAGCTTCGCCATGATCCGCGGCGGCCACATCGCCCTGTCGATCCTGGGCGGCATGCAGGTCTCGGAGAACGGCGATCTGGCCAACTGGATGGTGCCGGGCAAGATGGTCAAGGGCATGGGCGGGGCCATGGACTTGGTCGCCGGCGTCAAGCGCGTCGTGGTCGTCATGGACCACTGTGAGAAGTCGGGCGCGCCCAAGCTGCTGAAGCAATGCTCGCTGCCGCTGACCGGCGCCGGCGTCGTTGATCTCCTGATCACCGAACTGGGCGTCTTCGAGATCAATCGCGGCAAGACCCCGGTGAAGCTGATCGAGCTGGCCCCGGGCGTCACCGTCGATGAGGTCAAGGCCAAGACCGAGGCGGCGCTCGAGGTGGCCGTCTAGTCATTGTCCTAGCCAGTACGGGTGCTCCAGCGTGAGCGCCACATAGCGCGGCCGTCGCCTTGCCATAGGCGGCGGCGATCGCTTCGAGGGCGGTGGTCGGGTCGCCGTCTTTCGGGTCGAGGGTCCGAGCCGCGTGCGGCGGCTTGGCGGGCGCGATGATCGTCAGGCCATGGCGCGAGGTCGCCGTCTGGCTGGCGAAGGCCTCCGACCGGTTGGTGCGCGACCAGGCGTCCAGGGCGGTGGCGAAGGCCAGGTCGTCGAAGCCGTCGGCAATCCGCACCGCGACCTTCTCCGCCCGCCAGACGTTGAGCCAGCCCGCCAGCCCTGACATGGCCGCGTCGGTTCCGACGCGGAACGCTGCGCCGTCGTGCCGTTGGGCGGGCAGGGGCAACTGGAGCCGCGCGGCCGTCTCGCGCATCACGTCGTCCCCGGCCAGATCGCGCAGCAGGGCCAGGCTGGCGGGAATGGAGGCTGTGACCCCGGCGGTGGTCGTGACGGGGCCGTCGACAATCCAGCGCCGGTCGCGCCGCCAGCGCACCTTCGGAAACGCCTTGGCCAGACGGTTCAGTTCGTACCAGTGGGTGGTGGCCTCACGGCCGTCCAGCAGCCCGGCCCTGGCCAGGGTTTCCGCCCCCGCGCAGATCGAGATGATACGGGCGCCCGCCTGCGCCTGAGCGCGGAGCCATGCGTCTCGGCTCGGATCATAGGCGGGCATCAGAAAGGGCACGATCACCACGTCGGGTCGACGGGTCAGCGCGGCATAGGTCGTTTGCGGGCGAACCCAGGCCTGCCCGGGCATCAGCCGGACCGGCGCCAGGGTCGGCGCGACCACGCGGACATCGACGGCTCCTGACTCCGCCAGCACTGCATAGGGGGCGATCAGGTCCGTCGTCTCGACGCCTCGCTGGTCAGCCAGGATCACGACCAGCGGCTTGGCGACGCCGGGGTTGGCGGCCAAGAGAGCAAACAGAAGCACAAACAGTCGAAACATCGATACCTCCCGTGACGGCGGGAAGCATCGCTGCGAACGCTTGCTGGAAAAGGACGGTGATCCCTCGAAACCCGCCAGACCTAGCGCGCGGGGGTCTTGGGCTTGGGCGGCAGGCCGGTGATCGGATCGCGCGGCAGCGGCGCGAAGCCCTCGGCGATGAACAGGTCAACCCGCCGCGACCGTGTCTTGTCCAGCCGCACGCGCGCGATCTGAAGTCCGGACACCGCCTTGAAGTCCTGCTCGATCTCGGGGCGATAGCCGCCTTCCAGGCTGACGATCAGGGCGCGGCGGCCATAGTCGGCGTCGAGCGGGGTCTCGGTTTCGGCCTGGTTCTGGGGATAGGCCTCATGCACCCACATGCGCAGCGGCGGCGCGCCGGGCTGGCCGAAATAGTCGCGGCCGTAATAGGCGGCGGCGTTGTAGACAAAGCGGTCGTCCATCGCCACGGCGCTCAAGGGGCCGCGCAGCGCCTGCTCTTCGCGCACCCGTGCGATGACCGCCTCGACCGTCTGATCCCAGCCTCGCACCCGCTTGAAGCCGTTAGAAAGGCCCGTGGCGTCGGCGACCTTTGGATTGACCATGCACGCCACGAAGAACGCTGCGAACGCCGCCTGGAGAACAAGGCCGCCGATCAGCCAGCGACGGGCGTTCCAGCGCATTAGCCAGCCGGCGACGATCACCGAGCCGGAGACAAAGGCCGCTCCCGCCCAGTTGGCGTTGGCCCGCGAGACGAACGCCTCGCCCGCCACCACGATCAGCGGCGGCAGGGCGAAGCACAGCAGCAGCAGGTCCGGCGATTGCAGCTTCCTCTTCACGCCCAGCCAGATTGCGCCGCCGATCAGGACGGCGAAGGGAACGGGGCCGAAGACGCCGAACTGTGAGCCCACGAACTCGATCAGCTCGCGGACATTGAACAGCTGGTGCGCGTTCCAGTTGGCGTTCGCGGCGGTGTGCTTGACCGTCGAAAATTGGTTGGCGGCGTTCCAGAGAAGGTTGGGCGCCAGCACGAGGGCGAACGCGACGATGAACAGCCCGACGAGCGCGGGCGACCAGCGCCGCCGCGCCTCGGACGAGATCGCGAAATGCAGCGCCACGCTGCCCAGCGCATAGACCGCCGCATATTTGGACAGGAACGCCAGGCCCAGCGCCGCGCCCATGCCGGCCGCGAGCGCATAGCGTCGACGCGCCGAGGCGTCCGGCAGGCTGACATAGGCCCAGACCGTCAGGGACAGGAAGAACAGCAGCGGCGCATCGGTGGCGATCAGGCCGGACGACAGCACCACCCCGGGCATCAGGCTGTAGATCGCCGCCGCAGCAAGCCCAGCCCAGCCGCCATAGAGACGGCGGGCGATCCGGTGGATCACCAGCGCTGTCGCACCGTGGAGAAAGGGCGCCGAGAGCCGCACCCAGGCTTCGCTGTCGCCGATCTGGGTCGTCGCCCAGATCAGCCAGGCGATCATCGGCGGCTTGGAGAAATAGCCGAAGGCCAGCTCCCGCGACCACAGCCAGTACTGGGCTTCGTCAGGATAGAGCTCCAGCGGTGTGAGGAACAGCGCCGCCAGCCGGACGATCGTCAGCCCGCCGATCATCAGCAGGGTCAGCCGCCAGGCGCGGCTCTCGATCGAGGGTGACGAAGCGTCAGGAGCGGTCTGCATGACGCCTGATTAGCCAAGTAAAAAAAATCTGACTACTTCTTCCGCGTTTCCATGGGTTTGTGACACTTTGTGGGCCGGCGTGGCCTTTCCGTCACCAAACCTTCTAAATCTTTCGATAAACGGCCGTCAAAGGCACGAAACTATGCGACCCAACGCAAGCGTGTTGATGAATGAGGGGTTCCTTCAGATGAACATGAAACATTTCGCCCTGGCGACGACCGCTCTGGTCGGCGCCCTGTCGGCATCCGGCGCAGCCATGGCCCAATCGACCGGCACCGAAGTCGTCGAACAAGTGATCGTCACGGCTTCGACGGTCCGTAACCAGAACGGCGCCATCGTCGCCCAGTCGGTGCCGAAGGCTCGCTCGAGCATCACGCAAGACTTCATCTCCCGCCAGATCCCGGGCCAGACGATTCTGGACTCGCTGAACATGCTGCCGGGCGTCAACTTCACCAACAACGACGCCTTCGGCTCGGCCGGCGGTGACATCAACATCCGCGGTTTCGACTCGCAGCGCGTGGCGCTGCTGCAGGACGGCATCCCGCTGAACGACAGCGGCAACTACGCGATCTATCCGAACCAGCAGATGGACTCGGAGTTGATCGCCAAGGTTGACGTCAACCAAGGCACGACCGATGTCGACAGCCCGACGGCTGCGGCCGCCGGCGGCACGATGAACTACGTGACCCGCAAGCCCTACAACGACTTCGGCGTGACCGTCGAAGGCCAGTACGGTGAAGAAAACTTCCGCCGCTTCTTCGCGGTGGTCGACACCGGCAAGGTCGGTCCCTGGGGCACCAGCGCCTGGTTCAGCTACGCCAACGCCAAGAACGACATCTTCAACGGCCCCGGCAAGATCCACAAGAAGCAGTACAACGCGCGGATCTACCAGCCGATCGGCGACAACGGCGACTTCGTCAGCCTGATCGCCAACTACAACGAGAACCGCAACAACTTCATCAACCGGATGAACTTGGCGGCGTTCCAGTCGAACACCGGCGTTGGCTATCGCGAAGACACCTGCGCGCGTCCGACGCCGGGCGCCGGCGCCCAGATCGAGACCAATCCGGGCAACTGCTACAAGTACAACATCAACCCGTCGAACACCGGCAACCTGCGTGGCCAGTCGCTGTTCCACATCGGCGAAAACATCATCATCACGGCCGACCCGTACTTCCAGTACGTCCTGGCCAACGGTGGCGGTCGCGCCCTGTTCCGCGAAGACGGCTCCAACACCGGCAGCGGCCTGGTCCGTGGCTCGGCCCTGACCGGCGGTCTGGACCTGAACGGCGACGGCGACATCCTGGACACCGTCCTGGTCTACGCGCCGAACACGACCAACACCCGCCGCTACGGCATCACCTCGTCGCTGATCTGGAAGTTCTCGGACAGCCAGAGCTTCCGCGCCGCTTATACCTATGACGACGCTCACCACCGTCAGACCGGTGAGTACACGCGCTTCAGCCAGGACATGCAGCCGACCGACGTGTTCGGCGGCAAGGATGGTTACGGCGAGCCGATCAAGACCGCCGACGGCGGCATCATGCGTCGTCGCGACCGCGTCTCGCAGGCGACCCTGAACCAGTTCTCGGCCGAGTATCGTGGCCGCTTCATGGAAGACAAGGTGCTGGTGAACGTCGGCGTCCGCGCGCCGTTCTTCAAGCGTGACCTGAACAACTTCTGCTACCAAGCCGATACGTTCAACGCCTACTGCTCGACCCAGGCCCCGACCGCCATCGCCGGTTCGGACGACGGCGCCGGCCAGACCCTGGTCACCCTGCCGGGTCAAGGCTCGACCCAGTACGGCCGTCCGCGCAAGTTCCAGCGCAAGTATGACGACGTCCTGCCGAACGTGGGCGTGAGCTACGAGCTGGCTAAGTACCAAACGGTCTATGTGAGCTACGCCGAGACCATCTCGGTGCCGCGGACCGACGATCTGTACGACCGCAAGCTGACCCGTCCGGAGCCGGAAACGACCAAGGCCATCGACCTCGGCTATCGCTTCCAGTCGCCGACCGTCCTGTTCGCCGCCTCGTTGTATCAGAACAAGTTCGCGAACCGCATCGAGCGCGCGTTCAATGAGCAAGACAACATCGCCTTCTCGATCAACGTCGGCGACGTCGTCTACAAGGGCTTCGACGCGCAACTGGGCTACAAGCCGGAGCAGTATCTGAGCTTCTACGCCTCGTTCTCGTATATCGACACCGAGCTGAAGGCGAACATCCCGGGCACCACCCTGGGTTCGGTCCTGCCGACCAAGGGCAAGGAAGTCTACGAGACCCCGAAGTATCAGGGTGGCGTGGGCGTCAACTGGGACATCACCGAGGCCCTGAGCCTGGGCGTCAACGCCAAGATCGTCGGCGAGCGCTGGACCAACCTGACGAACACGGAAAAGGCGCCGGGCTACAGCCTTGTCAACATGGACGTGCGCTACGAGCTGGACGGCCTGGGTCTGAAGGACACCTACCTGCAGATCAACGCCCGCAACCTGTTCAACGAACGCTATCTGGGCGACCTCGCGGTCAACCCGAGCGGCACGGGCCTCGGCCAGCCGGGCGCGCCGCGCACGTTCGTGGCGACGATCCACGCGCGCTTCTAAGCGTCGGGATCCAAGACCTAGAGAAGGGCGGCCCGGTCGGGCCGCCCTTTTTCTTTGTCACCATCGTTTGCTAAGGAGGCTCGGCTTGACCCCGGCGTCGTGAGGGGCCATCTGCGCCCCCTTCGTTTTCCCTGACCGCTTTCCACTAGGCTTGTCGAATGACCGTCACTGTTCCCGCCGAATGGGCGCCGCACCGCGCGATGTGGGTAGGCTTCCCGAGCCACGCCGAGCTTTGGCAGGAGGACCTGGAGCAGGCGCAGCAGGAAGTGGCTGATCTGGCGCGGGCCCTGGCCGGGCCGGGAGCCGAGCGCGTGCGCCTGTTGGTGGTGGGCGACGAGGCCGAGGCTGCGGCGCGGGCCCTGCTGTCCGACACCTCGGTCGAGATCGTCCGGGGCCAGTTCGGCGACATCTGGCTGCGCGATACGGGCCCGATCTTCATCGACGACGCCGGCAAGGCGGTGGCGGCCGGCTTCAAGTTCAACGGCTGGGGCGGCAAGTACAGCCTCGAGGGCGACGACATTGTCGCCGAACAGATCGCCGCCGCCTCGGGCGCGCCGCTGGTGCGCAACGACTTCATTCTGGAAGGCGGGGCGCTGGACCATGACGGCAACGGCACGATCCTCACCACGCGCCAGTGCCTGCTCAACGACAACCGCAACCCCGGCTGGGACGAGGCCACGGCGAACGCGGCCCTGACGGAGGCGCTGGGCGCCAAGAAGGTGCTGTGGTTGGGCAAGGGCCTGAAGAACGACCACACCGACGGTCACGTCGACAACCTGGCCCGCTTCGTGGCGCCGGGCGTTGTGGCCTGTCCGATGGGCTATGGCCTGGATGATCCGAACGCGGACATCTATGGCGACACCGCCAAGATGCTGGCCGGCATGACCGACAGCCGCGGCTCGCCGCTGCAGGTTGTCCGCATCCCCTCGCCCGGCAAGCTGCTGGACGAGGACGGCGAACCGATCCCGGCCTCGCACATGAACTTCCTGATCGCCAATGAGGCGGTGATCGTGCCGATCTACGCCGAGGAGTCGGGCGCGTTCGCCGTCGAGGTGATCAAGGGTCTGTTCCCGGAGCGTCAGGTCATTGGCCTGCCGTCGACCGCGATCTTGACGGGCGGCGGCTCGTTCCACTGCATTAGCCAACAAGAGCCGGAGACCGCCTGATGGCCCGCACGCTCAGCGTCGCCGCGATCCAGACCTCATACGGCATGGACCTGCAGGCCAATATCAAGAAGACCGAAGGCTTCATCCGCGAGGCCGCCTCGAAGGGCGCGCAGGTCATCCTGCCCTCGGAGCTGTTCCAGGGACCCTACTTCTGCGTCGCCCAGGAAGAGCGCTGGTTCGCAGAGGCTCATCCGTGGCGTGAGCACCCGGTCGTCAAGGCCATTGCGCCCCTGGCGGGCGAGCTGGGCGTGGTGATCCCGATCTCGATCTTCGAGCGCGAGGGCCCGCACTATTTCAACAGCCTGGTGATGGCCGACGCCGACGGCTCCCTGCTGGGCGTCTATCGCAAGAGCCATATCCCCGACGGTCCGGGCTATATGGAGAAGTACTACTTCCGGCCCGGCGACACCGGCTTCAAGGTCTGGGACACGCGCTTTGGCCGGATCGGCGTCGGCATCTGCTGGGATCAGTGGTACCCCGAGTGCGCCCGCGCCATGGCCCTGATGGGCGCCGAGGCTCTGTTCTATCCCACCGCCATCGGCAGCGAGCCGCATGACCCGAGCCTCGACACCGCTCTGCCCTGGCGGCGGGCCATGCAGGGGCACGCGGTCAGCAATGTCATCCCGGTGATCGGCGCCAACCGCATCGGCTTCGAGCCGTGGGATGGCTATCCGAACGGCGGCCAGACCTTCTATGGCTCGTCCTTCGTGGCCGACCATCGCGGCGATCTGGTCAGCGAACTGGGCCGCGCCGACGAGGGGTTGGTCAGCGCGACCTTCGACCTCGACTTCCTGACCACGCACCGCGCCGCCTGGGGCTTCTTCCGTGATCGCCGGCCGGAGCTCTATACGGCCCTGTCGAGCGGCCGCCCCGCGTGATCGAAACAGACCGCCTGGTGTTGCGCCCGGCGGTCGACGCCGATCGGGAGGCGATCGCCGATCTTAACGCCCGGCCCGAAGTGGGCGCCTGGCTGGGCGGGGTGCGCTCGCGCGCCGAAAGTGACGGCTTCGTCGACCGGGTCATGGCGCACGAGGCCCAGCATGGTTTCGGCTTCTGGGTGGTCGAGCGCAAGGCGGACGTCCGCCTTGTCGGCATGACCGGTGTCTGGTGGGTCCCGCCCGCGATGAACATGCCCGACACGACCGAGATCGGTTGGCGCTTTCTGCCCGAGGTCTGGGGACAGGGCTACGCCACCGAAGCCGCCGAAGCGGCGCTTGCACATGGCTTCGGGGTCCTGAAGCGGCCCGAGATCATCGCCTTCACGGCCCGAACCAACCTCGCGTCCCAGGCCGTGATGCGCCGGATCGGCATGACGCCCGCGCCGGCGCGCGATTTTCTGCATCCCAGACTGGCGGAGGGCGATCCGCTGCGGCCTCATGTGACGTTCGTGGCTTATCCTCAAGTCGGTCGCGACGGCGACTGAGGCTATCCGCCCACGGACCGACAAGAAGTTCTCCCGCGAAGTGAAAGCGGATTGACGGGAAGATATGTTATTTCATAACAGTCTCTCTAGCAGTCTCTAGGCGGTCGCTCCCCCGATCGCGCATCTCGTGGTTTCAGGACCCAACATGATCCGTCGCGTCGCCCTCTCCGCCGCGAGCCTCCTTGTGCTCGCCGCCGCCACCGCCGCTCACGCCAAGGACGCCGCCGCGCCGCCCGCTTCGGCGCAAGACGCCGAGGTCTCGAAGGTCATCGTCACCGCCGCACCCTACGGGGTCTCGGCCGATGCGCTCACCGCCAGCGTCGCCGTGCTGGATCGCACCGACCTGGATCTGGCGGCTCCCAAGGGGCTGGGCGACGCCCTGGCCGGTCTGCCGGGCGTGCGGTCGACGACGTTCGGCGCGGGCGCCAGCCGGCCGGTGGTGCGCGGGCTGGCGGGGCCGCGTGTCCAGGTCCTGACCAACGGCGTGGGTCAGATCGACGCCAGCGCGCTGTCGCCCGACCACCAGGTCGCCACCGATCCCGGCGAAGCCGAGCGGATCGAAGTGCTGCGCGGTCCGGCCGCGCTGGCCTATGGCGGCTCGGCGATCGGCGGCGTGGTCAACATCATTGATGATCGGATCGCCGGCCAGCAGCCGACCGACGGCATGAGCGGTCGCCTGCTCGCCTCGCGCGGGACCGGTGACGACAGCTACGCGCTGTCGGGCGCCGTCCACGCCACGGTCGGGCCGATGGTCCTGACGCTCGACGCCCTGAAGCGCGAGAGCAAGGACTACAAGATCCCAGTCTATCCGGAGTCCGCCCGTCAGTTGGCCCTTGAGGGCGAGACGGCCGAAGGGGGCGCGGGGCGCCTCGAGAACAGCGCGGTCGATCTGGAAACGTTCGGCGCGGGCCTCTCCTATGTCGGCGACAAGGGCTTTGTCGGCATGTCAATCAAGCGCACGGACTCCACCTATGGCGTTCCGGGCCACGCCCATGAGCATGAGGGCGAGGCGGAGGCCGGACACGAGGAGGAGGAAAGCGCGGTCACCATCGGCCTGAAGCAGACGCGCATTGATCTGCGTGGCGAGTACGCCGCCGATCTGGGCCCCTTTGCCAAGGTGCGCTTCTCGGGCGGCCACGCGGACTACACCCACACCGAGTTTGAGGGTGACGCGGTCGGCACCAAGTTCACCTCGGATGGCTATGAGGGCCGCCTCGAGCTGGTTCAGACCGAGCGTGGCGGGTGGAAGGGCGCCGTGGGCGTCCAGGCTCTACGCCGCAACTTCGACGCCATCGGCGACGAGGCCTATGTGCCCAAGACCAAGATTACCGAGTTTGGCGCTTTCACCCAGCAACGCCTCGAGCTTGACGGTTACGGCTACGAGGGCGGGCTGCGGATCGATACCCGTGAGCTCGATAGCCTGAAGGGCAAGGCTGACTTCACCAACCTGTCGGGCTCGGTCGGCGCCTTTTGGCGGCCGACGACCGAGAGCTTCGTGGGCCTGGCGCTGTCGCGCTCCAGCCGCGCCCCCACCGAGTCTGAGCTGTTCGCCGAAGGGCCCCACGTGGCGACGCGCGGGTTCGAGATCGGCGATGCTCAGCTCAAGGAAGAGACGGCGACGTCGCTTGAGGCGACGCTGCACTACGGCGGTGAGCGCGTGTCGGGGGACCTGCATCTCTACCTCGCGCGCTATGACGGCTTCATCGATCTGCGGCCCACGGGCGCCGAAGAAGACGGTCTCCCTGTCTATCGCTACGTTCAGACCGACGCGGAGTTCCGCGGCCTTGAGGCTGAGTTCGCCTATCGCGTCTGGACCGATGGTCAGCGGACGGTGAACCTGCATGCGGGCGCGGACTTCGTCCGGGGCTCGTCCGACCTTGGACCGCCCGCCCGGATCCCGCCCTACTCGGTCTCGCTCAAGGCGTCTTACCAGGCGCCGATGTGGTCGGGCGATGTGGAGGTGCGCCGCACCGGCGGTCAGGAACGCGTCGCGCAGATGGAGCTGCCCACCGACGGCTACACGGTGCTCAACGCCACCCTGGCCTGGAAGCCGGCTGGTAATGCGCGCGTGCGCCTGTTCCTCGATGGCCGTAA
Organism: Caulobacter sp. SL161; assembly: GCF_026672375.1. Taxonomy (GTDB): domain Bacteria; phylum Pseudomonadota; class Alphaproteobacteria; order Caulobacterales; family Caulobacteraceae; genus Caulobacter. The sequence continues at coordinate 793,959 of NZ_JAPPRA010000001.1, forward strand.
CCTGACGAATGAGGAAGTGCGCGAGCATGTCTCCTTCCTGAAGGACATCGCGCCGTCGCCGGGCCGCCAAGTTCGCGCCGGGATCGCGCTGCGCTTCTAGAGGCCTCGCCGACAGCCGCCGTACGGCTGTCGGATGATGCTCCCGGCTTAGAGCTCAGGGTCTGCGTATCCAACGGACGGTGTCCAACCGTTCGGCGCAGACTCTTGCGTCGGCCGCAGGCGAGTCCGCGATTAGCCCCCCTGCGGGCTCGCCAAGCGCCGGGGCCCGGACCCTCCCCCGGGCCCCGGATTCGCCTAGGACGGAGGCCAGATTGCCGCATCCGGCGGGATCGGCTAGAACCGCGAGCCTTTGCGGTCGTCTTCGAAGTGTTCGAGCGCCCGTTTCCAATTTTTGTCGTAGAGCTCTTCATGACAACGACCCAGTCCGCCGGCGAAATCACCGGAAACGTCCTGTTCTACAACGCGCCCGAGCCGCTGAACCGCGAGCAGCACGCCAAGCTGGCGCTGGTCCACAAGGACAAGCCGTACGCGTTCGCCGCCGCCGGCACCGCCGTGCCGCTGACCGTCTCGGAATTCGCCCCCGCCGCCCTGACCTTCCCGGTGATCTTCGCCGGTGACGACCGGGTGCCGCTGGCCGTGATGGGCCTGAATCAGCAAGAAAACCTGTTCATCGGCGCCGATGGCTCGATCGAAGCCAACGTCTACATCCCGGCCTATATCCGCCGCTATCCGTTCGTGCTGGCCAATGACGACACGCAGGATCGCCTGATCGTCTGCATCGATCGCGGCAGCGATCTGCTGAGCGAGCAGGGCCAGACCCCGCTGTTCGACGCTAAGGGCGAGCCCACCGAATACACCCAGAACTGCATCAAGTTCTGCGACGACTTCGAGGTCGAGCGTCGCCGCACCGACTCGTTCGTCCAGATCCTGAAGGACAACGACCTGTTCGAGCTGAAGAAGGCCACCTTCCAGCCGACCGACGAAGTCGGCGCCCCGGTGGGGGAACTCGTCACCGTCGCCGAGTATTTCGGTGTCTCGGAAGAGAAGCTGAACGGCCTGTCGGCTGAGAAGCTGAAAGAGCTGCAAGAGAACGGCGCCCTGGCTCAGATCTATGCGCACCTCGTTTCGCTGCTCGGCTGGGACCGCCTGATCAACAAGACGATGATGAAACAGGCTGAAGCCGCGAACCTGAACTAAGGTTCAGCGTCAGCGAAAATCGAAGAGGGCGGCGGGCTCGACCCGTCGCCCTTTTTCTTTGGCCGCTCAGCGCGCGAAGATGCTGCGCGTCAGGCACGAGAAGACCAGACGGCCGGCCTCGTCGAGGAGGTCGTGCTGGGCGATGACGATACCCTTGCCCTCGCCGACCGGGTCCTTGCCCATCACGGTCATGCGACCGCGCAGAAGCTCGCCGACCGGCGGATTGCGCATCCAGCGCAGGGCGTCGACGCCCAGGCGCTTGGTCTGCGGCCAAGCCGCGCTGGCTTCGCTGTCGAGCCTAGTCCAAATCGCGAAGATCATGCCGTCCGGCGCGCCGTTTTCCACCGGCCAGCCCGGCGTGAAGGCGGCGATGAAGGCGTCCAGGGCCTTGGCGTCGACCGCGCGTGTGCCCAGCGAGACGACCTGACCGATCTCGATATCGTCGAAGGCGGCGGGCATGGGCGTCTCCAGGATGATTCCTAGACCGACTGTCCGTTGGGGCTTGGCCATTGTCGAGAGCGGGTTGGCGGTCCATGTGTACCGTGACGTTCTTTTCCGTGTCCGGGCCCGCGCATGTTCCTGAAGAAAGCCGTTCTCGCCCTGCAAGCCCTGGTGATGGGGGCCATGCTTGGCGGACATGCCCTGGCGGGTCCTGTCGTGAACTCCGGCCATATCGAGTCCGAGCTCGTGGCCCAGGAGGCGGGGATCGCGCCGGGCGGCACGATCTATGTGGCGCTCCGCCAGAAGATCGCGCCTGGCTGGCACACCTACTGGCGCAATCCGGGGGACGCGGGCGAGCCGACCAAGATCACCTGGGCCTTGCCGGAAGGCTGGAGCGCCGGCGACATGGTCTGGCCAACCCCGGTGAAGACCCGCCTGGGGCCGTTGCTGGACTACGCCTACAAGGGCGAGGTTCTGATCCCGGTGCCGATCACGGCGGCCGCCGACGCCCAGCCCGGCACGACCCTCAGCCTGACCGCCGACGTCTTCTATCTGGTGTGCGAGCAGGTCTGTATTCCGGAACAGGCCAAGCTCTCGCTGCTGCTGCCCGTGGTGGCCGGCGCGCCGGCGCCGGATCCCAAGTGGGGCGCGGTGATCGGCAAGGTGCTGGCCGACGCGCCCAAGCCCGCCGGTCTCAAGGCGGTCTTCAAGCTGGAAGGGCAAGCCCTGAAGCTCGCCGTTACGGGCGGTCCGCTGAAGGGCGCGGACATGGCGGGCGCCTACTTCTTCCCCTATTCGCCGAAGGTCATTGAACATGCCGCCGAGCAGGCGATCGAACGCGGCGCCGAGGGGCTGACCCTCACCTTGAAGCCTGGCTATGACTTTGTCGGCGGTGGGACGCCGCCGGCCGAGCTGGTGGGCGTTCTGGCGACCAAGGCCGGCGCCTGGGAAGTGACCGCGACCGCCGGTGAGGCCTTGGCGGGCGCCTCTGGCCTGGGGCCGCCGCCGGCGGAAGCCGCGCCGGGCGGCGCCCTGACCGGCGGTCTCGCCGGGGCGTTGCTCTTCGCCTTCCTGGGCGGTCTGATCCTGAACCTGATGCCCTGCGTCTTCCCGGTGCTGTCCATGAAGGCCGCCAGCCTGGCGGGGCACGCCCACGAGGCGCCGAAGGCGCGGCTGCAGGGCCTGGCCTTCCTGCTCGGCGTCGTCGCCACCTTCCTGGCCCTGGCCGGCGCCCTGCTGGCGGTTCGCGCGGGGGGCGCGGCGGTAGGCTGGGGCTTCCAGCTGCAATCGCCGCTGGTGATCGCGGGTCTGGCCCTGCTGATGCTGCTGGTGGCGCTGAACATGTCCGGGGTCTTCGAGATCGGGACGTCCGTTCAGGGCGTCGGCGCCGGCGCCTCGGCGAAGGGCGGCGTCAGCGGCGCCTTCTTCACCGGCGCCCTCGCGGTGGTGGTGGCCGCGCCGTGTACGGCGCCGTTCATGGCCGGCGCGCTGGGCTATGCGCTGACCCAGCCGCCGGTGATCGCCCTGGGGGTCTTCCTGGCCCTGGCGCTGGGCTTCGCCGCGCCGTTCGTGGCCGTCACCTTCATTCCGGGCGCCTTGAAGCTGCTTCCACGCCCCGGCGGCTGGATGGAGGTCCTCAAGAAGGGCCTGGCGTTCCCGATGTACGGCGCGGCCCTGTGGCTTGTCTGGGTGTTCGCCCAACAGGCCGGTCCGATCGCGCTGGGCCAACTGCTGGTCGCGGGTGTCCTGGCGGCGTTCGGCGCGTGGCTCTACGGCCTGGCGCAAGCGCGGCGCGCGGTGGGCAAGGGCTCAGCCGTGTCGATGATCCTGGGCTTGCTGGCGGTGGTCGGCGCGCTGGCCCTTGCCGCAGCCTCAGCGTTGTCCGCCAAGCCTCCGGTCGCCGCCGCCGAAGCCTCGACGCCCAGCGGTCCTGGCCTGACGGCCGAGGCCTGGTCGCCGGAGAAGGTGCAGGCTCTGCAGGCCGAAGGCCGCCCGATCCTGGTGGACTTCACCGCCGCCTGGTGCGTGACCTGCCAGGTCAATGAGAAGGTCGCGCTCTCCGGCCCCAAGGTCGCCGAGGCGTTCAAGGCCCAGAACGCGGTGCTGCTGAAGGCCGACTGGACCAATCGCGATCCGGTCATCGCCAAGGCGCTCGCGGACTTCGGCCGCGTGGGCGTGCCGCTCTACCTCGTCTATCCGAAGAGCGGCGGCGAGCCCGTCATCCTGCCCCAGCTGCTGACCGAGGGCATGGTGATCGAGGCGATCGAGAAGGCGGGAAGCTAGAGCCTTTAGCCTGAAATCGGAATCGATTTCAGGCGTTAAAAAGGCTCTAAATCAGATACTTAGAGCGTGACTTAAGCCGAAACCGGTTCCCACTTTCGGCGTCACGCTCTAGCCCCTATCTCTTCTTGTCGCCGCCGAACGGCAGCTTCTCCTTGACCTGGTCCAGCGGGGTCTTGGTCACCACTACCGGTGGCGGCACGTTCACCGGCGCGGTCTTGATCGGATAGGCGCGCCAACCGGTCTGGATCAGGGCGTTGAAGCCCTGGCACCTGGGCAGGTAGCGAACCATGCCCGCACGCGGCTTGGCGAAGGGCGCCGACTGGGTCTGGTCCTGGCGCTTGGGATCGATGAAGCGCCAGTCGGTCGGCAGGCCATAGCCCTTCTCGCCGCCCAGGCGCACCGCCTTGAACGCGACATTGGCCTGGAACGGTTGAACGCCATACTTCAGCATGGCCCGCAGGAAGATCTGGTCGGCTTCCTCGCGCTTGCCCGGCTCACCGATGGTGTAGAGCCAGTCGTGAATGATGGCCGCGCGCGCCGTCGGGCCTTGGGGATCGATGAAGGCTTGGCCATACCAAGGCACGCTGGCGAAGTCGGTGACGTACCAGCGCGGCACCACGATCACCTTGCCGGTCTCGACGTCGCAGTAGGGGAACTCCGCGTCCAGCGTGAACAGCTTGCGGCCGTCCTTGGTCTGGTTGAACAGCATGATCGGTTGCGGCGTCAGCGAACTGGGCGGCGTCGGCGCGACCACGGGCACGAAGACGGTCGTGCTGGTCTGCGTGGCGCAGGCGCTCAACAGCAGGGCGGCGCCGATCAGGGCGAGGGCGGTTCTCGAACGGGACATCGACGCTCGGGGCATGGAGGCTGGAGATGGTCTTCTGAGCGGCCAGGGCCTGTGGATCAAGTCTGTATGGCGAAGTTTCGACCCTCCACAAGATTGCGACTGCGAATCTTCCGCAGATCGCGGGTTTGTGAGAGCTTGGGGCTCGTTTTTGCTGCTGGAGACCCGACATGTCGATCACGCGCCGCCTCGTGGCCGCCGCCCTGCCGCTGACCGCTCTTGTTCCCGCCGTCGCCCATGCCCGTCCTGCGCCCGACTTCACGGCGATCGACGCCGACGGCAAGACTCGCTCCTTGTCAGAGTTTCGCGGCAAGACCGTGGTCCTGGAATGGACCAACGAGGGCTGCCCCTATGTCCGAAAGCATTATGCCGGCAACATGCAAGGCCTGCAGCAGGCTGCGCGCGCTGACGGCGTGGTCTGGCTGACCATCGCCTCGTCCGCCCCCGGCAAGCAGGGGCACTTCGCCGACGGCGCGGCCGCCAAGGCCTGGATGAACGCGCGGGGCGCCAAGCCGACGGCCCTGCTGCTCGATGGCGATAACAAGGTCGCCACGCTCTACAAGGCCAAGACGACACCGCACATGTTCGTCATCGATAAGACCGGCGCGGTGGTCTATGAGGGCGCGATCGACGACAAGCCGACCAACAAGGTCGAGGACATCCAGGGCGCCAAGAACCTCGTGGCCGCCGCCCTGTCCGACCTGAAGGCCGGCCGCAAGGTCGCCACGCCGTTCGTCACGCCCTATGGCTGCTCGGTGAAGTACAAGGACGCCTAACCCTCATCGCGCCGTTCAGGCCGCGGGCCGAGGCGGCGCGATGATTACCTCGACATTGTCGTTGAGCAGATAGGCCATGTCGCGGAGCGCAAGGTCCTGGGCCTTGATGGTCGTGGCGGCGCGCATGGCGGAGAGCTTTTCGGGCAGATCCTGGCTGATGCCGCGCAGGATGCACTTGAGATCGTCGACCGCGCCGCGCTCCTTCAGCGTCAGGTGGCCCTTCATGTCGAGGGCCGCGAGTTCGCTGATCTTGCCCGTGAAGGCGTCGAAGGCTTTCAGAGATGCGGCGGCGCCGGCCGGATCGGCCTTGGCCAGGTGGGCGCGATAGGCCTCGGTCTGGGCCTTCAGTTGGCGGGCGCGCTTGACGATGTCGATGAACAGGGGCTCGCCCGCGACGGAGGCGGGAACAGCGGGCGCCTGCGCGACGGCCGGCATAGGGCCCGCGCCTTGCCCTGGATTGAACGACGCCATCCAGAGCATGGCGGAAAAGGCGACGGCGTCACAGGACATCGGGGGCTCCCGCAAAAAACGTCATTGGTCTGCCATGACGCGGCGGCGCCTGTTTGATAAGCCCGGGTCCGTAAACAGCGATTTACCAAACCTGTGAGGACGACATGGCCGATCTCGACGCCGCCTGGACCCGCCTTGAAGCCGCCGCCAAGGCCGCTGGCGACAAGCGTATCGTCGAGTTCTTCGACACCGAGCCGGGGCGGCTGGACGCCCTGACCCTGGACGTCGCCGGCCTGCATCTGGATCTGTCGAAGCAGGCCTGGGATGAGGCGGGTCTCGAGGCCGCTCTTGATCTGGCCCACGCGGCCGATGTCGAGGGCGCCCGCGCCCGCATGTTCGGCGGCGAGGCGATCAATTCGTCCGAAGGCCGGGCTGTGCTGCACACGGCCTTGCGCGCGCCGGCGGGGGGCGACGTGAAGGCCCTGGGCCAGCCGGTCATGGCCGAGGTCGAGGCCGTCCGCCAGCGGATGAAGATCTTCGCCGAGGCGGTGCGCTCAGGGGCGATCAAGGGCGCGACGGGCAAGCCGTTCAAGGCGATCTTGCATATCGGCATCGGCGGCAGCGACCTGGGTCCGCGCCTGCTGTGGGACGCCCTGCGACCGGTGAAGCCATCGATCGACCTGCGCTTCGTGGCCAATGTCGACGGCGCCGAGTTCGCCCTGACGACCGCCGACATGGACCCCGAAGAGACCCTGGTGATGGTGGTCTCCAAGACCTTCACGACCCAGGAGACCATGGCCAACGCCGGCGCGGCGCGCGCCTGGCTTGTGGCGGCTCTGGGCGAGCAGGAGGCGAACCAGCACCTGGCCGCCATCTCGACGGCGCTGGACAAGACCGCCGCCTTCGGCGTGCCGGACGATCGCGTGTTCGGGTTCTGGGACTGGGTCGGTGGCCGTTATTCGCTGTGGTCGTCAGTCAGCCTTTCGGTCGCCGTCGCGGCGGGCTGGGACGCGTTCCAGGGTTTCCTGGACGGCGGCGCGGCCATGGATGAGCACTTCCGCACCGCGCCGCTGGAGCAGAATGCGCCGGTGCTGGTGGCCCTGGCCCAGATCTTCAATCGCAACGGCCTGGACCGCCGGGCCCGCTCGGTCGTGCCGTACTCGCACCGCCTGCGCCGCCTGGCCGCCTTCCTCCAGCAGCTGGAGATGGAGAGCAACGGCAAGTCGGTCGGTCCCGACGGCCAGCCGGCCAAGCGCGGCACGGCCACGGTGGTGTTCGGCGACGAGGGCACCAATGTCCAGCACGCCTATTTCCAGTGCATGCACCAGGGGACCGACATCACGCCGATGGAGCTGATCGGCGTCGCCCAGTCGGACGAAGGCCCGGCCGGCATGCACGAGAAGCTGCTCTCGAACCTCCTGGCCCAGGCCGAGGCCTTCATGGTCGGGCGGACCACGGACGATGTCGTGGCTGAGCTCAAGGCCAAGGGTGTGTCCGACGCCGAGATCGCCACCCTGGCGCCGCAGCGCACCTTCGCCGGCAACCGGCCCTCGACCCTGGTGCTGCTGGAGCGCCTGACGCCACAGACCTTCGGCGCCCTGATCGCGCTCTATGAGCACAAGACGTTCGTCGAGGGGCGTGATCTGGGGGATCAATTCCTTCGACCAGTGGGGCGTCGAGCTGGGCAAGGTGATGGCGAACCGCATCCTGCCCGAGCTGGAAAGCGGCGCGACGGGCGAGCACGATCCGTCGACCGCCGCGCTGATCCAGCGCCTGAAGCGTTAGGGCGAGCCCATGCGCGGCCTGACGATCAGTAGCGTTTGCGCCGCCCTGGTGCTGACCGCCTCGCTGGCGCAGGCCGGCGAGGTGACGGTCGACGGGCGTAAGGTCGCCTATCGCGAATGGGGCGCCGGCGAGCGGACGCTGGTGATGGTCAGCGGTCTTGGTGACGGCGCCGAGACGTTCGACGCGGTCGGCCCCCGGCTGGCCCAGGGCTGGCGCGTCATCGCCTATGACCGTGCGGGCTATGGCGGCAGCGCCGATGATCCGCGTGTGCACGACGCCGAGCGGGCGGAGGCTGAGCTGAAGGGGCTGCTGGCGGCGTTGAAGGTGCGAAAGCCCGTGCTTCTGGGGCATTCGCTGGGCGGCGTCTTCGCCGCCCACTTCGCGGCCCGCAATCCGGGAGATGTCACGGGCCTCGTGCTGGAGGAAACCCGGCCGACCGGCTTCACTGCGGCCTGCAAGGCCAAGCTGAAGCGCGGGTGTGCGTTCCCGCCGCTGCTCAAATATGCGTTTCCGCCGGGCGGACGCCGCGAGGTCGAGGCGCTGGACCGTATCGAGCGGCAAGAGGCGGAGACGCCTGGCGGTGCGACGCCCACCCTGATCCTGACACGCGCTCAGACCGGGCAGGGCGGCTTCGATGGGCTATGGCTCGAGCAGCAGGCCAAGCTGGTTCAGCGTTGGCCCGCCGCGCGTCTGTTGGCCGCCCCGAAGGGCGGCCATTACATCCACCGCGACGCCCGCGACTGGTTCGTCGCCGAGGTCAGCGGTTTTCTGGCGGGTTTCCCCACACGCTAAAACGTTTGGCGGATCCGGAGCTGCCAGAAGGTGCGCGGATTGATCGCGCGGTCCTCGACGAAGGCGATCGCGCGGTTAGGGCCGCGATTGGCGAAGACCGTACGACGGATGCTGAAGTCGTCCCAAAGGTTCAACTGCGCACGGATCGCTAGGCTCGGGGTCGGCTTGTACTCGGCGAAGGCCTCATAGTACTGCGCCCCGCGCCAGACACTGGTCTGGTCAACGTCGTACGTGCCCTGGCCCAGCAGCGGCAGCCAGTTGATCCCCCACTGGGTCTTGTACTTCAGCAGGTCCTGCTGGAAGCCGATATTGGCCTGGGTCGGGCGCACGCCGGAGATCGGACGATCCTTGCCGGTCGTGGGGTCCTTCACGTGGGTCTCGTTCCAGTCGTTCTTGAAGGTGAAGCGGCCGCCCGTGATCCCCAGCTTGTCGGTCGGGACCACGATGTTGAGGCTGAGCCGGTCCAGAGTGGCGTCGCCGATATTGCCGACGGCCGACAGGTTGCCTGGCAGGGGCAGGCGGTCGATCACGCCGATGATCTCGTCATGGCGGTAGGTGATCGCGAAGATGCCCTCGCCCCAGAAGCGACGCTCATAGCCGATCTCGGTGATCCAGCGCTGCTCGGGTTTCAGCTCGACATTGCCGCCATAGACATTGCCGTCCTCCAGGTCCGACGAGGCGGCGAAGTCCTCGAAGTCCAGTTGGCCCAGCTGCCGTTCGAATCGGAAGCGTAGCTGGTTGTTCGCCACCGGCGTCCAGGTCGCGAGGAACCGGGGCTTGGCGTAGAAGAAGCTCTTCTCGTTCTGCGCATCGCCCGACTGCTTGATCGTCGAGGTCTCCAGGCGCAGGCCGCCCTCAAGCGTCAGGCGCGGATTGACCCGCCAGGTGGCCTTGGAGAAGGCCTCGCCGCGCAGTTCCTCGACCTTGACCGAGGCGCTGGGCAGCGGCACCGCCACCCCGCCCACCGAATAGGCCTGCTTCACGTCCAGCATGTTGTAGGCCATCTCGCCGCCGGTCTCGACGGTGACGGCCTTGCTCCAGTCGTGGCGAACCTGGGCGCGGAAGATCGATTCGCTGCTGTCGCCCTCAGCGGTGAAGCGTTGCTGCGCCGCCTTGACCCCATTCAGCGTCTCATCGTTGGTCGAGACGCTTTCGATGTTCTCGAAGCTATGGATGGCCCGAGTCTCCAGGGCCCAATTGGGCGCCAGCGGGCGGGTGTAGGTCAGGCCGAGCTCCCCAGAGTGGTCCTCGTCGACATAGCTGCTGCGGCGTTCGGAGGTCGCCGAGGTCAGGGTCTGCCACTGGTTCCAGTCACCGACGCCAAAGCGGGCCGTCGCTTCGATCTTGCCGCCGGCCAGGGGCGCCGAATAGTTGCCCCGGATGCTGCGTCCGCCGCCCCAGCTGTCGTTCAGGTACTTCTCGTCGCGGATGATCTTGCCGGTCCCGTCGCGACGAATGTTCGTCCCCGGACCATTGGAGTCGCTGCTGCCGATGCCGTCGCTCAGCGTCACGCCCCAGCTCTTGTCGCCGTTCGTGGCGGTGAACTGATAGCTGCCGCCGTAGAGATCACGGCCGCCGTCGAACTGGCTGGTGTTCCAGGTCAGGATCGACTGGCGCGTGGCGCCCTTCTTGAGGATCACGTTCACGACAACCGAATAACCCTGCATGTCGACGCCCGGCGCGCCGCCACGGATCAACTCGATCCGCTCGACCCGGTTGGCCTGGGTGCGCGACAACACGTTGCTGCCCGTGTCGTTCTTGGAGGCCGGGCGAGCGCCGTTGATCAGAATATTGCCGACCGCGCCCTCGAAACCCCGGGCGCCGCTGCCGTCCTGCACCGAGAAGCCGGGCACCCGTTGCACCATCTCCAGCGCGGTGTTGGGGCGCTGGGCGGCGAAGAAGTCGGGCTGAAAGATCAGCACGCCCCGCTGTGCGGCTTCGGCCTGGGCGGCGACTTGCTCGGGCGTCAGGTCGGCGGCCTGGGCGGCGCTGGCCAGCAGAATGGCGGCCGCGCTGGCCAGAAGCATGGTCTTGGTCATCACTGGTTCCCCTCAGTGACGACAGGTCTGAACGCTCCGAACATTCATCTCAAGTTACAAGCCTGACATGTAGATTACATATCCGATAGCATTACGAGATTTTCATCTTTCTACAATCGATTGCCCAGCGCCATTACTTGGATGATCGCGATTTACTTATGATCAGTGCTTTATTTTTGCCATCTTTATGAGCGCGCCGCTCCCTTGGAGCGAGCGCAAGTGTTCGCCGCATCGCCTTGCAAACGACGTCTGCCGAGGGCCGGCGCGCTGGGGTGCTTGAGCCTTGGCGCGGCTTGGCGCATGGTTGCGTCGTCAACCTCTCTTGTGTGGTTCATGTCCGAGATTGTGCGCGAGGCCCGGGCCTAACAGGCTCCGAACCTCGGTTCGAAAGTCGTCAGGCCCGCTCCGCCCGCGTTTCCCGCCTGGTGGAAGCGCGATCGTACGCCTCGATCTCTCGGACAATCCCTTGAACATCTCAAAGCCGCAGCAACGCACGCTGCACGCGCTGGCCCAAGGCGGCCGCATCGAACTCGAACGTGATGACAATGGCCGGATCATCTCGGCCGACTGCCTCACCCGCGACGGCTGGGCGCTGACCGACTGCACGGTCGCTGTCTTCCAGTCCCTGAAGCGGAAGCGGCTGATCGCCAGCCAGGATGGCGGCCCCTACCGGATCACCCGGCTGGGCCTCGCCAATCTCCGGGCGCAACTCGATAATCGGGTCGGCGCCAAGGCCTGGTGATCTTTCCAGCCTCTGGATCCGGGACAGCCTCTCAGAGGCTTCCGGGATGACGAGCCCTTAGCCCGTCAGCTTGAAGAACAGGACGCGCGCGGCGCCATAGTCGCGCGCGTCGATCTGCTCAAAGCCGTCCAGCGCCGGATCGACCTCGCCGCGCCCCCGCTCGAACATCAGGATCGCGCCGGGGGCCAGCCAGCCGTGCGTGCGCAGCTCCGCCACGGCCTTCTCGCCCAGACCCTTGGCGTAGGGCGGGTCGAGGAAGACGATGTCGAAGGGCGCGCCGGCGCTGGCCGGGCGCGGGCCAAGGTCCGTAGCGTCGCGCCGATGGACGCGGGTGACGCCAAACAGGTGCATGGCGTCGATGTTCTCGCGGATGGCGCCGCGCGCCGCATCGTCGGTCTCGACGAACAGGCAGAAGGACGCCCCGCGCGACAGGGCCTCCAGGCCCAGGGCGCCGGAACCGGCGAACACGTCGATCACCCGCGCGCCATGAAGTTCGGGCGCCCAGGCGGCGTGTTCCAGGATGTTGAACACGGCCTGTCTCGCACGGTCCGATGTCGGACGCGTCGCGTCGCCGAGCGGGGCGGCGATGGCCTTGCCGCGAAACTGGCCGGAAACGATGCGCATCAGGCGGCCTCTTCCCGAACCGAACGGGCGATCACGCGGCGCTTGTGTCCTGCGCCTGAATCCTGATCGCGCATGCTGGTCCTCTTACAAGTCGTAACCGGATGTGTGCCGCCGTCCGCGTCGCGCGGCAAGCGGGCGCTTTACAAGATCGCGGCCGCCCCGTCTTAGTCCCCGTGGGCAGGATGAACGGGCGATGCGAATGGGCGGACTGATGGAGACCGTGAGGCGTTCGCGCTTCCTGGCCGACCTGTCGCCCCACGACCGCGACCCGCGGCGGACCGCGCTCGTCATCCCGGTCGGGATCCTCACCGGCGCCGTGACAGGTCTGCTCGGCGCATTGGCGGCGGTCCTGGCCTTCATGCTGGTCGTCGGCGGGCTGGATGGCGCGGCTGCGGCCACCGACCTGTTCCAGGTCTTCTCCAAGCCCGATCTCGCCGAGCCTACGGGACCACAGTCGCTCTTCATCCTGGCCTGCCTGGCGGGCATGAACCTGGGCGCGGCCATCGGGTTCGTCATGGCCGCCGCCGCCATCCAGCGCCGGCCCTTCGGCGACTACATCAATGACGGACAGCCGCTGCGCTGGCGGTTGGTGCTGGGCGGACTGGTGCTGGTCGGCGTGGTGATGGCGGTGGTGATCGGTCTCGTCGCCGTGGTCTCTGGCCACGTCTTCGAGCCGGTCGTGCTGAAGGTCTCGCCCAATCTGGTCGGGCGCTCGCTCTACGCCATCATCGCCATCGTCCTGCTGATCCTGGCCTCGGCCGCCGAGGAACTGCTTTTTCGCGGCTGGCTGCTGAAGCAGAGCGCAGCCTATATCCGCAATCCGATCGCCCTGATGGCGCTCAACGGCCTGCTCTTCGCGGCCATTCACCTGGATCCCAATCTTGACGCCTTCCTGTTCCGCGCCGCCATGGGGGCGGGGCTGACCTGGATGGCGCTACGCCTGGGCGGCATCGAGCTGGGCATCGGCGTCCACGCGGCCAACAACGCCGCGATCGTATTGCTGCTGCGCCCGATCACCTTGCAGCCCGACGCAGCGCGGGAGTTTCAGCCGGGACTGGTCGCCAGCGCCGTGGTGATGCTGGCGGGTTTCATCGGGATCTCAGAACTCTGGATGCGCTGGCCCGCCCTGCGCCGCTGGACTGGCCTGTCCGCCCCAGCCGCCGCCTGATCAGCGTTTGGGGCCGCGCGGAGGGCCTGAGCGGGTCGTCGGCTTGCCGGGGCGTTCCGACAGACGCCGCGCCGCGCCGTCGGTCGGCTTTGCGCCCGGACGAGGCGCGGCCGGCTTGCCGCGCGCAGCGGGCTTGCCGATGTCGATGAACTTGCTCTCGATCGACTTGGCCGGACGCTTGGCCTTGGCAGGCCCCTTCGCCGGACCCTTGCCGGCGCCCTTGGGCGGACCGTGTGGCGAGGCCTTCTTCTTCGGCTTGGCCCAACCGGGCTTGTAGACCGGCTTCTCGGGCTTCTCCGGCGTGTCCAGGATCACCGCCCGATCGGCGCGCGGCGCGCCCCGGCGTTGCAGTTCGCCCCCGCCTTCGGTGCCCGGGGCCTTGGTGGGGTTGGCGATCCCCGCGAACTTGGGCCGGTCGCCGGTCGGCATGTTCTCGGGCGATACAACGCCTTCGAGCAGCTCGCGGATGACGCGTGGGCCGACCTCCTCGATCTGGCCCGCGGCCAGGGTTCCCAGGGCGAACGGACCGTAGGACAGGCGGATCAGACGATTGACCTTCAGGCCGAGCGACTCCAGCACCTTGCGGACTTCGCGGTTCTTGCCTTCCGACAGGCTGACCGTGATCCACACGTTCTTGCCGCCCCCGGCCTTTTCATGGGCCTTGTCGAGCTTGGCGTCGATCGCCCCGTAGGTGACGCCCTCGATGGTGACGCCGTCCTTCAGCTTGTCGAGCTTGGCCTGGGTCGTGTCGCCGAAAGCCCGGGCGCGGTAGCGGCGGACCCAGGCGTTGCTGGGCGTCTCAAGCGCGCGCGACAGCTCGCCGTCATTGGTCAGCAGCAGCAGGCCTTCGGAGTTCAAGTCCAGGCGACCCACCGAGATCAGACGGGGCAGATCCTTGGGCAGGGCGCCGAACACCGTCGGCCGACCCTTCGGATCATGGTGGGTGGTCATCAGGCCGGTGGGCTTGTGGTAGCGGAAGATCCGCGTCGGCTCGCGCTCGGCCACCAGCTGGCCGTCGACGGTGAGAAAGTCGCCCGGCGCGACCTTGACCGCGGGCGTTGTCAGCACCTTGCCGTTGATCGCCACGCGGCCGGCCTCAATCAGGCGCTCGACCTCGCGCCGCGAGGCGACGCCGGCCCGCGCCAGGGCCTTGGCGACCCGCTCGCCGGGGCCGCCGTCGAGATCTCCGTCTTGACCGTCGAGGTGAGGCTCGTACAGGGGATCGTGGGGTTTGGTCATGGCGCGTCCTTCTTGGGCTGGGCGCATCTCTCGATGGGCTTTCGGTTTCTAATGCGCACTGATGAGAGCGAGGATCAAGACCACCGCATGATGCGCCTGGCGCTCGACGCCGCGCGCGCCGCAGCCGAGGCCGGCGAAACGCCGGTCGGGGCGGTGATCCTGGATCCCAGCACCGGCGAGGTGATCGCGACCGCCGGCAACGGCCCGATCGCGGCCCATGACCCCACCGCCCATGCTGAGATCGCCGCCATGCGCGCTGCGGCCGCCAAGCTTGGCAACTATCGCCTGACGGACCTGACCTTGGTGGTGACCCTGGAGCCTTGCGCCATGTGCGCCGGGGCGATCAGCCATGCGCGGATCGGGCGGGTGGTGTTCGGGGCCGACGACCCGAAGGGCGGCGCCGTGGTGCATGGTCCGAAATTCTTCGCCCAGCCGACCTGCCATTGGCGGCCTGAGGTGACGGGCGGCGTGCTGGCCGACGAGAGCGCGGATCTGTTGCGCGGCTTCTTTCGCGCGCGCCGCAAGGCCAAGATCTAGTTGACCATCGCCGAGGTCAGGAGAACCTTCGAGCCCGGCTTGCCCAGCACCTGGTCGGCGGTCTTCTGCAACTCGCGGGCCATATGGTCGATGTCCGGCGGCGCGCCGCCGCGCAGGCCGGCGGCGTAGACCATCAAGGTCTGGGCGAAGGCTGCGCGCAAGCGAGGCGTCGAGGCCTGGGCGCGCTCCATCAGCTTGGCGTCCTTGATCTCCAGGCCCGTCTCGACCGTCATCACGCCACGACGACCATCGCGTCGCAGGATGACGGCGTTGATCGGCGCCAGCGCGAAATAGGTGACCTGCTCTTTCTTGTCGTCCTTGCCCTTGCCGGCGAGGGCCGGCGTGGGCGCGAGCAGGGGAGCCGTGGAAAGCACGGCCAGCAGGGCAAGGGACAGAAGGCGATCTCGGCGCATATCGCTTTGTAGCGCGACGTGGTTGACGTCCTCTTTACGTGTGGTGGCGCATCAAGGGGCGTTAACCACGAATCGTGGCCGCGCCTCCGAACCGGGTTGAGCGTCGGCAGCGTCGCAGGAGGCTGAAATTGGGTCGTTTTTCTCCCAAATCCCTCGATCTGGACGGCAAGGTGATCCTGATCACCGGCGGCACCGGCTCCTTTGGCCGGCGCTTTATCGAGACCATCCTGCGCCGCTATGACCCCCGGAAGGTCATCGTCTACTCCCGCGACGAATTGAAGCAGAGCGACATGCAGATCGAGCTGCGCGAGCAGTTCGACGAGGCGACCGTCGCCAAGATGCGCTTCTTCCTCGGCGACGTGCGCGATCGCGAGCGCCTGACCCTGGCCCTGCGCGGGGTCGATATCGTCATCCACGCCGCGGCCCTGAAACAGGTGCCGGCGGCTGAGTATAATCCCTCGGAGTGCATCCACACCAACGTGCTGGGCGCCGAGAACGTGGTCTGGGCCAGCCTGAGCAACGGCGTGAAGCAGGTGGTGGCCCTGTCCACCGACAAGGCCTGCAATCCGACCAACCTCTATGGCGCGACGAAGCTGGCCTCGGACAAGACCTTCGTGGCGGCCAACAATCTGTCGGGCGACATCGGCACGCGGTTCTGCGTCGTGCGTTATGGCAATGTCGTCGGCTCGCGCGGCAGTGTGGTGCCCCTCTATCGCCGTCTGTTGAGCCAGGGCGCGACGGAGCTGCCGGTCACCGACCCGCGCATGACCCGCTTCTGGATCACACTGAACGAGGGCGTCGATTTTGTGCTCTCGTCGCTGACCATGATGCGTGGCGGCGAGATCTTCGTGCCCAAGATCCCCTCGATGGCCATGCCGGATCTCGTCAAGGCGATGTCGCCGACGGCCGCCATGAAGGTGATCGGTATCCGTCCCGGCGAGAAGCTGCACGAGATCATGATCAGCGCCGACGACGCCCGATCGACCGTGGAGTTCGACGACCGCTACGCCATCGAGCCCAACTTCGCCGAGTTCGGTCGTGAGCCCTACGCCGCCTCCGACGGCGCCAAGCCGGTCGCCGAGGATTTCTCATACAGCAGCGACAACAACCACGATTGGCTCAGCCCAGAGGGTCTGCTGGCCATGCTGGAGGAGAAGGCCACGTGACGGGCGGCTTTCTCCCCTACGGCCGGCAGACGATCGAGGACGATGACATCGCCGCCGTGGCGGAGGCCCTGCGCGGCGATTTCCTGACCACCGGTCCGACGGTCGAGGCCTTCGAGACCGCCTTCGCCGCCAAGGTCGGCGCCGATCACGCGATCGCCGTTTCCAACGGTACGGCGACCTTGCATCTGGCGATGATGGCGTTGGGCATAGGAGAGGGGGATGTCTGCGTCGCCCCGTCCGTCACCTTTCTGGCCACCGCCAACTGCGCCCGGTATGTGGGCGCCGAGGTCGTCTTCGCCGACGTCGATCCCGACAGCGGGCTGATGACGCCCGACACCCTGGCTCGGGCCCTGGCCGGCGCGCGCGACAAGCGCGTCAAGGCGGTGCTGCCGGTGCACCTGCGTGGCGACGTCTGCGATCTTCCCGCGCTCAAGGCCATGGCCAGCGCCTCGGGCGCGGTGCTCGTTGAGGACGCCCCGCACGCCCTGGGCTCGATCGCCACCTTCGACGGTGTCGCCCACCCGGTCGGCGACGGCGCCTATTCCAGCTTCGCCAGCTTCTCGTTTCACCCGGTCAAGACGCTCGCCACGGGTGAGGGCGGCATGCTGACCACCAACGATCCGGCCCTGGCCGCCAAGGCGCGCTTGCTGCGCTCACATGGCATGGTGCGCCAGCCGGGCGGCGACCCGTGGTGGTATGAGATGCCGGAGCTGGGCTTCAACTACCGCATCCCCGACGTGCTCTGCGCGCTGGGCCTGTCGCAGCTGGCGAAACTGGACCGGTTCGTGGCGCGACGTCGCGACCTGACGGCGCTCTACGCGCGCCTGCTGGCGGAGCGCGCTCCGCGCGCGCGACTGGCGACCAGCCCCGACCATTCGGACGCTGCGCTGCACCTTTTGACCGTGCTGATCGATTTCGAGGCCGAGGGAATCTCGCGGCGCACCGTCGTCGAGAGCCTCAAGGCCCAGGGCGTCGGGACCCAGGTCCACTACATTCCGGTCCATCGCCAGCCCTACTACGCCCAACGCTATGGCGTCGCGGACCTGCCCGGCGCGGACGCCTGGTACGCGCGCTGCCTGACGCTGCCGCTCTATCCGGCGATGACTAACGGCGACGTCGAGCGCGTGGTCAACGCCCTGGCCACAGTCCTCGGTTAACCCCGTGACTTTGCGGGGCGGCCCTTGAAGTAGGCCAACGGAAACACCGTGCCGAAGCAGGCGGTCATGGCGCCGAGAACCAGGACGAACGGCGGGACGCCAGGCGCGAGTTTGGCGATGGCCATCATCCCCGTGATCGGTCCGACGATCAGGAGAGCCGTAGCCAACCAGCCTTGCCAGCGGATAGGCCAAGCCGAAAAGCGGCCTGCGGTCAGGACGTATTCGAACCAGACTTCTCTAGCGCGTTCATCCTGACGGGGGCGTTGCGTCATGCGGACCGATCTCCTCAGCCTTCAGCCTTGGGGAGATATTCGCGTAACGTGCAAGTTCTGCGTCAAGCCGCGTGGCTCAGCAGACTCTTGATCAGATCCATGGTCTGAGGCGAATTCGTCAGCTGTTCGCGGGAGCTGGGATCCTTGGCCAGCTTCAGGGCCTCGAACCGCGCCTTGTCGGCCACCGGACCGGTGGGACCGGCCTCGCCCATGGCCAGCTTGGCCAGAAGTTGCAGGCGATGGGGCAGGGGCGCCGGCGCGCGCACGAGCATGGTCAAAAGGCGCGTATCGCCCTCGATCAGACCGCCGATCTCGCCCAGCTTGGCGCAAAGCGGTTCATAATCCTCGCGAACAAGACCGGATCGAGACAGCGAGCGCTGCAGAGCGGCGAGGTGGCTGAGCTTGGCGACCGGCGAGTCCGGGCCTTGCCGCATTTCCTTTTCGAACCGCATCGCGCTGATGTTGGCGTTCAGCCAGCGTGAGGCGTTGCGCTTGTTGACCGCGCCCATGACGTTCTCGGCTAGGCGGATCAACATCTTGATCTCTTCATGCGCAGAGCGGTCGCGGCCGAGCAGAGCCTCGATGAAGTCGCCGTTCAGCAGGGTCTTGGAGCGGGTCGTGAAGGCGACTTGGATGTCTTCGCCTTGCAAGATGCGCCCGGCGGCGGCGGTCAGGCCCATGGCCAGCGCGCGCAGATATTCGATCTCGGCCTCGGCGTCTTGCGGCTTGAGGCGGCGCACGCCGTTGAGCTCGGTCAGCACGCGCTGGGCGATGGCCTTGCGCACGCTGGGAAAGTGGTCCTCGGCGAGCCATTCGCTGAGGCGGCGCGCCGTGCCCGAAAGGTCAGGCATGCAGGCGCGGACGCCCGGCTCGATCTTGATCAGAGCCTCCACCGCCGCGCCGCCTGTCAGGCGGGTCATGGCGGCCAGGGTGGCGCCCAGGTCGTCCTTGGTGTCGAGAAGGTCGGCCATACCGGCGCGCGAGCCGATGATCTCGGCGAGCGGCGCCTCGATGGCCTGCAAGGCCGCGACGCGCGCCCGGGCCTCGGCGGGCGCAGCGTCGGCCAGGTCGAGCAGGCGGGCGATCTTGTCGGACCAGTTGGTGGCGGGCGCGATCGACGCGGCGACGCCGGCGCCCAGCAGGAAGGCGCGATCGGGATCGGCCACCAGGCGCTCGGCGGCCCTGGCGAAGCCTTCCTTGTCGAGGTCGGGAAGCGCGCCCTTCTTGAACGCCTTCATCAGGTTGGCGATGGTGCGCTCGACCAGCCCGTGGAAGTGGCGCATGACCTCGTGCACGGACTGTCCGCGCGCTTCGGCCTCGGGAATGGCGATCTTTTGCAGCGCATGCTGCAGGTCCGTGCCCGACGCTTCCAGCTTTTCGACCAGGTCGGGTCGGTGCAGCAGTTCGAACGGCGTGGCCTTGTGGCGGCTCAGCCAGCCTTCCAGCAGGCGACCGATCCGGTCGCGGGCGTGGGCGGTGTAGAGATCGGCCGGCTGGACGCAGAGCGGATCGCGGTCCTCGACCTCCTTCTTGGGCTTACCGCCGTCGACGAGACCCTTGGTGAAGATCGAGATCGACTTGTACTCGCCGGTGGACGGGTCGAGCGTCTCCTTGGTCACCCGCGAGGCGACCGCGCGGTTCTGGGTGAGGACGTCTTCAGCCACCTGCAAGGCGTGCGCGCGGTTTTCAGTGGCGATTTCCAGCGTCCACTGCGCGCCGACCTTGCGTCGGACAAAAAGCTCGTAGTGGACTTGGCTCATGCCCTACCCGCTCCAGGAGCGGTAACTATGGCGTACGAGACCTTAAGGCGAGGTTGAGGATAATTTCTGGTGACCCGTGCGCCGCAATCGCGCCTTGCTCGAGCCGCAAAGCGTCGCCAGAAGCAGGGAAAGCTTTACCGCGCCGTGCGTTGAAGCTGTGACGCCCGACCGATAGGATCGGGCGAACACGGAAGGTGAAGGACACGTATCGACCCGATGGCCGCGATCACGCTCATTGACGACGACGAGAACATCGTCGCTTCGGTCTCGCTGGCCCTGGAGAGCCACGGCCATACCGTGAAGGCCTATTACGACGGCGCCTCCGGGCTGGAAGCGGTGGAGGCCAGTCCGCCGGACCTGGTGATCCTGGACGTGAAGATGCCGCGCATGGACGGCATGGAAGTGCTGCGCCGCCTGCGCCAGACGTCCGAAATTCCCGTGATCATGCTGACGTCCAAGGATGACGAGATCGACGAGATCCTCGGCTTCAACCTGGGCGCTGACGACTATATGCATAAGCCGTTCAGCCAGCGGCTGCTCCTGGAGCGCGTAAAGGCCGTGCTGCGTCGTGCTCGCCCCGAGGAGGACGAGGCGCCTTCCGCCGCCGGCGCGGCGGGGTCCAAGACGATGAAGCGCGGCAAGCTCACCCTCGATCCCGCCCGCCATGACAGCTTGTGGGACGGAAAGCCCGTCCGCCTGACCGTAACCGAGTTCCTCTTGCTGCAGGCCCTGGCCCAGCGCCCTGGTTTCGTGAAGAGCCGCGACAACCTGATGGACGCGGCCTACGACGATCAGGTCTATGTCGACGACCGCACGATCGACAGCCACATCAAGCGCATGCGCAAGAAGTTCCGTCAGGTCGACCCGGAATTCGACTCCATCGAGACCCTGTACGGCGTTGGCTACCGTTACCGCGAAGCCTGAGGCGCCCGCGCCTGAGCCCCTGCGGCGCTTTGCCTGGCCGCGCGGCTCGCGGCTGGGGCGCCTGATCGTTGTCCTTAACGTCGTGGCCCTGGCGATCGTCATCGTCGGGGCCTTGATCCTCAATGAGCTGCGCAACGGCCTCGTGAACGCGCGGATCGACAGCCTCACGACCCAGGGCGAGCTGATCGCCAATGTGATCGACCAGTCGGCCACTGTGGGGGAGCCGGAGCCGGCGCTCGATCCCTATACGGCCAGCCAGATCTTCCAGCTGCTGTTCATCCCCCGCTCGCAGCGCGCGCGGCTGTTCGACGCTGAGGGCAAGGCGCTGGCCGATTCGTTCGTGGTGGCCGACCGCGTCGACTGGAAGGTGCTGCCCCCCGCCCGCAAGCCCGAGCAGAAGGCGGCCGACTCAAAAGCCACGCCCGAGAGCGTCGCCAAGGCCAAGCGCGCCCAGGAGGCTTTGACCAACGAGATCGCTCAGGCCATGCGCGGGCGGACGGTCGCGGGAACCCGGATCGCCGAGAACGGCGAGCGGGTCGTCTCGGTGTCGATCCCGATCCAGCATGTGAAGGCGGTGCTCGGCGTCCTGACACTGGAGGCCAGCGACGTCGATGAGATCATCGCCGCCCAACGCAAGGCCCTGTTGCCGTTCATCGCGGTGGCCATGCTGGCGATCCTGACCTCCAGTGTGCTGCTGCATAGGCTGATCGCTGTGCCGGTTCTGCGCCTGGCCCGTGCGGCGGACCATGTGCGCCTGCAAGGCGCTCGCGCCATTTCGCTTCCCGACCTCTCGGAGCGGAAAGACGAGCTGGGCGACCTGTCACGCTCGCTGGAGGACATGACCCATTCGCTGTCCGAGCGGATGGACGCCATCGAGCGCTTCGCCGCAGACGTCGCGCACGAGATCAAGAATCCGCTGACCTCGATCCGCTCGGCGATCGAGACCCTGGACCTCGTCACCGAGCCGGCCGCCCGCGCGCGGCTGCTGGCCATTCTGCAGAACGACGTCAATCGCCTGGACCGGCTCGTCACCGACATCTCCAACGCCTCGCGCCTCGACGCGGAGCTGTCGCGTGAGCATCCCAAGGCGCTCGATCTGGGGCGTCTTTTGACGGAGGTGGTGAGCCTCTACGAGAACCAGTGGCGTCCCGGCGACGCGCCGGGCAGCGTGCGCGTGTCACTCAGTCTCGCGGACCCCTCACAACCGGCGATCATCCTGGGCCGAGAGACGCCGATCGGACAGGTGTTCCGCAACCTGATCGACAATGCGCGCTCATTCAGCCCGGCCGACGGCGAGGTGCGCGTGACCTTGTCGCGGACCCGGGGCGGGCTGATCGCGGCTGTCGAGGACGACGGGCCGGGCATGCCGCCCGAAAACCTCGAGACCATCTTCGAGCGATTTTACACCTCGCGCCCCAAGGGGCGGGCGTTCGGCGGCAATTCGGGCCTGGGCCTGTCGATCGCTCGTCAGATCGTCGAGACGCATGGCGGTACGATCCATGCGGAGAACCGCAAGGACGCGACCGGGGCGGTGGTCGGCGCGCGCTTCATCGTCGAGTTGCCGGACGTGCGCGAATGATCCGCCACGGCGGCCTGATCGCTCTGCGCCACCAAGGGTTTTGGCGCGGCGCGCTGATCGAAGGCCCGTCGGGAGCCGGCAAAAGCGACCTGGCCCTGCGCGCTCTGGATCAGGGTTTCCGTCTTGTCGCCGATGATCGCGTCGTGACTTTCGCTGCGGGCGGTCGCCTCTACGGACGCGCGCCCGAGACCTTGGCGGGGCTCATCGAGGTGCGCGGGCTCGGCGTGGTCACCGCCGCCGCCGTCTCCTTCGCGGAGATCGCGCTGATCATCCGCTGCGTCGACGCTCCAGGCCGGGTCGAAAGACTGCCTGGGCCCCGTGTCGAGCAGATTGCGGGCGTGGATGTTCCCGTTTTCGACCTGTGGCCGCCAGAACCCGCCGCGCCGGCGAAAATCAGACGCATGATGCAGTCTCTTGGAGTCCAATCCTAACGGGCGTATCAAGACCGCCCGCGCGACACTCTCCCGGTCGTGGCGGGAATGGGGATCCCGTTTGAGATACAAGGCATGATCGGGCTCGTGATTGTGACGCACGGGCGTCTGGCGGAAGAATTCGTCTCCGCTATGGAGCATGTCGTGGGGCCGCAGGCCGCCGTAAAGGCGATCTGTATCGGTCCGGAAGACGACATGGAGCGTCGCCGCGCGGACATCCTGAAGGCGTGCGCAGCGGTCGACGAGAGCGGCGACGGCGTCATCCTGCTGACCGACATGTTCGGCGGGACGCCCAGCAACCTGGCCATCTCGGTGATGGAGCAGACCAAGGCCGAGGTGATCGCGGGCCTCAACCTGCCCATGCTCATCAAGCTGGCCAGCGTGCGCCAGCGCGAGACGTTGCAGGCCTGTGTCGCTCACGCCCAGGAGGCTGGACGCAAGTACATCTCCGTGGCCTCCTACGTGCTCGCCGGAGAAAAGTGACGCGCATGGCTTCAAGAACGGTCGAGATCGTCAACGAGCGGGGATTGCACGCCCGGGCCTCGGCCAAGTTCGTGAAGATGGCGTCAGGCTTCGACGCCGAGGTGACCGTCAGTCGCGAAGGCGCGTCCGTCGATGCGCGATCGATCATGGGTTTGATGATGCTCGCGGCCGGCATTGGCTCGACCATCGACATCAGCGCCGAGGGCCCCGAGGCCGAAGCCGCGATCGAAGCTCTGTGCGAGCTGGTCGGCAACCGGTTCGACGAGGAGCGGTAACACCCTCCGCCTCCGGAGCCCGTGGACCTTGGGCGGCCCCGTCCAAAACAATCAAAAAGGGCTCTGAATGTCTGACTTCAGAGTCCGGGTTCTCGCTTGGATGCTCGCGTCTCGGTGAGACGGGTTCTGGGCTCGACAGGATCGAGGCTCCGGCTGTTCCCACCCAACCCGCAGGGCCAGCGATCCTGTTCCCATTTGAAACGAGGCTTTACGCCTCGCGCCCGTGTTCGCAGGCCAGCCTAGTATACAAGGCCGATGCTGCTGACAGCGGCGGCCGCCACGACGAAGACGGCGATCGCCACCAGTTCGTAGGCCTTGAAGAGCGGTTTATTCGGTGTACGCATTTACAGTTCCCCCGTCCCAATTTGGTGCACGTGAACGCGTTTGGCGCAAGGGTGGCGCCATGCCCTTTCAGGGTCTTTTTCCGGGCCAGATCAGGTAGCCGATCCGATCCCGCCCCGCGGCGACGTAGTTGGGCCCATAGGCCCCCGGCGAAGGGCCGTAGCGGTCTTCCGCATACGACTCGCGCGCGCCGTAGCGGTCGTCCTGCGTTTCCACCGCCAAGGGCGCGTTGCCATAGCCCCACCGGTCGTGGTCGGACCATCCGCGATCAGCGCCGCACTCGACGCGTTCCCAACGATAGGCGCCGCCCGGTCCCGTCACCCGCCGGGTCTCGCAACCCCCACCTGCGCCGTCAGCCGACAGACGAGGATCGACGTGCCTGCCTCGCTCAGAACCCGCATGGGCGGGCGCCGCAGCCAGGCTGACGGCGGCGAGAACCAGGATGGAAAGGTGGCGAACAACGGTCATGAGCGACTCCTGAATTGTTAACAAAACCTTTCCAGGGCGCCCGTCATCGCCCTTCACCCGATGGGCGAGCTTGCGCATTCCACGACTTCCCCTGACGCGCATCGCCCGCTAGCCTGCGCTCAAACAAGCGTTTGAGGCGGCGATGGCGGTTGAAGCGGTGATCTGGGATTTCGGTGGGGTGTTCACGACCTCGCCGTTCGAGGCGTTCCGGCGCTACGAGATCGAGCGCGGCTTGCCCAGGGACTTCATCCGCACGGTCAACGCCACCGATCCTGACGCCAACGCCTGGGCCCGGTTCGAGCGCGCGGAGATTGATGCGGCGGCCTTCGACGGCCTGTTCCGACAAGAGGCGCTGCGCCTCGGCCACGATGTGCGCGGGGCTGACGTCTTGCCCTTGCTGTATGGCGATCTGCGGCCTTCGGTCATGGCCGCGCTCAAGGCCTGCAAGGCGCGGTTCAAGGTCGGCTGCATCACCAACAATGTGCCGACGGGGCATGGTCCGGGCATGGCGCAGAGCGCTGAAAAGGCCCTGGCGGTCGGCGAGATCATGGCGCTGTTCGACGCTGTGATCGAAAGCTCCAAGGCGGGCGTTCGCAAACCCGACCCGCGCATCTACCAGATGATGTGCGAGTTGCTCGGGGTTGCGCCGGAGGCCTGCATCTATCTCGATGACCTCGGGATCAACTGCAAGCCCGCGGCGGCTCTCGGGATGACGGCGATCAAGGTGTCGGACGAGCGGCAACTGCTCGACGACCTTGCGAAGGCGACCGGATTGGCGTTCTGAGGGGGCAAAGCCCTTTCGGAGAGTTCATATGTCCCGTCCTAGGATCGGCGCCGCCGCCGCGATCACCCAGCTTGAGGGTTGGGCTATCGCTCCGAACCACAAGGACGCCATCGTCAAGACGTTCCGATTTGACGACTTCAACCAGGCCTTCGGGTTCATGACGCGTGTCGCGCTGATGGCCGACAAGCTCGATCATCACCCTGAGTGGTTCAACGTCTACAACCGCGTCGAGGTGCTGCTGACCACGCATGACGCCGACGGCGTGACCGATCTGGACATCACGCTCGCGAAGTTCATGGACAGCGCCGCCTGAAGAATTCAAACTGCTGTTTGAATTATAATCGGGAGGACGCCGCATGGCGCAGAGCACGGGCCGGGTCGCCGGCAAGAAGGCCTTCATCACCGGCGGCGCCCAGGGCCTCGGCGCAGCCGCGGGTCGCATGCTGGCCAAGGAGGGCGCCAAGGTCGCCCTGGCCGATATCAATCTGGCGGGCGCCCAAGCGGTGGCCGACGAAATCAACGCCGCTCACGGCGCCGGCACGGCCTTCGCGTTCGAGCTGGACGTGACCCAGGAAGATCAGTGGATCGACGTGCTGGCCAAGGCCGCTGAGGCGATGGGCGGTCTCTCGGTGCTGGTCAACAACGCCGGCATCGGCGGCGATGGTCCCATCGAGAGCCTCGACTTCGGGCTCTGGAAGAAGGTGATGTCGGTCAATGTCGACTCGGTGTTCCTAGGCGCCAAGCATGCTCTGACCCACATGCGAGCCCATCAGCCCGGCTCGATCATCAATCTGAGCTCGATCGCCGGCCTGATCGCCAACGGCAATTCGCCGGCCTATAACGCCTCCAAGGCGGCGGTCTGGCTGCTGAGCAAGAACATCGCGCTGTACTGCGCCAAGATGAAGCTCGACATCCGCTCGAACTCGATCCACCCGACCTTTATCGACACCCCGATCCTCGACGGCTTCTCGGCCCGGTTCGGCAAGGAAGAGGCCTTCGCCAAGCTGGCCCGTCAGGTGCCGCTGGGCCGCATCGGCGAGCCGACCGACATCGCCAATGCGGTGCTCTATCTGGCCAGCGACGAGAGCAGGTTCATGACCGGCGCCGAGATCAAGGTCGACGGCGGCATCTCGGCGATGTGATGGGGTTAAAAGTTCCTCCCCCGCGATGCGGGGGAGGTGGCCCAGAGGGCCGGGGGGGGGGGCTGCACGTTGGCGTAGAAGGCCCCTCAGTCCCTCCGTGACAGCGCCCCCGCATCGCGAGGGAGCGACTGAAATGCTTTTACCGCGGCGCCCGTTTCGCCAGGATCCGCTGCAGGGTCCGGCGGTGCATGTTCAGGCGACGCGCCGTTTCCGAGACGTTGTGACCACACATCTCGTAGACCCGCTGGATGTGCTCCCAGCGCACGCGGTCGGCGCTCATCGGATTTTCGGGCGGGGCGGGCGCGGCGTCCTTGGCCGCCAGCAGAGCTCGGGCCACGTCGTCGGCGTCGGCGGGCTTGGACAGATAGTCGACCACGCCGGCCTTTACCGCCGCCACGGCGGTGGCGATGTTGCCGTAGCCCGTCAGCATGATGACCTTGGCGTCGGCACGGGCGTCCCGCACCGCTTCGACCACCTTCAGACCCGAGCCGTCCTCCAGCCGCATGTCCAGAACAGCATGCGCTGGGGCCTGCGTCCGGAGAATGGTCAGGGCTTCGGCGACCGAGGCGGCCAGGGTCACCTCGAAGCCGCGCTGCTCCAGGGCTCGCCCCAGTCGGGTCCGCAGCGGCGCGTCGTCGTCCAGCAGCAGAAGCGACTTATCCGGCAGCGCCGCAACCAGTTCTCCGATATCCGCCATAAAAGTCAGCGCCTCCCCGCGCTAATACTTGAGCAGGCCTAATAACAAACCATACTTTCGCGTTTCCGCATCACAACTCAAGCCCCTGTATGTCCGGGCGCCTCAAGCGCGGGTCTGGGCCAGCGCGCCGACACCACCGCGCCGCCCCGGCGACCATTGCGGAAGTCCACGGTTGCGCCGGTTCGTTCCAACAAGGTCTTGGCGATGAAGAAGCCCAGGCCCATGCCGATATGACCGGTACGCGAGCCCTCCGCGCCCGGACGAGTCGTGACATAGGGCTCACCCAGTTTCGCCAGCACTTCCGGCGAGAAGCCGGGCCCGTCGTCACGGGCCTCGATCACGATATGGCGGGCGTCAAAGCGCGCGATGACGATCACCTCGCTACGCGCGAAGTCCACCGCGTTCTCGACGATCGAGGTCATGGCGTGAATGATCTCGGGCCTGCGCCAGATATCCGGCGCGGTTTCGCCGGAGGGGCCGTTGACGACGGCCTCGACGCGGATGCCGTGCACGAGATGCGGCTCGATCACGTCCTGCACCAGCTGAACCAGGCTCATGCGCTCGTGCACGGCGTCGGTCGCCTCGGGCATTTCGGTCAGGCGTTGCAGGATCTCGCGACAGCGCGCCGCCTGGCCGATCATCAGCTCGGCGTCCTCGCGCACCTCGTCGTTCGGCGCGTTCCTGGCCATCTCGCGGGCGACCACCGAGATCGTGGCGAGCGGCGTTCCTAGTTCATGCGCAGCGGCCGCGGCGAGGGCACCGAGCGCCGAGAGTCGCTGTTCCCGCGCCAAAACCGTCTCGGTCACGTTCAGCGCCAGCTCCATGCGCGCCGACTCGCTGGCCGCTTGCCATGCATACAGACCCGTAAAGACGATCCCGAAGATCCGGGCAAGCACGATGGACCACAGCAGATTGGAGTTGGAGAGGTCTGGTAGCGGCCTTCCATCGACGGTCGGCAGCGGCAGGTGGAAGAGCGCCAGCAGGATCGACGACAGAATGGCCATGGCCCCCAACGTCAGGGCATAGCGCGCCGGCAGGGTGGCCGCTGCGAGGGTGACCGGCGCGATCAGCAGCAGCGAGAATGGATTCTGCGCGCCGCCCGTCAGATAGAACAGGCCCGAGAGCTGCAGGATGTCGAAGGCGATCTGGGCGGTGGCCTCGCCGTCCCGCGCCAGTCTCTGGCCGCTCGAGGCCAGGCCCAGCAGAACGTTCAGCCAGGCCGACAGCGCGATCAGGGTGAAGCACAGCGCCCAGGGCACCTGCAGCTTGAGGACCAGGCCGGCGAAGGTCAGGACGGCCGTTTGGCCCACGACCCACGCCCAGCGCTGAGCCAGCAGGGTGCGCACCCGCAAACGACCGCGGCGAAGCCCTGGGGCCGTCCAGGACCAGGCGTCGTCTTGCGCCGGCTCGTCGGCCAGCTTATCGAGCCCCTTGTGACGTTGATCGTCGGGCGCTCTCGCAAACGAAACGTCAGCCATGGCCGCAGGATTGTCCAGAATTGCGCGCGTGGCGAGAGTAAAAGGATGAACCGCGCATGCCCCGCCATCGTCTTGTACTCATTCTAGCGTGCGTCGTAGGCCTCGCGGTCGCTGTCGGCCTCGCCTGGAACGTCGGCGTCTTCCGTTCGGAACCCGCCGTGACCGTGGGCGGTCCGTTCGAACTGGTCGACCAGAACGGCGCGCAGACCAGCGAAAAGGCCCTGAAAGGCAAGTGGAGCGCGGTTTTCTTCGGCTTCACCTATTGTCCCGACGTCTGTCCTGGGACGCTGCAGGGTCTGGCGGCCGCGACCGACCAGCTGGGTCCCAAGGCCAAGGACTTCCAGATCGTCTTCATCTCGATCGACCCTGCCCGCGACACCGTGAAGCAGATGAAGGCCTATCTCTCGGCCCCCTATGTGCCGAAGGCCACCATCGGTCTCACCGGGACCCAGGCGCAGGTGGACGCGGCCGCCAAGGCCTATCGGGTCTACTACGCCAAGGTCGGAGACGGCGTGGACTACACCATGGACCACTCGACGGCGATCTACCTGATGGACCCCAAGGGCCGGTTCAAGACGGTGATCCCCTACAACCTGCCGCCAGACGAGATCGCTCGTCGCATCAAGGATGCGGTTCGCGAGGGCTGATCCGGCGTAAAAATTCGCGATCGGCTGGACTTTGTTAGGCTTCGGCGTGTTATGTTGCGTTGCAACATAGCGGATAAGCCATGCTCTACGCCCTCCACGAGGCGGCCTATTACGCCTCCACTCCGATGCGTCAGATGGCGCTGGCGGCCCGGGATTTCTGGGGATCGCCGTTGAATCCGGCCGCCGACACCGAGCTCGGCCGGCGCATGCACGCCGGCGCGGACCTGTTCGCCAACGTCACGCGGCGCTACGGCAAGCCGAAGTGGAACATCGACACGGTCAAGGTCGGCCAGGTCGATGTCCGCGTTCGCCCGACGGTGGTCTGGGAAAGTCCCTGGGCGCGCCTCGTCCAGTTCGATCGCGACATGGCCGACATGCGCCGGGCGGGAAAGTTTTCGCTGGACCCGGCGGTGCTGATCGTCGCGCCGCTGTCGGGACACTACGCCACCCTGCTGCGCGGCACGGTCGAGGCCTTCCTGCCCGACCACGCCGTTTTCATCGTCGACTGGGTCAACGCCCGCGAGGTCTCGGTCCTGGAGGGGCGTTTCGACTTCCACGACTATATCGACCACGTCATCCAGATGCTGGAGGTGCTGGGGCCGCGCCCCAACGTCGTGGCCGTGTGCCAGCCCGGGCCGCCGGTCCTGGCCGCCGCCGCCCTGATGGCCGAGCAGAACCATCCCTCGCGCCCGGCCAGCATGACCTTCATGGGCTCGCCGATCGACGCGCGCCTGTCGCCGACCGTCACCAACCAGCTGGCCGAGGAAAAGCCGTTCACCTGGTTCCAGTCGAACATGATCTACACGGTGCCGCCGCCCTATGCGGGCGCAGGGCGTCGCGTCTATCCGGGCTTTGTCCAGCTGGCCAGCTTCATGAGCATGAACGCCGAGCGCCACCAGGAAGCCCATCGTCGCTATTTCAACCACCTGGTCAGCGGCGACGGCGACAGCGCCGACAAGCACCTGGAGTTCTATGACGAGTACCTGTCGGTGCTGGACCTGACCGAGGAGTTCTATCTCCAGACCATCGACATCGTCTTCCAGCAGTACCTGCTGCCCAAGGGCGAGCTGGTCCATCGGGGAACGCGCGTAAAGCCCGAGGCCATCACCGACATCGGCCTGATGACGGTCGAGGGCGAGAACGACGACATCTCCGGTATCGGCCAGACCCAGGCCGCCCACGGCCTGTGCGCGAACATCCCCGAGGACATGAAGCTGGACTATGTCCAGCCCAGCGTCGGCCACTACGGCGTGTTCAACGGCCGGCGGTTCCGCGAGGAGATCTATCCGCGCGTGCGCGCCTTCATCCGCAAGTGCGATCCGAACTTCGCGGAAGAAGCTTGAGGTTCGCTACGGGATGCGGCCAAGTTCGATCATGTCCGACCAAACAGTCTCGCTGATCGACCGTCTGGCGAACCTCAGCTTCCGCACGAAGCTCTTCGCTGTGGCGGTGGTCTACATGTTTGCCATGTTTGGCGCTTCGGAAGCGGGCGGCGGTGAGGCGGCGATCCGGTTCTGGTTCGCCTCGGCCTTGCCGCTGGTCTGGCTGGCGACCCTCGCCCTTCATTGGCTTTCGCTGCGGCCCAGGCCCCCTCTGGGCGCGGCCGTTCGCGGCCTCGTCGAGCAGGCTCGCGCGCGGCCCCTGATCGCCGCGTTCTACGGCGTCGCGGCGGTGGCGATTGAAGTGTTCGTCGTGGCGGAGGCGCTGGGGCGGCCGCTGTTTCCCGCCGTCTAGGGTCTTGCGTGGGCGCTGCTGGGGGCCGATCTAGCGGGCAATGGCCTTCTTCATGTCGAAAACCGCATCGACCCGCTTTGCCGACGGCGATCAGCTGGAGATCGGCGGCTGCCCTGTGCGGCTGCGCGTCGACGGCCGGGCGCGCCGGATCTCGTTGCGGGTCGATCGGGCCAAGTCCGAGGTCGTCGCGCTGTCGCCGAACCCGCGCCGCCTTAACGAGGCTGTCGCCTTCGCCCAGGAAAAGGCCGGCTGGATCGCCAAGCAGCTGGCGGCCCTGCCCCAACGCCAAAGCCTGGCGCCCGGCGGCCTGCTGCGCCTGAACGACAGGGCCTATCGTCTAGAGGTCGGTCCTGGCCGCGCCCGGATCGACGGCGACCGCATCGTCGCCCCCGATGACGCCAACTGGGGGCTGAAGGTCATTCGACTGGCCAAGCGTGAGGCCCTGACCGTTCTGACCGAGCGAACGGCGATCCATGCCGCCGCTCTGGGACGTCCCCTGCCGTCGGTGGCCATCGCCGACCCGAAGGCGCGTTGGGGGTCATGCCGCCCGGCGACGTCCCGGGCGCCGGCCGCCATTCGCTATAGCTGGCGTCTGATCCTGGCCCCGGCGGCGGTGGCCGACTACGTGGCCGCCCATGAATGCGCACACCTGATCGAGGCCAATCACGGGCCGCGCTTCTGGGCGCTGTGCGAACAGCTGATCGGTGATCCGACCCCGCATCGTGCGTGGCTCAGAGCTCACGCCGCCGAACTGCACGCAATCGGAGCTTAGGCGGGTCTAGGCGCGAAAACCTCGCCTTTCGACAGGCTCAGGATGAGGTTTCCGACAGTCTCGGCCTCGCCCTGGTCCTCATCCTCAGCCTGTCGAGGGGCGAGGACCACGCGGGGGACTTTCTAGTACGGCAATTGGTCCGCGGGCGGAGGCTCGCCGGCGGGCGCCTCAGCCGCGGGGCCCTCCGGCGCAGGCGGCGCGTCCATCAGGTCACCGATGGGATCGATCGGCGCGACGGGGGGCGGTTCAATAACGCCCCCGGGTATGGGGGTCGCCTTCAGCCGCGGCAGCGCCGCCGCCATGAAGACACGCCAGACCTCGGCCGGTGCGCCGCCGCCGGTGACGCGCTTCATCGGCGTGGCGTCGTCCTTGCCCGTCCAGACCGCCGTCACGAAGCCGCCGGTGTAGCCGACGAACCAGGCGTCCTTGTAGTCGCTGGTCGTGCCGGTCTTGCCGGCGATGTCGTAGCTGGCGACACGGGCGCGCGTGCCCGTTCCGCTGGCGACGACCTCGCGCATCATCTGGTTCATGTACTGCAGGCTGGGCGAGCCGATCACGGCGGCGCGGGCCTGTTTGTCGACGCTGTGGTCATACAGGACCTTGCCGCTGGCGGTGCGGATGCGTTCGATGCCGTAGCCCTTGGCCAGGAAACCGCCGTTGGCGAAGGGGGCGTAGGCCTGCGCCATCTCCATCGGCGAGACCTCGACGGCGCCCAGGGCCATCGACGGGTCCAGCTGGATCTTGCTGGTGATCCCCAGGCGGCGCGCGGTGGCGGCGACGTTGCTGGTGCCGACCTCATTGGCGAGGCGCGCGGCGACGGTGTTGATCGATTGCGCTAGGGACGTCTGCAGGGTGATGGGGCCCAGGTACTTGTTGGTGTAGTTCTTCGGCTCCCAGTTGCCGATCTTCACGGGTTCGTCGACGACCATCACATTGGGCGTGCGGCCGGCTTCCATGGCGGTCAGAAAGACGAACGGCTTGAAGGCCGATCCGGCTTGACGGCGGGCGGTGGTGGCGCGGTCGAACTGGCTGTCGTTGTAGTCGGCGCCGCCGACATAGGCGCGGATGCGGCCCTCGCCGTCGATCGCGACCAGAGCGGCTTGCTGGACTCCCTGCTTGATATGGCCCTCGACGCCCAGCTTCACGGCGCGTTCAGCGGCGACCTGAATCGGCAGGTCCATCGTGGTTTCGACCACGAGGTCCTCGGTGGGTTCGCCCACCAGCGAGCGGACCTGGGCGTCAATATAGTCGGTGAAGTACTGGGCCCGCTGATTGGCCAGGGTGGCCGACACCTGAACGGGGGTTCGGAAGGCCTCGTCGCGTTCCTCGGCGGTGATCGCCTTGATGCGCACCATCTCATCCAGAACGATGGTGGCGCGGCGGGCGGCGCGTTCCTTGGCCGATACGGGCGAATAGCGGGCCGGACCCTTCATCATGCCGGCCAACAGGGCGGCCTCGCCGATGGTCAGCTGGTTGGCGGGCTTGTTGAAGTAGCGTTGCGAGGCG
This sequence comes from Caulobacter sp. SL161, assembly GCF_026672375.1. GTDB lineage: Bacteria > Pseudomonadota > Alphaproteobacteria > Caulobacterales > Caulobacteraceae > Caulobacter. The sequence goes on from NZ_JAPPRA010000001.1 coordinate 826,906, forward strand.
GCCTCGATGCCATAGGCGCCGGCCCCGAAATAGACCCGGTTCATATAGAGGGCGAGGATCTGCTTCTTGGAAAACTTCAGTTCCAGCCAGATGGCCAGGATCAGCTCCTGAGCCTTGCGGCGATAGTTCTGGGCGGGGCTCAGGAACAGGTTACGCGCCAACTGCTGGGTGATGGTCGAGCCGCCGCGCTGCGGACCGTCGTGAGTCAGGTTCCAGGCCGCCGAGCGGATGATGCCCCAGGGGTTGAAGCCGAAGTGGTGATAGAACTGGCGGTCTTCGATGGCGATGAACGCCGCCGGGACATATTTCGGGAGAGCGTCCAGATCGACCGGCGGCGCATATTGGCTGCCGCGCACGGCCAGCAGGGCGCCGGAGCGGTCCAGATAGTTGATCGAGGGCTGACGCTTGACGTCATAGAGCTTGGACGTGTCGGGCAGGTCGCTGGCGAACACCGCGAAGAAGGCGACGACGAAGATCAGCCCCCAGACGCCGACCACCGAACCCCAGTAGATCAGGGCCTGAAGCGGCGTGCGCTGCGGCTTCGCCGGCGGATTTCCGCCGAAGGGTCCGTTCGCCATGATCGTATTGTTCCTACCGCACAGACGTCTGGATCACGCCCCTTGAGGGCGCGACCGGTTTAGCCGAAGCCCACAAAACGCGCGACAAGATTGACGAGACATGAACGCGGCTGTTTTCGGGCGCGATCCCTGGCGCGGACCGCGTTTCCCTGGCGCGCCTGAGAGAAACCCTCGGCTTGCGCCCGCTGGGCATGAGGCGTAACGGAACCACGCCCCGCGAGGTCCGCCGGGCGATAGTCTTCAGGAGAGCGCGATGGGTTACCGGGTCGCCGTGGTCGGCGCCACGGGCAATGTGGGCCGCGAGATGTTCAACATCCTCGAGGAAGTCAAATTCCCCGTGGACAAGATGCACGCCATCGCCAGCCGCAAATCCATCGGCGTCGAGGTCTCGTTCGGCAACGAGATCCTGAAGTGCGAGGACCTGGAGCAGTTCGACTTCTCCAAGGTCGATCTGGTGCTCATGAGCGCCGGCGGGTCGATCTCCAAGGCCTGGGGCGAGAAGATCGGCGCGGCCGGTCCGATCGTCATCGACAACTCCAGCCACTTCCGGATGGACCCCGATGTGCCGCTGGTGGTGCCGGAGGTGAACCCGCAGGCCGTCAACAGCATCCCCAAGAACATCATCGCCAATCCGAACTGCTCGACGGCCCAACTGGTGGTGGCGCTGAAGCCGCTGCACGACGAGGCCAAGATCAAGCGGGTGGTCGTCTCGACGTACCAGTCGGTCTCCGGCGCGGGCAAGGAAGGCATGGACGAGCTTTGGGACCAGACCAAGGGTGTCTATGTCCTGGGCGCGCCGCCGCCCAAGAAGTTCACCAAGCAGATCGCCTTCAACGTCATCCCCCACATCGACGTCTTCATGGAGGACGGCTTCACCAAGGAAGAGTGGAAGATGACCGTCGAGACCCAGAAGATCCTGGATCCGGCGATCAAGCTGACCGCCACCTGCGTGCGCGTGCCGGTCATGGTCGGCCACTCGGAGTCGGTGAACGTCGAGTTCGAGAGCCCGCTGGACGAGGATGAGGCCCGCGAGATCCTGCGTGAGGCCGACGGCATCGTCGTGGTCGATAAGCGCGAGGACGGCGGCTACATCACGCCCAAGGAATCCCAAGGCGAGTTTCCGGTCTACATCTCGCGCATCCGCAAGGACCCGACCGTCGAGAACGGCCTGGCGTTCTGGTGCGTGTCGGACAACCTGCGCAAGGGCGCGGCGCTGAACGCGGTGCAGATCGCCCAGCTGCTGCACGACAAGGGCCTCCTGAAGCGCAAGGTCCTGGCTTAAGGACGGTCCCCGCCGTCCTGCGCCCAGCGGAGGACGGCGGATTTCCTGGGCGCCGGTCCAGAATTTCCCAATCCTTCGCAAGATGCGGGGGGACGGCGGGCTTGCTACTTGCGAGAAGCCTTCCGAAAGGTCCGGTCACATGCCTCCCAGTTCCGCGGCCGAGAGTCGGTCAGCCTATTTCGCCGGCGTCGGTTGTTACCTGCTGTGGGGCTTCCTGCCCCTCTACTTCCACCTGTTGGCCAAGCTCGGCGTCTCCTCGTGGGAGATGATCGCCCACCGGTCGCTGTGGTCGGTGCTGTGGGCGCTGGGTCTTGTGTTGATCGCCAGACAGGTCGGGCAGGTCGCCCAGGTGCTGCGCCAGCCCAGGACGCTCGGGGTTCTCGCCCTGTCCACCCTGGCGATCTTCAGCAACTGGACGATCTATGTCTTCGCGGTGAACGCAGGGCACGTGATCGAGGCCAGTCTCGGCTATTACATCAATCCGCTGATGAACATGGCCGCCGGCGCCCTGCTGTTCCGCGAGCGGATGTCCACCGAGGGCAAGGTGGCGATCGGCTTGGCCGCTGTGGGCGTGGCCATCCAGACCGTGGCCCTGGGCCACCTGCCGATCGTCTCGCTGGGCCTGGCCTTGACCTTCTGCGTCTACGCCATCCTGCGCAAGCAGGTGAAGGCCGACGCCCAGACCGGCCTCTTCATCGAGTGCGCCTATCTGGCGCTGCCGGGCCTGGCCTATGTCTGGTTCCTGCAGGCGAGCGGCCAGGGCCACTTCGGCGCGGGCGCCGGGGTGACGACGCTGCTGGCGCTGGCCGGTCCGGCGACGGTGGTTCCGCTGGCCCTCTTCGCCTGGTCGGCGCGCCGCCTGCCGCTCAGCGCGGTCGGCTTCCTGCAGTTCATCGCGCCCACGATCCAGTTCCTGCTGGGCGTGGCGTTCGGCGAGCCCTTCACCCCGCTGCGGGCGCTGTCGTTCGTGTTCATCTGGCTGGGCGTGGCGACCTTCGCCTACGGGGCGTGGCGCAAATCCCGCGCCCTGGCGCCGGCTTAGAGGGAAGCGTACGCCGCCTCGATCAGGCGCACCGCGCGCGGATCGCCGATCAGGGCGTTACCCTGCTTGTTCATCACATAGGCGCCGGAGACGCCGCGCGACGGATCGGCGAAGGCGCACGAGCCGCCCCAGCCGGAGTGTCCGAACGCCTCGGCGGTGGGGCCATAGTAGAAGTTGGGCTCATTGCGCATGAAGCCCGCGCCCCAGCTGATTTCATAGGGCAGGACGAGGTCGCGGCCGCGTAGGCGCTCGGCGCTGGCGGCTTTGATCCCGGCCGGCGTGATCAGCGAGCGGCCCTCCAGCGTTCCGCCATTGGCCAGGGCGCCCATCAGGCGCGCCAGAGCCGGGGCGGTCGCATGGCCGTTGGCCGAGGGGATCTCGACGCGCCGCCACTCGGCCGCGCCCTTGCCGCCGGGCGAGGACCACGGCTTGAAGAAGGCGGCCTCGACGGCCGGGTTGATCTCGCCGAACTGCGGCATGGCGGTCGGGCGCATCAGGTCGGCGACGCGGCCGTGCTCGCTGTCCGGCAGGCCGATCCAGAGGTCGAGACCGAGCGGCTCGCAGATGTCCTGGCGCAGGGCCGTGCCCATGGTGCGGCCGTCGACCCGGCGGAAGATCTCGCCGGCCAGATAGCCGTAGGTCACCGGGTGATAGCCGCTGGCCGAGCCGATCGGAAACAGCGGCGCCATGGCCGCCAGCTTGGCGCAGGTGGCGTCCCAGTCAAACCAGATGGCCGGGTCGGTCTCGTCGGGGAAGCCCGAAAGGCCGGCCTGGTGCGACAGGGCCTGCTCGACGGTCACCGCCGCCTTGCCCGCTTGCGCGAACTCGGGCCAGACGTCGGCGACGGGCTGGTCGTAGGCCAGCCGGCCCTCGTCGACCAGGCGCGCGATCAGCAGGGCCGCCACCGCCTTGGTGGTCGAAAACAGGGCGGTCAGGGTGTTGGGGCCGAACGGAACCTCGCGCTTGCGGTCGGCGAAACCGCCCATCAGATCGACGACGACCTCGCCCTCGATCGCGAACGCAAAACGCGCGCCCAGTTCGCCCCCGTCGGCGAAGTTCTGTTCGAAGACCTCGCGCACCGCTGCGAAGCGGTCGGGGCAGAAGCCGGTGATGTCGGTCATGGTCGAGCCCGGATCTTTCAAGCCAGCCGTTCGATGCGGACGGTCGGCGAGGTCTGCTTGATGCGCGCGCCCATGCCCACGATCGGCAGTTCGGGCGCGTTCCAGATATTGGCGGCGGTCACCGTCTCGGCCACGCCGCCGACGGCGCGGGCCAGGCCGTACGAGAAGGTCTGCCCCTCCAGGATCGAGGCGGCGTAGAGCGCGGTCAGAAGGTCGCCGGTGCCGTTGGGCGAGCGGTCGGACTTGGCGTGGGCGGCCAGCCAGGCCTCTTTCTTGTCGGCCAGCACCGCGCCGATCTCGGCCCCGCGATGGACCGAGGAGACCAGGGTGGTCTTGCCCAGCAGGCGGGCGGCGCGCATGGCCGACTGCGGATCGCGGGCGTCGGTTCCGGTCAGCTTCTGCAGCTCCCAGGAGTTGCAGGCCACGACGTCAGCGCGGGGAATGAGGTCGGCGATGATCTCATCGGCCGTCTCCGCCGGGATGTAGAGGCCCTTGCCGGCGTCGCCCATGGTGGGGTCGACGATGACGGTCGGGCGGCGCATGGCCGCGCCGTTCGGACGGGGCGACTCGCGCACGGCGTCGATCACCCGCGCGGCGGCGCGCACCTGAGCGGCGGTGGCGAAATAGCCGGTGATGACCAGATCGACGAGGCCGAACAGGCCGTTGGCCTCGATGCCGTCCAGCATGCCCTCGAACACCTCGATCGGCACCGGGGCGCCGCCGGGAATACCCCAGCCGGGATGACGACCGAACAGCACGGTCGGGACAACCATCGAGTCGATCTTGAACTGCGCCAGGGCGGTGGCCTGGGCCGTCGCGCCGACCTGACTGCCGGCGACATGGCTGGAGATGATCAAGGCTAGCGGCATGGCAAAGCGATTAGCCGAGCAAGGCGGCCTTGAACAGGGCGTCTTCGCTCACCCCCGCAAAAGAAAAGGCCCGCCAGGCGGCGGGCCTTCCCTATGGGAAATCAGACTTTTTCTGATCCTAGTACCGGTAGTGATCCGGCTTGAACGGGCCGGCTTCCGGAACGCCGATGTAATCGGCCTGGTCCTTGCGCAGCGTGGTCAGCTTCGCGCCCAGCTTTTCCAGGTGCAGGAAGGCGACCTTCTCGTCCAGGTGCTTGGGCAGGGTGTAGACCTGGTTCTCGTACTTGGCCTTGTTGGTCCACAGTTCGATCTGGGCCAGGGTCTGGTTGGTGAACGAGGCCGACATCACGAACGAGGGGTGGCCGGTGGCGTTGCCCAGGTTCACCAGGCGGCCTTCCGACAGCACGATGATCTTCTTGCCGTCCGGGAATTCCACGTGGTGGACCTGCGGCTTGATCTCGTCCCACTTGAAGTTGCGCAGGCCGGCGATCTGAATTTCCGAGTCGAAGTGCCCGATGTTGCAGACGATGGCGTTGTTTTTCATCCGGCGCATGTCGTCGACCGTGATGACGTCCTTGTTGCCGGTGGCGGTGACGAAGATGTCGGCCTTGTCGGCCACGTCGGCCAGGGTCTGGACCTCATAGCCTTCCATCGCCGCCTGCAGGGCGCAGATCGGATCGATCTCGGTGACGATCACGCGGGCGCCGCCTTGGCGCAGCGAGGCGGCCGAGCCCTTGCCAACGTCGCCATAGCCGCAGACCACGGCGACCTTGCCCGACAGCATGACGTCGGTGCCGCGACGGATGGCGTCGACCAGGCTTTCACGGCAGCCATAGAGGTTGTCGAACTTGGACTTGGTGACGCTGTCGTTGACGTTGATGGCCGGGAACGGCAGCTCGCCCTTCTGGGCCATGTGGTACAGGCGGTGAACGCCCGTGGTGGTCTCTTCCGACACGCCGCCGATGGCCGCGCGGATCGCCGAATAGAAGCCCGGCTTTTCGGCCAGGTACTTCTTCATCACGGCGTAGAGGGCTTCTTCTTCCTCGTTCTGCGGGTTGTCGAGGATCGAGGGGTCCTTCTCGGCCTTGGGGCCCAGCACGCAGAGCAGGGTGGCGTCGCCGCCGTCGTCCAGGATCAGGTTCGGATAGCCGCCGTCGTGCCACTCGAAGATCTTGTGGGCGTATTCCCAGTACTCGACCAGGTTCTCGCCCTTGAAGGCGAAGACCGGGATGCCGGCGGCGGCGATGGCGGCCGCGGCGTGGTCCTGGGTCGAGAAGATGTTGCACGAGGCCCAGCGGACCTCAGCGCCCAGGGCCGTCAGCGTCTCGATCAGCACGGCGGTCTGGATGGTCATGTGCAGGCTGCCGGCGATGCGGGCGCCCTTGAGGATCTGCTGGGGACCGTACTCGGCGCGCGTGGCCATCAGGCCCGGCATTTCGGTCTCGGCGATGGCGATTTCCTTGCGGCCGAAATCGGCGAGCGAGATGTCCTTGACGATATAGTCAGCCACGGTCGGCTCCTGCGGTCGGATGGGGATTTTGCCGACCTTATACGCGCGAGACCCCTTCCGAGCAATTAACGCATAAAGATATCTTTATGTCAGGGGGTGTGGGCGACCGTTGGCCTCGGGTGGACGTCTACTTTTCGCCCTCGAGAAGGAGCTGTCCCTACATCTCACGGCGAGACGATCGCAGGGCTGAGCAGGTCACTCAAGGACCGCCCTACGGGCGGCCGCCGCGCGGCGACGCGCGAGCGTCGTCCTTGACTGACCTGATCAACCCTGCACGCTGCAGCCTCCAAGAGATTTAAGGATCGCACCCGACCGGGGCGGTCGGGGCTAGAGGGCGTCCAGGGCTTGCGGGACCAGCCAAGCCTCGTCTTGCCCGAAAGCTAGAACGCTTCGACGAAGTTGGGCGATGGTTTCGTCGCTCAACAGCCAAGCACGTGTCCGGGACCGTTCAGGGTTGGGGACATCCGTCCAGAACGGCGGAGCCGCTTCGCCATCCTGCTCCGCCGATCGCCAGTCAATGACGAATGAGGCGAGGCCTTGCGCGGCGGCCAAGCTTTCGCTCACGCGCCACGCCTGACGAGCCTCTTCCGTGGCGCCGCCGATCAGGGCAATTCCGGCCAGCCAATCGTGAGGATCTTGGATCTGAATCTCAAGCGTCCAGGAGAAGGCGGCGGTGAAGACAGCGCTCACGGCGGTTTGCTGATGCGCTGGCCAGGTCCGCCAGCCCGCCATCTCCAAACGCGAAGCGATGGCGACGGGGGCTGCCCCCATCCAGCTTGGGTCGTTGACGGCGAGCTCAAGAATTCGAGGGAGGAAATGCTGATAGTCCCTACCTGTACCAACGGTGGTGATGGCCCAACCAGCGTAAGGACCGATGTCAGCATTCGCGATAGCCGCAAGGGGGCGACCGGTCAGCATACGATGAATCGCCTCGGCATCCCTTGGCGGTGAAGCCTCAAGCGTCTTGGGGGCCGGCGCATCGGCGAAGACGCGATAGGCGGATTCCAACGCTTTGATCAGGTCCGATGAAAGGATCACCCCTGCTGCCCCAACCGCTCCCACCCGTCGAAGAACGGGAACCGCTCCGCCCAGAACGCCTCCAGCCTCGGGTCCGCATCCACCCGCCGCACGGCCTGCGCCATTCTCGGCGCGGCCTCGTAGAACCGCACCCGCCGGGGCCCCCAGCGGCTGACGACCGCGACATAGAGATCAAGCACGCCCAGCGTGTCGCCCAGCAGGTAGGGGCCGCTGTGACGGTCCATCAGCGGCGCGACCTGGCTTTCCATCATCGCCCAGCAGTCGGCGATCCGCTCGGCCGTCGCGGCCTTGATCCGCGCCTGCACCTCGGGGTCGGGCCCGCCCAGGCGCGCGGGCTCGTCGCGCACCCAGAACAGCGAATAGATCGAGGCCGGGATGAAGGTCATCCAGCGCAGGAACTGAGCCCGCATCGGATCGTCGATCGCGGGGCCGAGCTTCGCTTCTGGATAGCGGTCGGCCAGCCAGATCAGGATGGCGGCGCTTTCGGTGATCGTCTCGCCGTCGGGGGTGACCAGGGCCGGGATCTGCTTGAGCGGATTGACCGTCGCCACCTTGGCCTGCTCGACCTCGCCCTCCCAGGTCGGGGCCTCGATGATGTCGTAGGGCAGGCCGATCAGCGTCATGGCCGCCTCGATGGGCACGCCGCCCGATCCGAGGGCGCTGAACAGGCGATAGGCGGCCATGGCGACTCCGGGGTTATCCACACCCGCTCACAACATCTTGTGGGGGTGCGACGCTGGCGCCACTAGATGAACCGAGCGGCTTTGGTAGGGTAAGGCATCCTATCGCGTCCGCTCGATTCTGCCCGAGGCTCTGTCATGTCCGCTCCGTCATCGCTGATCCTGCCTGGCCTTATGACCCCCTCGGGCGGCTACAAGCCGTTCCGCTATCCGTGGGCCTATGACTTCTGGAAGAAGCAGCAGCAGGTCCACTGGATGCCCGAAGAGGTGCCGCTGGGCGAGGACCTCAAGGACTGGGCCGTCAAGCTGAACGACAAGGAACGGAACCTGCTGACGCAGATCTTCCGCTTCTTCACCCAGTCCGACGTCGAGGTGCAGGACAACTACATGGAGCGCTACGGTCGGGTCTTTAAGCCGACCGAAGTGAAGATGATGCTGGCCTCGTTCGCGAACATGGAGACGATCCATATCGCGGCCTACGCCCTGCTGCTCGAGACCATCGGCATGCCCGAGACCGAGTTCTCGGCGTTCATGGAATACGAGGCCATGAAGGCCAAGCATGACTACATGCAGACCTTCGGCGTCGACTCGAACGCCGACATCTGCCGGACGCTCGCCATGTTCGGCGGCTTCACCGAAGGCCTGCAGCTGTTCGCCTCGTTCGCGATGCTGATGAACTTCCCGCGCTTCAACAAGATGAAGGGCATGGGCCAGATCGTCTCGTGGTCGATCCGCGACGAGAGCCTGCACTGCGACGGCATCATCAAGCTGTACCACGCCTTCAACAAGGAAACCGGCGCGGTGACCAAGGCCGTGGCCGACGACATCGTCGACTGCTGCAAGACCGTGGTCGGCATGGAAGACAACTTCATCGACCTGGCCTTCGAGGCCGGCGACATCCAGGGCATGACGCCCGACGACATCAAGGCCTATATCCGCTTCGTCGCCGACTGGCGCCTGCGCCAGCTGCACCTGCCCGAGGTGTACGGCGTGAAGGAAAACCCGCTGCCCTGGCTGCAGTCGCTGCTGTCGGGCGTCGAGCACGCCAACTTCTTCGAGGCCCGCGCCACCGAATACTCCAAGGCCGCGACCAAGGGCCAGTGGCACGGTTCGGACGGCGTCTGGACCAGCTTCGACGAGATGATGAAGAAGCGCTCGGCTGAGGCGATCCCGGCGGAGTAGTCCCTGATGTCCTTCTCCCCCTCGCGGGAGAAGGTATCATCCGAAGGATGACGGATGGGGGGTTCACGGCGCCGCCCGCGCGACCCCTCACCTGACCCGGCTATCGCCGGGCCACCCTCTCCCGCAAGGGGAGAGGGTTTTGTTTCGAGCGGAGCACCTAATGACCAGTATCGCCGTGATCGGCCCCGGGGCCGTCGGTGGAACGCTCGCCGCCTGGCTGGCCCAGAATCCTGACCATGCGGTCACCGTCTGCGTTCGCACGCCCTTCGGGACCCTGGCGGTCGAGACGCCGGAAGGGCCGATCTCGGCGACCCCGCGCGTGGCGACCTCGCCGGAGAGTCTCGCGCCCGTCGACTGGGTGCTGGTGACGACCAAGACTTACGACACCGACGCGACCTGGAGCTGGCTGGACGCCCTGGTGGGGCCGCAGACCCGCGTGGCCATCCTGCGCAACGGCGTCGAGCACGTGGAGCCGTTCGTGGGCAAGATCGCCGCCGAGCGGCTGGTTCCGGCGGTGGTCGACATCCCGGCCGAGCGCTCGGCGCCGGGGCGGATGCTGCAGCGGCGCAACGGCTGGATCAAGGTTCCGGCCGGCGCGGCCGGCGAGGCCTTCGCAGGCCTCTTCGCCCACACGCCGATCGAGTTGCACGTCGTCGATGACTTCGTCACCGAGGCCTGGAAGAAGCTGGCGCTCAACTGCGCCGGTGCGGTCAACGCTCTGGTGCTCAAGCCCGCCGGGATCGCCCAGGACGAGGGCGCGGCGCAGGTCATGCGCAGCCTCGTGCGCGAGTGCCTGGCCGTCGGCCGGGCCGAGGGAGCGGATCTTTCGGACGATCTGCCCGACCAGGTGATCGCCGGCTATCGCGCCGCCGATCCGGGCTCGGTCAACTCGCTGCACGCCGACCGCGCGGCGGGACGGGCCATGGAGCTGGACGCCCGCAACGGCGTCATCGTCCGCCGGGGCGCCGTCCATGGGATCGCCACGCCGGCCAACGCCATGGTGGTGGCGCTGCTGAACGCGGCGGCGCTGTAGGGCGCGCGCGCCGCCGAGGCTTTACGGCCGGTGGTTCTTCGGCAGGGCCTTGATCTCTTCCGGCGTCAGCTTGGTGATGGTCTTGGCGCGGATCGGCAGGGGCATGCCAAAGCCGTCCGAGACCCGCAGGTCCAGATCCAGCGGATGGCAGACGCTGTCGGGGCCGCGCACCACCGAGACCAGATGCGTGCCGGGCCAGGTCAGCTGGTTGGAGCCATAGGCCAGGTCGACGCGATAGACGTCGCGACCGCGCACCTTCATGTACAGGGTGTTCTTGTCCGGCGCGCTCCAGCCGCGCCAGTCCGACAGGTAGAAGCACTGTCGCGCCGGCTTACCGTCCTTGGCGGGAGCCTTGGCGGCGGCGGGTGGTCCGGCGGGGGCCTGGGCCAGGGCGGCCGAAGCCGAGAAGCCCGCAATGGCCAGCCCGATCAGCGCGCCGCGCGCGATGGGGGAGATCTTGCTCATGACGTCGTCCTCATAGTCCCTCGCTAGATGAGATTGGGCCACTTCCGGATCTTGTCAAGTTTTTACTGTACATTTGAAGCTGGACACGAAAAAGCCCGCCCCGCCGAGGCGGAGCGGGCGATTTCAAGCGGCCGGGATCGCGGGGATCAGGCCTTGGCGGCTTCCCCTTCGGGCGGGATGTCGTCCAGCTCACCCTCCCATTTGGCCACGACCGCAGCGGCGACGCTGTTGCCGACGACGTTGGTGGCGCTGCGGCCCATGTCCAGCAGATGATCGACGCCCAGCACCAGCGCGATCCAGGCCTCCGGCAGGCCGAAATAGGTCAGGGTGGCCATGATCACCACCAGCGAGGCGCGCGGCACCCCGGCGATACCCTTGGAGGTCACCATCAGCAGCAGCAGCATGAAGATCTGCTGCTGGACCGTCAGCTCGACGCCGTGCGCCTGGACGATGAACATCGTGGCGAAGGTGCAGTACAGCATCGAGCCGTCGAGGTTGAACGAGTAGCCCAGCGGCAGCACGAACGACACGATCCGGCGGCGCACGCCCACCTTGGGCAGGCTGTCGAGAATGCGCGGATAGGCCGCTTCCGAGCTCGCGGTCGAGAAAGCCAGCAGGACGGGGTCGCGGATGACGCCGAACAGCGGGATCACCCGCTTGCCCAGCACCAGCAGGCCGGCGAGGAACAGCAGCGCCCACAGCACGCCCATCGCCGAATAGAAGCCCAGCACGAACTTGCCATAGGTGGCCAGCATGCCCAGGCCCTGGGTGGCGATGGTCGAGGCCAGGGCCGCGAAGATGGCCAGCGGGGCCAGCTTCATCACAAAGCCGGTGACCTTCAGCATGATCTGGGCGGCCTGCTCGACCAGTTCCAGAATCTGCGGGGCCTTGTCGTCCAGCGCCGCCACGGCGGTGCCGACGAACAGCGAGAACACCACGATCTGCAGGATCTCGTTCTTGGCCATGGCGTCGAAGATCGAGGTCGGCACCAGGTGGGTGATGAAGCCCTTCAGGGTGAAGGCGTCGGTCGAGGCCGAGGTCTTCATCGCCACATCGACATGGGCCATGTTCAGGCCCGCGCCCGGATCCAGCAGGTGGACCATCAGAAGCCCCAGCACCAGCGACACCGCCGAGGCGCCGATGAACCAGGTCATGGTCTTGGCGCCGATCCGGCCGACTGCGGCGGCGTCTTCCATGTGCGCGACGCCGGCCACCAGAGTCGTGAAGACCAGCGGGGCGATGATCATCTTGATCAGACGCAGGAAGATATCGGTGATGATCGACAGGTTATCCGCGGCCGACTTGGCGCCGGCCGGGTCAAGAAACTGATTGCAGGTCCAACCGACCAGCACCCCCAGGATCATCGAGCCGATGATCAGATAGGCGAAGCGTTTATTCATCTAGTCCCCCTGGCGCCTCACTTGGGCGTCGACGGCTTGTTCTGGTTGTCGGAAGGAACGACGCGCGAGAACGCCCGCGCCGCCATTGGCTCCTTCGTTGAGCATTTCAGCCCTTGTGGCCGACGCAAGCGGGTTCGTCCATGCTCTTAACGCGCCGAGCCATGATTGGAGGCGTCAACGCCGCGTCGAGGTCATCAGCCGTCCAAGCGTCGAGCGATCCGTGGCGCGGGTCATCTGGTCGCCCCCAAGCTCCCAACGATCAGCGCATAAGGCGGCGCACACAGAGGAGGTCGGCAGTCGGGAGTTCATCAAGTAATAATTTTATTATTTGCGTCGCCCGACCGTCTCGCCAAGTTCGCAAAACGTCGCTATAAGGCGCCATGTCAAACCAAGAAAAAGCAATCGCCGTCGTCGAACGGCTCAATGACGAATACGAACGCGCCGTCGGCGCTCTGCGCGACGCGCTCCGCGCCTATCTCGAAGATGGAACCCGCCCGGATCCGGCCGCCCGCTTCGACGGGACCTTCGCCTATCCCGAGCTGCGCCTGACCTACGACCCCGAAGCGCTGCCGCCGAAACTGGCCCGCTCCTACGCCCGCGTCAGCCGTCCGGGCGTCTATGCGACGACGGTCACCCGGCCCGCCCAGTTCCGCGACTATCTGGTCGAGCAGCTGACGCTCCTGATGGACGACTTCGAGGTCGAGATCGAGATCGACCGCTCGCGCCAGGAAATCCCTTATCCGTATGTGCTGGACGCCACGATCGACCTGAACCAGGCCGACGTGCGCAGCGAGGACATCGCCCGCTTCTTCCCGACCACGGACCTGGCCTTCATCGGCGACGAGATCGCCGACGGCCTCTGGAACTCGGTGCTGGAGGATAATCATCCGCTGTCGCTGTTCGACGGCCTGCGCACCGACTTCTCGCTGGCGCGGCTCAAGCATTACACCGGCGCCCCGTCCGAGGACGTGCAGCAGTTCATCCTGTTCACGAACTACAACCGCTATGTCGACGAGTTCGTCCGCTGGGGTATCGAGCAGCTGAAGCTGCCGGACAGCCCCTACACCGCGCTGTCGTGCGCAGGCGGCCTGACCATCACCGCCAACACGGTCAATCCAGAGCTGGCGGTGGCGGAGTCGACCTGGCGCAAGCACCAGATGCCGGCCTACCACCTGATGGCCCCGGGCGGCTCGGGGGTGACCCTGGTCAATATCGGCGTCGGCCCCTCCAACGCCAAGACGATTTGCGATCACCTGGCGGTGCTGCGTCCGCAAGCCTGGCTGATGATCGGTCACTGCGGCGGCCTGCGCGACACCCAGACCATCGGCGACTACGTCCTGGCCCATGCCTATCTGCGCGACGACCACGTGCTGGACGCGGTGCTGCCGCCCGAAATCCCGGTGCCGTCGATCGCCGAGGTGCAGCGCGCCCTCTACGACGCGGCCAAGGCGATCAGCGGTGACAGCGGCGACCAGTTGAAGAAGCGCCTGCGCACGGGCACGGTCGTCACCACCGACGACCGCAACTGGGAACTGCGCCACAGCCTCTCGGCCCTGCGCTTCAACCAGAGCCGCGCGGTGGCGATCGACATGGAGAGCGCCACGATCTCGGCCCAGGGCTACCGCTTCCGGGTGCCGTACGGGACGCTGCTGTGCGTGTCGGACAAGCCGCTGCACGGCGAGATCAAGCTGCCCGGCCAGGCCAACGCCTTCTACGAGCGGGCGATCAGCCAGCACCTGCAGATCGGCATCCTGGCCTGCAAGCTGCTGTACGCCGAAGGCCCGAACCTGCACTCACGCAAGCTCCGCGCCTTCGACGAGCCGCCGTTCCGGTAAGGCTCTAAAGCGCCCCCTCCGTCACGATGCGTGTAAGCATCGCGACACCTCCCCCGCTTCGCGGGTGAGGAGGACTAACTCCTCCCCCGTAGAACGGGGGAGGTGGATCGGCGCGAAGCGACGAGACGGAGGGGGCGCTACGTCGCCGCCCCCTACACCCGCTCGATGATGATCGCCGGGGCCATGCCGCCGGCGGCGCACATGGTCACCAGGCCGCGCTTGAGGTCGCGGCGTTCCAGCTCGTCGAGGATCGTGCCGATCAGGATCGAGCCGGTCGCGCCGATCGGGTGGCCCAGGGCCATGGCGCCGCCGTTCACATTGACCTTGTCGCGATCGAGCTTCAGGTCGCGAATGAACTTCTCGGCGACGACTGCGAAGGCCTCGTTGATTTCCCACAGATCGATGTCGTCGACGGTCAGGCCGGCCTTGGCCAGGGCCTTGCGCGCGGCCGGGACCGGGGCGTTCAGCATCAGGGTCGGGCTGTCGCCGACATTGGCCATGGCGATGACCTTGGCCCGCGGCTTGAGGCCGTTGCGCTGGGCGTAGGCCGGCGAGGCCAGCAGCACCGCCGCCGCGCCGTCCACCACGCCCGACGAGTTGCCCGCGTGGTGCATGTGCTGGATCTTCAGGTCCGGATAGACCTTGCGGATCAGCCCGCCATAGGTGTTGCCCGCCTCGTCAACCGGGATCTCGGCCAGGGCCGCGAACGAGGCCTTCAGGCTGGCCAGCCCTTCGGCGGTGGTCTGCGGACGCGGGAACTCCTCGTGGTCCAGCGCCACCGAGCCGTCGTCGCGCAGCACCGGGATCAGGCTCTTGTCGAAGTGACCGCCTTTGATGGCGAGATCGGCGCGGCGCTGGCTCTCCAGGGCCAGGGCGTCGACATCGGCGCGGGTGATCCCCTCCAGCGTGGCGATGGCGTCGGCGCAGACGCCCTGGTGCGACTGCGGATGACGGGCGCGCAGGCGCAGGTTGCCGCTGTCCAGCATCGGCGGCGCGGTCGGGTTCGCGGTGGCCGAGGTGTAGGACATCATCTCGGTCCCGCCGGCGATGACCAGGTCCTCCATGCCAGACATGATCGAGGCCGCCGCCAGGTTCACCGTGGTGATGCCCGAGCCGCAGAAGCGGTCCAGGGTCACGCCGCTGGCGCGGACGTCATAGCCGGCGTCCAGCGCCGCCATCCGACCAAGGTCCCCCGCCTGCGACCCGCGCTGGCTGGAGGTGCCCCAGATGATGTCGTCGACTTCAGCGGTGTTGAGGCCGTTACGCTCGGCCAGGGCCTTCAGGACCGTGGCGGCCAGGTGCTGCGGGTGAAAGTCGGCCAGGGCTCCCTTGCCGACCTTGCCGATGCCGCGCGGGGTGCGGCAGGCGTCGATGATGTAGGCTTCGGCCATTGGGCCCTCCCATGTTCAGTTCACATCGCCGGTCTTGCTGGCCGGGCTCGATGCGAACTGAACGGGAGGCGCCGCTGGGGCAGTCCAGAGGTTTTACGCCTCCTCGGCCCAGGCCTTGATCAGCTGGTGGGCGATGGCCAGGGGCGGCGGGGCGAAGAGGCCCTCGAGCTCGCCCTTGATCAGCTGCCGGGCTTCCTCGCGGGTGAACCAGCGGACTTCCTCAAGCTCGGTCTGGTCCGGCGCGGCTTCGTCGCTGTCGACCTCGGCGATCAGGCCCATCATCAGCGAGCTGGGCCAAGGCCAGGGCTGGCTGGAGTGATAGCGCACGGCCGTCGCCTTGAGGCCGGCCTCCTCCTGCAGCTCGCGGGCGCAGGCCTCCTCGATGGTCTCGCCGGGCTCAATGAAGCCGGCCAGGGCCGAGAACATGCCCTTGGGCCACATCGCCTGGCGGCCCAGCAGGCACTTGCCGTCATGGATCGCCAGCATGATCGCCACCGGATCGGTGCGCGGGAAGTGTTCAGCGTCGCAGGACGGGCAGACCCGCTTCCAGCCCCCGTCCGAGACCTCGGTCTTCTGGCCGCAGGCGCTGCACCAGCGATGGCGACGGCGCCACTCGAACATGGACTTGGCGGTGGCCAGGATGCCGGCGTCGGCCGGCGGCATGGAGGCGGCCGCGCCGCGCAGCTCTTCGAAACGACCCAGGCCCTGCAGGGGACCTTCGGCCGGATCGGCCGCGCCCTCGATGTCCACGGCGAACACCGCGATATCTTTCCAGAGGCCCAGATACAGCAGCTTCTCGCTCCCGCCGGCCAGGTCCTGGGCCATGTCGGCTCGGAGATAGGCGATCTGCACGCCCGTGGGCTTGCCGTCCTCGCCGAGGATCTCCTCGACCAGCGGCTTGCCGTTCCACAGCGCGACAGCCAGCGACTCGGGATCGGCCAGCTTTTCGGCGAGGAAGGCTTCGTCGCCGCGCCGCTCGCTGTCACGGTCCAGGGGGTTGCCGGCGAAGGTGTTGGTGATGATCGAAAGAGGCATGCGCCACTCTGTAGCGTGAGCGGAATGACTCGTCAGCCTTGCATCCTGCGCGATGAGTCGCGATATAGGCCTCGGAGATCGGCGCGGACGGAGTCCTCGCCAACCTGGTCAGGGCCGAGAGGCAGCAGCCACAACGAGATCACCTCTGGGTCGTCTGCCGGTCTCCACCTCATTTTCCTCGAAATTCTGTCAGCAGATGCGCGCGCACTTGGGCGCGAGGCTTTTGCTGCGCCCTCCGCCCCACTACACTCTGCGCCATGGCCGACCACGACGACCTCTCGCCTGATTCCGCGCCGCCGTGGGACGAGGCGCCCGCCGAGCGGGACGAGAACACCGCCGACATCTTCGGCGATGCGCCGGCGCCGGTCGCCGAGGCGCGCCCCGTGGTCGAAACCCCGTCCGAGGGCGAGAAGGGCGACGCCTATACGGTTCTGGCGCGCAAGTACCGTCCGCGCACCTTCGAGGACCTGATCGGCCAGGAGGCTATGGTCCGCACCCTGGCCAACGCGTTCTCGACCGGCCGCATCGCCCACGCCTTCATGCTCACCGGCGTCCGGGGCGTCGGCAAGACCACGACCGCGCGCCTCCTGGCCCGGGCGCTCAACTACGAGACCGACACGGCGAAGGGCCCCTCGGTCGACCTCACCGTCGAAGGCTATCACTGCCGCTCGATCATCGAGGGGCGGCACATGGACGTGCTGGAACTCGACGCCGCCTCGCGCACCAAGGTCGACGAGATGCGCGAGCTTCTGGACGGGGTGCGCTACGCCCCGGTCGAGGCGCGCTACAAGGTCTACATCATCGACGAAGTGCACATGCTGTCGACGGCGGCGTTCAACGCGCTGCTGAAGACGCTGGAAGAGCCGCCGCCACACGCCAAGTTCATCTTCGCCACCACCGAGATCCGCAAGGTTCCGGTGACGATCCTGTCGCGCTGTCAGCGCTTCGACCTGCGCCGGGTCGAGCCGGACGTGCTGGTCAAGCACTTCGACCGTATCTCGGCCAAGGAAGGCGCGCGGATCGAGATGGATGCGCTGGCCCTGATCGCCCGCGCCGCCGAGGGCTCGGTGCGCGACGGCCTCTCGCTGCTGGACCAGGCCATCGTCCAGACCGAGCGCGGCCAGACGGTCACCTCGACGGTGGTGCGCGACATGCTGGGCCTGGCTGACCGCAGCCAGACCATCGCCCTCTACGAACATGTGATGGCCGGCAAGACCAAGGAGGCGCTGGAAGGTTTCCGCGCCCTGTGGGGCTTCGGGGCCGATCCGGCGGTGGTCATGCTCGATGTGCTGGACCACTGCCACGCCTCGGCGGTGTCCAAGGCGCTGGGGCCTGACGCCCTGTCGATGCCCAAGGAACAGGCCGCGCGCCTGGCCGCCATCGGCGCCCACACTTCGGCCGGAACGCTTTCGCGCCTGTGGCAGATGCTGCTGAAGGCCCATGACGAGGTGCGGCGCGCGCCCGACGCCATGGCCGCGACCGAGATGGCGCTGATCCGCCTCTGCTACGCCGCCGACCTGCCCGGTCCGGAGGAGGCGCTCAAGGCCCTGCGCGACGGCGCGCCTGTGGGTGGTGGCGGCCCGGGCGGTGGCGTTGCGATCGGCGGCGGTGGCGCGGGCGGGGCGACGGCCTCGGCCCAGTCTCCGGTGATGATGGCCGCGCCCGGCGCCCAGGCCATGCCGGTGCTGGCCTCGTTCGACGACGTCATGGCGCTGATCGCCGCCAAGCGCGACATCGGCCTGCGGCTGGACGTCGAGCAGTATGTCCGCCCGATCAATTTCCGCCCCGGCGCGCTCACCTTCGAGGCCGCGCCCGGCGCGCCCGGCAACCTGGCGGGACGCCTGGTTCGCTTCCTGAAGGAACATACCGGTCAGCCGTGGCTGGTGGCGGCCGAAGGCGGCGGCGGGGCCGAAAGCCTGATGGAGCGCCAGAAGCGCGAGGAGCGCGAGGCGCTGGAGGCCATCAAGCAGGACCCCTTCGTGGCCTCGGTGCTGTCGGCCTTCCCGGGCGCCGAGATCGTCGAAATCCGCAAGATCCTCACCCCCGAGACGGCCCCGCTGGAGCCGGACGAGGAAGAGGGCTGACAAAGGAAGCTTTTATCCCGGGCCAGCGCAGCGCAGACCCGGGACCACGGCGAGCGCCGGCGTATCCGGCGGTCCCGGCTTTCGCCGGGATGACAAGTAGGTTTGGAGACCAAGACCATGAAAGACCTCGGCGGCCTGATGAAGCAGGCCCAGGCCATGCAACAGAAGCTTCAGGACGCCCAGGCGCGTCTGGCCGAGAGCACGGTCGAGGGGACCTCGGGCGGCGGCATGGTCACCGTTGTCCTGAAGGGCACGGGCGAGCTGGCCAAGGTGGTGCTGGACGAAAGTCTGATCGAGCCCGGCGAGGGCGAGGTGATCGCTGACCTGATCGTCGCCGCCCACGCCGACGCCAAGAAGAAGCTCGACGCCAAGCAGGCCCAGATGATGCAGGACGCCGCCGGTCCGATGGCGGGCCTGATGGGCGGCCTGCCCGGGATGAAGTTCTGACGCGGTGGAGCCGCCATCCTCGCCCTTCGACAGGCTCAGGGTGAGGATGTCTACTGAGCCGACCCTCCGCCTCACCCTGAGCTTGTCGAAGGGCGAGGCGGGCGCACCGCCTATCCGAAGGACCTGATGGCCGCCTCCGCCGGACCCGAGATCGAGCGCCTGATCGCCCTGCTGTCCAAGCTGCCAGGCCTAGGACCGCGCTCGGGCCGGCGGGCGGCGTTGGCCCTGCTCAAGAAGCGCGACACCTTGCTGGCGCCGCTGGCCACCGCCATGGCTGAAGCCCAGGCCAAGGTTCGCACCTGCGGAACTTGCGGCTCGCTGGACGTCACCGACCCCTGCGCGGTCTGCGCCGACGGCTCCCGCGATGGCCGCTTACTGTGCGTGGTCGAGGAGGTCGGCTCGGTCTGGGCGATGGAGCGCGGCGGCTCGTTCAAGGGGCGCTACCATGTGCTGGGCGGGCTGCTGTCGGCGCTGGACGGGATTGGACCCGAGGCCTTGCGGATCGGCGAGCTGGTCGGCCGGGTTGCGGATGGATCCGTCGCCGAGGTGATCCTCGCCCTGCCGGCCACGGTCGATGGCCAGACGACCGCTCACTACATCGCCGACCGTCTGGCCCAGACCAATGTGCCGGTGACCATGCTGGCGCGCGGCGTGCCTGTCGGCGGCGACCTCGACTGGCTGGACGACGGCACCATCGCCCAGGCCCTGCGCGCGCGTCGCCCGGCCTAGACCCTTCCTGGATCGACAGACTCCGGCTAAGAACGGAGCATGAACTTTTCTGATCCGTTCCTGATCCTGGCTCTCGTCTTCGCCCTGGCCGCCGTGGCGTTCGGCCTATGGGCTGTCAGTGCGCAACGCCGGGCCGCGAAGGCCGAGGCCCAGGCCTGGCTGCTGACCGAACGCCTGACTCAGGCCGAGGAGCGCCATCGCCTGCTGGAGGATCAGAGCGCCACCCAGATCGAGCTGATCAAGGCCCAGGCCGCCCAGAGCGCCAACGCCATCGCCGAGCAGCTGATCAAGCGCGCCGACGAGAACGCCAAGAGCCGCGAGCGCCTGGCCGAGGCCCGGCTGGAGGCCCAGCTCAAGCCGGTCGCCGAGACTCTCGCGAAGTTCGAGGCCCAGGTCACCGCCGTGGAGAAGGCCCGCGCCGAAGAGACCGGCGGCCTCAAGGCCCAGATCACCGCCCTGCTGGAGGCCTCGACCGCCACCCAGGCCGAGGCCCGCAAGCTGTCGGCGGCCCTGCGTCGCGGGGCGGGCGTGCAGGGTCGCTGGGGCGAGCAGACTCTCCGTAACGTGCTTGAGGCTGCGGGCCTCAACAGCCGCTTCGACTTCCAGGAACAGTTCAGCGTCGACAGCGACGAGGGCCGTCGCCGGCCAGACGTCAAGGTGACCCTGCCGGGCGGCGGGGTATTTGTGATCGACGCCAAGTGCTCGCTGAACGCCTTTCTGGAGGCGCAAGAGGCGACCGACGAGGTCCTGCGCGAGGCCGCCATGGCCCGCCACGCCCAGAGCGTGCGCACGCACATGCAGGGGCTGTCGTCCAAGGCCTATTGGGACCAGTTCGCCGGCGAGGGCTCGCCCGACTTCGTGGCCATGTTCGTACCCGGCGACGGCTTCCTGGCCGCCGCCCTGGACCGTCTGCCCGAGCTGATGGCCGAGGCCATGGATCGCCGGGTGGTGCTGGTGACGCCGACAACCCTGTTCGCGCTCTGCAAGGCCGTGGCCTACGGCTGGCGGGCCGAGGACCAGGCCAAGAACGCCGCCCGCATCGTCGAGGTGGGCCGTGAACTCTACAAGCGCGTCTCGGTCATGGGCGCCCACGCCGGCGCCATGGGTAAGGCGCTGGAAAGCGCCGTGGGCAAGTACAACCAGTTCGTCGGCTCGCTGGAGAGCCAGGTCCTGACCCAGGCCCGCCGCTTCGAGGACCTGTCCGTCGACCACGAAGGCAAGAAAATCGACGAGCCCGCCGCGATCGAACAGGGCGTGCGTCCCCTCACGAAGTTGACCGCCGAGCCAGCCGTGGGACAATCCCCCACCTTGACGCTCGGAAATGACACGCCTACCTGACGCTCATCATGGCCATCCGTCGCATCCTTACCGTCGATAACGCCGCCGACCTGGCGACGCTGAAGAAGATCTCCACGCCCGTGGAGGCCGTCACCGATGAGCTGCGCGCTCTGATGGATGACATGCTGGAGACCATGTACGACGCCCCCGGCATCGGCCTGGCCGCCGTGCAGGTCGGCGAACCCGTCCGCGTGATCGTCATGGACCTGGCCCGCGAGGGCGAGGACAAGGCGCCGCGCTACTTCGTGAACCCCGAGATCCTGGCCTCGTCCGAGGACCTGCAGGGCTACGAAGAAGGCTGCCTGTCGGTGCCCGAGTACTATGACGAGGTCGAGCGCCCGGCCAAGGTCACCCTGCGCTACATGAACTACCAGGGCGAAACGGTCGTCGAGGAAGCCGAGGGCCTGTTCGCCGTCTGCATCCAGCACGAGATGGACCACCTGGAAGGCGTGCTCTTCATCGACCACCTCTCGCGCCTGCGCCGCGACCGCGCCATGGCCAAGGTCAAGAAGGCGCGTCGGGCGGCTTAGGCAGACTACCGCGACCGCCCCTGATCCGTCTCGTAGGGCGTCCCGTCTCGACGCCGGTAGACGCTCTCGCCGTCGCGCAGCACCAGATCGATATCCGGATAGTCGCAGCCGTCCTCATCGGGCCGTCGCGAGCCGACTTCCAGCAGCAGAACGTCCCGATCCGACCGGTTCTGGAAGCAGTGGCCATTGGGGACGCCGGCCTTGAAGCCCGCGCAGTCGCCGGCTCGCATCACCGTCTCGCCGTCATTCTCGACCAGCACCACCTCGCCCTCGACCACCCAGGTGAACTCATCCTCGGCCGTGTGCCAGTGGCGCTGACTGGACCAGGCGCCGGGCGGCAGGCGCAGCAGGTTGACGCCGAACTGATCAAGCCCGACCGCGTCGCCCAGCTTGGTGCGGTGGCGCTGCAGGCAAGGCTGGTTGAACGGCGTGGGATAGGCCGTGCCGACGCGAGTGGGGGCGGTGGCGAGATCGATCTTGGGCATGACCTACCTTGGAACAAGCGTGCGAGATTTGCGCGGACGCAAGGGGAAGCTTAAAGCCTGCACCATGACCAGCCCCGCGCCCGTTTCCGTCAGCATCGACCCCGTCGAACTGGCTCAAGCCCTGATCCGCCGTCCCTCGGTAACCCCCGCCGACGCCGGCGCGATGGAAACGCTGCAGCGCCAGTTGGAGGCCCTGGGCTTTGCCTGCCGCCGCATGAAATTCGGCGAGATCGAGAACCTCTACGCCCGGCGCGGGACGGCGCGGCCGAACCTTTGCTTCGCGGGCCATACCGACGTGGTGCCGGTGGGCGACGACGCCGCCTGGACCGCCGGGCCGTTCGAAGCCGAGATCAAGGACGGGGTGCTGTTCGGGCGGGGCGCGGTCGACATGAAGTCGGCCATCGCCGCCTTCGTCGCCGCCGTCGCCAAGATCCCCGAGCATGCCGGTTCGATCAGCTTCCTGATCACCGGCGACGAAGAGGGCGTGGCCGAGGACGGCACGGTCAAGGTCGTGGAGGCCCTGGCCGCCGAGGGCGAGATTATCGACCACTGCATCGTCGGGGAGCCCACCTCGGCGAACCTGCTGGGCGACATGGTTAAGATCGGCCGGCGCGGCAGCATCAACGCCTGGATCACGGTCGAGGGCCGCCAGGGCCACGTGGCCTATCCGCACCGCGCGGCCAATCCGGTTCCGGTGCTGGTCGACATCCTGTCGGCCCTGAAGGCGCGGGTGCTGGACGAGGGCTATACCGGCTTCCAGCCGTCGAACCTGGAGATCACCACGATCGACGTCGGCAACACCGCCACCAACGTCATCCCGGCCTCGGCCAAGGCGCGTGTCAATATCCGCTTCAATCCGGCCCACAAGGGCAAGGACCTGGCCGCCTGGATCGAGGGCGAGTGCGCCAAGGCCGCGGAAGGCTTCGACGGAACAGCCAGCGCGCTGTGCAAGATCAGCGGCGAGGCCTTCCTGACCGAGCCGGGCGACTTCACGGACGTGATCGTCGCCGCCGTCACCGACGCCACCGGCCGCGCGCCGGAGCTGTCGACCACCGGCGGCACCAGCGACGCCCGCTTCATCCGGGCCCTGTGCCCCGTCGTCGAGTTCGGCCTCGTCGGCTCGACCATGCACCAGGTCGATGAGCGGGTCCCGGTCGAGGAGGTCCGTCAACTGGCTGACGCCTACCAGGCCCTGATCAGCCGCTACTTCGCGGCCTTCGCCTAAAGCCGACGGGGACGAGGATGAAGGCGCTCTCGATCCCCGACGTGCTGGCCGAGGTGGCGGTGCTGGTCAGGCCGCACTTCGGCAAGGGGCGTCCCGCCGACTACATCCCACAGTTGGCGACCGTGCCAGGCGACAAGTTCGGCATGGCCGTGCGGATGGTCGACGGCGGCGAGCATGTGATCGGCGACGCTGACGAGGCCTTTTCCGTCCAAAGCATAACCAAGGTCTTCGCTTTGGGGCTGGCCCTGAACCGGTTGGGCGACGAAACCTGGACGCGGGTGGGCAAGGAGCCCTCGGGCACGCCGTTCAACCACCTGTCGCTGTTGGAAGCCGAACAGGGCGTGCCGCGCAATCCGTTCATCAACGCCGGGGCCCTGGCGGTGACCGACGTGCTGATGGACGTCACCCGCGATCCGGCGGCGCTGGTCCGCGACTTCGGCGGTTTCCTGTGCGGGGAGCGGTTGGAGATTGACCCTGCGGTGGCGACCTCGGAACTGGCCCACGCCTGGCAGAACCGCGCCATCGCCAGCCTGATGCGGGGCAAGGGCACGATCACGCACGATCCCGAGGCGGTGGTCGCCGCCTATTGTAGCCAGTGCGCCCTCTCCATGAGCTGTCGCCAGCTGGCGCGGGCCTTCCTGCCGCTGGCCGCCGGCGGCTTCTCGCCGATCGCGCATGAGACGGTGTTCCCCGAACGCCTCACCCGGCGCCTGAACGCCCTGCTACTGACCTGCGGCATCTATGACAGCGTCGGCAGCTTCGCCTATCGCGTCGGCCTGCCGGCCAAGAGCGGGGTGGGCGGCGGCATTGTCGCGGTGATCCCCGGCAAGGCGACGGTCGCGGTGTGGTCGCCGGAGCTGGACCGGTTCGGCACCAGCGTGGTCGGCACGGCGGCGCTCGAGGCGTTCAGCCAGATCACCAACTGCTCGGTGCTGTAGGGCGGGTCACGTGCCCCCACCTGACCTCGCTTTGCGAGGTCGTCCACCCCCGGAGGGGGCGGAAGGTCGCGCCGGATCCTTCTTCCCCCCATGGGGGAGGAGGGCCAAGGGCCCGGAGGGGGCAAGTCAGTCCCCGTACCCCACGCCCACCAGATAGAGCCCATCCGCCGGCGCCACGGGCCCACACTCGCGGCGGTCCTTGGCCTCCAGCGCGGCTTTGACGTCGTCCACCGTCCAGCGACCCGCGCCGACCTCGACCAGCGTGCCGGTCATCGAGCGGACCTGGCGGTGCAGGAAGCTGCGGGCCTCGAAGTCGAGGTGGATCTCTTCGCCCACCCGCCGCACGCGGGCGACGTCGAGGGTCTTCACCGGGCTCTTGGACTGGCAGTGCATGTCGCGGAAGGTGGTGAAGTCGTGCAGGCCAATGAGATGCTGCGCGGCGGCGTGCATGGCCTCGTGGTCGAGGTCCTTCTTCATGTGCCAGACGCGGCCCTTGTCGAGCGCCGGCGGGGCGCGGCGGTTCAGGATCCGATAGAGATAGCGCCGCTCATTGGCCGAGAACCGCGCGTGCCAGTCCCCCTCCGCCAACTCGGCCGATAGGATCGAGACCGCCTCGCGCGTCAGGTGGGCGTTGAGTGCGTTGAACACCGTCTGGGCCGGCCAGTCCTTTTCGAGGTCGACATGGACGACCTGGCCGGTGGCGTGGACGCCGGTGTCGGTGCGGCCGGCGGCGGCGATCCGCACGTCCTGCCCGCAGAAGGCCTTCACCGCCGCCTCGATCGCGCCCTGCACGCTGGGCAAGGTCGCCTGGGCCTGGAACCCCGCATAGGGGCGGCCGTCATACTCGACGAGGAGGCGGTAGCGGGGCATCAGGCCAGGACCGTTCCCGCCGGGACCGGGAAGCCGCGCGTGAAGATTTCGGCGTCCTGGACGCCCTTGCCCTCGCGCTGGGCCTTGAGCAGGCGGATTGCGCCTTCCCCGCAGGCGATCAGCAGGGCGTCGTCCAAGGCCGTTCCCGGCGCGCCGGACGCGGCCTCGACGCGCGACAGCAAGGCCTTCACGCGGACAGGACCTTTCTCCGACGGCGCCTCGAGCCAGGCGCCGGGGAAGGGCGAGAGGCCGCGGATGTGGCGATCGACTTCGGCGGCGGGCCGGCTCCAGTCGATGCGGGCCTCGGCCGACTTGATCTTCTTGGCGTAGGTGACGCCCTCCTCGGCCTGGGGCGTTTCCTGGACGACCTCGCGCTCGATGGCGGCCAGGGCCACGGGCAGCAGGCGCGCGCCGACGGCGGCCAGCTTGTCGTGCAGGGATGCGGCGGTGTCGTCGGCTGCGATGGCCACCTGCTCGGACATCAGGATCGGCCCTTCGTCGAGGCCCTCGCTCATCCGCATGACCTGGACGCCGGTGACCGCATCGCCGGCCATGATCGCCCGCTGGATCGGCGCGGCGCCCCGCCAGCGCGGCAACAGGCTGGCGTGCAGGTTGAAGCAGCCGTGCTTGGGCGCCTCCAGCACGTCCTTTACCAGGATCTGGCCGAAGGCCACGACGACGGCGGCGTCGAGGTCCAGCGCCTTGAACGCCTCGATCTCCTCCGGGGTCTTCATCGACACCGGCGTGCGGACGGTCAGGCCCAGACCCTCGGCGAAGGCGTGGACCGGTGAGGGCTTCAGCTCCTGGCCGCGTCCGCGCGGGGCCGGGGGCTGGGAATAGACGGCGACGATCTCGTGGCCCGAGGCGACGAGTTCGGCGAGGCAGGTGACGGCGAAATCGGGAGTGCCGAGGAAGGCGATGCGCATGGCGGGGGTTTAGCGGGCTCGAGCCTCGGACGCAAAGCGGAGTCGGAACCGGGGCCTGGGTGCTCCGTTATCCAGCCGACCAACAAGGAGCACGACCATGCGCTCCAAGCTGATGCTGATCGCCGCCGGGGCCGCCGCCCTGTCGCTCGCCGCCTGTTCGCAAGAACACGCCGCCGGGGTGAAGGAAGGGGCCAAGGCCGCTGCGTCCGACGTGAAGGACGCGGCCCATGAGATCGCCAACGACCCCGATGTCAAGGAAGCCGGGACGGCGATCAAGGAAAGCGCCAAGGAAGCGGGCGCAGAGCTCAAGGAAGCCGCCGGCGAGGCCGGGCAAGAGCTCAAGGAAGCCGGTAAGGACTTGAAGCAGGACGCCAAGGAAGGCGCCGCCGAGAGCGAGAAGCAACTGAATGAGGCGGCGAGGTAGGTCGTCATTAAATCCTCCCCCTGGCGGGGGAGGTGTTCGCGAAGCGAACGGAGGGGGGAGGAAGCCCGATAGGACGAACTTCCCCCTCCGGCCTTCGGCCGCCTCCCCCATTTGGGGGAGGATTTTGGGAGATCAATCCCGCAGCAGGTCGTTGATCGAAGTCTTCGACCGCGTCTGAGCGTCCACCGTCTTGACGATCACGGCGCAGTAGAGGCTGGGACCGCCGTTCGGGTCGGGCAGGTTGCCGGGAACCACGACGCTGTAGGGCGGGACCTTGCCGATGTGGACGGCGCCGGTCTTGCGGTCGACGATCTTGGTCGAGGCGCTGATGAACACGCCCATCGAGAGCACCGAGCCTTCGCCGACGACCACGCCCTCGACGACTTCCGAGCGGGCGCCGATGAAGCAGTTGTCCTCGATGATGGTCGGGTTGGCCTGCAAGGGCTCCAGCACCCCGCCGATGCCCACGCCGCCCGACAGGTGGACGTTCTTGCCGATCTGGGCGCACGAGCCGACCGTCACCCAGGTGTCGACCATCGTGCCTTCGTCGACATAGCCGCCGATGTTCACGAACGAGGGCATCAGGATCACGTTCTTGCCGATGTGGGCGCCGCGACGGACGATGGCGCCGGGCACCGCGCGGAAGCCGCCGGCTTCGAATTGCGGAGCGTCCCAGCCGTCGAATTTGTTCGGCACCTTGTCCCACCAGGGACCCACGCCGCCGCCCAGGGCGCCCGAGCGCATCACGGTGTTTGGGTTCAGGCGGAACGACAGCAGCACGGCCTTCTTCAGCCATTGGTGCGTGAACCACTCGCCGTCGATCTTCTCGGCGACGCGGGCCTCGCCGCTGTCGAGCAGGCGCAGGGCCTCGTCGACGGCGGTGCGGACGGGACCGGTGGTCGCGGCCGAGACCTCGGCGCGGGCCTCCCAGGCGGCTTCGATCTCGGTTTGCAGATCAGACAGGCTCACGGCGGTCATGCGGGGCTTCCTTGCAGGCGCGCCGAGCTCAGGAACTCGGCGAGATCGTTGGTGCGGAAATGGACGTGTTCGGAGGTCGAGGCGGCGGCGTGCGGGCCGACCAGCACGGTGGTCATGCCCAGGCGCGAAGCGGGAACCAGGTTCTTTTCGCTATCCTCGAAGAAGGCGGTCATCGGCGGATCGATGTCGTGCAGCTTGCAGATCCGGTCGAAGGTGGCGAGCGCCGGCTTGGGCACATAGTCGGCGGTCTCGATCGCGAACAGCTCGGAGAACAGGTCCCGCAGGTTCAGGTGCGCCAGCACCCGCTCGGCGTGGCCGACCGAGCCGTTGGTGAAGATCAGTCGCCGGCCGGGCAGGGCGGCGATCGCCGCGCGAAGGGCCGGATCAGGCGTCAGGCAGTCCAGCGAGACATCATGCACCTCGTCGAGGAAGCGCGAGGGCTCGATCCCGTGATTGGCCATCAGCCCGGCCAGGGTGGTGCCGTGCTCGGTGAAATAGCCATGCTGCAGGGCCCGCGCCTCGTCGCGCGGCAAGCCGGTCTCGCGCGCCACGAAATCCGTCATCTTGGCCTCGATGAGGCCCATGAACTGGGTCTCGATCGGGTAGAGCGTGTTGTCGAGGTCGAACAGCCAGGTGTCGACGTGGGAAAGGTCCGCGCTCATCGCTTGATGAGCGTGCCCGCGCCGTGCTCGCTGAACAGCTCGACCAGCATGGCGTGCGGGCGGCGGCCGTCCAGGATGACAACAGCCTCGACACCGGCTTCGATCGCGTGGATGGCGTTCTCCAGCTTCGGGATCATGCCGCCGGTGGCCACGCCCGTGTCGATCAACGCGCGCGCCTGTTCGATCGTCATTTCACGGATCAGTTCGCCGTTGCCGTCGAGCACGCCCTTGATGTCGGTCAGCATGAGCATGCGCTTGGCCTTCAGCGCGCCCGCCAGCGCGCCGGCCACCGTGTCGGCGTTGATGTTGAAGGTGTCGCCAGCCGGCGAAACGCCGATCGGCGCGACGACCGGGATATAGTCGTGCTCCGAGGTCAGCAGGGCCTCGATCAGCTGCGGATCAACCTTCGTCGGTTCACCGACAAAGCCAAGGTCGACGGCCTGCTCGATATTGCTGTCGGGGTCCTTCTTGGTCCGGGTCACCTTTTCGGCGGTGATCAGACGGGCGTCCTTGCCCGACAGGCCCACGCCGCGCACGTCGGCTTCGGCGCCGGCCAGCGTGATCCAGTTGGCGATTTCCTTGTTGATCGCGCCCGAGAGAACCATCTCGGCGACTTCCATCGTCGCTTCGTCAGTAACCCGCAGACCGTCGACGAAAGTCGACTTCACGCCTGCCTTATCGAGCATACGGCTGATCTGCGGGCCGCCGCCATGGACGACCACCGGATGCACGCCCAGCAGCTTCAGGAGCACCGCGTCGGCGGCGAAGACCTTGGCCACATCTTCCTGGCCCATCGCGTGACCGCCGTATTTGATCACCACCGTCTCGCGGTCGTAGATCTGGATGTAGGGCAGGGCCTCGGCCAGGGTCTTGGCGGTGGCCCAGCCAGCTTCCTCGGCGACGTCGGTCAAGGCGGCGGTCCTCGATGCGGAAAAGAGCGGCGCCTCGATAGCGGACCCCGCCCCCCCTGTCATCAAAAACGACGGCGCTGAATCCTCTGGCGGCGCGATCGAGCCGACGCTTCAACATGAGGATGGCGGTGGACATCGGCAGGTATGCCGGGTTCGGCGGAACCGCGAGCCGCGAGGCCCAGCAGCCGGATCAAGTCAGGGTGTCGACCACGCCCCACCGGTCTGCGTAGGCCGGAGCGAGGGTGAGGCCCGCCGGCGCCGGTCCGGGCGCGTGTCCTACGGTCAAGCAAATGGCCAGATAGCCCAGGGCGCTCTTCACCCCGTGTCCGGAATAGGGCTTGCCGATCACCCCGCATGCGCCGGCGAAGTCGTCAGGCAAGCGCTTGACATTGGCGGTCATGAACAGGGCGACGCCGCCGCAATCCTTGGCGATCCTGCGCGCCACCTCCACACCGGTAGGCCCATCGCTGAGATGAACATCGATAAGCGCGAGGTCAGGATGCAACTGCCGGGCCAGCGTCACGGCCTCGTCCGAACTCATGGCGCAGCCGAGCGAATGGAAACCGGCCTCCTCGATCAGATGTTCCAGCTCGATGGCGAGAAGCATCTCGTCTTCGACAATCAGAACATCGAGCGCTGGCCGGCTCATGATCAAAAGCGTCCTTGGCTATTGCGTCCCATTGATGGGCAACAGAACGACCACGCGGGTTCCAGGTTCCGCATCGGTGGCCTCCCATTTCGCCTTCAGCTGCTGGCAGAGCAGCTGGACGATCGTGAGGCCGAAGCCGGAAGCCCTGGTTTCCCTATCCTGACCAACGCCGTCGTCGGTGATTTCGATCCGGAAGTCGCCGTTCAGGCGCGATAAACCGACAAAAATGCGGCCGCCGCGGCCCTCGGGAAAGCCGTGCCGCAGGGCGTTGGTCAGCAGTTCGTTGACGACGAGGGCCAAGGGGGCGGCCTTGGCGGCGGGGATTTCGACGCGCTCGAGATCCAGTTCAACGCGGATGTCGTCACGCATGGCCGATCCCATCAGGTCGGCGACCATGTCGCGGATAAACGCCGAGACGTCGAAGCGCTCCACGTCCTCGCTCTGGAACAGGCGTCGGTGGACGGTCGCAATGGCGTTGACCCGGCCCAGCATGCCTTTCAGCGACGCCTTGACCGCCGGATCGGGCACGCGCCGGTTCTGGAGCAGCAGCAGGCTTGAGATGAGCTGCAGATTGTTCTTCACACGGTGATCCACCTCATGAAGCAACGCGGTCTTCTGTTCGAGCGCCTCGGTCAGCTCCCTTGTCCGCTCTTCGACCACCTGCTGCAGACTGTCGCTGTGGTCCCGAGCGCGGAGCTCGACGACCTTCTTGCCGGTCACGTCCACCTGCGAGCCGAAGAAGTAGACAAGCTGGCCGGCGTCATTTCGCACGGGCGACATATTGAGTGCGTTCCAGAACGGCGAGCCGTCCTTGCGGTAGTTCAGGAGATCGACAGCGATATCCTCTCCCGCCGCCAGCGCGTCACGCACCGCCTGGATCGCCTTGGGGTCGGTGTCTGGTCCCTGCAGGAACCGGCAATTGCGGCCGATCACTTCGTCGCGGGCATAGCCCGTCAGGCGCAGGAAGGCGTCGTTCGCGAAGATGATCGGAATGTCGGGCTGGGTGGCGTCGGCGACGATCATGGCCATGCGGGTGGCGCTGATCGCTGCGGCGAACGGGTCGTCGACGCCATATCCGGCGGCCAGTCGCTCGCCGGCCCGGCGCGATTCCGAATAGTCTTCCAAGGCTAAGCTCCCACCTCCCCGTGGACGCTCAACGTACCCGATCTTGTCGAGTTCCCAACAGAGGTTGCGCCCCGGCGTGAGGACCCGCCGGACCTGGAGCCTTTTTAGCTGGCCGCTGCGGTGATCGGGGGCTCGCCCGGACTTCCCGGAACAGGCGAGCCTCGAGGCCGGCGTTACTTCGGCCGATAAATCCGGTCGAAGGCGCCGCCGTCGTTGAAGTGCGTCGCCTGGGCCTTCTTCCAGCCGCCGAAGGTGTCGTCGATCGTCACCAGCGGGATCTGTTTGTACTTGCTGGCGTACTTGGCGGCGACGGCCGCGTTGCGCGGGCGGTAGTGATGCTTGGCGATGAGATTCTGAGCGAGCGGGCTGTAGAGGAAGTTCAGATACCCCTGGGCCACGGTTCGGGTCTTGCGACGATCCACGTTCCTGTCGACCAGAGCGACGGTCGGCTCGGCCAGGATCGACAACGACGGATAGACGATGTCGAACTTGCCCGGCAGTTCCTCCTGGGCGAGGTAGGCTTCGTTCTCCCAAGTCAGCAGGACATCACCGATGCCGCGCTGGGTGAAGGTGGTGGTCGCGCCGCGTGCGCCCGTATCAAGGATCGGGACGTGTTCGAACAGGGCCTTCACATAGGCCTCGGCCTTGGCGGCGTCGCCGCCCGGCTGTTTGAGCGCCCACGCCCAGGCCGCCAGATAGTTCCAGCGCGCACCGCCGGAGGTCCTGGGATTAGGCGTGATGACCTCGACGCCGGGCTTGATCAGGTCGCTCCAGTCCTTGATCTTCCAGGGATTGCCCTTGCGGACCAGGAACACGATCGTCGAGGTGTAGGGCGCGGAGTTCTGCGGCAGCCGCGATTGCCAGTTGGCGGGCAGCAATCGGCCCTTGGCGGCGATTTCGTCGATGTCATAGGCGAGCGCCAGGGTGACGACATCGGCCTGCAAACCGTCGATCACCGATCGGGCCTGCTTGCCCGAGCCGCCGTGGCTTTGGTTGATGGCCAGGGTCTGACCGACGCGCGTCTTCCAGTAGGTCGCGTAGGCCGCGTTGATATCCTTGTAGAGCCCCCGCGTCGGATCATAGCTGACATTCAGCAGCGTGACGGGCTTGGGTTGGGCATTGGCGACACCGCTAAGCGCGGCTGGGGCGGCGAGCGCGCCAAGGCCGGCGGTAGCGGCGCCGAGGATACCTCGTCGCGTAGGTTTGTCAAAATGACGAGCCATGAAGTGTCCTCGGAGCTGTGACGGTTAGAAGACGTACTGTGTTCGGACGGACCAGATATCGAGATCCTGGCCGACCTGCGCCCCTGCGGGCGGGGTTGAGCCGGCGACGAAGGCCGTGCCGCCCGGCGAGAGGCGATCGACCTCGACATTGCGGTACGCGGCGGAGAGCGAAACGACCGAATTGAGGTACCAGTTCACGCCCAGCGACAAGATGTTCTGCTCGCCGCCACGGATCGCGCCGGCGACGGGCGAGGAGCCCGCCGGGCCCGCCAGATAGTCGAGGTCGAAGTTCGAATAGCGCGCGGCGAGTTCGATCGCGCCCCAGTTACCCTTCTTCAGGTCGAAGGGCTTGGCGGGGCGCGGCGCGTCGAAGCCCGCGGTCGCGGTGCTGTAGCGGCGAGCCTCGCCGGTCAGGGTCCAGCCGGCCTGGACGTACCAGCCATTGAACTTCGGATCCGGCAGCGTGCTGCTGCGGCGCTTGACCTTGATGTCGAAGTATTCGGCCTGAACGAAAACGTTCTTGCGCATCGCGCCGAACTCCAGACCGATCGCGGTCAGGCTGTCGGCGTCGATATTGCCCGTATCAATCAGGCGGGCGCCATCGACGCGCAATTCAGGTCGATCGCGCAGGCGCAGGTTGCTGATGGCGCCGCCTGTCGCGGCGACGTCCGGACCGCCCTTGGCGGGATGGATGACAAGGTTGGTGTTAACCCCGGTGTGGACCAGCCAGCCATCGCCCTTGAAGGGGACAACCGAGAACCGGCCGACAGCGCCGAGTTGTTCGTCGAACGTCTGGGTCGTGACGGTGTTACCGGTGACGGCTGCGGAGAAGTTCCAGCGTTCGCCGCTATGGAACACCCCGATCGTCGCGCGGCCGTCGCCGCCTGCAAGACCTCGGACCGTTTCGGCGACCGACGCCCGCTCGGGGAAGAGCGATCCGGTGAAGCTTGCTGCGTCTTCTAGGCTGGTGGGGTGCGGATAGAAGCCCGCCCGGACTTTCACCGGCAAGCCGCTGTATTGAAGCCAGGCCGAGGAGATCTTCCCGGCCTCTTCCGTGCCGGAGCCGCCGAAATCGTAGACCATGTTGTAATCGAAGGCGCCGAAGACCTTGCCTTCGACGCCCAGGCGAGCGCGGCGGACGTTTACGCCGTCGGAGAGATCGCGCACGCGGTCGTTTTCGGTCGCGTCGCCGAACGAGCCTCTGCGGAAGTCCGTGGCCAGGGGGCCAGCTGGCCTTTGGTCGTAGCGCGCGGCGTCGGCCTGGAAGAAGCCGCGGATCGACGCTGAGAACGCCCCGTCGCCGGTGGAGAAGGTCGGGCGCCCGTTCGCCATGCTGACGGTGGTCGCGCTCTGAGCGGCTTTGGCGTCCTTGGTGGTGGCGGCCTTCAGGTCGGAGACCTGCTTTTGAAGGGCCTGAAGTTGCGCCTCAAGCGCGGCGATGCGGGCGGCGGCGTCGTCGGGCGACGAGGTTTGGGCCGACGCGGCGCCGGCGGTGATGAGTAGGGAGGCGCCCGCGATCAACGCGGCGCGGAAGGCAGTCTTGGCAACGGTCATCGTTAGTCCCCTCTCGGCGCGCAGCGCGAGCCGACCTGCCGAGCCTAAGGGAGACGATTAACCCCAGCTCGGGAATAGAGATTAAGGGAGTCGGCCCCGAGATTTTCTTGAGGCGCGACGAAGTGTCGCGAAAAAAACCGCGAATCTTCCATGGAATCAAACGGTTGAAGCGATTAACAATCCGTTCGCGCAAAAGGCCGCCTCGGTCTCCCGAAGCGGCCTTCTGCACAGATACGTAGCCTTGAGACGATTTGACGCGGCTTAGAACATCGCCCGACCAGAGAGGCGCAGATTGTAGCGCTTCTGCTTCTTGGCGGCTTCGACGCCGCCCTCCAGCGCCAGGTACGACATGGGCGTACCCGCCCGCAGGGCGAAGCCGGCGGTGAGCGCGCCTTGCTTGTCGTCCATCGCGGCCA
This sequence comes from Caulobacter sp. SL161, assembly GCF_026672375.1. Classification (GTDB taxonomy): domain Bacteria; phylum Pseudomonadota; class Alphaproteobacteria; order Caulobacterales; family Caulobacteraceae; genus Caulobacter. Next base: position 860,881 of record NZ_JAPPRA010000001.1, read on the forward strand.
TCGAAAACACGTTGCCGCCCTTGAAGCGCGCCACGGTGTCGCCCACCGAGCCCGCCAGCGTCTGGCGGTAGCCGACGCGGACTTCCGGACGCCACCACACTTGCTTGCCGAAGTCAGCGCCCATCACCACGCCCAGTTCGCCGCTGAGGTTGCTGGAGGTGCGCTTGTCGACGGTCAGGTCGAAGGCGTCGCCACCGCCCGTTTCGGCGCGCTTGCCCTCGCGCAGCCAGACATAGTCGAGGCGACCTTCGGGGCGGGCGAAGAACCGGCCAAACTTCTGCTCATAGGCCATGCCGGCATAGGCGTTGGCGGTCACGCCGTTCCAGTCGGCGCTGTTTTTCAGGACCAGGTCCGCAACGCCGTCGCCGTTGGCGTCCGGCGCGATGAAGCGGCGATCACCTTGGAAGAAGGCGTAGCCCAGGCCACCGCCGGCGTTGAACCGCCAGCCGCCGATGGAGCGCCGCCAGTAGGCGCCGCTCTGCACGAACGAGGCGGTGGTTTGTTCGCCGACCTTGGCGACCGTGTCGTGCTCTTCGATGCTGACATAGGCCAGGGTCAGGCCCAGCGCGCCGCCGGCGTCGCCCATCGCTTCATAGCCGCCCACGAAGCCAAACGCTTGGGTGTCCGAACCGAGGGTCTGGTCGGTGTCGCGACGGGTCAGCGAGTTGATCTCCTGCACCCAGACGCTGTCGGGGCCGTAGCGATCGCCTGGATCCGGGCGGAACATGGTCGCCGCCGAAACCTGCTGGTTGACCGTTTGCAGCGCGGCGAACAGGCCTTCGCCCTGGTCGGGCAGCATCTGGTCGTAGAGGTCGCGGAAACCGTCACGCGAGTTCTGGTTCAGGAAAGTCGCGGCGAGGGTCGAGTCCGCGCCCAGCGCGCTGAACACGGCGTCATAGGCCGAGCTTTCGGCCTGATTGAAGCCGATCTCGGCGGCGGTGCGACGACGCACGTCGATATAGACGTTGTTGGTGTCGGCGCGGCTGGTCGCCACGTACAGGTAGGGCGACTCGGCCAGCAGGCTGTTGCCGATCGTACCGACGCTGATGTTCGAGCCCTGGATCACCGTGAACGTCGTCGGCTGCTTGACCAGATTGGCCATGCGGATGCCGAGTTCGGCGCCGGAGGCGATCGACGTCGCGCCCGAAACGACCAGCTTGGTGTTGGTTCCCGTTGTCGGGTCGGCCGAGAACAGAAGCTTGGCCTTGCTGCCCAGATTCACGCTCGTGACGTTGAGGGTGTCGCTGTTGGCGATCGCCAGGCTGCCGTTGGCGATCGAGATGTCCAGTTTGCCGTCGGTGTCGTAGAGCTTGCCCACCGCGATGGCGCCGCCGTCGATCGACAGACGGTCCTGGCCGGCCCCGAAGGACATTTCGCCCAGCAGCGTGCCGCTCCAGAGGTTCAAGGTGTCGGCGCCGGCGCCGAACAGCACGTCCCCGATGGTCGACGGCGCGACCGTGGTCGTCGACGAGGTGGCGCTGGTGGTGGTGTCGGTGCTCGGGAAGGTGCTGGTCGAGGTGAAGTCCGCGGGCCCCGATTGGGTGAAGTTGACGCCCAGAGTGTTGGCGCGCAGATCCAGCGCGATCGTACGGCCCGTGGCGGTGACGCTCGCCACCGTTCCGTCGGCCTTGAAAGCCGGCGCGGCGACGGTCGCCCGGATCGAGCCGGTATTGGTGATGGTCCGCAGGGTCCCGGCTTGGTCGAGCACGGCGATCGCGTCGCCGGTCTCGCCCGTACGCGTGGCGGTGATGCTCCCGGAGTTGCCCAAGCTGCTCGCCGAGGCGCCGGCGGCGATCACCAGGCCACGGGCGCTGGCGGTGACGCCGGATCCGGCGAACGATGCGGCGTTGGCGGTCAGCGCGCCGCGATTGAGGATCGAGGCCGCCGTAGCGCCCGAATTCAGCACTACACCGGTGGCGTTGGCCTCGTAGGAGGTCGCGGTGATCTGTCCGTCGTTGCGCAGGCCGCCGACCAGCGTGGTCGTCCGCTCGCCGCCAGCGCCGATCGAGACGCCGGTGGCCGAGACGCCATTATAGACGCCCGCTGCGGAGATGGCTCCCTTGGCGATCAGGCCATAGGCGTTGTCGCCGGATCCGACCGCGCCCAAGGTCACGTTCTGACCGGCCGAACCGATCTGCAGCGCGGGGGCCGCGCCGAAGACGTTGATGCTCGAGGTCCCGGTGCTGCTCGACGAAATCGTTGTGGTCGTCGTCGTGCCGTCGCTGTTGACCTTCGTCGAATAGTTCAGGCCCTGCAGAAGGACCCCGCCGCCGACGTCGCCGCCGATGCGCACCGTCGGCCCGCCCTGTTGCAGGTCGTCGGCGTCCAGCTTGCCCAGAGCGTCCGTCGTCGAGGGGCGCGAGGTGTAGCGATAACCTGTGGCGCTGGTCGCCCCTTGCAGGACAAGCGCGCCCGAAACGTTCGCATCGATCGCCTGGGCGACGGCGTTGACGCCTTGGACGTTGATCTGGCCGCCCAAGGTCACCTTGCCCGTGACGGGCGAGGCGATTCGCACGCCATAGGCGTTGTCGCCCGTGACGCTGATCGATCCGAGATTGGTGACGTTCCCGACGACGGGACCTTCCAGCAGCACGCCGGCGGAATTGTTGCCCTCGATGCTGATGATGCCGGTCGAGTCGTTGATGATGTCGCCGGTGAAGGTCCCCGCATTGGTCAGGCGAACGCCAAACCGGTTGGCGCCCTGGGCGAACACGCCGTCGAGGTCGCCGTCGGAGTCGCTGTCAGAGGCGGTGTAGTCTTCCAGCAGCGAAATCGTGGCCGAGTTGGTCAGGGCGCCGGTCCTGCCGCCGATGATGAGGACGCCCACGCCGTCATTGACGCCGGTGGTCGACAGCGTCCCGAGATTGGTGACCTTGTGGTTGCTGTCGATCGTCACGATCGCGCCGGCCGCAGTCGGCTTGATCGAGCCGTCGGCGGTGATGCGGATGTCGTCTGCGGCCGTTCCGGTCGCCGTGCTGGTGGCGATCGGCGTCGTGCGCGCGTTGGAGACCGGGGTCTCGGCCGAGGCGGCGAAACCCATGGCCAGGAGAGGAGCGGCCGCGACTGTCGCGACCAGGACCTTGCGCTGCATTACGAACGACACCTCGATAGAAACCGGGCCACTAATTCGGGTCACGATGCGGCGAAAATACGGTGAGTCCCGCTCGCAACACGCACTAGGGCGTCAATCGTCTATCGCATGGCTTGGCGGGGCGCCATATCTGCTTCGTCGAATCGCCTCTCGCTTGAATCGGTGAAGCCCCACGATGCCGCTGGCGAACACACCCCAGACCGATCTCCGGCGCGATCCCGCCGGCGCGCCGTGGTCTCTGTGGATCGGGCCCGGAGCGCTTCTGGGGCTGGCCGCGAGCGGCTTGGCCGAGCCCATGCCGGCGGTGCTCGCCGCCCTGGCGGTGGGCGGCGCAGGCGTTTTCCTGAACCGGCGAAAGGCCGTCGCCGCAGGTGTCGCGCCCAACGCCCTGGTCCAACCCGTGGCCAAGCCGGTCGAGCCGCCGTTCGCCGCCATCCTGGATCGTCTGCCCGATCCGTTGATGGTGATCGCCGCCGAAGAGGCTGACGATCTGACGGGGCGACGGTTTCTGTTCGCCAACGCCGCCGCCCGAGAATTGTTCAAGATTCAGCACGCGGGAGCGTTGCTGGTCACGGCGGTCCGTCATCCGCGCGTCCTGGAAGCTGTCGATGAGGCGCTCTTCGGCGGGATCGAGGGGATGGCCGAGTTCGAGACTGGCGGCGTCCAGGGACGATCCTGGCTGGCCTACGCCCGTCCGCTCAAGGAAACGGTCGGGCGATCCCGACTCGCTCTGCTGGCCCTGCGCGACGAGACAGACGCCCGGCGCAGCGAGCGCACACGAGCCGACTTCCTGGCCAACGCCAGCCATGAGCTGCGCACGCCGCTCGCCTCGTTGTCCGGCTTCATCGAGACGCTACGGGGGCACGCCAAGGACGACCCAGGCGCTCGCGACAAGTTCCTGGCCATTATGCTGGCCCAGGCTGAGCGGATGTCGCGCCTGATCGACGACCTGATGAGCCTGTCGCGGATCGAGCTGAACGAGCATATCGCGCCGCTGGGACGCGTGGACCTCTCCATGGCCGTGATTGACGTGATCGACGCCTTGGGGCCGCAGGCGCGCGACAAGGCGCTGACCTTTGACCCGATCCTGCCGCCGCGCGGCGGCGCAGTGGTCGACGGTGATCGCGACCAGATCATCCAGGTAATTCAGAATCTCGTCGATAACGCCATCAAGTACACGCCCAGCGGTGGTGTCGTGCGGGTCGAGGTCTTTCCCAGCTTGGCTGCGGAAGCGGCGGCGGCGGCCCGTGATCCGTCGGCGCCGCGGATGTCGCTGCTGACGCCCGATCATGATCCCGTCGAACGATACGCCATGCTTCGCGTCATCGATCGTGGCCCAGGGCTGGCGCGCGAACATCTGCCGCGTCTGACCGAACGGTTCTATCGGGTCGAAGGTCAGAAAAGCGGCGACCGCTCGGGCACGGGCTTGGGGCTGGCCATTGTCAAACACATCATGAATCGTCATCGGGGCGGGCTGACGGTCGAGAGTGTTCAGGGTGAGGGGGCCGCCTTCGCTGTCTACCTGCCCATGGCTAAGGGCGAGGCGGGGGTGAGCGCGATGACCCCCCCAGCGGAAGCGGGAAGCGCCTGACTTTCGGCCGACCGCCGGTCGTTGTCGTCAAACTGTCATGTAATTGTCGCATAAGCACAGCGCCGGACCCGCATAGACGGACCGGGGGAGGACCCGCGATCCTGCGTGGTCCTCGACAACTCGCGCAAGATTAGCCTCACGCATGCTGACCTGGCTTTCGCTTATCGTTCTGGCGCTGTTTTCCAGCGTGGCCTTCGCGGCCGGCCGTCGCCGCGCCAAGACCGCCGCCGCTGGCCGCGCCCGAGTCCTGCATTCGCTGCCGGACTACTACGGCGCCTATGTCGCCCTCTGGGCGGGTATCCCCGCCGCCCTTCTTCTGCTGCTGGGTGTCATGTTCGGCGGTCGCGTCGAGGACGCGATCCTGCAGTCGACCCGTCCCGCCGCTGTTCAAGCGCTGGAGCCGGACCGCCAGGCGGTGTTCTACAGCGACGTTCGCGCGATCGCGGCCAAGCAGGCTCCGTCGGAAGTCATCTATGAGGGCGAGCTGAAGGTCGCGCTGGACGCCAAGGTCGTCGAGGCCAAGCGCATTGAGACCCTCCTGAACACCGGTATGCTCGGGGGCGCCGGGGTGCTGGCCCTGGCGGGCTTCCTCTTGGCCTTCCCGCGTATCAATCCCGAGTTCCGCGCCCGAAATCGCGTCGAGGGCTGGACCAGCGTGCTGCTGATCGCCTGCTCGGTCGCAGCCGTGCTCACCACTCTGGGCATCGTGATGTCGCTGGTCTGGGAAAGCTGGCGCTTCTTCCAGAGCGTGAACCCGCTTTCGTTCCTGTTCGGAACCGAATGGAGCCCCCAGATCGCCATGCGCGCCGATCAGGTCGCGTCCACCGGCGCTTTCGGGGCGGTGCCGCTCTTCGCCGGCACGTTCCTGATCATGCTGATCGCCATGCTGGTGGCCGCCCCTATCGGTCTCTATTCGGCGATCTATCTCTCGGAGTATGCCGGGCGCACCGTCCGGGGCGTGGTCAAGCCGCTGCTCGAGATCCTCGCTGGCGTGCCCACCGTGGTCTATGGCTTCTTCGCCGCCCTGACCGTGGGTCCGCTGTTCCGCGCGGGGTTCAACGCCATCGGCGCGGCCTTGCCGCCCGGCCCGCTGGCCACCTACCTGATGGAAGTCCAGAACCAGATGGCGCTGGTCGCGGGCGTGGTGATGGGGATCATGCTGATCCCGTTCGTCTCCTCGCTGTCGGACGACATCATCAACGCCGTGCCGCAATCCCTTCGCGACGGCAGCTACGCCATGGGTGCCACCAAGTCCGAGACGGTCAAGAAGGTCGTCCTGCCGGCGGCCCTGCCCGGCATCATGGCCGCCATGCTGCTGGCCGTGTCGCGCGCTGTCGGCGAGACCATGATCGTCACCATGGCCGCCGGCCTGCAGGCCAAGCTCACCGCCAATCCGCTCGATACGGTGACCACCGTCACCGTCCAGATCGTCACCTTGCTCACCGGCGACCAGGAGTTCGACAGCCCCAAGACGCTGTCGGCGTTCGGTCTGGGCCTGACCCTTTTCGTGGTCACCCTGACCCTGAACATCGTCGCCCTGCGCATCGTCCAGAAGTACCGGGAACAATATGACTGACGCGAACCTCGGCGCGGCCGCCCCGCGCCAGACCCTCTCGGCCGCCGAAGCCCGTCTGAAGAAGCGCCACCGCGCCGAGCGTCTGTTCAAGGCGCAGGGCGTCGCTGCGATCATCATCGCGATGATCTTCCTGGTGGTGCTGGTCGGACGGATCGTGACCCAGGGCTATTCGACCTTCCAGACCCACACGCTCTCGGTGCCGGTCTATCTGAACCCCGAGCGGATCGACACGTCCGACCTGTCCGGCGTCAACTACGACTACATCGTCGCCGAGGCGGTGATGAAGAAGCTGGGCGTGCAGGACGACGACTTCGGCACGATCTCGACCAAGGTCCAGGACCTGGTGTCGCGCGACTTCGGGTTCCAGCTGCTCAACAAGCTGAAAGCAGATCAGACGCTGATCGGTCAGACCGTGACCGTGACGGGACCGCTGAAGGCGGACGCGGATCTGTACTTCAAGGGCCAGATTGAGCGTTCGACTGATGAGGGCGACCGCAAGCTCGACAACCAGCAGCTGGACTGGCTGGACAAGCTGCAGAAGGATGGCGCGATCACGTCGGGCTTCAACACCGGCTTCTTCACCCATTCCGACTCGACCGAACCGGAACAGGCCGGCGTGTTGGGCGCGGTCGTGGGCTCGGCCATGATGCTGCTGATCACCGCCCTGATCTCGGTGCCCGTCGGCGTGCTGGCCGCCGTCTATCTCGAAGAGTTCGCGCCCAAGAACCGCTGGACCGACATCATCGAGGTCAACATCAACAACCTCGCGGCCGTGCCGTCTATCGTCTACGGCCTGCTGGGTCTGGCTCTGTTCATCAACTGGCTCAACGTGCCGCGCGGCTCGCCGCTGGTGGGCGGCCTGGTGCTGGCTCTGATGGCCCTGCCGACCGTGATCATCGCCACGCGCTCGGCGCTGAAGGCCGTGCCGCCCTCGATCCGCGAGGCCGCCCTGGGCGTCGGCGCCAGCAAGACGCAGACGGTGTTCCACCATGTGCTGCCGCTGGCCATGCCCGGCGTGATGACCGGCGCCATCCTGTCGCTGGCCCACGCCCTGGGCGAGACCGCGCCGCTGCTGATGATCGGCATGGTCTCGTTCGTGCCCGGCGTTCCGGAAGGTTTCACCAGCGCCGCCACCGTTCTGCCGGTGCAGGTTTTCATCTGGGAGAACGCGTCTGAACGCGCGTTCCACGAGCGCACCGCCGCCGCGATCATCGTCCTCCTCGTCTTCATGATCGTCATGAACGCCGCCGCCGTCATCCTGCGTCGCCGCTTCGAGCGCCGCTGGTAGGCTTGTCCATGACCTCGATCCTGAACCCCCTTGCTTCGCCCCTCCTCCAGGGACACGCCATGACCGTCCAAAGCCCCGACGACTCCACCCGCGCCTCGGCGACCTCGACCGCCGCGCCGGCCGCTCCGGCGACCGCCGATCCCAAGATCAAGGCGCGCGGCGTCAAGGTCTTCTATGGCGACAAGCAGGCCCTGTTTGATGTCGATCTCGACATTCCGGCCAAGTCGGTCACCGCCTTCATCGGGCCGTCGGGCTGCGGCAAGTCGACCTTCCTGCGTTGCATCAACCGGATGAACGACACCATCCCGAGCGCGCGCGTCGAGGGCTCGATCCTGATCGACGGCGCCGATGTCAACGCCAAGAGCGTCGACCCGGTGGTGCTGCGCTCGCGCGTCGGCATGGTGTTCCAGAAGCCCAATCCGTTTCCGAAGACCATCTTCGAAAACGTCGCCTATGGCCCGCGCATCCACGGCCTGGCCACCGGCAAGGCCGAGTTGGAGGCCATCGTCGAGAGCAGCCTCAAGAAGGCAGGCCTCTGGAACGAAGTCGCCGACCGCCTGCACCAGCCCGGCACCGGCCTCTCCGGCGGCCAGCAGCAGCGTCTGGTGATCGCTCGCGCCATCGCCGTCTCGCCTGAGGTGATCCTGATGGACGAGCCCTGCTCGGCCCTGGACCCGATCGCGACGGCCAAGATCGAGGAACTGATCGACGAACTGCGCAGCCAGTTCTGCATCGTCATCGTCACCCACTCGATGGCCCAGGCCGCCCGGGTGTCGCAGCGCACGGCGTTCTTCCACCTCGGCAAGCTGGTCGAGAGCGGCCCGACCGAGGAGATGTTCACCAATCCTCGCGACAGCCGCACCCAGGACTACATCACCGGCCGCTTCGGCTGATCCAGGCGCGCGGGAGAAAACAGAGATGACCGAACATACCGTCAAATCCTACGGCGAAGAGCTGGCTCACCTGACGGCCGAAGTCACCCGCATGGGCGGCATCGCCGAGAGCCAGGTCGCCGACTGTATCGCCGCCATCGCCCGCCGCGACGGGCCGCTGGCCCAGGCCGTGGTCGCCGGCGACGAGCGTTTGGACACCCTGCAGTCCGAGATCGAGCGTAAGGCCTTCCGCCTGATCGCGCTGCGCCAGCCGATGGCGGTGGACCTGCGTCACGCCGTCGCCGCCCTGAAGATTTCGATGAGCCTCGAGCGCTGCGGCGACATGGCCAAGAACATCGGCAAGCGCGCCCTGATCCTGACCGAGGCTGACCCGATGAGCGCCCTGACGCGCTCCATCGAGCGGATGGGCAAGCTGGTTCAGGGTCGTCTGAAGGACGTGCTCGACGCCTACACCACCTCGGACCTGCAGCGCGCCATCGGCGTGTGGAGCCGCGACGAGGAAGTGGACGAGCACTACAACGCGATTTTCCGCGAGTTGCTCACCTACATGATGGGCGATCCCCGGACGATCAACGCGTGCACGCACCTGCTGTTCGTGGCCAAGAATCTCGAGCGGATCGGCGATCACGCCACCAACATCGCTGAAATCATCCATTTCGAGCTGACGGGCGAGGAACTGACCTCGCAACGTCCCAAGCTCGACGTGCTGTCGCAATAACTCTGGAAGAGGCGGCCTGAAGTGACTCCCTACGTTTTGGTGGTCGAAGACGAAGACGCTCTGGCCACTCTGCTCCACTACAACCTCGACAAGGAGGGCTACCGCGTCGGCGTCGCCGGCGACGGTGAGGAAGCCCTGATCATGGCCAATGAGCGGGCCCCGGACCTGGTCATCCTCGACTGGATGCTGCCCAAGGTCTCGGGCATCGAGGTCTGCCGCCGCCTGCGCGGCCGCGCCGAGACGCGCAACGTGCCGATCATCATGCTGACGGCGCGCGGCGAGGAAACCGACCGTATCCGGGGTCTCGACACCGGGGCCGACGACTATGTGGTCAAGCCCTTCTCGATGGTGGAACTGACCGCCCGGGTCCGCGCCGTGCTGCGCCGGATCCGTCCAGGTCTGGCCGACGACCGCATCACCGTCGGCGACATAATCATCGACCGCGTCGCCCACCGCGTGAAGCGGAGCGGCAAGGAAATCCATCTTGGCCCGACCGAGTTCCGTCTGCTGGACTATCTGATGCAGCATCCGGGGCGGGTGTTCAGCCGCGAGCAACTTTTGGACGCGGTCTGGGGCTCCGACGTCTATGTCGAGGCCCGCACCGTTGACGTCCACATCGGTCGTCTCCGCAAGGCGCTGAACGGCACGGCCGACGCGGATCCCATCCGCACCGTGCGTTCGGCGGGCTACTCGCTGGATATGGACGCGGCCTGAGGGTCTAAAGCCTGTCGGCCGAGACGTTTGAGCAACGCGTCCCGGTAGGTTCGGCTGGTCACGACCTCCGCGCCGCTGGCCAGGGTCAGCCGCCAGGACCCGTCGGACAAGGGCTGGGCCTGTGAGACCTTGGACAGGTTGACCAGCGCCGAGCGGTGAGCGCGGGCGAAGAGGCGCGGATCAAGCCGCGCCTCGAGGCTCTGCAAGGTCGCGCGCATCAGGCCCTCGCGTCCATCCCAATGGACGACCACATAGTTGTCGGCCGCGCCGAACCATTCGACCGCCGTGATGTCCACTGGGACACGGCGTGCGCCGGCCATGACCATCAGGCGTTCAGCGACGTCCAAGACGGGCGTGGCGCGGGCTTCGGCGAGGGCGGCCTGCAGGAGCGCATTGCGCGCGCTTGCTTCGGCGGCGCGGCGGTGGTGCGCAGCGGCCAGGCCGACCGCGACGATGGCGGTATGCAGCAGGATGCAGACTGGCGCGCGACCCAACGCCCTCTCCGCGAGGTCGCCCCCGCCGGCGAAGATCTGGTCGATCAGGCTGGCGACCAAGGCCTCCAGCGGCACGATGACGAGGCCTGTGGCGAAGGCGGCCAGGACGCCTCGGAACCCGGCTCCGAACCGCCGTAGCACCAGCCAGACGACGCCGATCACGGGCAACCAGGCGGCATAGATCGCCCCTTGCCAGGCCAGCGACTGCTCGACGCTGAGGACCCGCCCATCGGCCAGGGCGAAGCGGCGGGCGAACCAGGCGGCGCAGATAGTCGTCGCCAACCAGCTATAGGCCGTAAGGCCCGCGACGCATGCGGTGGTCGGCGCCGCCCTCACGCGGGCGACAAGCGTTTGCGACGCACCACCAGGGCGGCGACCCAGACGATCGCCGCGGGTTGAAACAGCAGGGTCGGCCAGAGCTGGCTCCATGGCGTGGGCAGGAAGGTCAGGAAGTTTCCCGAAAAGGCGCTGAGCACCGCGCCATAGGCGCTCAGCATCTTCACAAGATGCTCGTACGTCCAGAGGTCCGGCGAGAACGGCCATGCCGTCGGCTGGATGAACCGCCAGAGGTCCCATCCACCATAGAGGAAGCAGGCGTAGACCAGCGCGATCGTAGTGGTCTTGGGGCTGTCCGTTCTACCGCTTAGCAGAAGACCCAGAACCCAGACCCCCACCGCGATGACCGTCAAAGTCGCGATCCAGTCCAGCCGCGTGGCGCGCTGATGCGGATCGAGATCGGGCCGCTTGCGCCTGAGGACCCGTACGCCCGAGAAAACGGTCAGGGTGGCGGTCGAGGACAGGGCGGCGAAGTAGGCGTTGAAGCGCAGGGCTGTCATGACCCAGGCTGCGGCAAGCATCAGGCCCATCAGCATAACAAAGACGCGGCCCCAGCGCCGATGCCATTGCGAGCCCTTGGTCGTGCAGAGGGGCAGGAGACCCGCGCCGACGAGGATCAGGCCGCAACTGATGTGCAGGGCGAGGGCGGGGGAAAAGAGCGCGTCCATGGGCCCCTTCTGCGGACGGCCGGCCTCGTCGCCAGCGCGATGGGGCCAATGGCGGCCTGCGGGGGCGAGAGCGCGCTTGACCCGATGCCGGTCGCACGTCACACCCCGCGCTCATGGAAAAGCTGACCATCCTCCTCGTCGGGTCCGGCGGGCGCGAGCACGCCCTGGCCTGGAAGATCGCCCAGTCGCCACTGTGCGGCCGCCTTGTCGCGGCGCCGGGCAATCCAGGCATCGAAGCCGTAGCCGAGCTGCGGGCGGTCAAGGCGACCGACGCCGACGGCCTCGTCGCTCTGGCGAAGGAGATCGGCGCGGATCTGGTGGTGGTCGGTCCGGAGTCGGCGCTGGAGGTCGGCCTCGCCGACAAGCTGGCTGAGATCGGCGTGCCTTGTTTCGGCGGCAGCCAGCGCGCGGCGCAGTTGGAGACCTCCAAGGCTTTCACCAAGGACTTCTGCCAGCGCCACGGTCTGCCCACGGCGGCCTATGGCGTCTTCGAGGAGGTGGCCACGGCCAGCGCTTTCCTCGACACCCTTGAAGCGCCGTTCGTGATCAAGGCCGACGGCCTGGCGGCCGGCAAGGGCGTGGTCATCGCTCCCGATCGCGCCGCGGCCGACGCCGCCGTGATCGACATGCTGGGCGGCCGTTTCGGCTCGGCAGGGGCGCGGGTGGTGATCGAGGAGTTCATGCACGGCGAGGAGGCCTCGCTGTTCGCCGTCTGCGACGGCAAGACCGCCGTCCTGTTCGGCGCGGCCCAGGATCACAAGCGGGCCTATGACGGCGACGAAGGCCCCAACACTGGCGGCATGGGCACCTATTCGCCGCCCCCGGTGCTGACGGAGGCCCTGATCGACCAGGCCTGGCGGGAACTGATCGTCCCGACCGTCGAGGGCATGGCCGCCGAGGGCAATCCGTATGTGGGCGTGCTGTACGCTGGCCTGATGCTGACGCCGACGGGCCCCAAGCTCGTCGAATACAACGCCCGCTTCGGCGATCCCGAGTGCCAGACCCTGATGCTGCGGCTGGAAAGCGACATCGTGCCGATCCTGCTGGCGGCCGCGAAGGGCGAGCTGGCCTCGGCCGAACCGCCCAAGTGGCGCGACGAGGCGGCGATCTGCGTCGTGCTGGCCGCCGAGGGCTATCCCGACGCGCCCAAGACCGGCGGCCGCATCCAGGGCGCCGACAAGGACTTCGGCGCCGGCGTCGTGGTTTTCCATGCCGGCACGACGCGTGAGTTCGAGGGGCGGCTGGTGGCCTCGGGCGGTCGGGTGCTGAACGTCTGCGCCCTGGGCGAGACCCTGGTCGAGGCGCGAGAGTCCGCCTACGCGGCTCTGGAGAGCATCACCCTAGACGGCGGCTTCTATCGTCGCGACATCGGCTGGCGGGCGTTGGGCTGACGGTTCCGCCGCGAGAGGCTTGCCACCTACGCCGCACCCTCTAAACTCCCCATTCAAACAAGCGTTGGGGAGAAAGCGCCATGGCCGAAGCCGCCGAACAGTCCGCCCAGGATCTGAACTCCGGCACCAAGCCCGTCGACCCGCGCCATGCGATCGACGAGGCCAAGCTGGCGGCCTGGCTTGAAGCGAACGTCGAGGGCTACGCCGGCCCGCTTGAGGTGCGCCAGTTCAAAGGCGGGCAGTCGAACCCGACCTATCAGCTGGTCACGCCGGCCCGGAAGTACGTCCTGCGCCGCAAGCCGCCGGGCAAGCTCCTGCCCAGCGCCCACGCGGTGGACCGCGAGTACAAGGTGATCTCGGGCCTGAACAAGGCCGACTTCCCCGTCGCCAAGGCCTATGCGCTGTGTATGGACGAGGACGTCATCGGCACGATCTTCTACGTGATGGAGAACGTCGAGGGCCGCATCCTGTGGGACGGCACGCTGCCCGACTATCAGCCGGCCGAGCGGCGGGCGATCTACGAGGCCCAGATCGACACCCTGGCGGCCCTGCACACTGTCGACTACGCGGCCGTCGGCCTCGCTGACTACGGCAAGCCCGGCAACTACTTCGCGCGCCAGATCGACCGCTGGACCAAGCAGTACAAGGCCAGCGAGACCAAGACGATTGAGGAAATGGACCGTCTGATGGAATGGCTGCCGGCCACCGTGCCGGCGGACGACCAGACCTCGATCGTCCACGGCGACTATCGCCTCGACAACATGATCCTGCACCCGACCGAATCGCGCGTGATCGCGGTGCTGGACTGGGAGCTGTCGACCCTGGGCAACCCCTTGGCCGACTTCAGCTATTTCCTGATGAACTGGGTGATGCCGTCCGATCAGCGCGGTGGCTTGTCGGGCGTCGATGATCTGACCGCCTACGGTATCCCGACCATCCCCGAGGCCGTGGCCCGCTACTGCAAGGCCACCGGCCGCGACGGCCTGCCGGAACTCGACTGGTATTTCAGCTACAACCTCTTCAGACTGGCCGGGATCTGCCAGGGTATCGTCGGCCGCGTCCGTGACGGCACCGCCGCCAGCGCCCATGCGCAGCTGATGGAGGCGCGCGTGCCGGTCCTGGCCAAGGGGGCCTGGGACTTCGCGCGCAAAGCGGGGGCGTAAGGACGTGATGCGGAAATGGATGGCGGGCGCCTGCGCCCTGGTTGTGACGAGCGCGCTGGCCGGCGCCGCGAACGCTCAGGCGACCTTTGTCCAGGCGGGGCGCCTTCTGGCCGACCCTGCAACGGGCAAGGTCGAGACCGCCAAGACCCTGGTCCTCGAAAACGGCAAGGTGACGCGCGTCCTCGACGGCTATGTCGCCGAGCCCGGCGGCAAGGTCGTCGACCTTAAGGACAGCTTCGTGCTGCCCGGCCTGATCGACAGCCACGTCCACCTGACCGGCCAGCAGAACCCGAACGGACGCCTGCAGGCCGTGACGCAGTCGCCGTCCGACAGCGCCATGGTGGGGGCCGGCTTCGCTCGCAAGACCCTGATGGCCGGCTTCACGACCGTGGCCAATCTGGGGGCCAACAGCCAGGCGATCTTCGCCCTACGGGAAGGCGTCAAGCGCGGCGACGTGGCCGGGCCCCGCATCCTGGCGTCGGGCTCGTCGATCTCGGTCCATGGCGGCCATGGCGACATCAACGGCTATAGCGAGGACGTCATGCACGCCTTGCGGCCGGAATCGGTCTGCTCGGGCGCAGACGATTGCCGTCGCGCCGTGCGCGAACAGATCTGGCTGGGCGCCGACCTCATCAAGATCACGGCGACGGGCGGCGTGCTGTCCAACACCGCCGCCGGTCTGGCCAAACAATTCTCCGACGCCGAGCTGGCCGCGATCGTCGAGTCCGCGCACAGCATGGGCCGCAAGGTGACCGCCCACGCCCATGGCGGCGACGGCATCAACGCGTTCCTCAAAGCGGGCGGCGACTCGATCGAGCACGGCACCTATCTCGACAACGAGGGCATCGCCCTGATGAAAAAGTCGGGCGGCTATCTGGTGCCCACCCTGATGGCCGGTGACTTCGTGGCTCGGATCGCCTCGGGGCCGAACAACTATTTCACGCCGGCTCAGACCGCGAAGGCCCTGGAAGCTGGGCCCAAGATGCTGGACATGGTTCGCCGCGCCCACGCCGGCGGCGTCAAGATCGCCTTCGGCACCGACAGCGGCGTCTCGGCGCACGGCGACAACGCCGGTGAGTTCGCCCTGCTGGTCAAGGCGGGCCTGACCCCGCTGGAGGCCATCCAGACCGCCACGGTCAACGCGGCCTACCACTTCTCGCTGAGCCACGAGATCGGCAGCCTGACGCCCGGCAAGGCGGCCGACCTGATCGCCGTGAAGGGCGATCCTCTGAAGGATGTCACCGAGCTCCAGCGCGTGACCTCGGTCATCAAAGGTGGCGTGGTCTACAAGTGATCCGATCCTCCCCCGCTAGGGGGAGGGTTTTGGTCCCTACAGCCCGATGCTCTTCAGCAGTTTGTCCAGAGCGTCCGGATCGTCGAACCGGGCGCGCACGGGCCAGGGCGTGACCTTGTCGCGCCAGGCCGGGGGGAGCCGGACCCAATCTTTCTCGGTCGTCACCAGCCCCGCATCGTAGACCTTGGCGCGGTCTTCCAGGAAGGCGAGCGTCGCTTCGCTGTAGGCGCCGTGATCGGGGAAGGGGGCGAAGTCGACCAGCTGACAGCCGGCGGCGGTCAGGGCCTTCTCGACCTTCCAGGGCTTGGCGATGCCGGCGAAGCCGACCTGCGGGCCCTTGGGGACCGGGGCTGCGGCTTCCAGGCGGGCGACCAGCACGGGAATGTCGCCGAACGCGACCAGAAGATCGAAGTCCGGCTGCTCCATATCTACCGGCAGCAGGACGATCACCGCGTCCGCGCGGGACAGGCCGACCTTTAGCGGTTCACGCATCGGTCCTGCCGGGAAGACCCGACCGTCGCCGAACGGCCACTCGCCGTTGCGGGTCTCGCCGTCGACCACGACCAGCGACAGGGCCTTCCTGACACTGGGATTCTGGTGGCCGTCGTCCATGACGATCGCCTGCGCGCCCTTGCGCGCGGCCGCCCTGGCCCCAGCGACGCGATCGGTGGCGACCCACATCGGGAAGTCCTGCGCCAGCATCAGCGGCTCGTCGCCGACATCGGCGGCGCTGTGTCGCGCGGTGTCGACCTGGACCGGCCCCTTCAACTTGCCGCCGTAGCCGCGCGACAGGCCGTGGGCGGCGACGCCCCGCTGGGTCAGGGTCAGCAGTAGTTCCCGCACGATCGGCGTCTTGCCGGCGCCGCCCATGGTGACATTGCCCACACAGATCACCGGCGCCCCGACAATCGCGGGCTTGGCGCGGGCGATGCGGCGGCGGGTGGCTCCGGCCCACAGCCAGGACAGGGGCGTCAGCAGCGCGCGGGTGATCGGCGCAGGCGCGCCGCTCTTGACGTACCACCAGCGGGGCGTGCCGAGTTTCATGGAACGAGCTCAAGAATACGGGAAAGTCCGTCGCGCGCCTCGCGGTCGCGACGCTCGACGAAGTCGCGGGCCCGGGTCGCGCGCGCCCGCGCTGCGTCAGGATCGGCCAGATCGGCGGTGATCGCCTTCGCCAGGTCGCCTGGCGCGGTCACGACCACGCCGCCGACCGCTTCGAGGCCTGCATAGGCCGAGGTCCAGTTCTCGACAAACGGGCCGCTGATCGTCGGGCAGTCCAGTCGCGCGGCCTCCAGCGGATTGTGGCCGCCGATGTCGGGAACGAGGCTTCCGGCGATGACGCTGGTCCGCGCCAGGCGGAACCAGAGGCCCATCTCCCCCAGCGTGTCCGCGACGACGACGTCAGCGGGCTGTCCGGGCGACTGGTTGCGAAGCGACGCCGACAGGCCTCGCGCCTGGGTCAGGGCGACGATGGTGGGACCCCGCTCGACGTGACGGGGTGCGAGGATTACCGGGGGACGCTCTGGAAGCGCAGCGATGACATCCAGCGTGATCTCGTCTTCGCCAGGGTGTGTGCTGGCGATCAAAAGGGGCGGAATCGGGAACCGCGCCTGCTCCACCGCCAGAGCCGCCGGATCGACCGGCAGCGGCCCCGCGCCGAACTTCAGGTCGGCCTCGCCCGCGACCCTGCCGCCGAGACTCTCGAAACGCTGATGCGCGCGCGCGTCCTGGGCTAGGATCAGGTCGAAGACGGAAAGCAGCCGGCGCGCGGCTTGCGGACGGGTGGACCAGCCGGCGAAGCTGCGATCCGACAGCTTGGCGGAGACCAGCGCCAGGCGCGTCCCGGCGGCCTTGGCCTCAAGCAAGAGGTTCGGCCAAAGCTCGCTTTCGACGAAGACAGCGAGGTCGGGTTTCCACCGCGCGATGAACCGTCTGGCGGCCCCCGGCGCATCGACGGGCGCGTACTGGTGGATCGTGCCGGGCGGCAGACGCTTGGCCAGCAGGGCGGCCGAGGTGGTGGTGCCGGAGGTCACCAGCACGGTGACCTTGGGCTTCTCGGCGCGAAGGCGTTCCACGAGCGGCAGGATCGACAGGCTCTCGCCGACGCTGGCGCCATGCAGCCAGACGAGCGGACCATCAGGGCGGGGTGTATCGGCCCGCGCCAGCCGTTCGGCCAAACGGGCGGGATCCTCCTTGCCCCTGCGGGCGCGGTGGGTCAGCAGGGCCGGGGCGACGGGTTCGAGAAGGCCCGTGGCGGCCCGGTAGAGATTCAGCGCGTCTGGCCGGATCACACGACGTCCGCCGGCGCCAGGCGGCAGGCGTGCGCGCCATGGCTGCTTTCAACCTGGATGGTCACATGGCCGATGTTGAACCGGCTGGCCAGCTCGGCGCAGGTTTCGTGCAGGAACTGGTCGTGGTCGGCGTCCAGCGGTCGCACGACATGGGCGGTCATCGCCGTTTCGGTCGTGCTCATGGCCCAGATGTGCAGGTCGTGGACCTCGCTGACGCCCGGGCGCTCGGCCAGCCAGTCTCGGACCTTTTGGGTATCGATCCCGCGCGGCGTCGCGTCCAGGGCCAGGTCCAGCGAGTCGCGCAGCAGGCCCCAGGTGCCCAGCACGATGACCGCCACGATGACGAGGCTCACCACAGGGTCCAGCCACAGCCAGCCGGTGAAGGTCATGATCAGGGCCGCGATCACCACCCCGGCCGAGACGGCGGCGTCGGCCGCCATGTGCAGGAAGGCGCCGCGAATGTTCAGGTCTTCCTTGGAGCCCTTCATGAACATCAGCGCCGTGGCGGTGTTGATGACGATACCGATGGCCGCGACGATCATCACCGGGCCGGTCTCGATGGGCTGCGGCGCGGCGAAGCGACGGATGGCCTCCCAGGCGATGGCGCCCACCGCCACCAGCAGCAGGGCGGCGTTGGCCAGCGAGGCGAGGATCGTGCCCTTGCGCAGGCCATAGGTGCGCCGCGCGCTGGGCGCGCGCTTGGCCAGGATCGTCGCGCCCCAGGCCAACAGGAGCCCGAGCACGTCGGAGAGGTTATGGCCGGCGTCGGCGAGCAGCGCCAACGAGTGCGTGAAAATCCCCGCCCCCGCCTCGACGATGACGAAGCCGAGGTTCAGCGCCGTGCCGATCGCGAACGCGCGGCCGAAGTCCTTGGGGGCGTGATGGTGGTGGCCGTGATGCCCGTGGCCATGGTGATGATGCCCATGCCCATGCCCATGCCCATGCCCGTGCCCGTGGTCGTGGTCGTGACCATGATGGCCATGACCGTGGCCATGACCGTGGCCATGATCGTGAGCGTGTCCGTGGGCGTCTTGCGGCATGGGTCCTACATCCCACCAAGCGGGGGAGGGATCAATCTTTGGGCGCGGTTTCGCCGACAATGGCTTCCGCGCGGCGGGAAACGGCGCTCAGTCGCGCGCCCCAGGCCTCGACCAGAGCGTCGGGATCGTCGTCTCGACCGGCCTGAACGGGGCCGTCCCAGACCATGGCCGCCTTGGCGAAGGGCAGGGGGATGATGGTGCGGTCCCAGGTCTTCAGGCGGATGCAGGGATTGACCGCCACGCCGACGAACAGCACCGGCGCGCCGCTGACCCTTGCCAGGGCGATCGCGCCCTTCTGCATCACCTCGACGGGCCCGCGCGGACCGTCCGGCGTGATGGCCATGGCCCCGCCGTCCTTCACCCACTTGACCATGTCGCGGAAGGCCTGCTCGCCGCCCTTGTTCTTGTTGGTGTCGGTCTTCTTCAGCGACGAGCCCCGGATCGACGGCAGGCCCAGGCGCGCGATCACCCGGGCGATGAACTCGCCGTCGCGCGACTGGCTGACCAGGACGCGGATCTCGGGCTTGTCTGGTCCCTGCGGCCAGGTCGCCGGCCCGACGGGCACCCGCGAATGCCATAGCGCCAGGATCGCGCCGCCGCCGCTGGCTAGGGCCTCGGCCTGAACGCGGTCAGCGATCGCCTGGCCCTCGCGCGTCCAGCGCAGGGTCTTGTAGGTCAGCGCGATATAGCCCGAGAAGAAACGGGTCAGCGCGCCCATCACCCAGGGCGAACGAAGCGGTCTCAAGCCGTGATCTCCCCGTCCTGGTCGGGCGCCGGGTGGTCCAGATTCTGAGCCTTGGCGAGGCGCGCATAGAGACCGCCGGCGCGGACGAGCTCGGCATGCGAGCCCGTCTCCACGACCCGCCCCTTGTCGATCACATAGATGCGGTCGGCGTTCTTCACGGTCGACAGGCGGTGAGCGATCAGGATCGTCGTGCGGCCCGCCATCAGGCGCTCCAGCGCCGCCTGCACCTGGGCCTCGCTCTCGGTGTCGAGCGCGCTGGTGGCCTCGTCCAGCAGCAGGATCGGCGCATCCTTCAGGAAGGCGCGGGCGATGGCGATGCGCTGGCGCTGACCGCCCGACAGGCGCGCGCCGCCCTCGCCGACCGGGGTGTCATAGCCCTCGGGCAGGGCCAGGATGAAGTCGTGGGCGGCGGCCTGGCGAGCGGCCGCTTCGATCTCCAGCTGGCTGGCCCCGGGTCGGGCGTAGGCGATGTTGGCGCGGATCGTGTCGTCGAACAGGAACGGCTCCTGGGTGACCAGGGCGATGCGGTCGCGCAAGCTGGCCAGGGTCACCGACCGCACGTCGTGACCGTCTATGGTCACCGCGCCGGCGTTCACGTCGTAAAAGCGGGGGATCAGGTTCAGGATCGAGCTCTTGCCGCCGCCAGAGGGGCCGACCAGGGCCACGGTCTCACCCTTGCGCGCCTGCAGGTTGACGCTCGACAGGGCCGGAATGTCCGCGCCGTACGAGAAGGTCGCGTCGGCCAGGGCGATCATGCTTTCGCCCGGCGGCAGGGCCTTGGCGTCGGCCGGATCGACGATGGTTGGGGCCACGTCCAGGGCCTCGAACAGGCGACGGGCGGCGGTCAGCCCCTCGCTGAACACGGTCTGCAGGTTGGCGACCTGACGCAGGGACTGGGCCGCGATGCCCAGCAGGATCACGAACTTGAGGAACCCGCCTGGCGTGATCGGCGGCAGGGTGAAGGGGCCGACGACCAGCGCGCCGGTGATCGCCCGCCAGCCGGCGTAGGCGAAGACGGCGGCGATCACCAGCTGCGAGAAGAGTTCTGTGGCGGGAGCGGCCATGGCGCGGGCGTTGCTGCCCTTGATCAGGTGGCGCTGGCGGCGCTCGACCACAGCGGCGACGCGGGCCTCCTCATAGGCCTCGCGGTTCTCCATCTTGACGATCTTGACCCCGTCCAGGCTCTCCATGATCGCGGTGGAGAGGTTGGAGGTCTCGCCCATGGCCCCCTTGGCGGCCTTGGTCGTGCGCTTGGAGAAGTGGCGGATCACCCCGCTGACGCCCGGCACGATGATCAGCACGCCGGCGGCCAGGATCGGATCGCTGTTGAACAGCGCCCACAGGGTGATGGCGACGATCAGGGCTTCGCGGACATAGTTGATGACGCCGGTGGTCGCCGCCTCGCGGATCAGGCCGGCGTCGTAGAGCACCGAGGCGACATAGGAGCCCGAGTGAGCGCCGCGCAGGCGGGCCAGGTCCGCCCGGATCAGCCGGCCGAACAGGCGCGTCTGCATGTCCCCGACTACGCCGTTGCCGATGCGGTTGATCAGGCTGGCCTGGATCACCTGGAAGACGCCGCGCGCCACGGCCAGGCCAGCGATGGTCAGAGGCACCCAGATCAGGGCGCCGGGCTGGGGATGAGCGATCAATTTGTCGACGGCGGGCTCGACATATTCGCCCAGCATCACCGTCAGTCGCGCCACGATCACTGCGCTGATCATCGAGACCAGGAAGCCCTTCCAGCGCGGCTGGAGGAATTCGCGCCACATCCGGCCCATCAGGGCGCGGTTCGAGGGCTGCGGACGATCCTGTGCGGTCATGGGGGAGGGGTCGGATTTCGGGAGGAGGCTGTCAAGGACGCGCGGGACGCACTGGCGTCGAAAAGCGACGCTCTGAAGGCGGATCGTCGCTGGATTTTGCCTTTCGCGGGCTATGCCCCTACTTAGACCCAGATTTTCCGAAGGATCGCGCCGCCTTGGCCAAGTTCGACCTGACCACGCCCTGGGGCCGGTTCAAGACCTATCTCCACTATCTGTGGAATGACCACGCCTATCTGCGGCTGGGCTTTTCCAACGCCCACTGGATCAGCCCGGAGCTCGTCCGCGCCAACCAGCCCTGGCCGTTCCAGCTGGCCTGGTGGAAGAGGCGCGGGATCAAGACGATCGTGAACCTGCGCGGCGGCTTCGACGGCAGCTTCTATGCGCTGGAGAAGGACGCCTGCGAGCGCCTGGGCCTGAACTTCGTCGACTTCGTGATCACTTCGCGAGAGGTCCCGATCCGCGAGCGGGTGCGCGGCGCCAAGGAACTGTTTGAGCGGATCGAGTATCCGGCCCTGATGCACTGCAAGTCCGGCGCAGACCGGGCTGGGATCATGAGCGTGTTCTATGCCCACTATCGCCTGGGCCAGCCGATCACGCGAGGCGATGAAGCAGCTGGGCCCGCGCTACCTGCACATCAAGCACGGCAACACCGGCGTGCTGGACTATGTCTTCGAGCAGTACCTGGAGAAGGGCGAGCCCCAGGGTCTGAGCTTCAGCGACTGGGTCGAGAGCGACGACTACGACCCGGTCGAGATGAAGAAGACCTTCCGCGCCGGCATGCTGGGCAAGGTGCTGACCGACAAGATCCTGCGGCGGGAGTGAAGATGCTCCCCCGTGATACGGGGGAGCTGTCGCGGAGCGACTGAGGGTGCCAGCTGGAAATTGGCTGAGTTAGCCCCCTCCGGCCCTCTGGGCCACCTCCCCCGCGATGCGGGGGAGGAACTTAGCACCCTCACCCCTCGCTCGGATCCAGCAGCTTGTGGGCGTGGATGATGAAGTAGCGGGCGTGGGCGTTGTCGACCGTGGCCTGGGCCTTGGCCTTCCAGGCCTTGTGGGCCTCGTCGTAGCTCGGATAGGCGCCGACGAACTCGACCTTGGAGAGGTCACGGAATTCGACGCCCGCGACGTCCTTAAGCTCGCCGCCGACTACGATATGAAGAAGCTGCTTGTCAGGCATTTTGAGCAAGTTCCTGCGAGGAATTATGGTTATGGCAGCTCGATATGCCCGACACGGTTAAGGATCAATGGCGCAAGCGCGCGATTGGCGCAAACCAGGCTCGGAACCTGCGGAACGGGCCGATTATAGGCGTAGGGGCGGCCCTTGTGATCACTGAGCGCCGCGCCGGCGCGCTGGCAGATCAGGTCGGCGGCCGCCACGTCCCACTCGCTTTTGGGGGACAGCGCCACGGCGGCGTCGAACGCGCCGGCGGCGACGAGGCACGCCCGATAGGCGATGGAGTTGCGGGTCTCGATCCGCATGGTCGGCCACGGCTCGCGCCAGGCGGGGTGGGCGAACATCTTGGCGTCGCCCAGCATGGCCGCGCCTTCCAGCGCCTCGGTGGCGCTGGGGGCGATCGGCGCGCCGTTCAGAGTGGCCGGCCCCTGCAGGGTGGCGGCGTAGGTCTCGTCCAGGGCGGGGGCGTGGACCACGGCGGCGATGGGCTGGCCGTCCTCGACCACGGCGATCGACACTGCAAACCAGGGCTTGCCCTTCATGAAGGCGACCGTGCCGTCGATCGGATCGACCACGAACTGTCGTCCGGTCGCCAGACGCGCCGGGTCGTCGGCGGTTTCTTCCGACAGCCAGCCATAGTCCGGGCGTTCGGCGCGCAGCTCGGTGCGCAGCAGGGTGTCGACGGCGAGGTCGGCGTCTGTGACCGGCGAGCCGCCTTCCTTGGACCAGATCGTCAGGCCGCTCTCGCGCGCGCCGAGCGCCAGTTCGCCCGCCTCCCGCGCTGCGGCGATGATCAGGTCCAGGTCGTTCATTTGCCCGCGATCGCCAGGGCGTCGACCAAGAGGGAGGGGCTGTTGCTGGCGCCGCGGAACTCGAGATCCGAGCCCGGTACGAGGCGGGCGTAGATGTCGATCAGGTTGCCGGCGACGGTGATCTCGGTGACCGGGCCGGTGCTTTCGCCGTTTTCGAACCAGTAGCCCGAACAGCCGACCGACCAGTCGCCGGTGTTGCCGTTCAGCGAGGGGCCGAACATCGAGGTGACGACCAGACCCGTTCCGGCGTCCTGCATCAGCCCCTTCAGGTCCTGGGTTCCTGGTTGGAGCGTCAGGTTGTGGGTCGAGACGCCGGACGGACCCGCCAGGCCGCGCGAGGCGTGGCCGGTGGTGACCAGACCCAGCTGCCTGGCCGAGCTGGTGTTCAGCAGCCAGGTGGTCAGCACGCCGTCCTCGATCAGGGCGCGGGCTTGCGTGGCCACGCCCTCATCGTCGAAGGGCGCCGAGCCGAGGCCGCGCACCCGGTGCGGGTCTTCCAGCAGGTTGACGCCCTTGGCGAAGATCGCCTGGCCCAGCTTGTCCTTCAGGAACGAGGTGCCGCGCGCGATCGACGGGCCGGAGATCGCGCCCAGCAGCGGGCCGATCAGGCTCATGGCCAGGCGGTTTTCGAAGATCACCGGCGCGGTGGTGGAGGCGATCTTGCGTGGGTTCAGGCGGGCCACGGCCTGGCGGCCGGCCGCCATGCCGATATCGCCCGCCGCCGGCAGATCGCCGAAGTGGCGGGCCGAACGCCCCTCGCCGCCGCGCTCCATGCCAGCGCCCTCGCCCGCGATGGCCGAGGCCGAGATGGAGTGGCCCGTGGCTGCATGCGCGCCGTGGAAGCCGTCGCTGGTCACCAGGGCCCAGCGCGACGACGACCAAGTGGCCGAGCCGCCATCGGAATTGGTGACGCCCTTGACCGCGCGGGCGTGCGCCTCGGCGGTGCGGGCCTGGGTCTCCAGGGTCTCGGCCGAGGGCTCGTAGGCGTCGATCAGATCAAGGTCGGGGAACGGACCGCCCGCGAGGCGATCCTGGGGGGCGAGGCTGGCATAGGGATCTTCCGGCGCCAGGCGGGCCATGGCGACAGCGCGCTCGATCAGCTTGGCGCGGGCCTCGGACGAAATGTCGGAGCCGGATACGGTGGCGCTGCGCTGACCGATGAAGACCCGCAGGCCAAGGTCCCGCGCCTCCTCGCGCTCGACCTCTTCCAGCTCGCCCAGGCGAACGGAAACCGAAAGGGATTGGCGCTCGGCGAAGACAGCCTCGGCCGCGTCGGCCCCGGCCTTGCGCGCGGCGGCGACCACGTCATGCAGCAGATTATCGTCCATGCGGTCTTATGGACGTGATCTCCTCCCCCGTGCAACGGGGGAGGACAATTCGTAGCTACCCGATGGCCGACAGCAGCAGGGCCACACCGGCGAAGATATAGGCCAGCCAGGTCGCCACCATGCCCACGGCGCGCGGGATCGAGGCCCCGCCGCTGTTGGACAGGCCGATGGCGTGAACCACGCGGCCGGCGAACAGGATGAAGCCCACCACGTGGATCGCCAGGGGCGCGGCGCCGGCGACGGCCAGAACCGCCAGGGCGGCGATGCCCGACGGAATGTACTCCGAGGCGTTGCCGAAGGCGCGGATGGCGCGGGCGAGTTCAGGAATGCCCTCGTCGCCCAGGGCCACCTTGTGCTTCTGGCGCAGGCGCACGACCAGCAGCGAGAGGATCAGCAGCAGAAAGAGATTGAGGCCGGCCCAGAGCGCCGCAGCGTGGCCGGAAACGATCGTGTCCATGGTCTTTTCGTCGTCCTTACGCCCGCTCCCCCCGGAGCGGAGCGCCATATGAGGCCTTCCGCCCGGGATCGGCAACCCGGCGTGCCTATCGCGCGATTTCGCGGGCGATCGGGTAGAGCAGATGGTGATCGTCGTAGAACGGGGTGCGCTTGTAGAACCAGGCCAGACGCGCGGCAGGATCGGCGGCGAACTTGGGCTCCGCCGCCAGCTTGGCTTCGAACTCGGCCTTCAGCGCCGGGTCCGCCGCCATCATCTTCTCAGCCAACGGCGCGATGGCGTAGGGCTCGATATACTCGACGCGGCTCAGCACCTCGGGAACCATGCCCCAGGCGAACAGGCTCTCGCTGGATTGCGGTTCCAGCAGCAGCACGACCAGATCACCCAGCGTCTGGTCCGTCGACACGCGTACCGAGCCCTTGGGGAAGGTCCAGTCGCGGGTCTCGGTCGTCACCTTCTCCACGCTGATCTGGACGTGGCCCTCGTTGGCGCGCGTGGCGATCTTGGGATCGACGAGGCGGATCATCTCGACCTTCAGCGTTTTGTCGGCGGGCAGGGTTTCCAGCGTCACCCCGTGCAGCTTCAGGCGCTCGATGATGTCGGGGCGGTGGCTGGGCACATAGTAGGCCGCCGGGCGCTTGAGGGTCAGAGAGGGCTTGGAGCCGTAGAAGGGAACGTTCCAGATCTCGGGATCGGCCTCACCCAGCCAGCGTACTTCCTTCCGGCCCGAGGCGGGGCTGTCGTAGTACTCGTAGCGAATGCCCTTGAAGGCGCGCGTGTAGGCGGGCTTGGGATCAGCGACGAAGTTGGCTGGAATCTCGGAGGGGCGCAGGGCGCTATCGGTGGCGATCGCTTGCCGCAGA
This sequence comes from Caulobacter sp. SL161, assembly GCF_026672375.1. Taxonomy (GTDB): domain Bacteria; phylum Pseudomonadota; class Alphaproteobacteria; order Caulobacterales; family Caulobacteraceae; genus Caulobacter. Next base: position 886,625 of record NZ_JAPPRA010000001.1, read on the forward strand.
TCCCCGCCCTTCTCGGCCAGCAGCTTCAGGGCCGTCTCGATGAACACATAGGTCCCCAGCACCCGCTGGGCGTGGGGCTTGAGGCTATGGTTCTCGATCAGGATGGTCGGGACGTGAGCCGCCGCGCCCCAGCCGTTCGAGAAGCGCTCACCCAGGCCCCCATCCGAGAAGCCGGCTTTCGGATTGTGTTCGTCAACGCCGAACACCAGCTCGCCCGGGATATGGCCCTCGGCTTCCAGGCTCTTGTTCATGGCGGGCTTCAGCACCCCGTCCAGCCACTTGGCGATGGCCGGCGAGCGGTTCCAGACGCCGTTCTCGCCGTTGAAGCCGTAGGTGACGTCGTACTGGTAGTCCATGCCGTCGGTCACGTGGACGTCGACATAGAGATCGGCCTTGTACTTGGCCTGCAGGCGCTTCAGCGCGCGCATCTCCGGCTGGTCCAGCTTCATGAAGTCGCGGTTGAGGTTCTGGTTAGTCGCGGTGTTGCGCCAGCCCTGGATGCGGGGGCCCCGCTGGTTGGGGCGCGAATAGGGGCCCGAACGCTCATGGCCGTCGACCGAAAGGATCGGGATCAGGACGAGGTTGACCTTGTCGAGCAGCCCGTCCTTGCCGTGGAAGGCCACGTCCCGCAGCAGCATCATGCCCGCGTCCTTGCCGTCGATCTCGCCGGGGTGGATGCCCGCCTGGACCAGCAGCAGCGGCTTCTTGGGATCCAGCTTGTCGCCGTCCTTGCTGGCGATCACCGCGAAGATCTCGCGGCCTTGCGGCGAGACGCCGAACGCCTCGACGCGGATCAGGGGGCTGGCCTTGTCCAGCTTCTGGAACCAGGCGCGGGTGTCGGCGTAGCTCGGCGAGAAATTGTGCTCGGCGTCGGCCTCGAACGGCGTCACCCACGGATCGGCCTTGTCGCGGATCAGCTTCTGGCTGGCGCCCTGCCAGTGCGGCGCCGGCGGCAGGAAGGCTTGGTCCCACGGGGCTTTGGAGGGCGAGGTCTGGGACATGGCGGGGGCTCCCAAGGCAAGCAGGGCTATGGCGAGAAGGGCTGTGGTGCGCATAGGGCGAAGTCCTCGCGCCTCCTGCGTCCGATGACAACCCACTTAGCCGCCGATCAGCGACCAGCCGCCTCGACGGACCAGCGCCTCGGCCGAGCGCACGATCTGCCAGCCTTGATACGCCAGCAGGATCGCCAGAGCGATCGGCGGGACCCAGCGCCATGGCGCCAGGGCCGCCACGAGGGTGACGATCATGAAGAGGGTCGTGCCGACCCAGAAGACGGGACCCAGGTTCAGCCGGGCGATCTCACCGTTGATGCTTACCAGCCCCAAGAACACGAGCGCGATCAGCAGGTTGGCCGCCAGAACGCTGAGCAGGACCAGCTTCCGGTGCGCCCAGAAATGGTCATCCAGGCTCTCGCCGGCCTTCAGCTCCCGTGGAAAGACCTGGGTGGCGGCGACATAGAAGGTGCTGGCCACCACAAGACCCAGGATCAGCAGGGCGTAGTTGTAGGGCGCAGGCCGGAAGATCACCCAGGCCTGGTTCCAGAAACTGGCGATGTCGATGGCCACGAACAGGGCGAGGAGCGGCGTCAAAAGGCCGAACTTCACCTGCCGACGACCGTCCAGCAGTCGTGCGAAGCCGCCCACCAGTTCGGCGACGGAAAAGCCCAGCAAGAGCCCATAAAAGCTGAAAAAGAACTCAAAGGCGTCCATCAAGGCTCTCGTGAGGGGATCCGGGCCGTCGTCGCGAGGGCCCGCGCCGCCGTGGCGTGCGAGGCCTCAGGGCTGTGCATCGCGTGAACGGTTTCGACGAGGCTTCAGATCGAAGGCAATCTGAGGAAAGAGGCGACGTTGACCGACAGCATCAGCACCATCAGTCCAAGGTTCGCCGCCTTGTTCCGCGTCAGCATGATCGCGCCGACGCAGGCGAAAAAGGTCAGGGGCTGCCAGCTCTGCGACAGGTTGGTCCAGAACGCGAGCCGCTGAGCGAAACCGGCGGGCGTCAGTGACGGCGTCACCTCGAACATCACCAAACCGGCTATGGCGATACAGGCCATGATCAGCCGGCGGTGTTGCAGGTAGACGGCGTCGAGATCGGGCTCTTGCGTAAGATCGCGCGGCAGGACGATCGCGGCCGCCAGATAGTACAGTGACGCCGCAAAAAGGCTAAGAACGACAATGAGATAGTTCAGCGGGCGGTCGTTGTAGAGCAGATAGGCCGTCACCCAGAAGCCGCACAGATCCGTCAGCAATACCGCGATCAGGACGGGTGTCAGCAGTCCGATCCGAACGCCCTTGGCGTCATGGGTCAGCCGGGCGACGCCGCCGATGATCTCGACCACCGACAGGCCCAGAACCAGCCCATAAAGCGAAAAGAAGAACTCGAACCCGCTCATCAATGGCCCCCCGACCGTTGTCGCCCCGCAAGCCTATTTCCAGATCGGCTTGCCGTCCCCCGGCAATCCCAGCCGGCCCCACATGTCGCTGACCTTGTCGACCACCGCCTGATCCATGCGGATCTCCTCTCCCCATTCGCGCTTGGTCTCGGGCGGCCACTTGTCAGTGGCGTCGAGGCCGATCTTGGAGCCGAGGCCGCTCTCGGGGCTGGCGAAGTCGAGATAGTCGATGGGCGTGTGCTCGATCACCGTGATGTCCCTTGCGGGGTCCATCTTGGTGCTGATCGCCCACATCACGTCCTTCCAGTCGCGGGCGTTGATGTCGTGGTCCACGACGATCACCCACTTGGTGTACATGAACTGGCGCAGATAGCTCCAGACGCCCAGCATCACGCGCTTGGCGTGGCCGGGATAGGCCTTCTTCATCGAGACCACGGCGATGCGGTAGCTGCAGCCCTCGGGCGGCAGCCAGAAGTCGACGATCTCGGGGAACTGCTGGCGAATGAGGGGAATGAACACCTCGTTCAGCGCCTCGCCCAGCACGCTGGGCTCGTCCGGCGGACGACCGGTGAAGGTGGTCAGGTAGATCGGGTCCTTGCGCATGGTGATCGCCGTCACCTGGAAGACCGGGAACTTCTCGACGCTGTTGTAGTAGCCGGTGTGGTCGCCGTAGGGGCCCTCGTCGGCGAACTCGTCCAGCAGGACATGGCCCTCGATGACGATCTCGGCATGGGCCGGCACCATCAGCGGCACGGTCTTGGCCGGGACAAGATCGACCTTGGCCCCGCGCAGCAGGCCGGCGAACTGGTACTCCGACAGGGTGTCGGGCACCGGCGTCACCGCCGCCAGGATGGTGCCGGGGTCCGCGCCCAGCACGGCGCAGGCGGGCAGGGGCTCCTTGGAGCCGGCCTTCTTGTGGCGGGCGTAGTGCTGGGCGCCGCCGCGATGGGCCAGCCAGCGCATGACGCACTTGTCCTTCGACAGGACCTGCATGCGGTAGATGCCGAGGTTGAAGTCGTCCTCGCGGTCCTTGCTGGGGCCCTTGGTCACGACCAGCGGCCAGGTGATCAGCGGCGCGGGCTCGCCCGGCCAGCAGGTCTGGACCGGCAGCTTGGAAAGGTCGATCTGGTCGCCGGTCAGGACGACCTCCTGCACGGGGGCCTTCTTCACCGTCCCCGGCCGCATGCTCATCACCGTCTTGGCCAGCGGCAGCATGTCGAGGGCGTCCTTGAGGCCCTTGGGCGGCTGGGGCTGGCGCAGGAAGGCCAGCAGTTCGCCGACCTCGCGCAGTTCGCCCGCCGTCTCGCGCGGCTCGCCGCCCAGGGTGACGCCCATGGCCACGCGCTTGACCGTGCCGAAGAGGTTGGCCAGCGCCGGCATCTCGGAACGCGAGCCATCGGGCAGCAGCACGTTCTCGAACAGCACCGCCGGGCCGCCGGTCGCCAAGAGGCGCGTCTGGATTTCGGTCATCTCCAGCACACTGGAGACCGGCTCCCTGACCCGCACCAATTCGCCCTTGGCCTCCAGGACGTCGATGAATTCGCGGAGCGATCGGTAGGCCATGGGAATGCTCGTACTGGAAAGGTCTAGTGGGCTACGGCGAGGTCGTCGGCATGGATCATCGGACCCTCGGTAAAGCCGAGTTCGGCCTCGATGGCGTCCGAGCGCAGGCCCGCGATCCGCTGGGCGTCGGCGCTGTCATAGCGCACGAGGCCCCGGGCGACCTCACGGCCGTTTTCGTCGCGAACGCGGACGGCGTCGCCCTTGTCGAACGGGCCCTCGACGGCGCGGACACCGGCGGGCAGCAGGCTCTTGCCGGCCAGCAACGCGCTGGCCGCCCCGGCGTCGACCGTGACCCAGCCCTGGGGCGCCAGCGAGCCGGCGATCCAGGCCTTGTAGGCGGCGGCGGGCGAGGCTCCCGCCTCGATCAGGGTGGCCTTTTCGCCGGCCGCGATGGCCGCCAGCGGGCGAGGGCGCGAGCCCAGGGTGATCAGGGTGGCGCAGCCGGCGGCGCGGGCGATGCGGGCGGCGGCGATCTTGGTGGCCATGCCGCCGGTGCCGACGCCGGCGGCGGCGTTGGCCCCCTCGGCCATGCCGGCGATCTCCGGGGTGATCTCGGAGACCCGCGGGATATGCTCGGCCTTGGGGTTCTTGCGCGGGTCGGCGGTGTAGAGGCCGTCAATGTCCGACAGCAGCACCAGGAGGTCGGCGCCGGCCATCTGGGCGACGCGCGCGGCCAGGCGGTCGTTGTCGCCGTACCGGATCTCCTCGGTCACGACGGTGTCGTTCTCATTGACCACGGGGACGACGCCCAAGCCCATCAGGGTTTCGGTCGTCGCGCGGGCGTTCAGCCAGCGGCGGCGCATCTCGGTGTCGTCGCGGGTCAGCAGGATCTGGGCGACGCCGATCCCGTGCGGCTCGAAAGCTTCTTCCCAGGCGCGCATCAGGAGGCTCTGGCCTGCGGCGGCGGCGGCCTGCTTTTCAGGCAGGGTGGTCTTTCGACCGGTCAGCCCAAGCCGACGACGGCCCAGGGCCACCGCACCGGACGAGACCACGAGCACCTGTTTGCCGGCGGCGCGCAGGTCGGCGGCGTCGGCGCAGAACGCCTCCAGCCAGGCGCGATTGGCTGCGCCCGTCTCGGCGTCGACCAGCAGGGCCGAGCCGACCTTGAACACGATGCGGCGGGCGGCCTCGAAAGCTCCCTGGGAGCCCGACGTCACGGCGTCCAGCCTCCAGGGGTCTCGTCGACGTGATCCTCGTCGTCGTCGATCTCTTCCTCGAGGTCGCCGCGACGGATGCGGACCTGCTTGTAGGCGGCGCGCAGCAGTTCGGTCACGCCCTGGCCGGACACGCCGGAAACCAGGCGAGGCTTGATCCCCGATACGGCTTCCAGCTCGGCGACCTTCTCGGCGAGGGTTTCCTCGTCCAGGGCGTCGATCTTGTTCAGCGCCAGGATCTCGGCCTTGTCGGCCAGTTCGTCGCCATATGCCTCGAGCTCGCCCCGGATCGTCTCATAGGCGCCGGCGACGTCTTCCTGGGTGGCGTCGATCAGGTGGATCAGGGTCGCCGAGCGTTCGACGTGGCCAAGGAAGCGGGTGCCGAGCCCCGCGCCCTCGGAAGCGCCCTCGATCAGGCCGGGAATGTCGGCCAGCACGAAGCGCTCGCTGCTGGACAGATCCACGACCCCCAGGTTGGGGGTCAGGGTGGTGAAGGGATAGTCGGCGATCTTCGGCTTGGCGGCGCTGGCGGCCGCCAGGAAGGTCGACTTGCCGGCGTTGGGCAGGCCCACCAGACCGACATCGGCGATCAGCTTCAGGCGAAGCCAGATCCAGCGCTCCTCGCCTTCCTGGCCGGGATTGGCGTACTTGGGCGCCTGATTGACCGGGCCCTTGAAGTGCAGGTTGCCCCAGCCGCCGTTGCCGCCCTTGGCCAGCAGCAGGCGCATGCCGGCGTGATCGAGGTCGGCGATCAGGGTTTCCTTGTCTTCCTCCAGCACCTCGGTGCCGACCGGGACCTTCAGGACGACGTCTTCGCCGGCCGCGCCATGCCGCGCTCGGCCCATGCCGTGCACGCCCGTGCCGGCCTTGAAGTGCTGCTGATAGCGATAGTCGATCAGGGTGTTGAGGCCTTCGACGGCCTCGATCCACACGTCGCCGCCGCGACCGCCGTCGCCGCCGTCCGGGCCGCCGTACTCGATGTACTTTTCGCGGCGGAACGACACCGATCCGCCGCCGCCGTTACCGGAGCGGATATAGATCTTGCATTGGTCCAAGAATTTCATGGGGTCCTTTTGTCCCAAGGCGTCCCGCGCGTCGAGCCCAAACGCCGTTTGGGCGCGCTCTGGCCTGTGTCGCTTGGTCACGGTCTCTGCAAACGTTAAACCGCGACCGGCGTTCGCCATCGTGACGAAATGTTAAAACAAGGAGTGCGACAAAGAATCTTGGCAGCAAAAACCGTCGTTTCTTCTACGGCGGAGCAGGAGGCTGACCTTGGCGAGTGAAGAAGAAGTCGTAGCGTTGCTGGCGAAGGATCTGCGCGATCTGTCGACGCAGGAGCTCCACCGCAAGTATAGCACAGAGGCTTCTACGCATCGCAACATCCTGATCGGTCGGGGCACCGGCGTCGCGCCGCAGTGGCGGGATTTCAAGACTTTCCTGGGCGAAGTGGGCCCCAGGCCGTCCACCGATCACAGCCTCGTCTTGCTCAACCGATACGAGCGCACCTATGGCCCGGGCCGCGCGCGCTGGATGACCGCCGAGGAACAGGCCGCTCATGAGGCCGAGTTCGACCGGCTCCGCGCCGAGCAGATGCGCGAGGAGCAGCTTCTCCTGCACAAGGCCGCCGCCACCAAGCGCGCCAACACCCCGGGCGCGCCGTCGTTCGGCCAGTGGACGCCGATGGGCGGCAAGCTGGTCACCTATCCAGACGTGGCCAAGAAGCTGGCGATTCCGGTCAACGCCCTGTCCAAGACCATGCCGCCTGGCTCCACCGCCGACGAACTGGTCAAGCGCGCCGCCACGGCCGCCGACCTGATCAACGAGAACGCCACCTGGCTGCCGCCGGACCCGGTGCGCAAGGCCGGCTTCTTCGAGGCCTACCGCATCTGGCACCTGCAGGTTCAGCCGCAGTTCGGCCGCGCCGCAACGCCGACGTTTCTGTTTCTCTACATCGCCCTGCCGGTCATGAAGCAGTGCCGTGACGAACTGATGGATCTCGATCTTTGGAACCCGTTGGGTCAGCGGGCGCTGAACGCGCGCGACAACCACCCGGCGTGGAAGAAGTACACCGAGTTCATGCCGCGCGCTCAGGTGGCGATGATGGAGATCCCCATCTACGCCACCTATTCGCTGCTCAGCGATCTGGACGCCCTTTGTGAGCGGATCGTCACGGCCGAGAAGCGCTTCCGCGAAGGTCCGCAGAAGGTGATCCACACGCACCGGGCGGCGTAGAGACGGCTAGGCGGCCCGCTCCGTCTCGTCGGTTCGCGCCGATCCTCCTTGCCCGCAAAACGGGGGAGGGAGCGTTCAGCGCCGTCAGGCCAGCCAGACCATCATCCGCGTCGCCGCCGGTTCCCCGCGCGCGATCGACGGCTTGTGCTCGACCACACCCGTATACAGAAACCCGGCCTTGACCAACACGCGGCCCGAGGCCTCGTTGTCGGCGAAGTGGCCGGCGGTGACACGCCGCTTGCGCCAGATCGAGCGCGTCCAGTCCAGCGCACCGCGCGCCGCCTCGGTGGCGTAGCCTCGACCCCAGTAGGGGCGGCCGATCCAATAACCCAGCTCGACGGGACCACCAGGATTGGTGAAGAGGCCGACGACTCCGATCAGGCCCTCATTCGCCAGATCGATCGCGAAGGTGTTGTCGCGCGTGCGGTCCTGCGTGCCGCACCGAGCCACGAACTCTTCGGCATGGCCGCGCGTGTAGGGCGAGGGCATGCGCGTCGTCATGCGCGCCACCTCATGATCGACGCAGAAGGCCGCCACGCGCTCGACATCGGCCTTGGCCGGCGTGCGCAGCGTGAGCCGCCGGGTTTCGATCACAGGACTTTCTTCGATGACGCACATCGGCGCCTCCCAGGTTTCTCCGGCCCTCTTTCCTCCGGGACCGTGACGCCGCCATGGCCAAGCCTGTTTCAGCGGCGCGACAAAACAAAAGCGGGGAGCCCGGCGTCCGGACTCCCCGCTAGAGATCGTCTGTCCGGATCGTCTTCTTGCGAAGCACGACCCGAAAGAAACCTGGTTCGTGCTTACTCGGCCGGCTGAGCGGCCGGGGTCACGGTCACGTAGGTGCGATTGTGCTTCTTGGTCACGAAGCCCACCGCGCCCTGGACGAGCGCAAAGAGGGTGTGATCCTTGCCAATGCCCACGCCCGAACCCGGGTAGAACTTGGTGCCGCGCTGACGCACGAGGATGTTGCCGGCGAGAACCTTCTCGCCGCCGAACTTCTTCACGCCAAGGCGCTTCGACTCTGAGTCGCGACCGTTGCTGGACGAGCCGCCTGATTTCTTGTGAGCCATCTTGCTCTCCTACCTTAGAAGGCGTCGCCCTTAGGCTTCGCCTTCCTCCGTCTTGGCGGCGGCCTTCTTAGGGGCGGCCTTCTTCTTCGGGGCGGCTTCGGCCTTGGCCGGAGCGGCTTCGACCGGAGCCGGGATCGTCGCCGGAACGGCGGCGTCGCCGAGGCCACGGGCGCGGGCGTCGAGGATAACCTTCGGGGTCAGGTCGATCGTACCTTCCCACTTGGCTTCCTTGCCGGCGCCGGCCACCGACGTGACGCGCACGACGGATTCGAACTGGCGGTGACCGCGGGTGCGGCGGTAGCCCTGACGGCGGATCTTCTTGAAGATCTTCACCTTCTCGCCCTTGCGGGTTTCGAGCAGGGTTCCGGAGACGACAGCGCCGTCCACGGTGGGGGCGCCGACCGTCACGGCCTCGCCTTCGCCAAGCATCAGGACTTCACCGAAGGCCACGGCCGCGCCGGGTTCACCTTCGAGCTTTTCGACCACCAGCAGGTCGCCGGCTTGAACCCGGTACTGCTTGCCGCCGGTTTTGATCACCGCGTACATAGGTTAGCGCCTTAAAAACGTGCGTTCGCAAAATAGGGAACGCCCGCTCGGAAACCCGGCGGGCGAAGAGGGCGCGACTTATACAGCCCAAGGCTCGGGAGTCAACGGCGTAGCGGCGGATTCAGCCGAGGTGCGCGACGAAAGCACACAAGAGGGCGGGTACCCTCTGGAATGTTACTTTATAACACGCTATATGCCCTTCCGTGACCTCGCCCTTCTTCGCCTCGATCGCCGTCACCGCCTTTGCGGTCGCCTTTCTGCACGCCGCGCTGCCGACTCACTGGCTGCCGTTCGTGCTGGTCGGGCGCGCGCAGAAATGGTCGACGGGCCGCACGCTGGGCGTGACCCTGCTGGCGGGCGTCGGGCATGTGGGACTGACCATCGCGCTTGGCCTGGCGCTGGTGCTGGCGGGCATGGCCCTGCAACCCTCGCTGGGCGGGCTGTTTCACTGGATTGTGGGCGGGCTGATGGTCGCGGTCGGCGTCTTCTATATTGTGCGCGGCCGCCACAACCACGCCCTGCCGGAGGCGAGCCGCCGGATCTACGCCTCCGATCGCGCCGCGATCGCCGCCCTGGTGACCTTGCTGACGCTGTCGCCGTGCGAGGCCTTCCTGCCCTACTATCTGGCCGGCATGGAGCATGGCTGGGTCGCCTTCCTGGTGCTCAGCGCGATCCTGACCGCCGCCACCGCCGCGGGCATGCTGATCTTCACCAGTCTCAGTCTGGCCGGCTTCAAGCGCCTGGGGCTGCAGTGGGTTGAGCGCTATGAGGAAACCATTCTCGGCGTGGCCCTTGTCCTGGTGGGCCTGGCCGTTGCGTTCCTCAAGACGTAAAGGCGGCTTCCGCTGGACGGCCTGGGCCCCTAAATAGCGGCCATGACCCAGACTGTCCCGACCTCCGGCAAGATCCCCGTCACCGTGCTCACCGGCTATCTCGGCGCCGGCAAGACCACGTTGCTCAACCGCATCCTCACCGAGGAGCACGGCAAGCGCTACGCCGTGATCGTCAACGAGTTCGGCGAGGTCGGCATCGACAACGACCTGGTGGTCGGCGCCGATGAAGAAGTGTTCGAGATGAACAACGGCTGCGTCTGCTGCACCGTGCGCGGCGACCTGATCCGGGTTCTCCAGGGCCTGATGAAGCGAAAGGGCGGCTTCGACGCCATCATCGTCGAGACGACGGGCCTGGCCGATCCGGGCCCCGTGGCTCAGACCTTCTTTGTCGACGATGACGTCAAGGCGCGCACCGCCCTCGACTCGGTCACGGCCGTGGTCGACGCCAAGCACATCCTGCTGCGCCTGTCTGACAGCAGGGAGGCCGTCGAGCAGATCGCCTTCGCCGACCAGATCGTGCTGAACAAGACCGACCTCGTCTCGGAAGACGACCTGCGCCACGTCGAGGCGCGCATCCGTCGGATCAACCCGCTGGCCCCGATCCACCGCGCCCAGCGCTCGAACGTCCCGCTGGACGCCATCCTGGGCAAGCACAGCTTCGATCTCGAGCGGATCACGGACCTGGAGCCAGATTTCCTCAATCCGGCCCATGGCGAGCCGGGGCACGTGCACGATGAGCACTGCGACCACCATCACCATCACGACCATGACCACGTGCATGACGAGCACTGCGGTCACGACCACCACCATCATCATCACGACCACAAGAGCGAAGTCCACGATGACGGCGTGAAGGGCATCTCGCTGACGCTGGACAAGCCGGTCGACGGCCAGAAGATCACCGCCTGGCTCAATGATCTGCTGGCCCGTCGCGGCCCCGACATCCTGCGCGCCAAGGGCATCATCGACGTGAAGGGCGAGGACAAGCGTCTCGTCTTCCAGGCGGTGCACATGATCCTGGAGGGTGACTTCCAGCGCCCATGGACCGACAAGGACAAGCGCTACAGCCGCATGGTCTTCATCGGTCGCGATCTCGACGAGGCCGAGCTGCGCGCAGGCTTCGAGGCGACGGCGGCTTAAGGCGACTCTCGAATCCTCCCCCTAGAGGGGGAGGTGTCGACGAAGTCGACGGAGGGGGAAGAAGCCGGCTCAGCAGGACTCCCCCCCTCCGGCCTTCGGCCGCCTCCCCCACGGGGAGAGGATTTCAGACAAACAAAAAAGCCCCGGAGCCTGAAGCTCCGGGGCTTTCGTGTTTCTGGCTGTCGCCGAGGGTCCTTAGCGGATGTCCTCGTTGATCAGGCCGACCTTGAACCAGCCCGAGGTCTGCAGCTGGTTCAGCACGCCCATGAAGTCGGCGTACAGCACGTCGGCGTCGGCGCGGATCATGATGCGCTGATCGTCCTTCGGGCCGGCTTGGCCGGTGGCGGCGAACTTGGCGTTCAGATCGTACTCGAGGTTGTCGAGGCTGCTCTGCTTGTCGGCGATGAAGATCGCGCCCGACTTCTGGATCGAGATGAAGACCGGTTCCTTCGGCTTCGGCGCGTTCGGCGGCGGCGGAACGGCCGGCGGCAGGTCGATCTTGATGGACGTCACGGCCATCGGCACGGCGACCATGAAGATGATCAGCAGCACCAGAAGAATGTCCACGAAGGGCGTGACGTTGATTTCGGAATTCTGGCCCAGATCGTAACGGCCACCACCGCCGCCAGCAAGTTTAGCCGCCATAGCCTGCACTGTCTCCCAGAAGGCCGCGCGCGTCGCGCACGCCTGAAATGTCGTTACCTCGCCACGTCTGGCGCAGACGGGCGCGGAAGTAAAGCCCGACGACGCGGCGCAATAGCAACCCCCTTTTTGACTCTTTTTGACGGAACGCCGTTCGAATGGGCGCCGCAGCGCATCGAGGTTCGCGCGAGGCGCGAATGTGGCGCTTCCCGAAAGAGTCTAGTCGCCGCCGCCGGTGTGTCTTATCTCGCGCGCATGATCTTTTCGTTCGACGCCTTTGTCACAAACGCCCTGTTTGATCGCTCCGGCCGCGCCATGTTCGCGCTCGGCGACGGTACGGTTCGCCTGCAGACCGACGAGGGATTCGTCACGGTCGAGGCGCATGGCGGCCCACTGGGCGGCGCGGTCCTGGCGGCGGCGGTCCACCCCAGCGGCGCGGGGATCGTCACCGGCGGTGACGACGGCCGCGTGGTCTGGAGCCGAATCGAGGGCGGCGAGATCGTCGCCACCCTGATCGCCGAGGTGAACAACAAGTGGATCGAGCACGTGGCGACCAGCCCCGCCTCGGGTCTGATCGCCTTCACCGCGGGCAAGGACGTCCATGTCCGCGACGCCGCCGATCGGGCCTTCGCGCGCAACTTCCCGCATGAAAAGACGGTGTCGGGTCTGGCGTTCGAGCCCAAGGGGCGGCGCCTGGCCTCGGCGACCTATGGCGGCGCCTATCTGTGGTACGCGCGGATCGCCGATCAGAAGCCGACGGTCCTCAAGTGGGCCGGCAGCCATATCGCGGTGGAGTTCAGCCCGGACGGCAAGTTCCTGATCTCGTCCATGCAGGAAAACCAGCTGCACGGCTGGCGCCTGTCGGACGGCAAGGACATGCGGATGGGCGGCTATCCGTCCAAGATCAAAAGCGTGGCCTTCTTCGACAAGGGCAATCTCCTGGCCACGGCCGGCGCCTCGGGCGCGGTCATCTGGCCGTTCGCCGGGGCCAACGGGCCCATGGGCAAGGAGGCCGCCGAGATCGGCTTCTCGCGCGATTCGATGGTGGTCCGCGTGGCGGGGATCGATCCCCAACCGGTCTGCATCGCCGGCCAGGACAACGGCAAGATCTGGGCGGCGCACATGCGCAACGGCCGCATCGAGACCCTCAAGGCCGAGAAGGGCGCGTCCATCAGCGCCCTGTCGGTCAGCGCCGACGGCAGGCAGATGGCCTGGGGAGACGAGAGCGGCGAGGCCGGGGTGCTGGAGATCCCCGACCTGTCCGGCCCGCGCCAGTTTGTAGGGTAGTCTGGCAATCCCGATCCCCCCGGCGTTCGCCGGGGAAATCGGAAGTAGAGCCCTAGAAGCCCTTCAGCTCCGCCCATTCCTCGAACGGCGCCCGACGCGACCGGAAATTGTTCACCGGGGCGTCGGCGTCGCGGTAGCCCAGCGCCATGCCCGAGAACAGCATGTGGTCTTCGGGCAGGCCGACATGCTCGTCGACCAGCTTGTTGTAGTGCGACCAGAACTCCTGGGGGCAGGTGTCGAGACCGCGCTCGACCGCCAGCAGCATGAAGGTCTGCATCAGCATGCCGACATCGCTCCACTGCGGCGGGCCGCAGCGACGGTCGATCGAGAAGAACAGCTGCACCGGCGCGCCGAAGCCCTGGCCGTTGTTGGCGAACCACTGCAAGCGCTGCAGCTTGTCCTCGCGCGGAATGCCCAGCGCGCCGTACATGTCCTCGCCGACCTGGAAGCGGCGGCTGCGCAGCGGCTCCCACAGGTTGGCCGGATAGACGTCGTATTCGGTGGGATCGGGCGAGGCCACGCGTTGCAGCATGGCGGCCTTCAGAGCCTCCAGCGGCGCGCCGCCCACGACCTGGACCCGCCAGGGCTGGAGATTGCCGCCCGAAGGCGCGCGCGCGGCGGCCTCCAGCAGATCGCGGATCAGCCCGGCGTCGACCGGATCGGGCTTGAAAGCGCGCACCGACATGCGGCGGTTCACGGCGTCGATCACGTCCATCGAAAGCTCCCTTAACCCGATATGTTTATGCCGCGCGACAGCGGCGTTTGCTGTGGTTAGCATCCGTCCGCTGCGTCAAGACAAGTGGGGCGTTTCGTGCGGCGGCTTTTGCGCAATCTTCTTCTGGCCTTGTTCCTGGTGCTGGTCGCCGGGCCTGTTGTGGCGGTCATCCTCTACCGCTTCGTTCCGCCGCCGGTGACGCCTCTGATGGTGATCCGCGCCGTCGAGGGGCGCGGGCTGGACCATCGCTGGCGTCCGATGGACAAGATCTCGCCGACCTTGCCGCGCGCCCTGATCGCCGCCGAGGACGCCAAGTTCTGCGAGCATCGCGGCTTCGACTTCGAAGCGCTGCAGAAGGCCTACGAGAACAATGAGTCGGGCCGCAAGATCCGAGGCGGTTCCACGATCAGCCAGCAGACGGCCAAGAACGTCTTCCTGTGGCCGGGGCGCTCCTATGTCCGCAAGGGGCTGGAGGCCTGGTTCACGGTGCTGATCGAGACCTTCTGGGGCAAGAAGCGGATCATGGAGGTCTATATGAACTCCATCGAGTACGGCTCGGGCATCTACGGCGCCGAGGCCGCCGCCCAGCGCTATTTCGGCGTCAGCGCCGCCAAGCTGACCCAGGCCCAGTCCGCCCGTCTGGCGGCCATCCTGCCCAGTCCGCTGAAGTGGAAGGTGATCAAGCCGGGCAAGTACGTGGCCAAGCGCACCAAGAAGATCGGCAAGGCCTCGGGCGCCGTGCGGCGCGACGGCCTGGCCGATTGCGTGGCTTGAGACGGAGATCGCCATGCCTGTCGCCCCCGGCCCGACGCTCGAGACCGAACGCCTGATTCTGCGACCGCCGGCCGATGCGGATCTGGATCGCTGGGCGCAGATGATGGCCGATCCGGTCGCCGCGCGCTTCATCGGCGGTCAGCAGCCGCGCGCCACGGCCTGGCGGTTCATGGCGACGATGGCCGGCTCTTGGGCCCTGAACGGCTTTGGCATGTTCTCGGTCATCGAGAAGGCCTCCGACCAATGGCTGGGCCGGATCGGGCCCTGGCGCCCCGAGGGTTGGCCGGGGACCGAGGTCGGCTGGGGCCTGCACCCCGACGCCTGGGGGCGAGGCTATGCGGTTGAGGCGGCGAGCGCGACGATCGACTGGGTGGTGGATCACCTGGGATGGACCGACATCATCCACTGCATCGATCCGGAGAACACGCCCTCCCAGGCGGTCGCCCAGCGCCTGGGCTCGGTCAATCGCGGGCTGGGGCGTCTGCCGCCGCCGTTCGAGGATCATGTCGTCGAGATCTGGGGGCAGACCGCCGACCATTGGCGGGCCCGTCGAAAGCGCTAGGACGGGTTTAGTCCACGGCCAGGATCACGTCAGCGGTGGCGATCGAGACGACGACGGCGTCGCCGGGAGCCAAGTCCCAGCCGGGCGCGTCCGCTCCGACCGTGGCCACCAGCGACTTGCCGGCGGACAGACCGATCGTCAGTTCGGCGGCGGCCTGACCGCCCTCGCGGTCGAGGATCCGCGCCTCCAGCCTGTTTTCCGCCGGCGACCCGTCCAGCCGGATGAAGCTGGACTTGATCAAGGCGATGGCCGGGCGACCGGGCGCGAGGCCCAGATCCTCCACGCTGCGTCGGGTGACCCGGGCGGTGAGGCCAAGAGCCTCGCCGATGTCCAGGGTGACGGTGGCGGTGACATCATCTTCACTGATCATCGTCACGACGCCCCGCAGGGCGTTGCGGGCGCTGGTGCGCAGGCCAAGGCTCCAGAGCATTTCGGCGTCGCTCGACAGGTCGGCTTCCAGCCGCGCGAAGGCGGCGCTCACCTCCCGCTCGGCGGCGCGAAAGGCGCGGATCACGGCATGCCCCCGGGCGGTCACCTGGGCCGCCCCGCCGGCGCGCCCGCCGGGCGCGGCGCTGACCAGCGGCGCGTCGAACAGGTTGTTCAGCGCCTGCACGCCGTCCCAGGCGCCCTTGTAGGAGAGACCGGCTTCCTTGGCGGCCGCGCTGATCGAGCCATGCCGCGCCACGGCCTCCAGCAAGGCGATGCGCTCCAGGCCCACGCGCGCCAGCCCGCCGCGCTTGAGGATCAGGGAGGCGCGGAAGTCGATGTCGCTGCTCACTGGTCGGACCCGGCTTTCATCGTTATGCAGTTAGACTGCATAACCGCTGCACTGGCCTCAAGGCATACCAGATGATGGCTCGTCGTCCGACGCTGATCGCCGTTCTGCTTAGTGTCTGGTCCCTCACCGTCGCCGGCGCGGCCCTGGCCGGCGAGGCCAAGGTGGCGGTCGCCGCCAACTTCACCGAACCGGCCAAGGCGATCGCCGCGCGCTTCAAGGCCAGGACCGGCCATGACGCCGTGCTGAGCTTCGGATCCTCGGGCCAGTTCTACACCCAGATCGCCAACGGCGCGCCGTACGAGGTCTTGCTCTCGGCGGACGTGGAGCGTCCCCAGAAGGCCGAGGCGGCGGGTCTGGCCGTGGCGGGATCGCGCTTCACCTACGCCACCGGGCGCCTTGTGCTGTTCAGCCGGACGCCCGGCCTTGTCGACGGCAGGGGCGCGGTGCTGGCGAGCGGCCGGCTCGGCAAGCTGGCGATCGCCGATCCCAAGGTTGCGCCCTATGGCCAGGCGGCGATCGAAACCTTGACCCGGCTGAAGCGCTACGACGCCTTAAAGACCAAGATCGTCATGGGCGCCTCGATCACCCAGGCCTTCCAGTTCGTCCAGACCGGCGCGGCGGAGCTGGGCTTCGTGGCGCTGTCCCAGGTCGTAAACGACAAGGGCGGCTCGCGCTGGATCGTGCCGGCCGCAAACCACACCCCGATTGAGCAGCAGGCGGTTCTGCTGAAGACCGGCGTGAACAACGACGCCGCCACGGCCTTTCTGACGTTCCTCAAGAGCGCCGAGGCCAAGGCCATCATCCGCCGCTACGGCTACGAGGCGCGCTGATCGTGGGCGAGGTGCTGTGGCTGACGGCGAAGCTGGCGGGGATCACCACCCTGCTTCTGCTGTTGCTGGCCACCCCGTTGTCCTGGTGGCTGGCCCGAGGCCGCTCGACCCTCCGCACGCCCGTCACCGCCATCGTCGCCCTGCCGATCGTCCTGCCGCCGACCGTGCTGGGTTTCTACCTGCTGATCGCTTTGGGACCCAACAGCCCGCTGATGGCGCTGCTGCAGCCGTTCGGGGTGCGGACCCTGGCCTTCACCTTCGAGGGGCTGGTGATCGGCTCGCTGATCTACTCGCTGCCCTTCGCCGTCCAGCCGCTGCGCAACGCCTTCCTGGCTATCGGCGACGAGCCGCTGGAAGCCGCCGCCAGCCTGGGCGCCTCGCGCGCCCAGACCTTCTGGCGGGTGGCCCTGCCGTTGGCGCTGCCAGGCTATGTGGCCGCCGCCATCCTGACCTTCGCCCACACGGTCGGCGAGTTCGGCGTGGTGATGATGTTGGGCGGAAACATCCCGGGCGAGACCACGGTGCTGTCGACCGAGATCTATCGCCTGGTCGAGGCGCTGGAATGGGGCGAGGCCCACCGCCTGTCGCTGCTGCTGCTGGCCTTCGCCTTCCTGGTGCTGTTCGTCCTGCTGGCGCTTGAGGCGCGGTCGAAGATCCTGCTGCGCACCCGCGCTTGAAGCCGCAACGACGTGATCGCTTAGAACCAGCCCGCCTCGCGCAGGGCCTTGGCGTAGGCGCGGCTGACAGGCGCTTCGAGTCCGCCCTTCAACCGCAAGGTCGCGCGCCCATCGGCACGACGGGCGTCTTCGACAGCGGACTTCGCCACCCACCACGACCGGTGGGTCTGGGCGCCTTCGATACCCTCCAGTTCGGCGACCGCGTCGGACAGACGCATCAGGATCAGGTCCTGGCCGCGTGAGGTGTGCAGGCGCAGGTAATGGTCCTGCGCCTCGACAGCGTGAAGTTCGGCGCCGCGCAGCTTGACAGGCAAGCGCTCCAGGAAACGCGGCGCGGCGGCGCCGACGGGTGCGGCGTGGGTTTCCACCGGGCGGCGCTGGACCAGGAAGTTCAGCGCGGTCATGCCGGTCGTGACGATGAACACCGGGCCCACATATAGCGACAGCGTCTGAGGACGGGGCGAGCCGTGGAAGGCCAGCTCGCTGACCAGCCAGACCACGCCCGTGAAGGGCAGGGTGATGCCGATCACCGTGAAGGCGCCATAGAGCCAGGGGCGCGCGTCCGCCCGACCCTCGTGTCCGATCAGATGGGTGACCGCCGTGCCGACGACGGCGCCCGCCAGGCAGAGCCCGACCCAGTAGGCCAGCCGGACGCCCATCGGCGCGGCGTCGCTGCCGAACGCCCCGATCAAGGCCAGGAACACGCCGGCCGCCGCCGAGACGGCGAAGCCCCGCAGGCTCTGCCGTGTGGCCATGGCCATTCGCGAAGCGTGAACGGCGCCGGCCAGCCGTTCACGAAACGAGGCCGGCGACTGACGCAACGACGATTGAGGCACGGACCCGACCACTCCACCAAGGCTTTCGACGGCGAGGCGATCCACCGCCCCGCTCGAACCGGGAGTGAAGGAAGATGGACCCGCAGGGCAAGTCAATCTCGCAGGCTTCGGATCGCTGGAGCGGTCTGCGCAACGCCGCCTTGGGCGTCGGCGCCGCGACGCTGATTGTCGCGCTGACGGCGCCGGGCGTGTTCACCGACCTTGGCGCTTTCGCCCAGCAAGTCCGGTTCCAGCCTCACGCGCCCGATTTCTCGCGGATCGCCGCCGCGCCGACGGTGGTCCAGGTCCACCTGTTCTCAGCCCTGACGGCCCTGGCCATCGGCGTCGTCCTGATGATGCGGGTGAAGGGCTCGACCCTGCACAAGCTCCTGGGCTGGACCTGGGTGCTGGCGATGGGCTCTACGGCGGTGAGCTCGCTGTTCATCCGCGAGATCAATCACGGCGCCTTCAGCTTCATCCACCTGCTGTCGGGCTGGACCATCGTCGGCCTGCCGGGCGCGGTCTACGCCATCAAGCGCGGAAAGGTCTCGGCGCACCGCAAGGCCATGACCGGCATGTTCGTCGGCGGGCTGCTGGTGGCCGGCGTCTTCACCTTTCTCCCCGGTCGCCTGCTCTGGACCGTGTTCCTGGGCTGACCCTCCACCTCATCCGAACCCAAGAAGGACCAACCTCATGACCCTCGTTCGCACGCTCGCCCTGGCCCTGGCGGCCGCTTCTCTCCTGAGCCCCGCCGCGCGCGCTCAGGAGACGTTCGGCGAGCTGACCCTGACCTTCCCCGGCCTCAAGGCCAAGCAGGGCCAGATCATGATCGCCGTCTTCGACAGCCCGCAGGGCTGGGCGTCGGGCAAGCCTGTCCGCTTCGCCAACGTCTCGGCCGCGCAGGATCCTGCCTCGGCCAAGATTCTGGCCTTGCCGCCGGGTTCCTACGCCGTGCGCGCGTTCCAGGACGTCGATGGCGACGGCAAGATGGCGACCAACCCCTTCGGCATGCCGACCGAGCCCTACGGCTTCTCGCGCGACGCCCAGCCGAACATGGGCCCGCCCGCGTTCGACGCCGCCGCCTTTGAGGTGAAGGCCGGCGCCAACACGCAATCCCTCCGCCTGAACTGAGGACCAAGCCATGAACCGGCGCGACATCCTGCGCGGCGCGGCCCTGACGGGCGCCGCCGCCGTCCTCACCCCCGAAACCCTCTGGGCCGCCGCCGCCAGCGACTGGACCCTCGGCATCGCCGACGTCGAGGCGGACATCGCGCCGACCGGCCTGACCCGGATTCACGGTCGCGCGCCCGCCGACCTGACGGGTACGCTGTTCCGCAACGGCCCGGCGAAGTTCCGCCGTCCGGGCGGTTCGGTCGGCCACTGGTTCGACGGCGACGGCATGATCCGCAAGTTCCAGATGGCCGACGGCCAGGCGCGCATGGCGGCGCGGTTCGTCGACACCGTCAAACGACGCCAGGACACCGCCGCCAACGCGGTCATCACCCCCGGCTATGGCACGCCTTCGGGGCCCGGCGCGCGGCTCGGTTCGGCCGACGACGCCAACGCCGCCAACACCTCGGTGATGATGGCGGGCGGCGAGCTCTGGGCGCTCTGGGAGGGCGGCTCGCCGACGGCGATGGACCCCGTCTCGCTGGAGACGCGCGGGTTCAAGGCGCTGAGCCCCGAGATGAAGGGCATGCCGTTCCTGGCCCATCCGCGCGTGCAGCCGGACGGCACGGTCTGGAACCTGGGCCTGGCGGGCAAGCGGGCGGTGGTCTGGAACCTGTCGGCCGACGGCGCCCTGCGCAAGGCCGAGGTCATCACCCTGCCGCGCGCCGGCTACATGCACGACTTCACCGCCACTGCGCGCAGCCTGGTCATCATCCTTCAGCCCTGGGTGCAGGAGGGTATGCAGATGCCGATCGCGACCAACATGGCCTGGCGGCCGGAGCTGGGGACCAAGGTTCTGGTGCTCGACAAGGACGATCTCTCAAAGCGTCGCGTGTTCGAGCTGCCGCCCTTCTTCTTCTTCCATCTGGGCGACGCCTGGGAGGAGGCCGACGGGACGATCCGCTTCGACGCCTGCATCGACAAGGATCCTTCTGGAACGGCGGCGAACGGCGGGGCGATCGTGCGCGGCGAGTTCCTCAAGGCCCCGCCGCCGCGCCGGGCTATGATCACCCTGCGCGCCAACGGCCAGGCCGAGCTGGCCGCCGAGGCGGTCAGCGCCGAGTTCCCGCGCTCGGATCCGCGCTTTGCGGGCCTGGCGCGGCGCTACGCGGTGCATCTGACCAACGAGCGGCCGGATCGTCCGCTGTTCCAGAGCGTGGCCGTCCGCGACTGGAAGAGGGATCGCGACCAGGTCTTCGACTTCGGCGCGCGTCACCTTGTCGAGGAGATGGTCTTCGCCCCGCGTCCGGGCTCTTCGGCGGAGCTGGACGGCTGGCTGGTGGGCACGACGCTCAATCTGGACGCTCGGGCGACCGAGCTGCATGTGTTCGACGCCCGCCATGTGGACAGGGGACCGGTGGCGACCTGGCGCGCGCCGGTGGCCCTGCCGGTGACCTTCCACGGGGTGTTCGTCGGGGCCTGAGCGAACGGCGGTCCTTGCCAGGGCCGCCGCGTTGCGCCTATCCGAGGGCGGAGCTTCATCAAGGCGGGCCCGTCCTCATGACCGCAACCAAGTCCCGCGCCCGCGCCGGCGGACGGGGTCGCCCGTCCAAGGCCAAGGGTCTGGACCTGAAGGAAACCATCCTCGACGCGGCCGAGGGGCTGTTCGCGCGCCACGGCTTCTATGGGGTCACCACCCGCCAGGTGGCGGCCGAGGCCGGCGTCGACACCGCCCTGATCCACTACTACTTCGGCGCCAAGCGCGAGCTGTTCGACGCGGTGTTCCTGCGCCGCGCGGAGATCCTCAACCAGGCCCGCGAGGCCTCGATGAACGCCTATGTGAAGGCGCACGCCGGCGCGATGACCGTCGAGGGCGTCATTGAGGCCTTCATCGATCCGCTGCTGCGGATCTCGCAGGACGGCGGTCAGGGCTGGAAAAGCTACTTCGTCTTGGTGGCGCAGGTGAACAACACGCCCGCCTGGGGCGGCGAGACCATGACCCGCTTCTTCGATCCGGTGGTCCACCAGCTGGTCGAGACGCTCAAGACGGTGCGGCCCGAGGCCGCCTATCGCGACCTCTACTGGTGCTACCAGTTCCTCACCGGCTCGATGATGCTGACCCTTTCGGAGACCGGTCGGATCGACTCCCTGTCGGAAGGCGAATGCCATTCCAGCGATCTTGAAGCCGTTCGGCAGCGCTTGTTCGCCTATTGCGCCGCCGGCTTCGAGGCGGTGATCGCCAAGCAAAACAAGGCCCTGACGAGCGGCTGATCCGCCACACCCGCTCCATTTTTCATCACCTGATGAAAAAGGGCTGGCGTCCTGCGCCGGTTCGGGTGATGGTGGTCGCAATTCGCTGTTCGATGAATTGGCGGAGCTCCGAGCACGCGTCCGCGAAAGACGGATCCGGCTCGGGAGGGCGGAACACTAGGGAGGGGAAACCCATGACTTCGATGTGGAAGGTCGCGCTGCTGGCTGGCGCTGCGTGGAGCACGATCGCCGGCGCCGCGTCGGCTCAGCAGGCCCCGGCCGCTGACAACTCGGTTTCGGTCGACGAGGTGACGGTCACCGCGCGTCGTCGCGAGGAAAATCTGAAGGACGTGCCCGTCGCCGTCTCGGCCTTCTCGGCCGAGAAGCTGGAACGCCAGGGCGGTACGGACATCACCGTCCTTTCGCAGACCACCCCGAACATCACGGTGCAGACCGCCCGCGGTTCGAACTCGACCCTGATCAGCTACATCCGCGGCGTGGGTCAGCAGGACCCGCTGTGGGGCTATGAGCCCGGCGTCGGCCTCTATGTCGACGACGTCTACATCTACCGCCCGCAGGGCGCCGTGCTCGACATCTTCGACATCGAGCGCATCGAAGTACTGCGCGGCCCGCAGGGCACGCTGTACGGCCGCAACACCATCGGCGGCGCGATCAAGTACGTGACCAAGCGTCTGGGCGATGAAGCCGGCGCCAAGATCCGCGGCACCTACGGCAGCTACAACCAGACCGATGTGCTGGTGTCGGGCCAGACCCCGGTCGGCGGCGGCCTGTCGGTCGGCGGCTCCTACGCCCTCTACAAGCGCGACGGTTACGGCTCCAACCTGACCACCGGCGCCGAGCACTACAACAAGGACGTCGAGGCCTTCCGCCTCAGCGCCGAGTACCAGCCGACCGAGGACCTGTTCTTCCGTCTGGCCTATGACAAGGTGGTCGACGACTCCAACCCGCGTCACGGTCACCGCGAACTGCCGGCCCTGGTCGGCGGTTACAAGGTTCTGGACATCTATGACACCCAGGCGGGCCTGGGCGACAAGAACCACGTGATGACCAAGGGCGTGTCGCTAACCGCTCAATGGAACGCCAGCGACACCGTCACCCTCAAGTCGATCACCGCCAACCGTCGCGGCCACACCGACACCGTCATCGACTTCGACGGCACGCCGCTGCCGACGCTGGACATTCCGGCGACCTATGATGACCGCTCGTTCTCGCAGGAACTACAGGCCGTCTATTCGGACGAGAACGTCCAAGGCGTCTTCGGCCTCTACTACATGAACAGCCAGGCCTCGGGCGAGTTCGACACCATCGCCGGCAACCTCGGCGTGGCCATCGCCAACGGCGGTAAGGTCAACACCCAGAGCTTCGCGGCCTTCTTCGACTTCAGCGCCAACCTGACCGACCGGTTCAAGGTCTCGCTGGGCGCCCGCGCCACCCGCGACGCCAAGCGCGCCAACGTCTATCGCTTCTTCTATCTCGGCGCGACGCGCACGCCCTACCAGGGCGGAACCCCGCGTCCGATCCTGCAGACGCGCACCAACTACAACGCCGAAAAGACCTTCCAGCAGTTCACCCCGCGCATCTCGGCCTCGTATGACCTGAACGACGACCTGACGAGCTATGTCTCGTTCTCGAAGGGGTACAAGTCGGGCGGCTGGGACATGCGCGGCGACGCGTTCATCACCCCGCAGACGGTCAACGGCTACAAGCCCGAGGTCGTGAAGACTTACGAAGCCGGCCTGAAGGGCTACATGTTCGAGCGCCGCGTCTCGTTCTCGTCGGCGGCCTTCCTGTCGAAGTACACTGACCAGCAGGTCACGACCCAGGTCGTGGTGCCCTCGGGCATCGCCAGCTCGGTCGACAACGCCGGCGCCTCGACCCTGTACGGCGTCGAGTTCGAAGCCAACGCCAAGCTGAGCGCCAACCTGTCGGCCAATGTCGCGCTGGGCTACATCCACGCCGAGTACGACACCTTCAGCCGCTTCGTGCCGGCCGGCGCGCCGAACCCGCTGAACCCGTCGACGACCCTGGCCACCGGCCAGATCGTCAACGTGGCCGACCTCTACGGCTTCCAGAACACCCCGGAATGGACGGGCAATGTCAGCCTGACCTGGCGCGGCGATCTGGCCGGCGGCGATCTGGCCATCACCCCGATGGTCAGCTACCGCGACGCCTATCAGCAGTTCGAGCAGCCTCTGCCGCTGCTGGACCAGAAGGCCTTCACCCTGGTCGACCTGACGGCTCAGTGGACCGCGCCGGGCGGCCGCTACAAGCTGGCCCTGACCGGCAAGAACCTGACCAATGAGAAGTACCGCACCGGCGGCTACAACTTCGGGGTCCCGACCTACAACAATGCGGTGATCGGCTTCTACGGACCGCCGCGCACCGTGGCCGCTTCGATCGAGGTGGCGTTCTAATCTAGGCGATAGCTGCTCGGGCGGGACTTGCTGCAACAGGTCCCGCCCTTTTTGTATCTGTACGGGCGTTGAGGAGGGCGAGCATGAGCGAGGACGTGAACAAGGCTGAAACGGCCGGGCGGAGCGGTCGCTACCGCTACGTGGTGCTGGCCATGCTGATCCTGGCCTACACCTTCAACTTCCTGGATCGGCAGATCCTCGGGATCCTGGCCGGGTCGATCAAGGCCGAGCTGCATCTGACCGACACCCAGCTGGGCCTGATGGGCGGCGTCGCGTTCGCTGCGCTTTACACCACGCTGGGCGTGCCGCTGGCGTGGCTGGCCGATCGGGTCAGCCGCACCTGGATCATGACCGTGGCCCTGACCGTTTGGAGCGGCTTCACCGTCGCCTGCGGCCTGGCGGGCGGCTTCTGGAGCCTGTTCCTGGCGCGCATGGGCGTCGGCGTCGGCGAGGCGGGCGGCGTGGCGCCAGCCTATTCGCTGATCTCGGACTATTTCCCCAAGGAGCAGCGCGCCAGAGCGTTGGCGGTCTACTCGTTCGGCATTCCGTTAGGCACGGCCTTGGGCGTGCTGTTCGGCGGTCTGATCGCGGCCTATGTCGACTGGCGCTTCGCCTTCATCGCCGTGGGCCTGGCAGGCGTCGCCTTTGCCCCGATCTTCAAGTGGGTGGTCAAGGACCCAGTGCGCGGCGGTCTCGACCGCGCGCCGGGCGAAGTCGCGCCCGCCGAGCCGCCCAAGGCGCCAGCGTTCGGTAAGGTCCTGACCACCATCATGCCCAAGCCCAGCTTCTGGCTGCTGTCGTTCGGCGCGGCCTCTTCGTCGATCTGCGGCTATGGCGTGGCCTTCTGGCTGCCGACCTTCTTCCAGCGCAGCTTCGGCCTCTCGCTGACCGACCGCGCGCTGTACTACAGCGCCCTGTCCCTGATCGGCGGGGTGGCGGGCATCTGGCTGGGCGGCGTCCTGGCCGACCGCTTCGGCGCCAAGAACAAGGCCGCCTACGCCCTGGCGCCGGCCATCTGCTTCCTGGTGGCCCTGCCGTGCTTCCTGCTGGCGATGAACGTCCAGTCGATGCTGGTCGCCTTCCTGCTGTTCCTGATCCCGACCGGCCTGAACCTGGCGTGGCTGGGGCCCGTGGTCGCCGCCGTCCAGCACCTGGCGCCGCCGTCGATGCGGACCACGACCTCGGCCCTGTTCCTGCTGATCAACAATCTTCTGGGCCTGGCCGTGGGGCTCTGGTTCTTCGGCTACGTGTCCGACCTGCTCACCCCGCGCTATGGCGTAGAATCGATGCGATACGCGCTCTACTATGGGTTGGGCTTCTACGCCGTCGCCGCGCTCCTGCTGATCATCGCCTCGCGCCGATTGCAGAAAGACTGGGTCGATTAGGCGGTCATTACCCGCTCGATTTAACGCCACAGGGGCGAGCAAGCGCCACCGAGAGGCGATGACAACGTTGCCATCGCGGTGCTGGACTTTGCGCGTGCTGACACCGATGGACACCCCGTTGAATGGGACCGGTAACAATCGCGTGCGGTCAAGGGCTTCCTTGCCGCCGTCGCCCAAACGGGCGGCGACGGTGGCCTATCGGACAAGATAACCGCGCAAGCCTTCACCTTATCGCCCACACGCGGTTGCGCCTGCGAAACAGCGCTCCTATAACCCGGCCACATTTCAGAAAGCCGTCGTCGAGACCGGGCCCTCATGAACATCCACGAACATCAAGCCAAAGCCGTACTCGCCGAGTTCGGCGCCCCCGTGCCGCGCGGCTTCGCCGCCTTCACGCCCGATGAAGCCGCCGCCGCCGCTGAAAAGCTGGGCGGGCCCGTCTTCGTCGTGAAGAGCCAGATCCACGCCGGTGGCCGTGGCAAGGGCAAGTTCGAGGGCCTGGGCCCCGACGCCAAGGGCGGCGTCCGCGTCGTCAAGTCGGTCGACGAAGTCCGTTCGAACGCCGAGGAAATGCTGGGCCGCGTCCTTGTGACGCACCAGACCGGCCCGAAGGGCAAGCAGGTCAACCGCCTTTACATCGAAGAAGGCGCGGCGATCGCCAAGGAATTCTACCTGTCGCTGCTGGTCGACCGCGCGTCGAGCAAGGTCTCGGTCGTCGCTTCGACCGAAGGCGGCATGGACATCGAAGACGTCGCGCACTCGACGCCCGAGAAGATCCACACCTTCACCATCGACCCGGCGACGGGCGTGTGGCCGACCCATCACCGCGCCCTGGCCAAGGCTTTGGGCCTGACCGGCGGTCTGGCCAAGGAAGCCGCCTCGCTGCTGAACCAGCTCTATACCGCGTTCATGGCCAAGGACATGGCCATGCTGGAGATCAACCCGCTGATCGTGACGGCGGATGATCACCTGCGCGTTCTGGACGCCAAGCTGTCGTTCGACGGCAACAGCCTGTTCCGTCACCCGGACATCAAGGCGCTGCGCGACGAGAGCGAAGAAGACCCCAAGGAAATCGAAGCGTCGAAGTACGACCTAGCCTACATCGCCCTGGACGGCGAAATCGGCTGCATGGTCAACGGCGCCGGTCTGGCCATGGCCACCATGGACATCATCAAGCTGTACGGCGCCGAGCCGGCCAACTTCCTGGATGTCGGCGGCGGCGCCAGCAAGGAGAAGGTCACCGCGGCCTTCAAGATCATCACCGCCGATCCGGCCGTCAAAGGCATCCTGGTCAACATCTTCGGCGGCATCATGCGCTGCGACATCATCGCCGAAGGCGTGATCGCTGCGGTGAAGGAAGTCGGTCTCCAGGTTCCGCTGGTCGTCCGTCTGGAAGGCACCAACGTCGAACTCGGCAAGAAAATCATCTCGGAAAGCGGCCTGAACGTCATCGCCGCCAACGATCTGTCTGACGGCGCCGAGAAGATCGTCGCCGCTGTGAAGGGCGCCCGCTAAATGTCGGTTCTGATCGGTTCCCACACCAAGGTCATCTGCCAGGGCATCACCGGCGCTCAAGGCACGTTCCACACCGAGCAGGCCATCGCGTACGGCACGCAGATGGTCGGCGGCGTCACCCCGGGCAAGGGCGGTCAAACCCACATCGGCCTGCCGGTGTTCGACACCGTCGCCGAAGCCAAGGACCGCACCGGCGCCGACGCCTCGGTGATCTACGTCCCGCCGCCCTTCGCGGCCGACTCGATCCTGGAGGCCATCGAGGCCGAGATCCCGCTGATCGTCTGCATCACCGAGGGCATCCCGGTGCTGGACATGGTCAAGGTCAAGAAGGCCCTGCAAGGCTCCAAGTCGCGCCTGATCGGCCCGAACTGCCCGGGCGTCCTGACGCCCAAGCAGTGCAAGATCGGCATCATGCCGGGCTCGATCTTTTCGGAAGGCAGCGTCGGCGTCGTGTCGCGTTCGGGCACCCTGACATACGAAGCCGTGTTCCAGACCACCAATGCGGGCCTGGGCCAAACGACCGCCGTCGGCATCGGCGGCGACCCGGTCAAGGGCACCGAGTTCATCGACGTCCTGGAAATGTTCCTGGCCGACGAAGCCACCAAGTCGATCGTCATGATCGGTGAAATCGGCGGCTCGGCCGAAGAAGAAGCGGCCCAGTTCCTGAAGGACGAAGCCAAGCGCGGCCGCAAGAAGCCGATGGTCGGCTTCATCGCCGGTCGCACGGCTCCTCCCGGCCGTCACATGGGCCACGCCGGCGCCATCGTGTCGGGCGGCAAGGGCGGCGCCGAGGACAAGATCGCGGCGATGGAAGATGCGGGCATCCGCGTCTCGCCGTCGCCGGCCAAGCTGGGTGAGACCCTGCTGGAAGTCCTGAAGGGCTAAACTAGACACCGAGACCCCGCCTCGCGCGGGGCCCAGGTTTTTTGCGACCGCCAGTCGACGATCCGAAAAAATCACCTGGGCCCCCGCCAAGCGACGGGCGCCCGGGTGATTGAGAGACTATATTTACGGGCTGTGCGGTAGCGCTCCCGTAAGCACCGGATCTGAAGGCGACAAATCCATGGCGGACGACGCAGGCATCATCAACCAGGTCTTGACCGAGACCAGCTTCCTCTACGGCGCCAATGCGGCGTTCGTGGAGGACCTCTACGCCCAGTGGGCGGAGAACCCGGCGTCGGTCGAGCCCTCGTGGAACGCCTTCTTCGCCAGCCTGCAGGAGCAGGCCGACCAGGTTAAGCGCGCCGCGCAAGATCCGGCCTGGACCCCCAAGAAGGTCGCCACCGTCCGTCCCGACTGGCTGTCGGCCCTCGACGGCCAGTGGGCCACCGTCGCCCCCGCCGTCGAAGCCAAGGTCTCCAAGGCCATCGAGGCCAAGGCCCCCGCCGCCAGCGCTGAAGCCGTCCGCGCCGCCACGCTGGACAGCCTGCGCGCCATCATGATGATCCGCGCCTACCGGATGCGCGGTCACCTGGCCGCCAATCTCGATCCGCTGGGCCTGGATCCGCCCAAGGACGCCAGCGAGCTCGATCCCGCCTCGTACGGGTTCTCCGAAGCCGACTACGACCGACCGATCTTCCTCGACTTCGTGCTGGGTCTTGAGACCGCGACCATCCGCGAGATCCTGTCGATCGTCCGCCGCACCTACTGCGGCAATGTCGGCGTGCAGTACATGCACATCTCCGACCCGGCCGAGAAGGCCTGGCTGCAGGAGCGCATCGAGGGCCGCGACAAGGAAATCACCTTCTCCAAGGAAGGTAAGGTCGCCATCCTCAAGAAGCTGATCGAGGCCGAGGGCTTCGAGCGCTTCCTGCACAAGCGTTTCCCGGGCACCAAGCGCTTCGGCCTGGACGGCGGCGAGGCCATGGTCCCGGCGCTGGAGCAGATCATCAAGCGCGGCGGCGCCCTGGGCGTGAAGGACATCGTCCTGGGCATGCCGCACCGCGGTCGCCTGAACGTGCTGGCCGCCGTGATGGGCAAGCCCTACCACGTCATCTTCCACGAGTTCCAAGGCGGCTCGTCGGTCCCCTCGGACGTCGAGGGTTCGGGCGACGTGAAGTATCACATGGGCGCCTCGTCGGACCGTGAGTTCGACGACAACAAGGTCCACCTGTCCCTCACCGCCAACCCGTCGCACCTGGAAATCGTCAACCCTGTCGTGATCGGCAAGGCCCGCGCCAAGCAGGCCTTCACCCTGCGCGAACAGCCGGACGCCGGTCGTGGCCACGTGCTGCCGCTGCTGCTGCACGGCGACGCCGCCTTCGCCGGCCAGGGCGTTGTGGCCGAGTGCTTCACCCTGTCGGGCCTGAAGGGCTACCGCACGGGCGGCACCATCCACTTCATCGTCAATAACCAGATCGGCTTCACCACCAGCCCACGCTATTCGCGCAGCTCGCCGTACCCCAGCGACATGGCGCTGATGGTCGAGGCGCCGATCTTCCACGTGAACGGTGACGATCCCGAAGCCGTTGTCTTCGCCGCCAAGGTCTCGACCGAGTACCGGCAGAAGTTCGGCAAGGACGTGGTCATCGACATGGTCTGCTACCGTCGCTTCGGCCACAACGAAGGCGACGATCCGACCATGACGTCGCCGCTGATGTACGCGAAGATCAAAGGCCATCCCTCGACCCGCGAACTCTATTCCAACCGCCTGATCGGCGAGGGCGTCATCACCCAGGCCGACTGCGACGGCTGGGTTTCGGAGTTCGAGAAGTTCCTCGACGCCGAGTTCGACGCCGGCAAGACCTACAAGCCCAACAAGGCCGACTGGCTGGACGGCAAGTGGGCGGGCCTCACCCTGCCGGGCGACGAGGATCGCCGCGGCAAGACCGCCTTCCCCAAGACCCGCCTGCTGGAACTGGGCCGTCTGATCACCACGATCCCCGAGCGGATCGACGCCCACAAGACCGTGCGCCGCGCCATCGAGAACCGTCGCGACGCGTTCGAGAAGGGCGAGGGCATCGACTGGGGCGCGGCTGAGCACCTGGCCTTCGCCACCCTGCTGGACGAAGGTATCCCCGTCCGCCTGTCGGGCCAGGACTCCGTGCGCGGCACCTTCACCCAGCGCCATTCGGACATCATCGATCAGAAGACCGAAGAACACTACACGCCGCTGAACAACATCCGGCCGGGCCAGGCGCACTACGAAGTGATCGACTCGGCCCTGTCGGAAGAGGCGGTGCTGGGCTTCGAATACGGCTTCTCGCTGGCCGAGCCGAACACCCTGACCCTGTGGGAAGGTCAGTTCGGCGACTTCGTGAACGGCGCCCAGGTGGTGATCGACCAGTTCATCAGCTCGGGCGAGCGCAAGTGGCTGCGGATGAGCGGCCTCGTCATGCTGCTGCCGCACGGCTACGAAGGCCAGGGTCCCGAGCACAGCTCGGCGCGTCTGGAGCGCTTCCTGCAGTCGTGCGCCGAAGACAACATGCAGGTCGTCAACTGCACCACGCCGGCCAACTACTTCCACGCCCTGCGTCGCCAGATGCACCGCGAGTTCCGCAAGCCGCTGATCGTGATGGCGCCCAAGAGCCTGCTGCGCCACAAGCGCGCGGTCTCGAACCTGGCGGACTTCGCCGAAGGTTCGGCCTTCCACCGCGTGATGGTGGACGGCGCCGAGGCCGGCTGCGACGTGGGCGGCATCACGCTGAAGAGCGATGATCAGATCAAGCGGGTCATCGTCTGCTCGGGCAAGGTCTATTTCGACCTCGTCGATCAGCGCGCCAAGCTTGGCCGCGACGATGTTTATCTGCTGCGTCTGGAGCAGTTCTATCCGTGGCCGATGAAGTCGCTGATGAACGTGCTCTCGCGCTTCAAGAACGCCGACCTGATCTGGTGTCAGGAAGAGCCCCGCAACATGGGTGGCTGGACGTTCGTTGATCCGTGGCTGGAGCTGACGCTGGACAAGCTGGACATCAAGGCCAAGCGCGCCAAGTACGTCGGCCGCCCGGCCTCGGCCTCGACGGCCGCCGGTCTGATGAGCCGCCATCTGAAAGAGCTCGAAACCTTCCTCAACGAGGCCTTCGCGTAAGCGAAGGGCTCGTACCCAAGAAACCCGCCGGACCAAGCAAGAGAGACTCGGAAAGCCCCATGGCCGACATCAATACGCCCGCCCTCGGCGAATCCGTCACCGAAGCCACGGTGGCGCGCTGGACCAAGAAGGTCGGTGAGGCCGTGAAGAAGGACGAGATCCTCGTCGAGCTGGAAACCGACAAGGTTTCGCTGGAAGTGGCCTCGCCCGCCGACGGCGTGCTGTCGGCGATCGGCGCTGCGGAAGGTGCGACCGTCGTTCCGGGCACGGTGCTGGGCGTCGTGGCCGAAGGCGCCGCCGCGTCGGCCGCGCCCGCCGCCGCCCCCGCGCCGAAGGCTGAAGCGCCCAAGCCGGCGCCCGCTCCGGCCGCCGCCCCGGCCCCGGCCGCAGCGCCCGCCGCGGCTCCGGTCAGCCCGGCCCCGGCCCGCATCGCCGCCGAAAGCGGCCTCGACCTCTCGAAGGTCGCCGGCACCGGCAAGGACGGCCGCGTGACCAAGGGCGACGCCCTGGCCGCTCTGGAAGCCCGCGCTTCGGCCCCGGCCCCGGCCGCGGCCGCCGCCGCGCCGCGCGCCCTGCACGAGCGCGAAGAGCGCGTGAAGATGACGCGCCTGCGTCAGACGATCGCCCGTCGCCTGAAGGAAGCCCAGAACAGCGCCGCCATGCTGACGACCTTCAACGAGGTCGACATGAGCGCGGTGATGGCCCTGCGCGCCCAGTACAAGGACGTGTTCGAAAAGCAGCACGGCGTGAAGCTGGGCTTCATGTCGTTCTTCGTGAAGGCCGTCGTCGCGGCCCTGAAGGCGATCCCGGACGTCAACGCCGAGATCGACGGTCAGGACGTCATCTACAAGAACCACTATGACATCGGCGTCGCCGTCGGCACCGACAAGGGCCTGGTGGTTCCGGTCGTCCGTGACGCCGACGCCCTGAACCTGGCCGGCATCGAAAAGACCATCGGCGATCTCGGCAAGCGCGCCCGCAACGGCCAGCTGGCCATCGAGGACATGCAGGGCGGCACCTTCACGATCACCAACGGCGGCATCTACGGCTCGCTGATGTCGACCCCGATCCTGAACGCGCCGCAGTCGGGGATCCTCGGCATGCACGCCATCAAGGAACGCCCGATGGTCATCAACGGCAAGATCGAGATCCGCCCGATGATGTACCTGGCCCTGTCCTACGATCACCGCATCGTCGACGGCGCCGGCGCCGTGACCTTCCTGGTGAAGGTCAAGGAAGCCATCGAAGACCCGCAGCGTCTGCTGCTGGAGCTCTAAGAGACCTTTCGGAAGCCCGCCTCACGGCGGGCTTCTTGGCTTTTGGCGGAGGCGCCCCTGTCCAAGGATACGCTCTACCTGCTTCGGGCCGGTTTCCCGGACATGGACAAGGTCTGGATCTGTCCTGATTGCGCGATGATGGAAGGCTATCTGGCCTATTACCCGCATCTGCGCGACGCGCTCGACATCGTCTATGTCGACTATGCCCGGCCGCGCGCGGACCTGTTCGAGCGTCTGGGCGAGGCGCATCAGAACGCGCCGACCCTGATCTTGGCCGAAGCCGCTGAGGACGCCGGGCCCTACGGCGAAATCCAGTCCGCCAATGGACTGAGCTTCCTTTCGGACGCGCGTCCGATCATCCGCTATCTGGCCGACAAACACGGCGTCGCCCCACCCCATCCCTGAGGGCGAAGGAGGGCGCGTCAGTCCGGCCGTGGGCCGGGCCAGACCGTCCGGAAGGCCTTCAGCGCCGCCGGGTGGTAGATCGTGCTGTGCTGCTCATGCTGCATCGGATCGTAGACCAGGGTCAGGCCCGCAGGCTTGGCGGCGCCGATCGCCGCCACGATCTTGTCGACGCCCTCCTGCATCGTCGATCCCTCGTCGCCGATGGTCAGGTACAGCTTGCGGGCGCCAAGGGCCGGCCACCGGGTGATGTCGGCCGCCGCGCCCCGCGCCAGCGCCTGGTCGCTCCACCACAGGCTGGGACTGGCGGCGATATAGGCGTCGAACAGGGTCGGCTGCTTGAGCAGGGTCTCGATCACGAACAGGCCGGCCAGGCTCTCGCCGATGATCGCGCTCTCGCCGTTCGTGCGGTAGCGGGCCGCCACCCAAGGCTTGAGCTCCTCGGACAGAAAGCGGCGATAGGCGGCCGAACCGCCCATGGTCGGGAAGTCGGCCTTCTCCTGGGCGACGGAGGAGGTGTGGGTCAGATCATGACGTCGATCGACCCCTTCGATCCCGACGACAATCATCTCCCTATAGGTCCAGGACAGCTCGCCCAGTTGCGCCAAGCCGACGATATGCGGGAAGTCCTCCCGCTCGCCGCCGTCCAGGAGGAACAACACCGGATAGGTCTTGCCTGAGGTCGCGTAGTCGGTCGGGGTGTGGACGTTGATGCGCCGCATCTGTCCAAGGACCTTGGACTCCAGGGTCGTTGATCGCCCGATGATGATCGGCGCCTCATCGAAGGCGTAAGCCATTGCGGGCGCCGTGCACGCGCAAAACAGGGTGATGGCCAGGGCTGCAGATTTCAGCACGTCGCGAAGGTCTCCGGATGCGTTCACCCACGCTAGAGCGTGTCGGTCTAGCCGGGGAAGAGGCGTCCATTCCCCGAAGCGCCCAATCTCCTTGGTTTTCAAGGGGCGGGCGTCGAAAGCGGGTTCCGTTTTATCCGGGTTCCCTCTAAGGAACACGCGCCTCCAGAGGTCTGACAAAGCGGCCGGCGAGGCCCTACATTTGTCCGGCGCCGCATATGGCGCGTCCTGAAGGCGATAGACCCATGGCTCAGTACGACGTCGTCATCATCGGTGGCGGTCCTGGTGGCTATAACGCGGCGATCCGCGCCGGCCAGCTGGGCCTGAAGGTCGCGATCGTCGAAGGCCGCGGCAAGCTGGGCGGCACCTGCCTGAACGTCGGCTGCATGCCCTCCAAGGCCCTGCTGCACGCCTCGGAGCTGTACGCCGCCGCGACGGGTCCCGAGTTCGCCAAGCTGGGCATCGAGGTGAAGCCCAAGCTGAACTTGTCCCAGATGATGGCCCAGAAGGCCGAGAGCGTCGAAGCCCTGACCAAGGGCGTCGAGTTCCTGATGAAGAAGAACAAGGTCGAGTACCACAAGGGCTGGGGCCGGATTGAAGGCGTCGGCAAGGTCGTGGTGAAGGCCGAGGACGGCTCGGAAACCACCCTCGAAACCAAGAACATCGTGATCGCCACAGGCTCGGAGCCCACCCCGCTGCCGGGCGTGAGCGTCGACAACAAGCGCATCATCGACTCGACCGGCGCCCTGTCGCTGCCCGAAGTGCCCAAGCGTCTGGTGGTCGTCGGCGCCGGCGTGATCGGCCTGGAACTGGGTTCGGTCTGGAAGCGCCTGGGCGCGGAAGTCACCGTGGTCGAGTACCTGGACCGCATCCTGCCGGGCACCGACACTGAAGTGGCCAACGCCTTCCAGAAGATCCTGGTCAAGCAAGGCTTCAAGTTCCAGCTGGGCGCCAAGGTCACGGGCGCTGAAGCCGGCGCCAAGGGCGTGAAGCTGAGCTTCGAGCCGGTCGCCGGCGGCGAGGCCCAGACGATCGAGGCCGACTACGTGCTGGTCGCCATCGGCCGTCGCCCGTACACCCAAGGCCTGGGCCTGGAGACGGTCGGCATTACGCCCGACAAGCGCGGCATGATCGCCAACGACCACTTCAAGACCGGCGTCGCCGGCGTGTGGGTGATCGGTGACGTCACCTCGGGTCCGATGCTGGCCCACAAGGCCGAGGACGAGGGCGTGGCCTGCATCGAGATGATCGCTGGCAAGGCCGGCCACGTGAACTACGGCATCATCCCGGGCGTGGTTTACACCAGCCCCGAGGTGGCCACGGTCGGCAAGACCGAGGACGAACTCAAGGCCGAGGGTGTCGCCTACAAGGTTGGCAAGTTCCCGTTCCTGGCCAACAGCCGCGCCAAGATCAACCACGAGACCGACGGCTTCGTGAAGATCCTGGCCGACGCCAAGACCGACCGCATTCTGGGCGCCCACATGGTCGGCCCGAACGTCGGCGACATGATCGCCGAGTACTGCGTGGCCATGGAGTTCGGCGGCGCTTCGGAAGACGTGGCCCGCACCTGCCACCCCCACCCGACCCGCTCGGAAGCCCTGCGCCAGGCGGCCATGGGGGTCGAAGGCTGGACGATGCAGGCGTAGGCGCAGGCGTCGTCGCTCCGCCGTCGGAACGACATTCCTTTTGTTCTTGGGAACGGCGGAGTTCGCGATGCGAGCTCCGCCGTTCTCGTTTAGATCCCGGGGCGGCGGTGATGCGTCCACAGAAAAAGGCTGAATTCACATTGGATGTGCATGCGTCGTGGCGGCCGCCCTCGCCCTTCGACGAGCTCAGGGCGAGGACGACTGTTGGCCTCGGTTCGCGCAAAATCCTCATCCGGAGCTTGTCGAAGGACGAGGATTTCCAATCCGCGTGAGCGCCCACGTTCAACGCGAATACAGCCAAGAAAAAGGCCCCGCCTCCTGAGGAAGCGGGGCCAGTCTGTTTTTCGAGGGGAGGAACCCCGCCAGAGGGGGGCGGCGGGGCTTACGCGTACTAAACCGGTTTAGAACTCTTCCCAGTCGTCGCTGGACGACGCCCCGACGGCCTGGGCCAGCTTGGCCTGGGCGGCGGCCACCGGATTGACCCCCGGACGGCTGGTGGCGCTGGCGAGGGCGGGACCCTTGGTCACTGGGGCCGGAGCGGGCTCCGAGGCGCGAGGCGATGCGGGCGGCGGGGCGACCGAGCGGCTGGCGTGCCTGGAGCCGCCGGCGGCCGCCACGCTCGCCGCGCCCTTGACCCGGAACTTCGCGATCATCTGCATCAGGTTGCCGGCCTCGTTCTTCAGCGCGTGCGAGGCGGCGGTGGACTGTTCGACCATGGCGGCGTTCTGCTGAACGGTCTGGTCCATCTGGTTGACGGCGGCGTTGACCTCGTTCAGGCCCGTGGCCTGCTCCTGACCCGAGGCCGCGATCTCGCCGACCAAGGCGTCGATCTCGCCGACCTTGACCACGATCGACTGCAACGCCTCGCCGGTTTGGCCGACCATGGCCACGCCCTGATTGACCTGCTGGGACGAGGTCGAGATCAGGGTCTTGATCTCCTTGGCCGCATCGGCCGAGCGCTGGGCCAGGGCCCGGACTTCCTGGGCGACGACAGCGAAACCCCGGCCGGCTTCACCGGCGCGCGCGGCCTCGACACCGGCGTTCAGCGCCAGCAGGTTGGTCTGGAAGGCGATCTCGTCGATGACGCCGATGATCTGGCTGATCGACTGCGACGACTTTTCGATCTGGTTCATCGCATCGACGGCGTTGCGGACCACGACGCTGGAACGCTCGGCGTCCGAACGGGTTGAACCGACCACCTTGCTGGCTTCCATGGCGCCGGCCGACGAGCGGCGCACCGTGGCGGTGATCTCGTCCAGGGCGGCGGCGGTTTCCTCCAGGCTGGCGGCCTGCTGCTCGCTGCGGCGCGACAGGTCGTCGGCGGCCGAGGCGATTTCGTCCGAGCCTGCGCCGATGCTGCTCGCGGCGTGGACAATCGTGCCCATGGCCTCTTCCAACTGGGCGATGGCGCCGTTGAAATCGCTCTGCAGGCGCTTGTAGGCCTCGGGGAACTGCTGATCCAGGCGGTAGGTCAGGTCGCCGTCCGACAGGCGGGCCAGGCCGCCGGCGATGGCTTCCATGACCATGGCCTGTTCCTTGGCGGCGGCTTCGGCCAGTTCCTGGTTGCGACGACGCTCGCCCTCGACCTCGGCATTGGCGCGCTGCTGGGCGGCCTCGGCGGTGCGCAGGGCTACGGCGTTGTCCTTGAACACCTGGACCGAGCGGGCCATCGCGCCGACCTCGTCCTTGCGCTCGGCGCCCCGCACTTCGACGTCCACGGAGCCCTGGGCCAGAATGTCCATCGTCTTGGCGGTGGCGATCAGCGGGGCCGCGATCTTCCGCGAGCCGATCCAGAGCGCGAACGCCAGAGCGCTCGCGACCGCCAGAAGACCGAGCACCAGACTGAAGGTGCGGCCTTGGTCAGCCTCCCGGTCGATCTTGGCCACGAGGGCTTCAGTCTGAGCGGCATGGCCGGTTAAGTACTTTTCAACGTCCGTCTTGAGGTTCGCGATCTCGGGGTCGATCACCGCCATGACCATCATGCCGGCCTCGTCTACGTCTTGCAGACCCATATCCGCGCCCTGCCGAGCGCTGGTGTAGATCTTTTCCAGACGCGCGCCGAAGTCCTTGGTGACCTTATCAGCGGTAGGATCCACGACGTTGATGCCGCGCAGCTTGTCTTTGGCGGTCTTGTAGGCGGCGTCGAGTTCCGCGCTGGCTTCCGTGGCTTCCTTGGACGTTCCCTGGCTCGCGACGACGCGATAGGCCGCATAGCCGAGGGTCACAACGCGACGATTGAATTCCGCAGCCTCGAGCTGGGCGGGCGCGCGCTCGTTGATGAGCATCGAGCGGATGGCTTCGGCTTTGCGCGACTCTACGAATGAAGCGCCCACCAGAGCCAGGCTCACGATGGTCAGCGCGATGGCCGGCAGCGCCACCTTTGTCGAAATCTTCAGGTCGTCGAGTTTCATCTAGGCCTCGTCATGAACGGGCGCGGGACGAAAGCGCGCTGTTCTGGACCTTAGAAACGTCCTTGCGCGGTAAAATCGCGGTTAATGCGCGTGCGAGCGACGACGTTTAGCGACAGTCTGACGCACCCGGGTCAGGCCCGTTCCCCATCTTGCCGGGAGGGCCGGCCTTGGTCCCTCAAGCCTTGGGATGAGCGGCCTGATAGGCGGCCAGCAGGCCAGCGGCGTCGACCTGCGTGTAGCGCTGGGTGGTCGACAACGAGGCGTGACCCAGAAGGTCTTGGATCGCCCGGAGATCGGCGCCGGCGCCCAAGAGGTGGGTGGCGAACGCATGTCGGAAGGCGTGCGGCGTGACGCGGTCCGACAGTCCAAGTCGCCCGCGCAAGGTCTGGACCAGCCCTTGGACGTGGCGCGGCGACAGCGGCCCTCCGCGCTTGGCGCGGAACAGGGGCTCATCGGGGCCGAGCCGGAACGGAAGTTCGTCCAGATAGACTCCGACAGCGTCGCGAACGGCGTCAAGCACAGGCACGATCCGGGTCTTGCCGCCCTTGCCCGTGATCCGCAGGGCGCCGGCCAGCGGCGTGTCGCTGATACGCAGAGACAGCGCCTCGCTGATCCGCAGGCCGCAGCCCCACAGCAGGGTCAGCACCGCCCCGTCGCGCGCCGTCTCCCAAGGCTCGCGCTCGGTGTCCTCGGCCGCCTCGGTGATCAGGTCGCGCGCCTGATCCTCGGACACCGGTCGCGGCAGGCCGACCTTCAGGCGGGGGCCTCGGACCAGCTCCACGGCGGCGTTCGCCACGCCATGGCGCTGATCCAGGTAGCGATGAAAGGCGCGGATCGACGACAGCGCCTGGGACAGGGAACGCGGCGCCAAGGCTTTCTCGCCCTGACGACGGAACGCCAGATAGCCGCGCAGGTCCGCCGCCGAGATCACGCCCATCGTGGCAAGGCTCAACGTCTCGCCCCGATGAGTCTCGAGAAAGTTCAGATAGGCTAGAACATTGTCGCCATAGGCCCGCACGGTGCGCGGCGAAGCCCGGCGCTCCAGCGTCAGGTGATCCAGCCAGGCGGCGTAGGCCTGGCGGGCGCTCACAGGACGGGCCAGCGTTCGGCCGTCCGCTCGACGACGCGGGCCAGGAAGTTGACCAGTTCGGTGCCCATGTCCGGCGTGAAGCCTTCGGGGTCGGTCGAGCCGAAGGCGATCAGCGCCTCGCGACGGGGCTCCCAGATCGCCATACGGACGATCGCCATGCTGCGAATCGTCTCGGCCTTGTCGTCGAACAGCGGCAGGGCCGGGGCGAAGAAGCCCATGCGCGCGATGGGCGCGTCGCCCAGCAGCATATCGACCTGACTCTCCGCCAGGGCCCGCCAACCGGCCGGGACGCGGCTGGGGCCTTCCAGGGCGATCACGCCGGCGGCATGTCCGAAGCGCAACTGCGCCATCTCATCGACACGGCGGGCGAGGTCGGAATGGTTGCGGGCGTCGAGCATGTCGATGACCGCAGCGTGGGTCTGGGCCTGGGCGGAGTAGTTGGCGCGCGCATTGGCCTCGATGGCTTGCCGGACGCTGGCCTCGCGGCGATGGGCGGCGGCGGCGCGGGCCAGGGCGCGCGGGCCAAAGTCGACAACGTTGGCCGCGTCGACCCGCAGGCCCAGCTCGCCCAGCAGGCTTTCGTCCTGGCGTAGAAATTCCGGCTCGGTGCGGAGGAAGTCACGCACGCTTTCGGGGTCCACGACCATCGTCCTGGTCGCTCGCGTCGCGTCGCTCATCTCGTCCCCACCCGCTCCAGACTCAAGGCGACCAGATGAAGCGCCAAGACGGTTAACACCGGCTTGATGACGCCACGACGCGGTGCTCTCGACCTGGGGACGGTTTCGCGGCAGAAGCTCACGCTATGCCGCGCATTGCTTCCGTCCTGCTGCCGATGCCGTTGCCGGAGGCCTTCGACTACGCCGAGCCGGAAGGCCTGGCGCTGGCCGTCGGCGACCATGTGACCGTGCCCCTGGGACCGCGCGTCATCCGGGGCGTGGTCACGGCCCTGCGCGACGGGACCGGCGGCAATCGGCCGCTGAAGCCGGTGCTGGAACGGGTCGATGATCCGCCGCTGCCGCCGGGGGCTTTGGCGTTCGTCGATTGGGCGGCGCGCTACTCGGTCGATGTCCCCGGCTGGCCCTTGGCCATGGCCCTGCGCGGCCTGCGCCATCCGCCGCCCAAGCCCGACAAGGTTCTGGTGCTGACGGGCGCGCAGCCCGCTCGCGTCACCCCGGCGCGGCTCAAGGTGATGGCCGCCGCGGAGGGGACAAAGCTCTCGGGCGCGGCCCTGGCCTCGGCGGCGGGCGTTTCGGCGGGGGTGGTCAAGGGGCTGGTCGACGAGGGCGTTCTGGCCGTCGATTTCGTGGAGCCCGAACGCGGTCTGCCGCAGCCCGACCTGTCGCTGCCCGCCCGGGCGCTCAACCCCGGCCAAGCCGCCTGTGTCGACGTGCTTAAGGACATGCTGGACAGCGGCGGCTTTCAGGCGGCGTTGCTCGACGGTGTGACCGGCTCGGGCAAGACCGAGGTCTATCTGGAAGCCGTCGCCGAGGCGCTGAAGGACCCCGAGACCCAGGTGCTGGTCCTGTTGCCCGAGATCGCCCTGACCCAGGCGGTGATGGCCAGGTTCGAGCAACGATTCGGTGCGCTTCCCGCCGAGTGGCACTCGGGCGTCTCGCCGCCGCGTCGCCGCCAGGTCTGGGAGGCGGTCGCGGGCGGGAACGCGCGGATTGTCGTGGGCGCGCGCTCGGCCCTGTTCCTGCCCTTCCGCAAACTGCGCCTGATTGTCGTGGACGAGGAGCACGACAGCTCGTTCAAGCAGGAGGAGGGCTTCATCTATCAGGCCCGTGACCTGGCCGTGGCCCGCGCCAAGATCGAGGGCGCCAGTGTGCTTCTGGCCTCGGCGACGCCGTCGCTGGAGAGCCTCTACAACGCCCAGACCGGGCGCTATCGCTGGCTGAGGCTGTCCGCCCGCCACGGCGCGGCGCAGCTGCCGGACATCGGCCTGGTCGACATGCGCCAGACCCCGCCGGAGCCCGGTCGCTGGCTGTCGCCGCCGCTGATCAAGGCCATGGCCGTAACGCTGCAGCGTGGCGAACAGGCCATGCTGTTCCTGAACCGCCGGGGCTATGCGCCGCTCGTCCTGTGCAAGGCCTGCGGCGAGAAAATGAAGTCGCCCGACACCGACAGCTGGCTGGTCGAGCACCGCTACACCGGGCGTCTGGTCTGTCACCTGACGGGCTTTTCGATGAAGAAGCCGGAGGCGTGCCCCCATTGCGGCGCCAAGGACTCGCTGGTCTCGATCGGCCCTGGCGTGGAGCGGGTGGAGGAGGAGGCGCGGCACATCTTCCCCGACGCCCGGGTGGCGGTGTTCTCGTCCGACACAGTGATGGACGCCGAGGGCGCCAAGGCGCTCGTGTCCAGCATGGCGGCCGGCGAGATCGACATCCTGGTGGCGACCCAGGCCGCCGCCAAGGGCCACAACTTCCCGAACCTGACTCTGGTGGGCGTGGTCGACGCTGATCTGTCACTCCGCGGCGGCGACCTGAGGGCGGGGGAGCGGACGTTCCAGCTTCTGGCCCAGGCGGCGGGACGCGCGGGGCGGCATGAGAAGCCGGGGCGGGCGCTGCTGCAGACCTACGCCCCCGATCACGCGGTGATGCGGGCGCTGGCGGCGCAGGACCGCGACGCCTTCGTCGAGGCCGAGATGGCGATGCGGGAGGACGCGGGCCTGCCGCCGTTTGGGCGCCTCGCCGCCGTGATCGCCTCGGGACCGGACGGCGCGGCGCTGGACGCCTATGTCGAGGCGCTGGCGGCGGTCATCCCCAACGCCGAGGGGGTCGAGGTGTTCGGGCCGGCCGATGCGCCCCTGGCGCTGGTGCGCGGCAGACGGCGCAAGCGGTTCCTGGTGCGCGCCGAGCGCAAGGTCGACCTGCAGGGCTTCATGGCCGCCTGGCGCGCCCGGGCCAAGGTTCCGAACTCTGTGCGGGTCGTGATCGACGTGGATCCCTACAGCTTCCTCTGAGCGGGTCGCGGGCGTTCAGACAACAAAAAATCCCCGGAGCGAGCCGCCCCGGGGATTTCTGGTCAAATCGCCTAAGCCGAGAACCCTAGGTCTGCTGTTCCTGCTTCTTGGCGTCGCGTTTGCGCGCCAGCATGTTCAGCCCTTCGACCCCGGCCGAGAAGGCCATGGCGGTATAGATGTAGCCCTTCGGCACATGGCCGCCGAAGCCTTCGGCGATCAGCACGGTGCCGATCATCAGCAGGAAGCCCAGGGCCAGCATGACCACGGTCGGGTTGTTGTTGATGAAGTTGGCCAGCGGGTCGGCGGCCAGCAGCATCACGGTCACAGCGACCAGCACGGCGATGACCATGATCGGCAGGTGCTCGGTCATGCCCACGGCGGTCAGGATCGAGTCGATCGAGAACACCAGGTCCAGCAGGATGATCTGGAAGATCGCCGAGCCGACGTTGTTGATCACGACGGTGGCCTTGTCCTTCTCGAGCACGTCATCGCTCTTGCCCGGATCGACTGCGTGGTGAATTTCCTTCGTGGCCTTCCAGATCAGGAAGATGCCGCCGGCGATCAGGATCAGGTCACGCCAGGAGAAGGCCGTTTCGAAACCAGGCTCGCCATGCGCCCCGACCGGGCCGCTGATCCCCAGGTCAAACACAGGCGCGGTGAGGCCGACGATGAAGGCGATGGTCGACAGCAAGACCAGGCGCATGATCAGCGCCAGCGAGATGCCGATCCGGCGGACCTTCTGCCGGTGCTCCTCGGGGAGCTTGTTCGACAGGATTGAGATGAAGATCAGATTGTCGATGCCCAGAACCACTTCCATCACGATCAGCGTGATGAGCGCGGCCCAGGCGGCCGGATCGACGGCAAGGCTAAGGATTTCGTTCATGGGTCCCCAATAGGGTTCTGGCGCCGCGCCTCCCCGCACGGAACCGTGAGCGTGACCTAATGGGGACGAACGCCCTGTTTGTCGAGACCTCGCGTCTGGAAAAGCGACGCCGGAGACCGAATTCATGCCCGACGCAGCCCATGTCAAGCCGCTTACGGCCCTCCGGTTTTTCGCCGCCTTCTGGGTGGTGCTCTATCACTATTGGCCGAACCTCGATGTCGGGTTCACGCCGGCGATCGCGTCCAAGGGCTATCTGGGCGTCGAGGCGTTCTTCGTACTGTCGGGCTTTATCCTCTGCCACGTCTATCTGGCGGGGTTCGGCGAAGGCCGGTTCCGCTATGGCGACTTTCTGTGGAACCGGTTGGCGCGGGTCTATCCGCTGCACCTGGCCACGCTGGTCGGTGTCGGCGCCATGGCGCTGGCGGGCGCGGTGGCGGGGCTCGCGGTCGACCCGAACATTCTGTCCTGGCCGTCGCTGCCGGCGAATCTGCTGCTGGTGCACGCCTGGGGACTGGCGCCGGTCGCGGGGTGGAACCACGCCTCCTGGTCGATCTCGGCCGAGTGGTTCGCCTACCTGACCTTCCCCGTTTTCGCCTTCGCCGCCTGGCGTCTGCGCAGCAGACCCCTTGTTGCGGTTCTGGCCGCCCTGGCGCTGATCGCGATGATCTATCCCGTCTTCGAGGCGCTGGCGGGATTCTCGCTGACCGAGGCCACCATCCGCTGGGGCGCGCTGCGTATCGTGCCGTGCTTCGCCTATGGCTGCGCGCTGCACGCCCTGTGGCGGTCGGGGCGCTTTCCGGCCCGACTCGCCGGGCCCGGCGCGGCGGTTCTGGGCCTCGCCATCCTGGCGGCGATCCAGTTCGGCGCCCCGGATTTGAGCATCGTGATGCTTCTGGGCGGGCTGATCTTCATGCTGGCCAGTCTGGCTTCAGCCGGCTCGCGTTTCGCCACCCAGAAGACTTTCGTGTATCTGGGTGAGATCAGCTACTCGACCTATATGATCTGCATTCCGTGGAAGATCCTGGCGATCAATGCGGCCACGAAAGTCCTGAATATCGAGGGCGACAAATTGCCGCTGTTGATCTGGATTTTGATTGTCGCCGCGCTTGTCCCGTTGTCCGCAATCTCGTTCCACGTCATCGAAAATCCGTGTCGGGCGCGGATGAAAGCTTGGGCTGAGACATGGCGGGAGCGACGCCTTGCGGCGGCCGGAGCGTGATAAACACTCTTTTCACCAATCGTCGGTAGGGTTATCCCTTCACCCAGTGACGCGGGGGAGTGCCCACAGCATGACGAAACGGACGAGGACCCTTCTGGGCTCCCTGGCCGCTGCCGCCATGATCAGCCTCGTGCCGATGTCCGGCGCGAACGCTGACGGCTACTGGCAGTGCGTCCCGTTCGCGCGTCTGATGTCGGGTATCCAGATCTTCGGTGACGCCCGCACCTGGTGGAGCCAGGCGGCCGGCAAGTACGACACGGGCTCGGCCCCGAAGATCGGCTCGGTCCTCTCCTTCAAGCCCACGGCCCGCATGAACCTCGGCCACGTGGCGTTCGTCAGCCAGGTGCTCACGGACCGCGTCATCCAGGTCACCCACGCCAACTGGTCGGTGATCGAAGGCGATCGCGGCCAGATCGAAAAGGACGTCACCGTCGTCGACGTCTCGCCCAACGGCGACTGGACGCAGGTCAAGGTCTGGTACGATCCGATCCGTGACCTTGGCACCACGGTCTATCCGACCAACGGCTTCATCTATCAGGACGCCCAGGCGATGAAGATCGCCATGGCCACCAGCAAGATCGCCATGGCCCAGAACGCCGTGGTCTCGGCCGCCAAGTCCGCCGCCAACCAGGTGGCCGCCTCGGTCCGCGCCTCGCCGCTGGACATCATCACCCAGGCCGCCGACTCGACCGACCGCATCGCGGCCCTGATCGAGGCCGCCACGGGCGGTGGTTCGCCGCCCAGCGACCCCAACAACAAGCCGAACGCGCCGCGCTAAGCCGTATCGCGTCTCGCCGGATCCGGCGCCCGCATTGCGGGTAGTGTCGCTCGCTCTGACGAATAGCGACTTTCTGTCGCACTTTTGAACGCTTGCTTAAGGCTGTCGTGGGACCGTGCGCGCTGTTCTCGCGTCATCTCCGTCCCTTTTGAGCGTTTCGTCCCCGAACGATGCCGTCCGCCAAGCCGTCTCAAGCGAGCCTGATCCGCAACGTCCACCCTTCGGTGGTCCGCGAGGTGCTGGAGGCGCACACCCGTTATCTGAAGGGGCTGCCCAAGGGGCGTCGGGCGGTGCTGCAGTACGTCAATCTGAACAACTACGAACTGGACGGGGCCGATCTATCGGAGGCTGACCTGACGGGCGCGCTGCTGGGCGGCGCGGCCCTGCGCGGGGCCAGGCTTTGCCGGGCGACGCTGTATGGCGCGGATCTCCGCGACTCCGACCTGCGCGACGCGGACCTGTCCCGCAGCGACATGC
This sequence comes from Caulobacter sp. SL161, assembly GCF_026672375.1. Taxonomy (GTDB): domain Bacteria; phylum Pseudomonadota; class Alphaproteobacteria; order Caulobacterales; family Caulobacteraceae; genus Caulobacter. The sequence goes on from NZ_JAPPRA010000001.1 coordinate 931,353, forward strand.
GCGGCGCCTGCCTGCGCGGCGCGAACCTCGGCGGGGCCAATCTGTCGAACTGCGACCTGCGAGAAGGCGTCACCGCCGTGCAGGACGAGGAGAAGGGGTTGCGGATCCTGGAGCATTCCAAGCGCCCCGGTGAGCTCGACTACGCCCTGCTGCAAGGGGCCAACCTGAATGGCGCGCAGATGTCCGGCGCGTTCGCGCAGCAGGCGGACTTCACCGACGCCGACCTGTCCAACGTGAGCTTGCAGGGCGCCCGGCTGGCGAACGCTCTGATGGACGGGGCGGATCTTTCGGGCGCCAATCTGTACAACGCCGACCTCTCCAAGGTCTCCCTGCGCCGCGCGGTGCTGGTGGGCGCCGACCTCAGCGGTGCGGACCTGACCGGCGCGGACCTGACCCAGGTCCTGCGCGCGCCGCCGCCGATCATCTATGTCGACGATCTGCCGCTGAACGAGGTGCTGGAGGCCCACGAGCTGTTCTGCAAATCCGAAGGCCGCGACGGTGCGGTCGCGCGGGTGTCGGAAGTCGACTTCCGGCCGCTGCGCCGCCTGAAGAACCGTCGGCTGAGCGGCCTTTCGGCGCCGAACGCGGTGTTCTTCGGCATGGACCTGGAAGGCGCGCAGTTGCAGGGCGCCAACCTCGCCGGCGCCGACCTGCGAGGGGTCAAGCTGCGCGGGGCTGACTTGCGGGGCGCGCGTCTCGTAGGCGCTCAGCTCTCCCGGGCCGACCTGTCCGACGCCAAGCTGGGTCCGCTACGGATCGCGGAGGATCGGGTGATCCGTACGGATCTCACCCGCGCTGCGCTGCGAGGAGCCAATCTGCGTGGCGCCAGCGCGCCGCGGGCCAGATTCATCGAGGCTGATCTTTCGGGGGCTCGGCTGGAGGGAGCCGACCTGAGCGGCGCCGAGATGCCCGCCGACGGCGCGTCCCTCAACTTTTAATTTCATCGTCACATCCGCGTCGACGGCGTTCGCGTATATACGGGACATCGACTAGGAGCCCGTCCGGACCATGATCTCTCTTCGCACGTACGCTGCGCGTAGCCTTTTGGCCCTGGGGGCCCTAGCGGCGGCGACGTCCGCCGCCGCGCAGTCGCGCGCGCCGGATCGCGCCGTCGTCGGGATCGCGGCCGTGTATACGCCCGGCTACCAGGGCGGGGACGACTACCGCCTGATGCCGTTCCCGGTGATCGACGTCACCTATGGCCGGTTCTTCGCCAGCGGTCGCAAGGGCTTTGGCTACAACGTCGTCGACGGACCCAAGGTCAAGGTCGGCGCCGGCGCGACTTTCGTGCCGGGCTATCGTCGACGCGACGCGCCGACGGGTATCGGGCGTCTGGACGGCGGCGCGGGTCTGCGCGTGGCGGCCGACATGCGCTTTGGCGGCGTGCTGGCCACCGTGGGCGCGACCAAGGTGGTGTCGGGGGATGTCGACGGCGCGCTGGTGGATGCGAGCCTCGCCTATCCGATCCGTGTGTCTGACCGTCTCAGCGTGACGCCCAGCGCTTCGGCGACCTGGGCCGACAGCCAGTACAACCGCGCCTATTTCGGGATCAGCGCTGCGCAGTCCGCAGCCTCGAAGCTGCCGGTCTATCGTCCGGGCGGCGGCGTCAAGGACGTCTCGATGTCGCTGAGCGCCAACTATCGCCTGAACGACAAGGTCAGCCTGGGCGCGACCGCCAGCCTCAGCCGTCTGACCGGCGATGCCCGCAAGAGCCCGATCGTCGTCGAGGCCACCCAGCCGTCGGCGGTGCTCTCGGTGGCCTATCGCTTCTAGGGTAGGGAAACGGGTCTCCGGACCGTCCATGATCGAAGCATAATCTCGCACTGAGTCTTGCGGTGAGCGTTAACCTTGGTGTTGATGCACGCGAACCGTAGGAGTCTTTGATGTCGCGTCTGTCCTGGATTGTCGCCGCCGGCGCCCTGGCTCTGGCTGGTTTTGGCGGAGCTGCGCATGCCGCCGCGCCGCAGTTCAAGCCGACGACCTGCAAGGGCGACTACAAGGACGCCGCGCGGCAGGTGCGTTGCGGGACCCTGGTCGTCGACGAGACGCGGGGCGACCCCAAGAGCCGCCGGATCACGGTGGCGGTCGCCATCGTCAAGGCCAGCGCGCCCAAGGCCGGCCAGCCGCCCGTCGTCTATCTGCACGGCGGTCCGGGCGGTTCGGCCGTCGGCGGCCTGCCGCGGATGCTCAAGAGCAAGGCGGCGCTTGAGTATGTCGCGGTCGATCAGGACTGGATCTTCATCGACCAGCGCGGCGGCGGGCAGTCTGATCCCAACCTCGACTGTCCCGGCGCCAACCTGACCGACGCCGGCCCGCCCAGCGACAAGGACGCCCAGGCGATCATCGCCTGCATGAAGGCCTTCCAGGCCATGGGCGTGAACCTGTCGCGCTACAACGCCGTCGAGGTCGCCAAGGACGTCCAGGACCTGCGCAAGCTGCTCAAGCTGCCGCTGATCGACCTCTATGGCGGCTCATACGGCACCCGCATCGAGGCGGCGATCCAGACGCATGCGGCTGAGGGCGTGCGCGCGGTGGTGCAAGACTCGCCCTGGCCGCCCGAGGCCGACTGGACCGTCGGCGGCCCGGCCATGGTCTCCAGCTCGATCGACATCGTCATGGCCAAGTGCGCCCGCGTCGCCGAATGCGCCAAGCGCTATCCGGACCTGAAGGCCAAGCTGGCCGTCGTCGCCGAGCGCTGGCTGGCCGGTCCCCAGACGATCAACGGCAAGACCTACACGGCCGATGACCTCGGCGGTTGGCTGATGGACGCCAGCTACTTCACCGCCAGTGTCCTGCCGCGCGATCTCTGGAAGATCATTGAGGGCGACGTCTCGCCGGTGGCCGAGTTCGTCGAGAGCCGCGACTACTACAGCGAGGGTCAGTTCATGACCCATCTGTGCAAGGAAGAAATCCCCTTCGAGGCCCGCGCCGCCGTCGCCGACGGCGCCGAGAAGGATCCGGTCGCCCGCCTGATGGTCGCCTCGATGCAGCGCATCCACGACGTCTGCGCCGTGATCGACGTGGGGCCGATCAACAAGGTCGAGCAGGCCCCGGTCAAGACCGCCATCCCGACCCTGTTCCTGGCCGCCGAGATCGATCCGGGCTGCCCGCCGGAACTGACCCGCGCCGCCGCCAAGGGCTATCAGGGCTCGCAGGTGGTGATCGTCACCAACGCCACCCACGGCGTCTCGCGCAGCAGCCCGTGCGTGCGCAAGATGATCCGCAGCTTCTTCCTGGATCCGACCCAGCCGGTCGACCGCAGCTGCCTGCCGGCGGCGGATACGCCGATGGCGTTCACGTACCAATAGAAAACCCTCTCCCTTTGGGAGAGGGCGGGGCCCATCGCGCAGCGATGGGTGGGTAAGGGGGGCGCCGCTCTCGCCGGAGGGGGCTGGGAGCGGACGTTCCGAAGGACTGAGAAGGGTGGAAGTCGGACAGGCCGCAGGCCCGCACCGGACCATGCTTCGCATGGTCGTCCGCCCCCATAGGGGCCAGAAGGTTCGCTCCCTTCTTCCCCCTCCGGGGGAGGAGCGCCGAAGGCGCGGAGGGGGCAAGTATGGGTGGATGGCAGATCAAATCCTCCCCCTAGCGGGGGAGGTGTCGGCGAAGCCGACGGAGGGGGAGGAAGCCGGCTCGGCAGAACTTCCCCCTCCGGCCTTTGGCCTCCTCCCCCTCTGGGGGGAGGATTTTTCGAACGTCCGCCATGGGTCGTCAGCGGAAGTCGGGCTGACGACTTACGCTTGCCATTCGTGGCGTCTAAGCCCGCCAGCCCTGAAAACCGTCAGCCTCCCACCGCTTCGCTGTGGGCCCCGCCGTCGCCCTTTGGGAGAGGGTTTCGGGCCGCCTCACATCTTCTTCTTCAGCGGCAAGAGATCCGGGAACACCGCATCGCGCTTCTGGGCCTTGGCGGTGAAGGCCTCGGCCATGTGCGGGCCGCTGAACATGCCGGTCTGCCAGGTGGCGATGTAGTCCAGCGCGTCGGCGATCGAGTGGTCGCGGGCGTAGTTGATCATCACCTTGCTGCCGGCCACGGCCAGCGGCGACTTCCCGGCGATCTCGCGGGCGGTGGCCAGGGCGTGGGCGACGACCTCCTCGTGGGTGTCGAACACCTCGTTGACGAGGCCGATGTCGCGGGCCCGCTGGGCGGGCAGGCGGCGACCGGCATAGGCCAGCTCCCGCACCCAGCCCTCGGGGATCAGCTTGCACAGGCGCGGGAAGGTGCCGACGTCGGCGGTCATGCCGATGTTGATTTCCTGGATCTGGAAGAAGGCGTCGGTGGTGGCGTAGCGGATGTCGCAGGCGCTGATGAAGTCGACCGCGCCGCCGATGCAGCCGCCCTGGATGGCGACGATCACCGGCATGCGGGCCTTGTCCAGGCAGCTGAAGGTCTCCTGCAGGTGATGGACGAAGCGGCGGAAGCTCTCGGCGGCCACCCAGCGGTCGGCGTCCTGGCGGGCGGTGACGCCCTCGTCGTCGGTGAACACCGACAGGTCCATGCCGGCGCTGAAATGCTTGCCGGTCGAGGAGATGACGATGCAGCGCGCGCGCGCATTGTCATCAATATCCTTTACAATCGCGGGAAGCTCGTTCCAGAACGGCCGTGTCATGGTGTTCATGGCTTCGGGGCGCTTCAATTGGATGTGCGCGACGCCAGCCTCGATCTCGACCTTGAAACAGCTATAGTTCGCCTGATCCTGGTTGCTCATGCCGGCCTCCCTTATGTTGTCCGTGACTATCGGACGGGGGGAGGGCGGCGACAACACTGACCCTACGGAAAAGGGAAACGACATGACGACGCGCAAGACCCCCGCCACGGCCCTGGCCATCGCCGCCGTCCTGGGCGCCGGCCTGGCGGCCGCGCCGGCGCCGGTGCTGGCCCAGCAATCCAAGCCGCTGGGTGGCCTGTTTTCCTGCGAAGGCTCGGGCAAGAAGCAGGAAGGCGGTGCTCTGATCGGCGCGGCGGCCGGCGCTCTGCTGGGCAGCAAGCTGGCCAAGAACGAACAGACCCTGGGCGCCCTGGTCGGCGCGGCCGCCGGCGCGGCGGCGGGGGCCTATATCGGCTGCCGCATGCAGTCGACCGACGCGGCCCTGGCCGAGCAGGCCACCAAGAAGGCGCTGGAGACGGGCGTCTCCCAGACCTGGAGCAACAGCCGCACCGGCAATTCGGGCCGCATCAATGTGGTCTCGTCCAGCTACGGCCCGCCGATCGACGGCCGCACCATCCGCTACGCCCAGGGCGTCCAGAGCCTGCAGAGCCTGGCCGCCACCCCGGGCGCCTATACGGCCGCCTCGACGGCGAACCTGCGCGCCGGGCCCTCCACCAAGACCGCCGTGGTCGGCAAGCTGGCGGCCGGCGAGACCTTCGACGCCATCGGCCAGGCGCCGACGGGCGGTTGGGTGCTGGTGGGCCGCAGCGGCTTTGGCGTCGGCTACGCGGCCGCCTCGCTGGTGCGTCCCACCGGTCAGACGGTCGCCAGCTGCCGGGTCATCGACGCGGCGGTCTCGGGCGGTGGCCAGGCGACCTCGACCCAGCGCTACAGCGCCTGCCGCGACAATCGCGGCGAGTGGCAGCTGACCCAGGCCTAGGGGATCGCAGCGCCGCCGTCCGCTGACGGCCTTGAAGGGGATCGTTCGTCTGGTTCAGGCGGGGGATCCCCCTTTCGGGCCGGCGCGCCGCGCAGGGCGTGAGCCGGCGTAGCGCCAATCGTCACGCCTATCCCGAGCTCCATGGACGCGACGGCTGGAGAGGCCTAACTTACGCCCGATCACCTTCAGGGAGCCACCGCATGGACGCGGCCGTCTTTCGCGAACCTCGCCGACGTGTCGTGGCCGTCCCCGGCGGCGAGATCGCGGCCCTGGAGTTTGGTCCCGAGGACCGGGCTATCGATATCGTCTTCGTCCACGCCAACGGCTTCAACGCCCAGACCTACCGCACGCTGCTGTCGCCGCTGGCGGCCGGCCTGAGGGTCCTGGCCATCGACCAGCGCGGCCACGGCGCCACCACCCTGCCGGCTGATCCCAAGGGGCGCCGGTCGTGGCGGGATCTGCGGGATGACCTGGTCGGCCTGCTGGACGTTCTGGACGGACCGCCGGCGGTGCTGGCCGGCCATTCGATGGGCGGCACGGTCAGCCTGCTGACCGCCGCCGAGCGTCCGGATCGGGTCAAGGGCCTGCTGCTGCTGGACCCGGTGATCATGCCCTGGCTGGCCAACCTCTACGCCAAGGCCCCCTGGACCTCCGGCCGAGGCTTCCTGCAGTTGCCGATCGCTCAGGCGGCGCTGAAGCGGCGGGCGGTGTTCGACAATCGCGAGGCGGTGTTCGCCGGCTACAAGGGGCGCGGCGCCTTCAAGACCTGGCCTGAGACCATGCTGGCCGACTATGTCGCCGGCGGAGTCGTCGACGCGCCGGACGGCAAGGTGCGCCTGGCCTGCGCCCCGGCCTGGGAAGCCTCGAACTACGCCGCCCAGGCGCACGATCCCTGGCGCGCGGTTCGGCGGGTGACCGCGCCGGTGCGCATCCTCAAGGCCCAGAAGCATTCGACCTGCCGCGCCGGCGACGGCTTCGCGCGGCGAGGGCGCGACGTCCGGATCGAGACGATCGAGGGCACGAGCCACTTCCTGCCCATGGAGCGCCCCGATCTGGTGCGCGACGCCCTGTTCGAGATGGCGACGGCTTAGAGCGCCAGCCCGCTGATCTCGTGGCGGGACAAGGCCGCCCGCGCGGCGTCGGTCACCGGCACCACCTTGCGGGCGTCGAGGTCGAAGGTGATCGCCACCGCCTCGGAGGTGCCCCAGGGCTCGCCGGTGGCGGGGTCCAGCATCCAGTGGACCACGCGCATGGTCCGGGCGTCGGTTCCCAGCAGGCCCGAGCGGATCTCGATCCGATCCCCGGCGCGCGGCCAGGCCAGGTGGACGATCCGGTACTCCAGCACCGCGCCGCCCATCCGCTGAGGCTTGTGCTCGGCATGCTCGACCACGAGGTCGCGGAACGGATGGATGAACGTGCCGATGCCGTCCGACACCCGGCCGATGAACTGCTCGGTGCGCATCCGTCCGAACACGTCGCAGTCCGACGGCAAGAGGCCGCCCAGACCGATCCGGGCCAGACCCAGGGCGTCGGCGCGCGCCAGGTTGGCGGTGGGCGTAAACGGGGAGAGGTCGATGCTGCGGGCCTGGGCGCGCTCGGGAACCGCGATCTTCAGCGCCTCGGCGCGCTCGCGGGCGATCCTGGGCCAGGGGAAGGGCTGGCCGTCCCGCGGCGTGGCGTGGACGACCGTGGTCTGGAAGGTGGCCGCCAGTTCGCCGGAGGCCGGGTGGATCAGGAGCTGCAGGATCCGCGCCTCGGTCTCGCTCATCTCGATGACCCCGCCCAGCATGTAGAGCGGCGCGCCGGCGTGGGCCTCGCGCAGGAAGCGGATATGCTGCTCCTTGACCAGCAGGGTCGCATTGGCGTGGGGCGAGAAGGCGTGCGGCAGGCCCAGCTCGGCGGCCATGCCGATCAAGCCTTCCTGGGCGCGCACCACATAGTGGCGCACGTTCATGTGCCCCATCTCGTCGCAGTCCCAGGTGTTCACGCCACCACGCCAGATCTCGACGCCGGGGAGGGGCTGGGCGGTCGTCATGGCGAAAACTCAAGCGATGGTGAACGTTTGTTCGAACCTAGCGGGCTTTGCTCAGCTTCGGCAATCGGCGCAAAGGCCGTGGGCCTCGATCGTCACGCCCCGCAGCGCATAGCCGGCGGCCTCGCCGGCGGCGATGATCTCGGCGCTGGCCTTGGGTTCGATCTCGCGGGTCGCGCCGCAGCAGTCGCAGATCAGGAAGGCTGCGGCGTGGCCGTCAGCCTCCTTGCGACAGGCGACATAGGCGTTGAGGCTCTCGATCCGGTGCGCGAAGCCCTGCTTTTCCAGGAAGTCGAGGGCGCGATAGACGGTCGGCGGCTTGGCCGGCGGGCCGCTTCCCCCGAAGGACGAGATCAGGTCATAGGCCTTCACCGGCTGGCCGGCTTCCAGCAACAACTCGAGCACCCGGCGGCGCGGCGCGGTCAGGCGCTGGTCGGCGGCCGCGCAGCGCGCCTCGGCCGCGTCGAGCTCGGCCGCCAGGGCCGCGCCGGCGACGCCGTGGTTGTGGTGGTCGTGTCCGCAGGAGGGAGCGTTGGCCATGCTCAAGAGGTAGAGGTCGGGTGGCGCTGGCGCAAGCTACAGCAGAGGTTTGGATAGCGCCGCCGCCTCGGCCTCGCAGCGCGCCGGCGCCGGCGCCGGACCCGCCGCGCGCGCCGCATCGAGTTCGGCCCGGGCGGCGGCGAGATCGGCCTTGAAGGCGTCGGACGACTTCAGCGCCGACAGCAGGTTTTCCGCGTTCATCCGGCCCGCCTCGACCGAGCTCATGTTGTGCACGCCGCAGACCACGCGGCTTTCGCCATAGGCCTGGGCGCGGGTCAGGATCGCCTCGCGGCGGTCGGGCGCCACCTCGGCCAGGACAAGGCCGACGCTCCAGCCCCAGGTCGCGTGGCCGGAAGGGTAGTCCGGCGACAGCGCCAGGCCCAGGCTACGCTTGATGCAGATCGGCCCCTCCTCGCTGAAATAGGGGCGGGGGCGGCGATATTTGAGTTTCGGCCCGGCGACGGCCGAGCGAACGTCGCGGCTCATGCGCAGCAGGGTGGCGGCGAGTTTCGGATTGCGTTCGAACGATGGGGTGACCCCCAGGGCGCAGGCGTAGCCGTCGAGGACCCTCTCCTCGACATTGTCCTCCTGGGCCAGCGACCAGCGCGGCGTGTCCTTCAGGGCGCGCGTGGCGCGGAAGATCTCGCGGTCTCGCAAGGCCGCCTCCGAGCCCTTGGCCGGCGGTGGCGGCAGGTGGTCGCGCGCGTCGAACACGCCCTTGGCCAGGTAGCGGTTGCTGGGCGCATCGCCGCTCAGCGTGGCGCAGCCGGTCAGCATCAGGGCGGCGGTGGTGACGAGCCAGACAGCGCGCATGAAAAAGGGTCCCCGAAATTACTTTCGGGGACCCTGCATTTTCAACTCCGGCGGATCAAGCCCGCCGGACTGTCAGCCTTACTTGCCGAACAGCTTGTTCCAGCGCGGCTTTTCGCGGCCTTCCCAGGCCTTGCGCCAGTAGGCGTCGCTGGCGATCAGCGGAACCACCGTGGTGGCTTCGGCGAAGACCATCTGCTCGTAGGTGGTCGAGACCTTGCCCCACGAGGCGGCTTCCTTCAGCGTCGACGAGCTGCAGGCGCCGTCACGGACGTCGGCGACCGTGATCTGGATGGCGTACTTGTGCATGTCGGCCTCGACGCCGAGGATCTCGGCGCAGACGACGGTGTCCTGGGCGAAGTTCTTGGGCACGCCGCCGCCGACCATGAACAGGCCCGTGGTGCCGGCCGCGATCTTGACGTCCGTCAGTTCACGGAAGTCGGCGACCGCGTCGATCATCAGGTAGGGCTTCTTCTCGGCGATCTTTTCCTTCTGGTGCTTGACCAGACCGAAACCGGCCGAGCTGTCGACGAAGGCCGGGCAGAAGATCGGCACGCCCTCTTCGTAGCAGGTCTGGATCAGCGAGCCTTCCTTCTTGGCGTTACCTTCCGCCAGCCACTTGCCCATCTCCCAGATGAACTCGCGCGAGGAATAGCCACGGGGCTCGAGCTTGTTGCAGATCTCCAGGATCGTGTGATCGCAGGCCTGCAGCTCTTCTTCGTCGATATAGGTGTCGTAGATGCGGTCGATATAGTTGTCGCGCAGGACGTTGTCGTCGACCGGGCCGGCGGCCTGATAGTGCTTGAAGCCGAGGGCTTCGAAGAAGTCCATGTCGACGATGCTGGCGCCGGTGGCGACCACGGCGTCGATCATGCCGTTCTTCACCATGTCGCGGTAGACGTGCATGCAGCCGCCCGCCGAGGTCGAACCGGCCAGGATCAGCCAGGTCGAGCAGCCCTTGTCGGCCAGGGCCATGTTGAAGATGTCGGCGGCGCGGGCGGTGTCGCGCGAGCTGAACGACATCTTGCGCATCGAGTCGATGATCGGACGGGCGTCGTAGCTGGTGATGTCGACGTGCTCGACGACCTTCTGGAGGAGTTCGGCTTTTTGGTTGTTCGGAACGGGAGCGTTCATCGCTTCGGTTTCCCTGACTTTGGACGCCCGTCGTTGAAACAAGCTCTTCACCGGGACGGAGCGACCGGAGGGAGCGAAAAGTACGAGCCGCGCTCGACGTCTGAAAACGTCGAGCGCGGCGCGCGGTTTAACTCAGAAACGATCTACTGGCGAACCGTGTCGGATCAGCGACGGCGCTTGCGCTTGCCGGCCGCGCCCTTGGGACGCGAGAAGCGGACGATCTTGCGCTCTTCCGTCTCCTGACGGACGACCGGGATCGAACGCTTGGCCAGGCCGTACATCGAGGCCATCGGCGCGTCCTGCACCTCGACGGTGTCGGTCTCGCCAAAGCCGTTGAAGCGGGTGTTCATGGCCACGCCATAGGCGCCGAGCATGCCGATTTCGATATAGTCGCCCTCGTCGACGCTTTCCGGCAGGTAGAAGGGGCCGGGCATGTGGTCGACGCTGTCGCAGGTCGGGCCATAGAAGCGGAAGGGCTTGAGGCCTTCTTCCACCACTTCGCCGCTCTTGCGGTACAGCTTGACCGGGAACGGCCACTTCATGTGCGCGGCGTCGAACAGCGACCCGTACGAGCCGTCGTTCAGATAGAGCGCGTCGCCCTTCTTCAGCTCGACCTTGACCAGCAGCGACGAGGCTTCCGCCACCAGGGCGCGGCCGGGTTCGCACCAGAGCTCGGTGGTCTCGTGGACCATCATCTCGGCGAAGCCGCGGTCGATCGCCGCCAGATACTCGGAGAGATCCGGCGGGACCATGCCCGGATAGATCGACGGGAAGCCGCCGCCGACGTCGACGACATCGGCCAGCACGCCGGCGCGAACCAGAGCCCGCGAGGCCTGGGCCATCGCCGCCTGGAAGGCGGTCGGGCGCATGCACTGGCTGCCCACGTGGAAGGAGACGCCCATCAGGTCCTGGGTCGCGCGGCGCGCGGCCAGCAGAAGGTCCGGCGCGTTATGCATCTCGACCCCGAACTTGCCCGACAGGCTGTAGGCCGCGCCCTCGGCCTGCACGCCCATGCGGACGATCAGGTTGAGGTCCTTGGCCTGGCCCGTGGCGTCCAGGATCTTGGCCAGCTCTTCGTGGGTGTCGAACGAGAAGGCTTTCACACCGTGGTCGAAATAGGCGGCGGAGATCGCCGCCCGGCTTTTGACCGGGTGCATGAAGGCCATGCGCGAGCCCGGGGCCTCGTTGGCCACAAGCTCGACCTCGTTCAGCGACGCAACGTCGAAGGATCGCACGCCGGCCTTGGCCAGCTCGCGGATCACCCACGGCGAAGGATTGGCCTTCACCGCGTAGAAAACGTCACCTTTAAATTCGGACTGGAACCAGCGCGCAGCTACGGCAACCGCGTCAGGCCGCACGAGTGCGACGGGACGTTCCGGTGACCGCTCACGGACCAGGTCCAGGGGCGAATGGTACGTGCGCAATTCACGTAACCCCCTGTTGGAAGTTAAACCCAGGCCGGCGTTAGCAGCGTTTAGAGGACTTCGGGTCCGCCGGAGCCGTGCGAAATAGGGGCAATGATCCGGGATGTAAAGACCCTTTTATGGCCCTGTTTCGGGACGAATTGATCCAGGCGGCCGCGTCGGGCGCCGGTGTGCGTGATTTCGCCGCCCCCAACCGCTCAGAGGCTGAAAATACAAGGGCTTTTCGCTGGGGAGGCCGCGCGGTCCTGGCCGGATAAAACACGGGTGGCCGTCACAAATCCGTTGCGTCCCGACCGCAAACCGGAGAACGCATTTCCCAACCTGTGAAACCACGTTAAGGATTCGCCCCGACCATGACGTCGGACCCTGTTCTCTCGATCCGCGCCGCCTCGAAGACCTTCGGGTCTCGCCGCGCGCTGGACGCCGTCTCGCTCGATGTGAATCGGGGCGAGATGATCGCGCTCATTGGCCCTTCCGGGTCGGGCAAATCCACGCTTCTGCGCTCGATCGACGGTCTTCAGACCATTGATGAGGGCGAGGGCGCCATCACCGCCTTCGGCGGGCCGGTGCAGGCGCGTGGCAAGGTGTCTGATCAGGTGCGCAAAGCGCGGGTCCGCATCGGCTTCATCGCCCAGCAGTTCAATCTGGTCGGCCGCCTGTCGCTGTTCAGCAACGTGGCCCTGGGCTCGCTGGGGCGGATCCCGGTGGTCCAGGGGCTTTTGGGCTGGTGGCCCAAGGAGACGCGCGACGCGACCATGGCGGCCCTGCACCGGGTGGGCGTTTCCGAATACGCCGCCCAGCGCGCCAATACGCTTTCCGGCGGGCAGCAGCAACGCGGCGCCATCGCCCGGGCGCTGGTGCAGAAGGCCAAGATCATCCTCGCCGACGAGCCGGTCGCCTCGCTCGATCCCGTCTCGGCGCGCAAGGTCATGGAGATCCTTCGTGACCTGAATCAAAGCGATGGCCTGACGGTCGTCGTCACCCTGCACCAGGTGGACTACGCCCTGCGCTATTGCGACCGGGTCGTGGCCCTGAAGGCCGGTCAGAAGGTCTATGACGGCCCGGCGTCCGAGCTGAAGCGTGAGAAACTCATCGATATCTACGGCCCGGAATTCGAGGACGTGTTCTGGGAAGGAGCTCCCCAATGATCAGCCGTCGTTCGGCTCTCGTGATCGCCGCCGGTCTCTCGGCCTTGGCCTTGGCTTCCTGCTCGGGCAAGTCCGACGCGCCGGCGGCCAACAACGAGGTGACCTTCTCCATCCTGTCGACCGAGTCGACCCAGAACATGGAGAGCTACTGGACGCCGATCCTGAAGGACATGGAGAAGCAGACCGGCCTGAAGGTGAAGCCGTTCTTCTCGTCCAACTACTCGTCGCTGATCGTGGCCATGGGGGCCAAGCAGACGGACCTTGGCTGGTTCTCCAACCAGTCGGGCCTTGAGGCGGTGCGCCGCTCGAACGGCGAGGTCTTCGCCCGCACGTTCGATCCGTCGGGCACCGATGGCTACAAGTCTGTGATCATCGTGCCGGCCGACAGCAAGATCCAGTCGGTCCAGGACCTTCTGAAGTGCGACAAGAGCCTGGATTTCGGCATCGGCGACAAGAAGTCGACCTCCGGCACCCTGGCGCCGATGACCTATGTCTTCATCCCGGCCAACAAGAAGCCCGAGACGTGCTTCAAGACGGTGATCAGCGCCAACCATCAGGCGAACCTGTTCGCCGTGGCCAACGGCAAGCTGGACGCCTCGACCAACAACTCCACCGCCATCGGTCTGTCCAAGGCGCGGGGCGAGGGCGTGACCGACAAGATCCGGATTATCTGGGAATCGCCGACCCTGCCGGAAGATCCGCTGGTCTGGCGCAAGGACCTCGATCCGGTCGTGAAGGAAAAGCTGCGTCAGTTCTTCCTGACCTACGCTCAGGGCGACACGCCCGAGGCCGAGCAGCAGCGCGGCTATCTGAAGCGGCTGTCGATCGGCGGCTTCAAGCCGGCCGACGACACCCACCTGCTGGTGGTTCGCGAGATGGAAGCCACCGAGCAGCTGGGCCTGGCCCGCGAGGCGGGCGATCAGGCCAAGCTCGCGGCCGCGCAGAAGGTCCTCGACGGCGTCAAGGCTGAGCGCCTCGCCGCCGAAGGCAAGGCGGGCGTCGTCGCCCAGCCGGCCAACTGAGGTCCTTGATGAGCCAAGCCGCCAAGATTGAAGGGGCGATTCCGCCGCCGCCGAAGCGGTCGACCTCGGCCCTGGCCTTCGACACCCTGCTGTGGGGCGGGGTGATCCTGCTGTTGATCATCAGCTTCAAGCCGGCCGAGATCGACAAGTTCCCGCAGCTGTTCACCGACACCGAGAAGACGCAGGGCTTCGCCCAGCTGTTCTTCAAGCCGTTCACGGACGCCCAGCTGTTCATGTCGATGGACTGGAGCCTGTTCATCGGCAAGATGTGGCAGACTATCCAGATGGCCATGTGGGGCACGGCGCTGGCCATCATCGTGGCCATTCCGCTGGGGCTTCTGGGCGCGCGCAACATCGCGCCGGTGTGGGTGCAGCAGCCGGTGCGCCGGGTGCTGGACCTGATCCGCTCGATCCCGGACCTGGTCGTCGCCCTGATCTTCATCACCGCCGTCGGCCTTGGTCCCTTCGCCGGCGTCATGTCGATCATGTTCAACACCGGCGGCGTGCTGGCCAAGCTGTTCGCCGAGGCCGTCGAGTCGATCGACAAGGGGCCCGTCGAGGGCGTGCGGGCCACGGGCGCGGTCAAGCTGCAGGAAATCGTCTGGGGGGTGATCCCGCAGGTGGCCCCGCTCTGGACCAGCTATGCGCTGTACCGTTTCGAGTCGTCGAGCCGTGCGGCCACGGTGCTGGGCATCATCGGCGCCGGTGGCATCGGTCAGATTCTGTACGACTCGATCAACGCGTTCCAGTTCGACCAGACCGGCTGCATCGTGCTGGTCATCGTGGTGGCGGTCTCGATGATCGACCTGCTGTCACAGGTCATCCGCACGCGTCTGCTCTGATCAGGGCCGCCGCATCGGCGGGCGAAGTCCAGAGAAAGGCGCCGCGGCTCTAGGAGCCGCGGCGTTTTTCTTTGTATAGTGGGCAAGCAGGGCCCGTGCGCCCCCGCCGCAGTCGCCGTCCGGCGACGCGTCCCTGACCCTGAAGGGCCATGATCCTCGTCTCGCTCGTCGTCGTCCTGTTCCTCGTTCTGCTGAACGGGGTCTTTTCCATGTCCGAACTGGCCGTTGTCTCGGCCCGGAAGGCGCGTTTGCAAGGCTTCGCCGAGCGCGGCGACCGGGGCGCCAAGCTGGCGCTCGACATGGCCGAGCATCCGACGCGGTTCCTGTCGGCCGTGCAGGTGGGCATTACCCTGATCGGCATCTTCGCCGGCGCCTACGGCCAAGCCACCATCGCCGCAGCCCTGGACGCTTGGCTGGAGGCCAGCGTCCCGGCCCTGGCCAAATACTCAGAGGCCATCGCCACGACGCTCGTCGTCATCGGCCTGACCTATGTCTCGGTGATCCTGGGCGAGCTGGTGCCCAAGCGCTTGGCCCTGATCTTCCCCGACGCCATCGCCCGCCGCATGGCGCCGTTCCTGGCCGTGGTGGCCACGGTGCTGCGGCCCTTCGTGACCCTGCTCACGGTCTCGACCGCCGCTGTCCTGCGCCTGATGGGCGTGCGTGACGAGCGCAACACCAGCGTCACCTCCGAAGAGGTCGAAGCCGTACTGGCCGAGGGCGCGGACGCCGGCCTGATCGAGCCCGAGGAGCGCTCGATGATCCAGGAGGTGCTGCGCCTGGGCGATCGTCCCGTGCGCGTGGCCATGACCCCGCGCCGCGACCTCTTCTGGGTCTCCCTCGCCGACGACACCGAGACCGTGCTCAAGGAAATCCGCGCCAGCGCCCACTCGCGCATCGTGGTGGCCACCGAGGGCGACCTCGACGGCGACGTCGGCGTGTTGCTGAAGAAGGACCTGCTGGACGCCTGCCTGTCGGGCGAGCCGCTGGACCTGAAGGCCCACGTCCAGCAGCCGCTGGCCATCCCCGAGACCATGTCGCTGCTCAAGGCGCTGCAGCTCTTCAAGTCGACCAGCCTGCACATGGCCCTCGTCGTCGACGAGTTCGGCTCGCTGCAGGGCGCGATCACGCCGCTGGACCTCTTGGAAATGATCGCCGGCGACTTCCCGGAAGATCACGACGACGACGAGAAGCGCATCATCCGCCGCGAGGACGGCGGCTGGCTGATCGACGCGCGCCTCGACATCCAGGAACTGAACGACCACCTCGGCGAAAACTTCGAGGCTGAAGGCGGCTATCACACGGTGGCCGGCCTGATCCTCGACCGCCTGGGCCGCCTGCCCACCGAGGGCGAGCATGTCACGATCGGCGGTTTCGACCTCGAGATCGTCGACATGGACGGCTCGCGCATCGACAAGGTCATCCTCAAGCCCAGCAAGCGCAAGAAGGACGGCCAGGAGGGGTAGGGGCGTCGTGACCCCTCTCCGAAGGCCGTGCTTACCTGTAGCCGTTAAGGCCGGGTTTCTGGGGGGAGGCTAGAGACGGCTAGCGACCCATGGCGGACGTTCGAACAATCCTCCCCCCAGAGGGGGAGGAGGCCGAAGGCCGGAGGGGGAAGTTCTGCCGAGCCGGCTTCCTCCCCCTCCGTCGGCTTCGCCGACACCTCCCCCGCTAGGGGGAGGATTTGATCTGCCATCCACCCATACTTGCCCCCTCCGCGCCTTCGGCGCTCCTCCCCCGGAGGGGGAAGAAGAAGCATGTACCTTCCGCCCCCTCTGGGGGCGGACGACCGCGAAGCGGTCAGGCGCGGGCCTGCGGCCTGTCCGACTTCCACCCATCACCGACATTAGCGATGTCCGCTTCCCGGCAGCCGTCGCTCCGCACCGGCACACCGCCCAAGAGAAAGGGCGCGGACCTTGCGATCCGCGCCCTTCGTCTTGTCTGGCCGATGAGACCAGCTGCTATTGCAGCTTGGCGCCCATCTGGCCGATGGCGGCGTCCACCAGGGCGTCGCCCTTGGCACCCGCGAGACGCGCGGCCAGCACGGTTTCGGCGGCTTGGGCGGCGAGATCCACCGCAGCGGCCTTCACGTCGGCGGCGGCTTGCGCCTCGGCCTGGGCGATCTTGCGTTCGGCCATTTCGGCGCGGCGCTTGATCTGCTCCTCGAGCTTTTCCTTGGCTTCCTCGGCCAGACGCTTGGCGTCGGCCTTGGCGGCTTCCAGCATGGCGGCGGCCTGACGCTCGGCGTCCTCGCGCTGGGCCTTCACGTCCGCGAGCAGGCCTTGAGCCTCCTCACGCAGTTGCTGGGCTTCGTCGAGCTCGGCCTTGATCTTGGCGGCGTAGCCGTCGAGGGCGCCGAACAGCGCGCCGGGGAGGACCTTCAGCACGACCAGCAGGCCGAAGAAGATCACCAGAGCGGCCAGAACCCAGAATTCCGGGTTGCTGAAGCTGAGCAGGGACTCGTGATGTTCCATTTTCAGCTCCTTAGGCCAGAGCCGACTTCAGCTCGGCGGCCGTGGCCGCCTTGCCCGTCAGCTTCTCGACGATCGCGCCGGCGGTCTCCTCGGCCACGACGCGGACCTGGCTCATGGCCTGGTCGCGAGCGGTCTGGATCGAAGCCTCGGCCGCAGCCAGCTTCTCGGCCAGCACGGCCTCTTCCTTGGCCTGACGCTCGGCGGCTTCGGCCGAAGCCTTGGCCTTGGCGTCCGCAGCGGTCTTCTGGGCCTTGGCGCGAGCCTCGGCGACTTCCGCCGCTGCGGCGCGAGCCTGGGCTTCAGCCTCGTCCTTCATGCGACGGGCGTCGGCGATGTCGCCGGCGATCTTGGCGCCGCGCTCGTCGATCGCGCCGCTGACCCGGGGCAGCAGGCCCTTGGACAGCACCGCATAGAGAACGGCGAAGATGATGAGCAGCCAGACGATCTGACCACCCCAGTGCTCGAACTGCAGCTGCGGAAGGCCGCCGCTTTCGTGCTTCTGGGGGGCTTCCGTCGTCTCGGTCGTGCCGTGATGTTCCGTCGCCATGGGCGAGGGCGCCTCTCAGCTAGTGCGCTTGGAGCGGACCGTGTTCCGGCCCGCTCCAGGAAGCGCGAGAAAACAAAAGCATGGAGCGCGTCGCTTCCGGTGAAGCGCCGCGCTCCAGGGATCGGATTACGAGAACAGGATCAGGAAGGCGATAACCAGGGCGAAGATGCCCAGGGCTTCCGTCAGAGCCATGCCCAGGAACAGCATCGGGCGCTCTTGAGCGGCGGCGGTCGGGTTACGCAGAGCGCCTTGGAAGTAGTTGCCGAACATCACGCCCAGGCCAACGCCCGCGCCGATCATGCCGAGCATCGCCAGACCAGCGCCGATGTACTTAGCAGCAGCAGCGTCCATGATTGAGACTCCTTAGGAAGGGTATGTAGGTTGAAAGACTAAAGGTTGATCAGTGGCTGTCGAGGTGCACGACGTCGTTGATGTAGACGCAGGCAAGCACCGCGAACACGAAGGCCTGCAGGAAGGCCACCATGAACTCGAGGGCCGTCAGGGCGACGACCGAGGTCAGGGCCAGGGCCGCACCGGCCCAGCCCAGCACGCCGAGACCGCCCAGGGCGACCACGAAACCGGCGAAGATCTTCAGAACCACGTGACCGCCCAGCATGTTGCCGAACAGACGCAGGCCAAGGGTGATCGGGCGGATCAGGAACGACAGGATCTCGATCGGCACGAGCAGGAAATACAGCGGCCACGGCACGCCCGACGGGGCGAACAGCTTGAAGAACTTGATGCCGTTCTTGGCGAAACCGACCGCGACCACGGTCAGGATGACCATCAGGCCCAGCGTCAGGGTCACGGCCAACTGCGAGGTGGCGGTGAACACCAGGAACATGCCCTGGACGTTCATGAACAGCACGAACGCGAAGAGCGTGAAGATGAAAGGCAGGAACTTCTTGCCGTCGTGGCCGATGATTGACTCCGCAAGCCCATCGACCAGTCCGTAAAGCATCTCGCCCACGGCCTGCAGGCGGCCGGGCACCACGGCCTTCTTGGCCGACAGGGCGTAGAAGCCGATGATCAGCAGCGCGGCCGACATCATGGCGGCCACGGAGTTCGTGATCGACAGGTCGATGGCGCCGAGGCCAGGAACGGTCACGGTGGGCAGTTCCACGATCTTCTGGATCTGGAACTGGTGCATCGGATCGGCCATCGGCCCTAGTCTCTCTTCTGCTTGGGGGCGGTAGACCCGCCTCCCGTGTCTTCGTCGGCGTTCCCGGTGGGGGACGGCGCCGACGCCTGCGCGCTCAGTTTCATCGCCTTGCGGACGATGGAGAAAATCGCGAGCCCCAGACCGATCAGCAGGCCGCCGACCATGCCCCAGGGGCTCGTGTGGGCGTAGTGATCGAGCAGCCAGCCGAAACCGACCCCTACCAGTACGCCCCCGATCAAGTCCGCCAGCAGACGGTAGCCGTCCTGCGTGGCTTTCTCGGACGTCGCCTTTGACGGCTTTTCCGCCGCCTTCCTCGCCTCAAATGCGGCGAGCCGAGCGTCCAGGCTTTCGATAGCCTTGTCGTTCGGTTCGTCGGCCTTGGGCATGGGAAGCGGCAGGTCCGAAAACGCCGAGGACGCGCCAAAACGAGGCGCTTTTCCGGCCGGCTTGATCGGCGCGGAACCTATAGACCTCGCTGCGGTGCGTCAAGGTGAGCGATTTTCGCGACAAGTGACGGTATTACTTAAGGATTTCGGCGCTGAGCCCATTGAGGGGCAAAACCGTCCCCTGATCGTATGCTCGAAGGCCCGCCTGTTGCCGTCGCGCACCCCCGCCCGACCCACGTTTTGGGGGAGCGGAGCGCTGTTCGATCGTCCCGCCCTAACAAATCCGGGTCTGAGGCCCCAGATGCTGTGTGCTCTTTATGCGTCGCCCCCCATAGGCACGGGGCGTCGGAGTCCGATGACGCATTGATTTTTCCGTCAATCTGGGCTTAAGAGCCGCCGCCTCCAAACAACACGAAGATTCATGTCGCACCTGAAGAACACCGGATTCGCCGATCGTATTTCCGCCCAACAGGAAGCCAAGAAGGCGATGCTGGCCAAGTTCAAGCCGAAGCCCGCCGTCCAGGATCCTGATTTCGACAAGCGCGAAGAGCAACGCGCCGCCGAACTTGAGGCTGTCCGCGCCGCCCGCGCCGAAGCCAAGGAAAAGGCCCGCCTCGAAGCCCTGGCTCGCCAGGAAGAGCAGATGGCCGTCAAGCGCGCCGAGCGTAAGGAGCGCAAGGCCATCGAAGCCGCCGAGCAGCGCATGCGCAAGGAAGAGAAGGCCAAGGAGCGTGACGAACTGCGCGCCCTGGGCAAGCCGGCCAACAGCAAGGCCTCCCGCGCCCACCAGTGGGCCAGCCTGCTGGGCTAAAGACGGCAAGGGGTCCTTTTTAGGGCCCCTTTTTCTTTGCGCCCGGGGGCGAACGGGATCATGAGCCCTTCATGGTCTCACTGGACATCCTGGCCGGCCTCTTCGTCGTCGCCGCTCTGGCGGGGGCGCTGGACGCCATTGCGGGCGGCGGCGGGCTGGTCACCTTGCCCGCGCTGCTGCTGGCCGGGCTGTCGCCCGTTCAGGCCCTGGGCACCAACAAGCTGCAGGGCGCGATCAGCGCGCTGTCGTCGACCAGCGCTTTTGCGCGCCGAGGTCTGATCGACTGGAAGACGGCCCTGCCCGTCGCCGGCGCGTCTGCCCTGGCGGGCCTTGGCGGCGCCCTGTGCGCCAGCCTCCTGTCTCCCGAGTTTCTGCGCGCCGTCGTGCCGCTGATGCTGATCGCCATCGCCCTCTATTTCGGCCTCTCGCGCGCCATCAAGGCCGAGGATGTCACCCCGCGCATGGCCCTCATCCCGTTCGCCTGCTTCGTCGCGCCGCTGATCGGCTTCTACGACGGGATCTTCGGACCGGGGGCGGGCGCCTTCTACATGGTCGCCATCGTGACCCTGCTGGGCTACGGCGCGTTGAAGGCCACCGCCCACACCAAGCTGGCCAACGCCGCGAGCAACCTGGGCAGTCTTCTGCTGTTCACGGTGAAGGGCGCTGTCGTCTGGCCCGTGGGCCTCGCCATGGCGGCCGGCGCGTTCATCGGGGCGCAGGTCGGCTCGCGCCTGGCGATGCGGTTTGGACCCAAGCTGATCCGGCCGCTCCTGGTGGTGATCTCCTGCGCCATGGCCGTGAAGCTGCTGGCCGACCCGGCCAATCCGCTGCGGATGGCGGTGGGGTTTTAAATCCCCCCCCCAGAGGGGGAGGTGGCCCGAAGGGCCGGAGGGGGACGTTGTCCTGGCCCGGTCTTTCCCCTCTCCGTCGGCTCCGCCGACACCTCTCCCATGGGGAGAGGATTTTCAAGCCGCCACCAGCTTTTCCGCCGTGGTTAGGTCCACGCTGACCAGCTGGCTCACCCCGCGCTCGGCCATGGTCACGCCGAACAGGCGGTCCATGCGGCTCATGGTCACCGGGTTGTGGGTGATGGCGATGAAGCGCGTCTGGGTGCGGCGGCGCATCTCGTCCAGCATGTTGCAGTAGCGATCGACATTGGCGTCATCGAGCGGCGCGTCGACTTCGTCCAGCACGCAGATCGGGGCCGGATTGGCCAGGAAGACGCCGAAGATCAGGGCGCTGGCGGTCAGGGCCTGCTCGCCGCCGCTCATCAGGCTCATGCTGGCCATGCGCTTGCCGGGCGGGCAGGCGAAGATCTCCAGGCCCGCCTCGAGCGGATCGTCGCTCTCGATCAGCTTCAACTCGGCCTGACCGCCGCCGAACAGCGCCTGGAAGAGGGTCTGGAAGTTGGCGTTGATCACGTCGAACGCGGCCAGCAGGCGCTCGCGGCCCTCGGCGTTCAGCTCCTCGATCCCGGCCCGCAGCTTGGTCACCGCGCCCGAGAGGTCGGCGCGCTCGCTGCGCATGGTTTCCAGGCGGCCGGCGTATTCCTGGGCCTCCTCCTCGGCGCGCAGGTTCACCGGACCGATCGCGTCGCGCTCGCGCTCCAGGGCGAACAGGTGGGCCTCGACGCCGGCGGCGTCCTTCGGGACAGCCACGGCCTCGCCCGCGACGTGGCGGCCCAGCTCCTCGGGCTCCATGCGGGCCTGTTCGCGGATGGCCGAGGCGACCTCGGCGAAGCGCTGGCGGGCGCCGTCGAGATGGGCGACCAAGGCCGCGCGCTTCTCACGGGCCTCGCCGGCCGCCTGCTCGGCGGCGCGCGCGGCGCGGTCGGCGTTCAGGCGCGTGGTCTCGGCGGTCTCCAGGGCGTCGCCGGCCTTGGCGCGGCGCGCCTCGGCGGCGGCGAACTCGTCGAGCAGCGCCACCAGCTTTTCCTGCAGGGCGGCGGGCGCCTCGCGGGCGGCTTCGAGAGCGGCGGCGGCCTTCACACGATCGCCCTCCAACGACTCCGCCCGCTTTGCAGCGGCCTCGGCGCGCTTGCGCCAATCGGCGCGATCGCGTTCCAGGCTTTCCAGGCGGCGCTGGCGACCGGCGCGCTCGCGGGTCTCGACATCGAGCGCGGTGCGCGCCGCGCCGGCGGCCTCGCGCGCCTGGGCGGCGGCTTGGCGGGCTTCGGCGAGCTGCGGTTGCAGGTCGCCTGAGGTCTGGGCGGCGGCGTGGGCCTCTTGGGCCTGGGCGAGCGCGGCGTCGGCCTCGACCTTCTCGGCCTCGAAGCGGGCGATGGTGTCGTCCAGCGATTGAGCGCGGGCCGCTCGCAGAGCCTGTTCGCGCTCGAACTTGGCGACCTGCTCACGCGCCTGGGTGAGCAGCCGCTCGGCGTCTGGCGGGCCGCGCCGCTTGTCGCGCAGCAGGTCCTCGGCCGCGCGCAAGCGGTCGGCGGCGGATTTCAGGGCGATCGTCGTCGCCTCGGCGCGCGGCGCCATGACGTCGATCTCGGCCTCGACCTCGGCCAGGCGCGTGCGTTGCTCCAGCCGCACGGCGGCGGGGCGAGGCGCGTCGGCGCGGGCCACGAAGCCGTCCCAGCGCCACAGGTCGCCGTCCTTGGACACCAGACGCATGCCCGGCTTCAGCGCTTTTTGCAGCCGGTCGCCGTTGGCGCGGGTGACCACGGCTACGTGCGAGAGACGGGCGGCCAGGGCGGGCGGAGCCTTGACCAGCGGCGCCAGGGGCTCGGCGCCCTCGGGCCAGACCGGCGCGGGCGCCTCGGCGCCGCCCCAGTACGAGGGCGCCTTCGCATCGAGCGCCGCGTCGAGATCATCCCCCAAGGCCGCAGCCAGGGCCGCGCCATAGCCCTTGTCGGGCGAGACGCTGTCCAGCGCCGGGGCGTGGCCGCTCTTGGTGCGTGGGGCGGTCAGCTGCGCCAGGCCCCGCGCCTCGGTCCGCAGACGGCCCAACTGGTCCTCGACGCTGCGCGCCAGCTGACGGGCCTGGGCCTCCTGCTCGGCGGCCTTCACGCGGGCGGTTTCCGCCTCTTCCAGGGCGACGCGGGCGGCGGCCAGAGCGGCTTCGGCGTTGGCGAAGCGCTGGCGGGCGTCGGCGGCGGCCGGGTCGACCTCGGGACCGACGGCGACGCGCTCGGCGCGGGCCTGATCCAGGGCGCGATTGGTGCGGTTGGCGCGGGCTTCGGCCTCTGACAGGCGCGCGGCGGCGGCGCGGCCTTGCGCCTCCTCGGCGGCCACCCGGGCGGCCAGTTGCTCGACGGCGGCCTCGGCGGCGGCGCGGGCCTCTTCGGCGGCCTTGGCGGCGGCCGCCAGTTCCGGGCCGCGCTCGGGCGCGGCGGCGACCAGGGCGCGGACCTCCTCCAGCTCCGGCTCGACCCGGGCGAGGGCGGCGGCGGCGTCGTCCTTGGCCTGCGCCTCGCGGGCGCGGTCGGCGTCGATGCGGGCGAGGTCGTTGGACAGGCGCTCGAACTCTGCGGCGGCGGCCTCGGCTTCGCGCTCGGCGCGGTCCTTCTGGATCGCCAGCTGGCCGAGGATGGCCTGGGCGATGGTAGCCTCTTCGCGCAGCGGCGGCATGGCGGCCTCGGCCTCGGTGATCGCCACCTGGGCTGCGGCGCTGGCGCGGGCGGTCTCCTCGACCAAGCGCGCGGCGGCCGTGGCCTCGCTGGTGGTGCGCTCCAGCTGGTCGCGGGCCTCGGTCCAGCGGGCGTAGAGCACAGCCCCCTGCACGGCGCGGATCTCGGCCGACAGGCGCTTGTACTTCTCGGCCTGTCTCGCCTCACGACGCAGGCGGTTCAGCGCCGTCTCCAGCTCACGGGCCACGTCCTCCAGGCGCGAGAGATTGGTCTCGGCGGCCCGAAGGCGCAGTTCGGCCTCGTGGCGGCGGGTGTGCAGGCCGGAGACCCCTGCGGCCTCTTCCAGGATGCGGCGGCGGTTCTGCGGCTTGGCGCCGATCAGCTCGCTGATCTGGCCCTGGCGCACCAGGGCGGGCGAGTTCGCGCCGGTCGAGGCGTCGGCGAACAGAAGCTGGACGTCGCGCGCCCGCACCTCGCGGCCGTTGATCCTGTAGGTCGAGCCTTCGCCGCGATCGATGCGGCGGACCACTTCCAGGATGGGATCGTCGTTGAACTGGGCCGGGGCCGTGCGGTCGGCGTTGTCGATGGTCAGAGTGACGTCGGCGTGGTTGCGGGCGGGGCGCGCGCCGCTGCCGGCGAAGATCACGTCGTCCATGCCCCCGGCGCGCATCGCCTTGGCGGAGTTGGCGCCCATCACCCAGCGTAGGGCTTCCAGGAGGTTGGACTTGCCGCAGCCGTTCGGGCCGACAATGCCGGTCAGTCCCGGCTCGATCCGGAACTCGGTCGGCTCGACAAAGGACTTGAAGCCCGAAAGGCGGAGGCGCTGGAACTGCACGGAGGCGGTCCCTTCCGATCCCTAGCCCTTCGCCGCCAGGGCGAAGATCTTGGACAGCGCGGCCAGGTCAGCCTCGCCCTCATAGGGCGCGCCGTTGACGAAGAAGGTGGGGGTCACCTGGACCTGATCCTCGCCGATCGCCCGGCGGAAGCGTGTGTTGACCCCGTCCAGCGCCTTGGTGTCGTTCATGGCGGCGGTGAACTGGGCTTCGGTCAGGCCGTATTGCTGACCGATCGCCAGCAGGCCTTCCCACAGGCGGCCGCTCTCGAAGATCGCCTCCCGCTTCTGGAAGACGGTCGTCAGGACCTCGAAGTACTTTCCCGGTACGCGCCGGGCCAGCAGGAAGCCGGCGGCGGCGAACTCGTTGGGCGGGGTCAGGAACTCGCGGAAAACCAGGCGCACCTTGCCCGTGTCGATGAACGCCTTGCGGATCGCCGGCAGCTCGGTGGTCCACCAGTGCGCGCAGTGATTGCAACTGGCCGAGGCGTAGACCACGAACTGGACGGGCGCGGTGGCCGCGCCCAGCACCATGTCGCCGGGCGCAGGCGGCAGCGACCGGGCGCGAGCGACCGAGGGCCCCGCCGTGAGGGCGAGGCCGCTGGCGATCAGGATGCGCCGGTCCAGAGTCATTACTTCGAAGCTTCCGCGATCGCGGCGTCCAGCTGGGCCAGCGTCTGCTCGCCGCCTTCTTCGCCGCCCAGGCGCTTGCCGTTGACCTCGAAGGTCGGGGTGCCGCGGATGTTGTTGTCGGTCATCATCTTCTCGATGCGCTCGGCCGACTTGGCGGCGTTCTCGTCGCTGAGGCAGCTGTTGAACTGGGCTTCGTTCATGCCGGCGGCCTGGGCGATGGTCAGCAGCTCGCCGCGGATGTCGCCGCTGGTGAAGATAGCGGTCTGGGCGCGGTACAGGGCTTCAGTGACCTGGAAGTACTTATCCTTGCCGGCGCAGCGGGCCAGCATGGCGCCGGCGTTGGCCAGGCGCGGCTCGCCGGTCAGGGCGTCGCGGTGGACGTACTTGACCTTGCCGGTGTCGATATACTTGGCCTTGAAGGCCGGGAACACTTCGGCGTTCCACGTCGCGCAGTGCGGGCAGGCGACCGAGGCGTACTCGATGACCGTGACCTTGGCGTTCGGATCGCCCAGGACCATGTCCTCAGCCGTGACCTCGGTGCTCTTGGGCGAGCAGGCCGCGAGGCTGGCCGCGAGGGCGGCGACGATGGTGACTCGGCTGAGCAGCGAACGCATGAAATGGCCCCTTGGCGGTCGTTTGAGAGGTTAAACGCGATTCTCGTTAGGCGGCGAAAAAGGCGCAACCGTGACGGCTCCAAGAGCGTGAGCGGGCCCGCCTTGTCAATGGTCCGATCCCGTCTCTAGCGATCGGAAGACAGGACCCCGCGACCTAGCTTGAGCAGGGCCTGCTTGAGCGCCCCGTCGGGCTGTTCGGCCAGGCTGTCGGCCAACTGCTTTTCCAGGGCCGCGTCCAGCGGCGGCTTGCGGCGCAGGCGCGTGGACGGCGCGGCGGCGGGCGCCTTGACCGGGCCCTGCACGATCCGCAGCCGGGTGACCACGCCCTTGCCCAGAAGCATGTCGAGCCGGGCGGTGATCTGCGGCGCCTGGTGTTGGATCAGCGAGGCGACCGGCCCGTCGACCCGCAATTCCAGAGCGCCGCCTTCGCCGTTGCGGCCCTTGATGATGCGGACCGGTTCGGTGCGACGCGCCAGGGTGTCGCCGACGATCTCCTTCCAGCGCGCCTGCAGGGCGGCGGGACCCTTGCCGAAGCGGTCTTCCAGGTCCTTGAGCAGCGGGGCGAGGTTCTTGCCGGCCGGCGGCGGCGGACGCCGCTGGGGCTTGGTCCGCTTGCTGCGCAGGATCGCGATGGCTTCTTCCGGCGTGGGCAGGGGGCGACGCATGCGAGGAAACTAGCATGGCGTGGTCAGTTCGCGGTAGGCGAAGGGGCATGAAAGACCGCGACGCTCTCCGCTCGGCCCTGCTGGCCTGGTACGACGCCCAGGCGCGCGATCTGGCCTGGCGGGTCGGTCCTTCCGACCGCCGCGCGGGCGTGCGCAGCGATCCGTATCGCGTGTGGCTGTCAGAGGTGATGCTGCAGCAGACCACCGTGCCGCACGCCACGCCCTATTTTCTAAGCTTCACCCAGCGCTGGCCGACGGTCTCGGACCTCGCGACCGTGGAGGACGGCGACCTGATGGCTGCTTGGGCGGGGCTTGGCTACTACGCCCGCGCCCGCAACCTCTTGGCCTGTGCGCGAGCGGTGGCCAACCATCACGGCGGCGTCTTTCCCGACACCGAGGAGGCCTTGCGCGCCCTGCCGGGCGTGGGCGCCTACACCGCCGCCGCCGTAGCCGCGATCGCCTTCGACCGCGCGGCCAATGTCGTCGACGGCAATGTCGAGCGGGTGATGTCGCGGCTGTTCGCCGTGGAGACGCCGCTCCCCGACGCCAAGCCCGAGCTGAAGGCCCTGGCCGGCGACCTCGTCACCGAGGATCGGCCTGGCGATTGGGCTCAGGCGCTGATGGACCTGGGCGCCACCGTCTGCAAGCCCAAGGGGCCGCTGTGCGACCGTTGTCCGGTCTCGGCCTGGTGCGCGGCGTTTAAGGGCGGCGCGCCCGAGACCTATCCGCGAAAGACCAAGAAGGCCGACCGCCCGCGCCGCCACGGCGTGGCCTATGTGCTGACACGCGGCGAAGAGGTCGCTCTGGTCCGCCGCCCGCCGAAGGGCTTGCTGGGGGGGATGCTGGGCCTGCCGACGTCGGACTGGCGCGCGACGCCCTATGACGACGCCGAGGCGGTCGCCGCCGCGCCGGTCGCCGCCGCCTGGCGCGACCTCGGCGCGGTCGAGCACGTGTTCACGCACTTCTCGCTGACCCTGCGGGTGTTCGCGGCGGCCAAGGAGAAGAATGGCGGCGCCAACGGCGGCGACTTTGTCTGGACGCCGCGCGAGGGGCTGGGGGCTCTGCCGAGCGTGTTTCTGAAGGCGGCGAGGGCGGCCGAGCGGCTGATCTGAGCGTATTGTGTCTTGGGCTGTGCGGCGTAAGCGCCGCCAGTATAGGTGTTTCATTTCTGGGGATTCCAGTGACCCACGATCCCGATTGGACCGCCCCAAAGCACGGTCATGACTTTCGTGACGATGACATCCTGCTAGTCACAGGTTGGCTGCGATCCTTCGTCTTGGCGGCGGACATGGAACGACGACTAGGGGCGGTGCGCGAGCGATTAACAGAGGCGAGATCGCGTATCATCGCCGGCGAGCGAGCCGAGCTATTCGACTCCTCCGACCTTGCTGCTTGGTATCTCTTTCAGGCTGAGGCTTACGCGAAAGATCGCCGCTTTTGGGTTCCCGAAGAGGCCATGCGTATCGTGCCCATTATGAAGAGGCTAGGCATTGAATTTGCCTTGCTCCTACAGATCGAAGGCATAGCAGAGCGAGCGGCGCGACTAATGACTAGCGAGCGCCGACAGCCTGATGCCGGCCTTTTCGAGATGCTGGTCGCGTTGGCATACCGGCGTGCGGGTTGGACCCGTGTTGACTTCGTGCCGGAGGAGCGGGGGCGAAGACGTACGCCTGACCTCCAGGTTAGCCGTCCAGGGCGATCCTTCGCCGTCGAATGCAAGCGGATGATGCCTTCAGTCTACGAGCAGAAAGAGCGCCAGCGTGGCGAGGATTTAGCGCGGCCGATTCATGCGCTCTGTTTAGAGCTTGGTGCATCCGTTGTCGTCGAAGTGATTTACAATGTCGAGCTGACAGCCGTACCTGATGAATATCTAATCGCTCATGTTCGTGAACGTATTGATCGACGTGATATTACGCCATGGTCTGACGAGTTTGCGGAAGGTCAGGTGCGTCCGGTTGCATGGTCACTGACTCATAAGGTGCTGAGTAAGGACGATGTGTATTTCGGATCAAGTCGGATGATCGAATTAATGTCTGGAACCTATCTGCATAATGCTGAGCATAGCATAGCGGCGCGGTGGAGGCCGGCACCGGAAAGGCCCTTTTATGCAGAGGCGATCTACCAAGCGAGCGTAGTGACTTGGTTCAGCGGCTCTACCGACGCAATTCTTCGTAAAGCGAGACATTTCAAGTCGACCCTCTCGCAGGCCGAGGAACAGCTGCCGTCAGATCGGCCCGGCGTCGTGCACGTTGGTTTCGAAAATACAGGGGGACCGGAAGTCGATTCCGCGCGCCATTTCCGAAACTGGCTTGAGGCTAAATTCTTTGAGCCGCGCGATTCACGGCTCAGATGGGTCTACGCGCACTACTTTGCCCCTGAAGCAACCACGCGTCCAAACGAGAGCTGGGCGATCACCGAGTCCGTGGTGCCTTTTAGGATTGGGCGGCACAAAACCCAGTGGCCCCTACCCAACCAACTGCTTCTAACAGCCGCTGAGCAGATGACAGAGGGAGTGCATTGGGACCGTTTCCAGTCCCAAAGTTGATTTAACCGCAGGAGGGATGGCTGAGGGGCCTAGTTCATCCCCGCCCGCACCTGCGCCCGTAGCACGTCGATCGGCGCCAAACCCGCGTCGGTCTTGAAGTGCCAGTAGGTCCAGCCGTTGCAGGCCGGCGCGCTTTGAACCAGAGCCCCGATCTTGTGGATCGAGCCTGACAGGTCGCCGACGGTGATCGAGCCGTCGGGGCGCACCTTGGCCACGTGCGTGCCCTTGGAGCAGTAGAGCGTATCGCCCGGCGACAGCAGGCCAGCTTCGACGATGGTGCCGAACGGCACGCGCGGCTCGGCGCGCTTGGAGCCCATCACTTCCAGGTCTTCGGGCGCGATCGGGACGACCTTGGCGATGCGGGCCTTGGCGTGCTCGAGGTACTCGGCCTCGCGCTCGATGCCGATAAACCGGCGACCCAGGCGCTTGGCGGCCGCGCCGGTGGTGCCGACGCCGAAGAACGGATCCAGGATCACGTCGCCCGGCTTCGTCGTCGACATGATGACGCGATAGAGCAGGGCCTCGGGCTTCTGGGTCGGGTGCGCCTTCGCTCCGTCGGCGCCCTTGATGCGCTCCTCGCCGGTGCACAGCGGGATGGTCCAGTCCGAGCGCATCTGCACCTCGTCATTGGCCATCTTCAGGGCGTCGTAGTTGAAGGTGTAGCGCTTGGCGTTCTGGCTCTTGGAGGCCCAGATCAGGGTCTCGTGGGCGTTGGCGAAACGGGTGCCCTTGAAGTTGGGCATCGGGTTGGACTTGCGCCAGACGATGTCGTTGAGGATCCAGAAGCCCAGGTCCTGGATCGCGACGCCGACGCGGAAGATGTTGTGATAGCTGCCGATCACCCAGATCGCGCCGTCGTCCTTCAGGACGCGGCGGGCGGCCTTCAGCCATTCGCGGGTGAACTTGTCATAGGCCGCGAAGCTCTCGAACTGGTCCCAGTGGTCGTCGACCGCGTCGACCTTGGAATTGTCGGGGCGCAAAAGGTCGCCGCCCAGTTGCAGATTGTAGGGCGGATCAGCGAAGATCAGGTCGACCGACTTTTCGGGCAGGGCGTTCATCTGCTCGATGCAATCGCCGTGGATGATGGTTTCCGGCCCGAACTTCATGGTCCCGCGTCCTCAAGAAAGAGAGCGGAATCATGAGTCTTTCTGGTAAATCCGGTGTTGAGAGACGTGGTTAGCGGGCCGTTAACCAAGGCGTCTCAGGCGCTTTTGAGTCTGATCAGACTCAAAAGCCGAGGCTGATCAAAGATCTAGCTCTCCGTTCACCGGCGTCGCCGCCAGAGCCGCCTTCACCGGCGCCCAGCCCAGGCGGTGGATCGGGGAGGGGCCGAGGCGCCGCAGGCCCTCGACATGGATCGGCGCGTGATAACCCTTGTGGCCGGCGAAGCCGTAGCCGGGATAGAGCGCGTCCATCTCGATCATGATCCGGTCGCGGGCCTCCTTGGCCAGGATCGAGGCCGCCGCGATCGAGCACGAGAGGCTGTCGCCCTTGACCACGGTCTTGACCGGGCAGGGCAGCTCGAACCTGTAATTGCCGTCGACCAGGGCGAAGGCGGGTGTCACCGACAGGCCCTCCACCGCGCGCCGCATGGCCAGGCCCGCCGCGTGCAGGATGTTGAGCTTCGCGATCTCCTCGATCGAGGCGAGACCCACGCACCAGGCGATGGCGACGTCCTTGATCTCTTCCTCCAGGGCCGCGCGGGCCTTGGCCGAGAGCTTCTTGGAGTCGTTGAGGCCCTTGGGAATGCGGTCAGGATCCAGGATCACCGCCCCGGCGCTCACGGGGCCCGCCCACGGGCCGCGCCCGGCCTCGTCCACCCCGCAGACAGGGGCCTGTCCGCAGGCCAGCTCCAGCGTCATGTCGGGTCCGGGCGGCATGGCGGCTGTTTAGGCCGGTTCGTGGCGATTGGGAATCGGCAAGGGCCCGACTGGAGCGACCCGGCCGATGCCGGTAGGGTCATGGCATGTCACGTCCCCTCGCCGCGTTCGCCCTCTGCTCGGCCCTGCTGGCCGGCGGACCTGTCCACGCTCAGGATCACTGGACGCTGGTCTGGTCCGACGAGTTCAACGGAACCGCTCTGGACGACGCCAAGTGGACGCCGGCGGCCGACTGCGGCGGCGGGGGCAATGACGAGCGCCAGTGCTACGTGGTCAGTCCCGAAACCCTGGCGGTCAAGGACGGCGCGCTGCGGCTGACGGCGATCAAGCGCAAGACGCGGGGCCTGGCCAACCCGTGGGCCGGGCCGACCGGCCCGATGAAGACCGGCGACTACGCCTCGGGCAAGATCGTCACCCAGGGCAAGTTCAGCTGGCGCTATGGCCGCATCGAGGCCCGCGCGCGGGTTCCGGTCGGGCAGGGCGTCTGGCCGGCGATCTGGATGATGCCCGAGCTGTCGACCTACGGCGGTTGGCCAAGGTCCGGCGAAATCGACATCCTCGAGACCGTCAATCTCGGCGCGCCATGCCCGCCGGTGGGCGAGGCCTGCGCGGATGGGCGTGAGAACCGCGTCTTCGGCACGATCCACTTCGCGGCCGACGCGAACGGGACCCACAAGCAGGTCAGCGCCAGTACGCCCCTTCCGGCCTCGCCCGACGGCTTCCATGTCTATGCGGTGGACTGGTCGCCCGAGGCGATCGTCTGGTTCCTGGACGGCCGGGAGTACGCCCGCGCCACGCCGCAGGACTGGAAGCGCGACGACCAGCCGGCGAGCGCTGCGCCGTTCGACCAGCCCTTCCACCTGATCATCAACCTGGCCTTCGGCGGCCGCTGGCCCGAGAGCGTCAACGCCAAGGGCGTCGACGAGAGCGCGCTGCCGGCGACGCTGGAGGTGGACTGGGTGCGGGTCAGCCAGCGCGCCCCGAGCGGTTAGCGGTCGTTGCGCGGCGCGCGGCCCGCTGGCAGGGTCCCCGCCTCGCCCTGGAGACGCGTCTTGTGACCCCGTTCCATCATCTGCTGGTCAATAACCTGGTCGCGAACATCACCAACTTCACGATCTGGTTCGCTCTGACCTTCTACGTCTATCTGGAGACCAAGTCGGTCTTCGCCACGGGCATGATCGCGGGCGTCTATCTGGTGCTGACGGCGGCCTGCGGGATCTGGTTCGGCAGCCTCGTCGATCATCATCGCAAGAAGGTCGCGATGGCGGGATCGAGCGTGGCGTCGCTGCTGCTCTACGCCCTGGCGCTGGCCGTGCTGCTGCTGGCGCCGAAGGGCGCCATCGCCGATGTCGGGCGGCCCTGGCTTTGGGCGCTGATCGGGCTTTCGATGCTGGGCGTCATCGCCGGTAACATCCGCACCATCGCCCTGCCCACCCTGGTGACGCTGTTGATCCCGGAGGATCGCCGCGACAAGGCCAATGGCCTGGTGGGGATGGTGACCGGCGTCGGCTTCCTGACCACCTCGGTGATCAGTGGGTTCCTGGTAGCGTGGGGCGGCATGCTCGCGGCCCTCTTGTTCGCGCTCGGCTTCACGCTGGCCGCGCTGGTCCACCTGCTGGCCGTTCCCGTCCATGAGCCGCGCGTCGAGCCCGAGCACGGGGCGCCGGTCGAACCCAAGACGATCGATCTGGCCGGCACGATCAAGGTGGTGGCCGCCGTGCCCGGTCTCTTCGCCCTGATCCTGTTTGCGACCTTCAACAACTTCCTGGGCGGGATCTTCATGGCCCTGCTGGACGCCTACGGCCTGTCGATGGTGTCGGTGCAGGCCTGGGGTCTATTGTTCGGCTTTCTGTCGGTGGCCTTCATCATCAGCGGCCTGGCGATCAGCAAGACGGGGCTAGGGGCGAACCCCTTGCGCACCCTGCTGCTGGTCAACCTGATCTCGTGGGCGGTGTGCTGCGTCTTCCCGCTGAAGTCCTCGATCGTGATGCTGGCGATGGGGTGCTTCGTCTGGATGCTGCTGGGGCCCTACGCCGAGGCCGCCGAGCAGACGACGCTGCAGAAGGTCGTGCCGTTCGAGCGCCAGGGACGGGTCTTCGGCTTCGCCCAGTCGGTCGAGCAGGCCGCCTCGCCGCTGACCGCGTTCCTGATCGGACCGCTGACCCAGTTCATCGTCATCCCGTTCATGACCCACGGCGCCGGCGCGGCCGCCATCGGCGACTGGTTCGGTCGAGGTCCGGATCGCGGCATGGCGCTGGTGTTCACGATAGCGGGCGTGGTCGGTTTGATCGTCACCCTGCTGGCCTTCGGCTCCAAGGCCTACAGGCAGCTGTCGGCCACCTATGCTCAGAGCGCGCCGGCTGCGGCGGCTCAGTGACCGTGGCCCAGCGCCTTGCACGCCTCGTGTCGGAAGCAGGTCACCAGGTGGTCGTTGACCAGCCCCGTGGCCTGCATGAACGCGTAGACGATCACCGGGCCGCAGAACTTGAAGCCCTTGGCCTTCAGCGCCTTGGACATCTCCACCGCCAGCGGCGTCTGGGCCGGGACGTGGCCCGCCTCCCACTGGTTCTGGATCGGCGCGCCGCCGACCATGTCCCACAGGAACTGGCCGAAGTCCTCGCCCCGCTCGCGCATGTCCAGATAGAGGCGCGCCCCGGCGATGGTGGCGTCGATCTTGCCGTTCGAGCGGATGATGCCCGCGTCGGCCATCAGTCGGGCGCGATCGGCCTCATCGAAGCGGGCGACCTTCTCGGGATCGAAATCGGCGAAGGCGGCGCGGAAGGCCTCGCGCTTGCGCAGGATGGTGATCCAGGAGAGCCCCGCCTGGAACCCGTCCAAGACAAGCTTCTCCCACAGCGCGCGGGAGTCCCACTCGGGCACGCCCCATTCGTGGTCGTGATAGGCCTCGTAGAACGGGTCTCCGTTCATGCCTTTCCAGGTGCAGCGGGCGATGTCGTTCATGCGGCCAAGCTGGCAGAAACTTCGCGCGCCGCCTAGAACTTTTCAGGAACATGAGGCGCGGATCGACGGATTTCCGGATCTTGCGCGTTGAGCCTCGCGAGGGACTTAAGACACACGGAAAGGTGCGCCGATGAAGCGCCTGAAGACCTTCGCCATGCTGGCCCTGGCGACGACTGCCCTGGCCACGACGCCGGCCCTGGCCCTGCACAGGGATCGCGACCACAACCCGCCGGGGCCTCGCGGTGGTCCCGGGACCAACTGGGAGAATCCGCCGGGCTGGCGTGGCGGACCGGGCGTCTCGCCCGACCGCCGCTACTATCGCTGGAACGGCCAGCGGGTCGAGTTCCGCTATCGCGACGGCTACTATTACAACCGCGCCTACGGCTACTATCACCCGGGCTTTGGCTGGTGGAACCAGGCCGGCAAGTGCTGGTTCGACAATGACCGCAACCCGCCCGGTCCGCGTGGGGGTTCCGGCACGAACTGGGAGAACCCGCCCGGCTGGCGCGGCGGCCCGGGGGCGTCCCCGGACCGCTACGGCCGCTGCCGATAGCCTTCGCCGACGATCAGCCGGCCAGGAAGGTCTCGACCTCGGCCATGAACTTGGCCGGCTGATCGATCATGACGAAGTGGGCCGCGTCGTCGATGCGCACCACCTTGGCGCCCTTCAGCGGCCCATAGGCGCCCTGATACCAGCCGCCGAAGGTCGCGGCCGGAACCGGCATGTTGCTGTTCCAGGCGAAGACCACCGTGGTGGGGGCGGTGATCTTGGCCAGCTCGGGCGTGAGATCGGTGGTCAGCAGCTCTTCCATGGCGCGGCCGGCGACCTGTCGGTCGCTGTCGAGCGAGTGCTTGACGATGGCGGCGCGCGCGGACTCGGTGCGGACCATGCCGACGATCACCTGCTCCTGCATCGCCTTGAAGGCGTCGGCGGGCGCGTCGGCGATCTGGGCGCGGAAGCCGGCGGCGCGCTGGGCGACCGACTCCGGCGACTGACCGGGCCCGAAATAGGCGACCGCCAGGTTCGGGAACATGTCGACGACCATCAGCTTGCCAACCAGGCTGGGGCTGCGCGCCGCCAGCATCATGGCGATCGTGCCGCCCATCGAGTGGCCCATCACCGCCGGCGACTTCAGGCCTTGGGCCTGGATATAGCCCGCCAAGCCCTCGGCCACGCCGGCGGCGACCTTGCCCTCGGCGTTGCCGGCCGTGGGCGCGCCCGCGAACCCGGCGACGTGAACGAGGTGGACGCGATGGCGGCTCTCCAGCGCCTTGGCGGTCGACTCCCAGACCTCGGGCGAGGAGGACAGGCCCGGGATCAGGATGACGTCAGGACCCTTGCCGCGCACCTTGACCGAGAAGCGATCGGCGCCGGCGGCCAGAACGGGCCCCGCCACGGCGGACATGGCCAACAGCGCGCCCGCGCCGAGAATTTTGCGACGATTCATGTTTACTGCGCCCCCAAAGCGTTCGCAGCCGCCATCTCGGCGACTGCTGTTCGGCGTTGTGTGCCCCGAAACGGTGGCGCTCGCAACCGGAGGCCTCAGGCCAACCAGTCGGGTCGCTCGACGCGGACCAGGCGCCCCTCGACGCTGAGCGCGGCGCCCTCGATCCGGTCCAGGCGCAGTAGGGCCATGGCTCGGCCGTCGCGCCCGCTCAGCACCTCGCCCGCTCGCAGTTCGCCCGCCAGCACCTCGGCGCCGAAGGGGGGCGGGGCGCCGTCGAAGACGATCGGCAGCATGCGGTTCTTGATCGTCCCGCGCCGCTTCATGCGGCTCGTGGTCTCCTGCCCAACGAAGCAGCCCTTCTTGAAGTCGATCCCCGCCAGCAGGTCGAAATTGGCCTCGATCGGATAGGTCGACTCGCTGCCCCAGTCGCCGGGGCCGGGAACGCCCAGGGCCAGGCGATAGGCTTCATAAGCGTCTTCGTCGGCGTTGGGGGTCCGGTCGTCATAGGCGCGGGCGCCCAGGGCCGGCAGGCGAGGATCAGCGTACAGGCCCTCGCCCGACGCTTGGCCGCCAAACACCGCGATCACCGAACGATCGCTGGCCGCCAACTCCACCTTGGCCCGCAGCCGGTACATCGAAAGGCGCGTCAGGATGGCGTCGCGGTGCGCCGCCGCCACATCCAGCAGGGCGCCGTCCTCGGCTCCGGCCACGAACAGGTCGTAGAGCAGCTTGCCCTGCGGGGTCAGCAGGCCCGCAAAGCGCAGCTCGCCGACGGCCAGGGTCTCGACATCCTGGGTCAGCAGGCCCTGCAGGAAGCTTCGCCAGTCCGGACCGGACACGGCGATGACGGCGCGGGAGGCGAGACGGGCGAGACGAAGTACGGTCATGAGGGCACATGTGGCGCCGTGTCGCGGGCGACGCCAGTCCTTGAGGTAACTCAAGTGTTAACGTGGGGTGCGCCGACTCACCGACCGGCCTATAGGTGGACCGATGACACAGAGGGCCTTCCCGATCCTTTTCATCACGGCGACGCGTATCGGTGACGCGGTGCTGTCGTCCGGCCTGATCAAGATGCTGGCCGACCAGATCCCCAACGCGCGCTTCACCATCGTCGCGGGCCCTCTGGCCGCGCCGCTCTTCGCCCATGTCCCCGGCCTCGACCGGGTGATCGTCATGGAGAAGGCCAAGGGCAAGGGCCACTGGTTCAAGCTCTGGCGCCAGGTGCGCCACAAGAAGTGGAGCCTGATCGTCGACCTGCGCGGTTCGGCCACGGCCCTGTTCCTGCGTCGCGACAAGCGCGCCATCTGGAAGAAGATCCCGGGCGAGGTCGTCCATAAGGTGGTCGACGCCGCGCGCACGTTGAAGCTCGAGGGCGATCCGCCGCCGCCCTATCTCTACATCACGCCCGAGGTCCAGGTTCTGGCGGACGAACTGCTGGGCCTGACCGAGGGCGGCGAGACCGGACCGATCCTGGCCGTGGGCCCGGCGGCCAACTGGATCGGCAAGGTCTGGCCGATCGAGCGCTTCACCCAGACCGCCGCCCAGCTGCTGGACAAGGACGGCCCGATGGCCGGCGGCCGGCTGCTGATCCTGGGCGGTCCGGAAGACACCCGCATGGTCGAGGAGCTGCGCATGGCCTCGGCGCGGGGGCGCACCATCGACCTGACCGGCAAGGTGGATCTGCTCACCGCCTATGCCTGCCTCAAGCGCGCCAACCTGTTTATCGGCAACGACTCTGGCCTGATGCACATCGCCGCCGCCGCCGGCACGCCGACGGTCGGGCTGTTCGGTCCCTCCGACGAGCGCCGCTATGCGCCGTGGGGCGAGCACGCCGTGGCGGTGCGCGGGCCACGGTCGTTCGACCAGTTCCTGGCCATCGATCCCGAGCTCTCCCAGGCGATCCGCCACATGAGCGATCTTCCAGTGACCACGGTGTTCAAGGCCGCGAAGGATCTGCTGGTCAAGGTCGGCGGGATCGCCCCGCCGGCGCCTGTCGTGATCCACGAGTCCGAGGTCGTGGCCCCCGCGCCTGAACCTTGCCTCGACGCCGAGACGGCGACCGACTTGGTTGAGAACGCGCCCGCCGACTCGCCCCAAGAGCGCGTTCAGCCCGTCACCACGAAACGACGCGCGGCGCGGCCGAGGAAAGCCTGATGAAGTTCCTTATCGCCCTGGCCGCGCTGATCGTCCTGGCGCCGGCTGCGGCCTGCGCCGGAACCCCAGGCGAGCAGTTCTTCGAGCGCCTGAGCGCGCTGTGCGGCAAGACCTTCACCGGCCAGGTCGCCGCCGGCGACGCGGCCGACGAGGCGTTCCGCAAGGCCGAGCTGGTGATGACCGTGGCGCACTGTGACGCGCGGCAGATCCGCATCCCGTTCCGGGTCGGCGAGGATCGCTCGCGGACCTGGATCATCACCCGGCTCGACGACGGTCGCCTGCGTCTCAAGCACGACCACCGCCATGCCGACGGCGTCGAGGATGAACTGTCGCGCTATGGCGGCGACACGCTGGAGCCGGGAACGGCGCAAGCGCAGCGGTTCCCGGTCGACGAGGAGTCCAAGGCCCTGTTCACGCGGCTGAACCGGACGGTCTCGAACACCAATGTCTGGGCGCTGGGGCTCACCGACAGCCAGTTCACCTACGAGCTTTCCCGCCCGAACCGGCTGTTCCGCGTGGCCTTCGACCTGACGCGTCCCGCGCCCTCCGGGCCCTGAGCCGCATCGGCCGTCATGAAACGGTTGCCTCTTGAGCGGGCCGGCCCTAGATCGCCTTGAACCCCTCCGAGGAGCCGTCCCATGACCCAGACCTTCGACCTGATCGTGCGTGGCGGCGAGGTGGTGAACCACGCCGGCCGGGACTTCACCGACATCGGCGTGCGCGGCGGCAAGATCGTCGCGATCGGCGACCTCGGCCAAGCCAGCGCCGGCGAGGTGTTCGACGCCACCGGCCTGACGGTCCTGCCCGGCGTCATCGACAGCCAGGTCCACTTCCGCGAGCCGGGGCTGGAGTGGAAGGAAGACCTCGAGAGCGGCTCGCGCGGCGCGGCCCTGGGCGGCGTCACCGCCGTCTTCGAGATGCCCAACACCGAGCCGACCACGACCGACCCGGACGCCCTGGCCGACAAGCTGGCGCGGGCCAAGAACCGGATGCACACCGACCACGCCTTCTATGTCGGCGGCACGCACGAGAACGCGACCTTCCTGGGCGAGCTGGAGCGCCTGCCCGGCTGCTGCGGCATCAAGGTGTTCATGGGCGCCTCGACCGGCTCGCTGCTGGTCCAGGACGACGAGGGCGTCGAGAACGTCCTGCGCCATGTGAACCGTCGTGCCGCCTTCCACTCGGAGGATGAATACCGCCTGGCTGAGCGCCGGAGCCTCGCCCGTCCCGGCGACTGGACCAGCCACCCGGAGGTGCGCGACGCCCAGGCCGCCCTGCAGTCGACCCACCGCCTGGTCCGCATCGCCAAGGGCCTGGGCAAGCGCATCCACGTGCTGCACGTGACGACCAAGGAAGAGATCGACTTCCTGGCCCAGAACAAGGACGTCGCCAGCGTCGAGGTCACGCCCCAGCACCTGACCCTGGTCGCGCCCGAGGCCTATGAGCGCCTGAAGGGCTTTGCGCAGATGAACCCGCCGATCCGCGAGGCCGACCATGTGGCCGGCATCTGGCGCGGGATCGAGACGGGCATCGCCGACGTGCTGGGCAGCGATCACGCCCCGCACACGCGCGAGGAAAAGGCCCGCCCCTATCCGGCCTCGCCGTCGGGCATGCCGGGCGTCCAGACCCTGGTGCCGATCATGCTGACCCACGTGGTTGACGGGAAGCTCTCCCTGGAGCGCTTTGTCGACCTGACCAGTCACGGCGTGAACCGCATCTTCGGCCTGGCCGACAAGGGCCGCATCGCCGAGGGCTTCGACGCCGACTTCACCATCGTCGACATGAAGGCCCGCCGCGTCATCACCCACGACTGGATGGCCACCCGCTCGGGCTGGACCCCCTTCGACGGCTTCGAGGCCAAGGCCTGGCCGGTGGCGACCATCGTGCGCGGCATCGTGGTCATGCGCGACGACGAGATCATCGCCGAGGGCAAGGGCGAGCCGGTGCGGTTCCTGGAAACGCTGGCGGGATAGGGGGCGCGCCGTCGATAGATGGCGTGACGGAAGGGGCGCTAGTCGGCGCTTGCTAGAAAACTCCGCCGACGGATCAACCAAAGCCGTTCCGCCTCGCCGGGCGCCATATCCACCGCCCGGTTGTAGGCCGCCAACGCCGCTTCCGTGCGCCCCAGCCGCGCCAGCAGGTCCGCCCTGACCGCGTGATAGGGCTGGAATCCCTCCAGCCGGTCAGCGTCCAGCGCCTCGACCTCGGCCATGGCCGCCGCCGGGCCCGCGACCTCCGCCAGCGCGACGGCGCGGTTGAGGCGGACGAACGGGTCTTCGCCCGCTTGCAGGAGCAGGTCGTACAGCGCCAACAGAGTCGCCCATGGCGGCGGCTCCGCCAGAGATCGCCGCAGAGCCCAGGCCGCGTGCAACGCCGCGCGCAGTTGGCGAGGCCCCGGACGGTTCAGCCGCGCGGCGCGGCGCAGCAGCATGTCGCCGTCGGAGATCCGGGCGCGGTTCCAGCGCCTGGGATCCTGCTCGGCCAGCGGGATCATGGCGCCGTCGGCGTCCAGCCGCGCCGGCCGCCGCGCCTCGGCGAAGCGCACCAGGGCGGCGAAGGCCAGGGCCTCGGGCTCCTCCGGCGTCAGGTCGGCCAGCACGGCGGTCAGGTCCAGCATTTCGCGGGCGTAGCCGGCGTGCGGACCCGAGCCGGCTGCATCCTCGTGAGCGCGGGCGTAGGCCACCTCCAGCGTCGAGAGCACGGCGGCCATGCGTTCGGGCCAAGCCTCGGGCCCGGGAACCTCGAACGACACGCCGGCCTCTGCAATCTTCTTCTTGGCGCGGGTCAGGCGCTGGAACATGGCCGGTTCCGCGACCAGGAAGGCCCGGGCGATCTCGGCGACCGACAGCCCGCAGACCAGGCGCAGGGTCAGGGCCGTGCGCGACTCCGGCGCCACCGCCGGGTGGCAGCAGACGAAGATCAGGCGCAGGCGCTCGTCCGGGATCAGGCGGTCGTCCGCCGTGAGGACATCCTCAGCAGAGGGCGACAGTTCGGGCTCTTCAAGAACGGCGCGACGCCTGACATTCCGTCTACGGATCATGTCGAGCGCGCAGCGTCGCGCCGCAGCGTAGAGCCAGGCCGCCGGATCCAGCGGCGGCGCGGCGGGCCACACCGCCGCCGCCCGCGCGCAGGCCTCGGCGTAGGCCTCTTCGGCCAAATCGAGGTCGCGGAAGGCGGCGGCCAGGGCGGCGACGATCCTGCCGCCGTCCCGCCGCGCCGTTTGGTCCAGAGGGCTCAATCTTCGTCGATGATCGGGCGCACCTCGACCGCGCCGTCGCCGGCGAAGGGGACGCGCTTGGCGATGGCGAGGGCGGCGTCGAGGTCCGGAACCTCGATCACGTAGAAGCCGCCCAGCTGCTCGCGCGCCTCGGCGTAGGGGCCGTCATGCAGGGTGTCGACGCCGCGCGACTTGCGCAGGGTGGTGGCGGTGTCCGCCGACTTCAGCCCCTGGCCGCCGCGCAGCACGCCCTGCTGGGCCAGCTCGGCGGCGAAGGCGCCGTGGGCCGCGATGATGGCCTCCAGGCTCATGGCGCCCTCTTCGGCGTAGACCGCTTCGTTCTCGTACAGCAGCAGGGCGTATTGCATGTTCGTCTCCCATGGGCGTGCGACCATCGCAGCGCCTCGACCCCAGAGACGCGCCAGTTCGGGGGGATTCGACAGCGGGCGCTAAAAAATGTCGAGAGGGGCCGTCACGCCGCATGGATTGAACAGCCGTATGACCCGCGACATAACAGGTCATGGACGGATCGCCCCTCGACACAGCCCCCTTCCGCGACGCTCGCTACGCGCCCCGCGCGCTGGAGGTCGAGCGACAGGGGCAGACGCTGATCCTGCGCAATCCCATGCCCTATTCGGACGCGGTGCGGACCACGACCGCGCCGTTGGCCCGCTGGGCCGCGCAGGCGCCGGACCGGGTCTGGCTGGCCGAGCGTGACGGCGAAGGCTGGCGGACGGTGACCTATGCGGACGCCAAGGCGCAGGTCGAGGCGCTCTCGGGCGGACTGCAAGGTCTGGGTCTGCGCCGAGGCCAGCCGCTGCTGATCCTGGCGCGCAACGGCATCGACCATGCCCTGATCGCCTACGCCGCCATGAGCCTGGGGGCCCCGGCCGCGCCGGTGTCGCCGCAGTACGGGCTGAAGGGCGCGGATCTCACCCGGCTTGCGCACGCCGTCGAACGGCTGAAGCCCGCCGCTGTCTACGCCGACGACGCCGAAGCGTTCGGCGACGCCCTGGCCGCGCCGTTCCTAGCCGGATTGCCGGTGGTGGTCAGTCGCCATGCCCGGCCGGGCGACGTCGCCTTTGAGGCGTTGCTGAAGAGCTCGCCGCTGGCGCCGACGGCCCAGCCAGACGACGTGGCCAAGCTGCTCTTGACCTCCGGTTCGACCGGCAAGCCGAAGGCGGTGGTCTGCACCCACGCCAACATCGCGCTGAACGCCGCGCAGATCGAGGCCTGCTACGCCGACCCCGAGCCGCCGGTGCTGGTCAATTCCGCGCCCTGGAGCCACAGCCTGGGGGCCAACGCCATCCTGCACATGGTGCTGCACCGGGGCGGCACGCTCCATATCGACGCCGGCCAGCCTGTGCCGGGGCGCTTTGGCGAGACGGTGCGCAACCTGTCCGAGGTGGCGACGACCTATCACAACATGGTCCCGGCCGGCTGGGCGATGTTCGTCGGCGAGCTGGAGCGCGACGAGGCCCTGGCCGCCAGGTTCTTCGAGAAGGTCCGCGTGTTGCAGTACGGCGGCGCCGCGATGGCCCAGTCGATCCTCGACCGCGTCCAGGCCGTGGCGGTGCGCACGGTGGGCGAACGCATCACCTTCGCCGCCGGCTATGGCGCGACCGAGACGGGGCCGACGGCCTGCAACATCCACTGGCTGAACGCCCGCTCAGGGATGGTGGGCCTGCCCACGCCCGGCACCGCCGTGAAGCTGGTGCCTGCCGGCGAGGGCGGCAAGTTCGAGATCCGGGTCAAGGGGCCACAGGTCTCGCCGGGCTATCTCGACCAGCCCGAGGCCACGGCCGAGGCCTTCGACGAGGACGGTTTTTACCGCCTGGGCGACGCGGCGCGACTGGCCGATCCGGAGGATCCGGCGGCGGGGCTGGTGTTCGACGGGCGCCTGGTCGAGAACTTCAAGCTGGCCAGCGGAACCTTCGTCGCGGCCGGCGCCCTGCGGGTGGCGGCGGTGTCGGC
Organism: Caulobacter sp. SL161; assembly: GCF_026672375.1. Taxonomy (GTDB): domain Bacteria; phylum Pseudomonadota; class Alphaproteobacteria; order Caulobacterales; family Caulobacteraceae; genus Caulobacter. Next base: position 973,765 of record NZ_JAPPRA010000001.1, read on the forward strand.
GATCGGCGGCGTTGTGTCCGACGCAGTGGTCTGCGGCGAGGGGCAGGAGGGCGTCGGCCTGATGCTGTTCGTCGACGCCAAGGCGGCCGAACGGCTGGGGAGCGCCGAGGCGGTGCGCGCGGCGATCGTCGAGGGTCTTTCGCGGATGAACGCCTCGGCCAAGGGCGGCGGCGGGCGGATCACCCGCGCCCTGATCCTGGACGGCGCCCCCGACGCGGCCAGCGGCGAGCTGACCGACAAGGGCTATATCAACCAGGCCTTGGCGCGGGATCGGCGGCCCAAAGAGCTGGCGCGCCTGTTTGCTGAGGCGCCCGACGCCGGGGTGATGGTGTTCTCCTAATCCGACGTCCCCGGGGAAGGCCGGGGTCCAGATCGAACCCACCGAGACGGAAAATCCTGTCGGAGCCGAAGGGCGCGAGCACTCAAGCGGTCGCGGCTGAATCTGGGCCCCGGCCTTCGCCGGGGAGGTCGGTGGACTTGAGAGACAAGGCCTCCGCCGCCCCCACGCAGATCAACAGCTGCCCAAAGTAATAAAGCCCCCAGACGCCCAGGCCGGTGGCCAGGTTGTCGGGCAGGGGACCCAGGCGGCCGAAGATCAGCAGGTCCGAGACCACGAACATCAGCGCGCCCAGGCCGACGGTCTTGAACGGGAACCGGCTCATCAGCGCCGTGGCGGCCATCACCGCCAGGAACAGGCTGTAGAGGGCGATCCCCGGCGCCGCTGCGCGGTCGCTGGGCAGCAGGAACGATACGCCTACGACGACCGGGATCAGCGCCAGGGGCGCCAGCGTCCACGCCTTGCGGTGGCGAAGATAAAGGCCGCTGGCTACCACGTGTCCCAGCAGGAACGAAATCGCCCCAACCGTGAGGCCGTGAGTCTCCAGCAACACGTCGCCGCCGGTCCCCAGCGCCATGATGGCCGCCAGCAGCCAGCCATCCGCCGATCGCGCCCGCAGCGCCGCATGGATCGCGAGCAGACCGACGCCCGCGCCTTTCCACGCCGTCTCGACGCCGGGCGGCAGGGGCAGGCTCCAACTGGCTGCATAGCTGACCCCGGCGATCACCGAGGCGATCAGTGTCCACCGCGCGGCCGCGCTCATTGCTTGCATCGTCCCGTCCCCGCTTTTTTGCGCACACTGCGCCGCCCCGCCCGCTGAGCGCAATCGGCTAGATGCGTCGCCGGGTTGGCGCAGCCGGCGAAATGTCGGAAGGAAGGGGCACAGGTACGGAGAAGACCATGAACGGCGCGGACGCCCTGATCACCACCCTGGCCGACAACGGCGTGATCGCCTGTTTCGCCAATCCCGGCACCAGCGAGATGCAGTTCGTCTCAGCCCTGGACCGCGAGCCGCGCATGCGCAGCGTGCTCTGCCTGTTCGAGGGCGTGGCGACCGGCGCCGCCGACGGCTATGGCCGGATGGCCGGCAAGCCCGCCTGCACCCTGCTGCATCTGGGGCCCGGCTACGCCAACGGCGCGGCCAACCTGCACAACGCCCGCCGCGCCTTCACGCCGGTGGTCAATGTGATCGGCGACCACGCCACCTATCACCGCGACTTCGATGCGCCCCTGAACAGCGACATCGCCGCCCTGGCCGCGCCCAATTCGCTGTGGGTCAAGTCGGCTGAGACCGCCGACAGCGTCGGGCCGCTGGCCGCCGAGGCGATCGTCGCCGCCTACGGGACGCCGGGCGGCAACGCCTGTCTCGTCCTGCCCGCCGATGCGGCCTGGAACGAAGCGACCGTGAAGGGGCCGGTGGTGACGCCGCCCGCCTTCGCCGCGCCGGACGCCTCAGCCGTCGACGCAGTCGCCAAGGCGCTGGGCGGCGCGACCAAGCCCGTGCTGCTGCTGGGCTCGGGCGCGTGCGGCGAGGCGGCGCTGGCGGCGGCCGGACGGCTGTCAGCCCACGGCGTGCGCGTGCTGACCGACACCTTCACCGCCCGCCAGGCGCGGGGCGAGGGCCGTTTCCGTCCCGACAAGCTGCCCTATTTCGGCGAGCTGGCCCTGAAGGACCTCGACGGCGTCGACCTGATGGTGCTGGTCGCCACCCAAACGCCGGTCGCGTTCTTCGCCTATCCCGACCGCCCCAGCGTGCTGGTGCCTGAGGGCTGCTCGGTCGAGACCCTGTGCGGTCGCGAGGTCGATGCGGCCGCCGCGCTGAACGCCCTGGCCGACGCGCTAGGCGCGCCCGCCGCCGGCTCCGTCGAGACCTACGCCGCCCCGGACGCGCCGGCCGGACGTCTGGACGCCTGGGCCATCGGCGCGGCGATCGCGCGGCACATGCCCACGAACACGATCATCTCGGATGACGCGGTGACGGCGGGCCTGCCGATCTTCACCCAGACCAAGGCCGCCCGGGCGCACGACTGGCTGTCTTTGACCGGCGGCGCGATCGGCCAGGGCATCCCGCTGGCGATCGGCGCGGCGGTGGCCTGTCCGGACCGCAAGGTCCTGGCCCTGACCGGCGACGGCGCGGGCATGTACACGGTCCAGGGCCTCTGGACGGTGGTCCGCGAAAAGCTGGACGTGACCGTGGTGGTCTTCGCCAACCACGCCTACCGCATCCTCGGCATTGAGCTGGGCCGCACGGGCGCCGGCAATCCGGGTCCCGCCGCCGCAAAGCTGCTGGATCTGGGCGATCCGCGCATCGATTGGGTGAAGCTGGCCGAAGGCCTGGGCATGGCCGCCGAGCGGGTCGCCACCGCCGAGGCCTTCGACGAGGCCTTCGCTCGCGCCATGGCCACGCCGGGTCCGCGCCTGATCGAAGCGGCGATGTAGGCCGGCGCCTCTCGCCCCCTCTCCGCCCAAAGAAAAACCCGCCCGGATCGCTCCGGGCGGGCTCTTTTTTCAGGCCGTGACCTGGATCAGGCCTTCGGCTTGTTGGTCGGCAGCTTGCAGCCGCCGCCGATGCCCTTGGCCTGCGTGCAGGACAGGAACTCCTTGGCGGCCGGCTTGGCCACGCCGATCGGATAACCCAGGACCCAGCCCGGCAGGCCGTCCGAGCAGGCCACTTCGATGAAGCCCTCGGTATCGGTCGAGCCGATCACGCGGGCGTCCGAGACCTGGCACGAGGCCTTGTTGAAGCCGATCAGATCCTTGGTCAGGCGGGCGTACTGCGTGTCCTTCTTGGTGAACGAGCAGCGGAAGCCGTTCATCTCGGCGGTCAGGCAGTCAAAGACCTTGCCGTCGGTGGCGGTGAACACGGCGATGCCGCCGACGTCGCTGCCCTTGCATTTCAGCTCGACGATTTCCTTCTTGGGATCGTTCGTCGGCAGCAGGCCGTATTTCTCGACGTCGCAGGTGAAACCGGCCTTGCCGGCCAGCTTGCTGTAGAAGCCGGCTTGCTCGGTCTGAGCGGCCACCGCGTCGGTCATGGTGCAGCCGCCGCCGACGAAGCCGGCCTGGGCGCACGGGATGGCGCGGTTGAAGGCCCCGGTGGCCGAGGTCTGCTGGTAGATGTAGCCCTTGCCGTCGTCGCAGGCGACTTCGAAGTAGTTGTCGGCCTTGGTGCTGAGGACGTAGCGCTTGTCCTTGATCGCGCACTTGGTGCCGGCGGCCGCAGCGGCCGTGTTCAGCGTGTCGACGATCTGCAGCTGGGTCTGACGGTTGGTCAGCTTGCAGCTGACATTGCCGCCTTCTTCGTACAGCAGGCAGCTGTTGACCGCGACTTCGCCGCCGATGTTCATCGGCGCGGTGGTCTGGACGACATAGCCCGCGCCGCCCTTACAGGCGACTTCGAAGTACGAGTTCTTGGCGCCCGTGCCGATGGCGCGGGTGTTCTCGATCTCGCACGAGGCGCCGCCCTTCTTGAGGTAGGCGTCGAGGCCCGCGCCGGGGTTGGCGTTGCCCGGCAGGATACAGGCCAGACCGCCGACCTTGCCGTCCGGACCCGGCTGGCTCGACTCGAGGCAGCTGTAGACTTGCGGTGCGGTGTCCTTCTTGGCGACGAGCGCGAAGCCCATGCCTTCGTTACACGCGACTTCGAAGTACTTGGCGCCCGCCTTCTTGTCCTCGCCGATATAGCGAGCGTCCGACACGGTGCAGCTGGCGCCGCTGGCCTGCATGATGGCCGGCGCTTCCTTCATGCCCGCTTCACGCGCCTTGGCGTCGATGGCGGGCTTGCCCTTCTGTTCCTTCTGCGCCGAAATGACGGCGGACGGAACGAGTACGGCGACCGCGAGGGCGGCCGTCAGGCCGATCGCGAAAGGCCTCATGGGATACATCTCCTGGGTGGATTCCTCGCGCGGACATAAGCGCGTGCTTGCATCGGGGGTCAAGATGCCCTCCGACCTAGGCATGATCGTGACAGCCCCCAGGGGCAAAAAATGGGTAAGATCCGGAATAAGCGTCGGTCAAAGGGCGCGCGGAGGGAGTGAAATGCGCGACGGGTTCGAAGACGACACGACAGAATCGGTGTCGGAACCGAAGAAGGCCGGACGACTCGTCTATCCCTTCGAGACGGCGCCGGAGCAGGGCTCTGGCCAGGCGGTCGAGGTCGCGCCGGGCGTTCTGTGGCTGCGCATGCCGCTGGGCGGCTCGCTGCAGTTCATCAATGTCTGGGCCATCGAGGATGGCGAGGGCTGGGCGGTGGTCGATACCGGCGTTCAGACCCGCGAGACCAGCCAGGCCTGGCGCGCCGCCTTCACCGAGGCGCTGGGCGGCAAGCCGATCACCCGCGTGATCGTCACCCACCTGCATCCGGACCACATCGGCCTGGCCGGTTGGATGACGCGCAAGTTCGACTGCCGGCTGTGGATGACGCGGCTGGAATACTTCCAGTGCCGCATGCTGGTGGCCGACACCGGCCGCGAGGCGCCGGAAGACGGGGTGCGGTTCTTCCGCGCCGCCGGCTGGGACGAGGACGCCATCGAGAACTACAAGGCCCGCTTCGGCGGCTTCGGCAAGGCGATCTACGCCCTGCCCGACAGCTATCGCCGCCTGAGCGACGGTGAGGACTTCGACATCGGCGGGCGCATCTGGCGCGTCGTGACGGGGCAAGGCCATTCGCCGGACCACGCCTGTCTGTGGTGTCCGGAACTCAAGCTCTTGATTTCCGGTGACCAGGTGCTGCCGCGCATCTCGTCCAACGTCTCGGTGTTCCCGACCGAGCCGGACGCCGACCCGCTGTCGGACTGGCTGCGCTCCCTGGCCAAGGTCAAGGCGACCGTGCCCGACGAGGTGATCGTGCTGCCCGCGCACAACGATCCCTTTGAGGGCCTGCACACGCGGATCGACGCGCTGATCTCCGGCCACGAGCGGGGTCTGGCGCGGCTGGAGAAGAAGCTTTCCGAGCGCAAGCGCGTGGTCGACACCTTCGGCGCGCTGTTCGCGCGTCCCATCGGGCCTGACCTTCTGGGCATGGCGACCGGCGAGGCCCTGGCCCACCTCAACTGCCTGATCCGGCGCGGACGGGTGAAGCGCGAGGTCGATGGCGAAGGGGTGGCCTGGTACGCGGCGAATTCTAGCGAAGCTTAAAAACGACCGTTTGACATTTCGCATGTGAAATATACGGTTGACGCATGTCCACGCCGCCCAACCGTCGACTGGTCTTTCTGCTGAACGCCGGCCACCGGCGGGTGCAGCGCTGGATCGAAGGCAGGATGGCGGCCGAAGGCGGGCTGACGGCCGCGCAGTCCGGCGTGCTGTTCTTCCTCGGCGAACGGGACGGCGCCCTGATCGGTGAGGCGGCCGACGCGCTCGATCTGGCCCCTTCGGCCATGACCGGCCTGATCGACCGCATGGCCCGGGCCGAGCTGGTCGAGCGCCGCGCCGACGCCAAGGACGGCCGCGCCATGCACCTGCACCTGACCGACAAGGGCCGCGCCGCCCGCGATACGGCCAAGGCCGGGCTTCGCGGCGTCAACGCTCAACTCACCGAAGGCTTCACGGACGAGGAAATCAGCGTGGTCTCGCGCTGGCTCGCCAGCCTGCAGACCAAGTTCCCCAAGGGAGATGCGCAATGACCGACCATGTGACGGTGCAGATCGACGCCGGCGTGATGACCCTCACCCTGGCGCGCCCGGAAAAGAAGAACGCCCTGTCCAACGCCATGTACGGCGTGCTGGCCGACAGCCTGGAGGCGGCCGAGAAGGATCCGGCCATCCGCGTGGTGGTCTTCCAGGGCGACGGCGACAGCTTCACCGCCGGCAACGACCTGCAGGACTTCGCCGCCCAGGCCACCGGCGCCTTCAGCGGCGAGCGGCACGTGACCCGGTTCCTGAAGGCCCTGGCGAACGCCACCCGGCCGCTGGTCGCGGCCGTGCAGGGCCAGGACGTCGGCGTGGGGACGACCATGCTGCTGCACTGCGACCTGGTGTTCGTCAGCCCCGACGCGCGCCTGACCACCCCGTTCGTCAACCTGGCCCTGGTGCCGGAGGCCGCGTCCAGCTGGCTGCTGCCCGCCCGCATCGGCCACGCCCGCGCCTACGCTATGTTCGCCCTGGGCGAGGCGGTGGACGGGGCCACGGCCGTGGCCTGGGGCCTGGCCAACGGCCTGGCGGAGGGCGATGAGCTGCGGGCGCGCGCCCGGGCCGCCGCAGACCAGCTGGCCAAGCGTCCGCTAGGCGCCCTGACCGTGACCAAGCGCCTGATGCGCGACGCCGAGAAGATCGCCCAGCTGATGGACACCGAGGGCGCGGAGTTCGCCGCGCGCCTGCAGACCGCCGAAGCCCGCGAAGCCTTCATGGCCTTCGCCGAACGCCGGGCGCCCGACTTCAGCAAGGCCGGCTAGGCCGTGCTGCTGGCCCTGCTGCTGACCGGGGTCTTCTTGCTGCTCGCGGGCGTCCATCTTTACTGGGCGTTCGGCGGCCGGTGGCCCGGCCATGACGAGGCCTCGCTGGTCGAGCATGTGGTGGGCCGCACGCGCGACATGAAGGCGCCGAGCCCGCTGGCCTGCGTCGCCGTGGCCCTGGCGCTGATGGCGGGCGGCGGGCTGGTCCTGGCTTCGGTCTGGCCGCCTGCGCCTCTGGAGCCTTGGCTGGACGCCGGCCGCTGGGCGCTGTTCGCCGTCTTCGCCGCCCGGGGTGTGGCCACCTATGTTCCGCGGATCTTTCGCTATGCCGAGGGCACGCCGTTCTGGCGGCTGAACCGGCGGGCCTATGGTCCCCTCTGCCTTGCGATCGCTCTGGGGATTTGCGCGATCCAGATGTAGCGTAGCCGACATAACAACAAGCGGGAGGAAGCGGGCATGAGCGGACGGATCACATCGGCCTTTGGGGCTAAATCGACGGCGCGCGAGGTTGTCGCCGGGCATGACCTTTCCGGCCGCGTGGCCATCGTCACCGGCGCGGCCACCGGCATCGGGGTGGAGACCGCTCGCGCGCTGGCCCTGGCGGGCGCCGAAGTGATCATCGCCGCCCGCAAGCCGGAGCTCGGCGAAGAGGTCGCCAACGCCATCAACGAAGAGGCCGGCTCCAAGCGGGTCAGCTTCGGCATGCTGGATCTGTCCAGCCTGGAGGCCATCCGCCACTTCGCGAACGTCTGGGGCGACCGGCGGATCGACATCCTGATCAACAACGCCGCCGTCATGGCCAGTCCGCTGATGCGCACCACCGACGGCTTCGAGATGCAGTTCGGCACCAATCACCTGGGCCATTTCCTGCTGTCGGTGCTGCTGGCCCCGAACCTGATCGCCGGCGCGAAAGCCAGCGGCAAACCCTCGCGGCTGGTGTCGCTTTCGTCGATCGGCCACCGGCGCTCGGGGATCCATTTCGACGATCCCAACTACAACACCCGCCCCTACGAAAAGTGGGAGGCCTATGGTCAGGCCAAGACCGCAAACAGCCTGTTCGCCGTCGGCTTCGACAAGCGCTTCAAGGACCAGGGCGTCCACGCCAACGCCGTCATGCCGGGCGGCATCCTGACGCCGCTGCAGCGCCACCTGCCGATCGAAGAGCAGCGCGCCCTGGGCTGGCTGGACGAGAACGACCAGCCGCGCGAAGGCTTCAAGACGACCGAGCAGGGCGCGGCCACCAGCGTCTGGGCCGCCGTCGGCGCCGAGCTGGAAGGCGTCGGCGGGCTCTATCTGGAGGATTGCAACCAGGCGCTACCCTGGAGCAAGGAGAACCCCTGGACCGGCGTCATGCCGCACGCCCTGGACCCCGAGGCCGCCGATCGGCTCTGGGACCTTTCGGTCGACATCGTCGGGGCCGGCGCGTGATGGAGCGCGCCTCGGCGCTGCGCCTCGCGGGCGTGGCGGTGCTGCTGGGCGTGGCGATCGATGTCGTCGCGCCCTTCCTGATCTATCCGCGCCTGGTCGAGCCGCAGCCGCATCTTGTCTACACGCTGATCGACCTTCTGCTGCTGATCGGCATGCTGGGCGCCCGGGCCCTGACTGCGCGCGCCACGGGCCCGCTGGGGCTCGCAGGCTTCGTCCTGGCGATCCTGGGCGTCCTGCTGGTGCGGACCTCGTCTGCCGAGGTGTTCGGCGAGGCGTCCTACATGATCGCGTCCGCCATCTGGTCGATCGGCATGGTGGTCTGGGCCGTGGACCTCTTGCGGGCGCGCGTGCTGCGGCTTGCGGCGGGCTTCTGGATCGCGGCCCTGGTCGTCGGACTTGTCGGTCTGGCGTTGAAGGATCACGGCCCGATCGCCCACATGGCCAAGATGACCTTCCTGCTCGGCTTCGCCGTCGTCGGCGTCCAACTGTTCAAAACCCGTGGAGACCCCGCATGAGCCTCAAGAACAAGACCCTGTTCGTCACCGGCGCCTCGCGCGGCATCGGTCTGGCCATCGCCGTGCGCGCCGCCCGCGACGGGGCCAATGTGGTGATCGCGGCCAAGACCGCCGAGGCTCATCCCAAGCTGCCCGGCACCATCTACACCGCCGCCAAGGAAATCGAGGACGCGGGCGGCAAGGCCCTGCCGCTGGTCGTCGACGTACGTGAGGAGTCCAGCGTGCAGGAGGCGGTCGACAAGGCCGTGGCCCAGTTCGGCGGCATCGACATCTGCGTCAACAACGCCTCGGCCATCTCGCTGACGCCCACCCTGATGACCGACATGAAGCGCTATGACCTGATGCACCAGATCAATACGCGCGGCACGTTCGTCACCTCCAAGGCCTGTATCCCGCACCTGAAGAACGCCGAGAACCCGCACGTCCTGATGCTGTCGCCGCCGCTGGACATGTCGCCGCGCTGGTTCGGCTCGCATGTGGCCTACACCATGGCCAAGTTCGGCATGTCGATGTGCGTGCTGGGCATGGCCGAGGAGTTCAAACCCGACGGGATCGCCTTCAACGCCCTGTGGCCGCGCACCGGCATCGCCACGGCGGCCATCCAGTTCGCCCTGACCGGCGAGGAAGGCCTGCGCCATTGCCGCACGCCCGAGATCATGGCCGACGCAGCCTATGGGATCTTCAACAAGCCTTCGCGCGACTTCAGCGGCAACTTCCTGATCGACGACACCTTCCTGTACGGCGAGGGCGTGCGCGACTTCGATCATTACAAGGTCGACCCGACCGCCAGCCTGATGCCGGACTTCTTCGTGCCGGAAAGCAGCGAGCCGCCGCCCGGGGTGAAGATCGGATGATCGAGACCCTCTCCCAGAGGGAGAGGAGAGCGGTGGGAGGTGAGGGGTTTCGTCGGTCGACGTCTTGCCCCCTCTCCCTCCCACGCTTTCAGCGCGTGCCCCGCCCTCTCCCCTTGGGAGAGGGTTTCTGTTTGCGCGCCGCCACGGCCAGAGACTTCCGCGCCCAGTCCAGCAGGAGATCCTGGTCGTCCAGCGCCTCGGCAGGCGCGGTCCAGTAGGCCATGGTCTTGCCGTCCTCGAACGGCGCGAAGGCCTCTGACCCGGCGGCCTCGAACGCAGGCTTGAGGGCCTCGTCGCCCTTCAGATAGAGCACGTCGTCGGCGATCAGGGCGAAGAACAGGCCGTTCGCATAAATCCCGACTCCGCCGAACATGCGCCGGGCGCTGACCTGCCCCAACGGGGCCAGCAGCTCCAGAACGAAGTCCCTGTAGTCGTCGGATACCGCCATGCCCGTCACCGTCCGTCCCGCCACGCCCGCCGACGCGGGCCTGATCCACCAGTTCATCCTCGATCTGGCCGAGTATGAGAAGCTGCTCGACACCGTCCAGGCGACGCAGGCCGACACGGCCGCGGCCCTGTTCGGCGACAAGGCCCGGGCCTTCGCCGACATCGCCGAGATCGACGGCCAGCCGGTGGGCTTTGCGCTGTGGTTCTACAACTACTCCACCTTCGTGGGGCGGCACGGGATCTATCTGGAGGACCTGTTCGTGCGGCCGTCGGCGCGGGGCTCGGGCGCAGGCAAGGCGTTGCTGGCCAGCCTGGCCAGGCGCTGCGTCGACGAGGGCCTGGGCCGCCTGGAATGGACGGTGCTGGACTGGAACGCCCCGTCGATCGCCTTCTATGACAGCCTGGGCGCGGCGGCGATGGACGAATGGATCATCCGCCGCCTGACCGGCGAGCCGCTGCGCAAGCTGGCGGGCGCCTGATGACCTCCTCCCTCGCGTAGCGGGGGAGGAGGGTCACTCCAGCCGATCGGCCTTCCGCAGCTCCGGGAACAGGAACGCCCAGATGGCGGTCACCGCCATGGCCCCGACCCCGCCAAACACCGCCGCGCCGATTGGGCCCAGCAGCCAGGCGGCGGCGCCGCTCTCGACCTCGCCCAGCTCGTTGGAGGCGCTGATGAACACGCCGGAGACAGCGGCGACGCGGCCGCGCATGGCGTCGGGCGTGACGATCTGCACCAGGGTCTGGCGGACATAGACGCTGAGCATGTCGGCCCCGCCCAGCACCGCCAAAGCCGCCACCGACAGCCAGACCAGCTTGGAGAGGCCAAAGACCACGGTGGCGAGGCCGAAGACCGCGACGCCGGCGAACATGATCTTGCCGGCGTGGCGGCGGATCGGGTTGGCCGCCAGATAGAGCCCGACCAGGCAGGCGCCGATCGCCGGCGCGGCGCGCAGCAGGCCAAAGCCGCCGGGGCCGATGTGCAGCACGTCCTTGGCGAACACCGGCAGCAGGGCCGTCGCGCCGCCCAGGATCACCGCGAACAGGTCCAGCGAGATCGAGCCGAATACGATCTTGTTGTTCCAGACATAGGCCAGCCCCTCCTGGATCAGCTCCATGCGCGAGCCGGGCTGCGGCTCGGGCTTGGTGGGCTTGCGGATCGAGAGGGCCAGCAGGGCCGCGACCAGATAGAGGCCGAACGCGGCCCCGAAGGCCAGGGCCGGCGAATGGATCAGCAGGAGGCCGCCGAGCGCCGGGCCCCCGATCGATCCGGCCTGCCAGGACAGCGAGTTCCAGGCGATGGCGCGCGGCAGCAGCGGCCGCGGCACCAGCATCGGGCCCATGGCGCTGCTGGCCGGCGAGAGAAAGGCGCGGCTGGCGCCGAACAGCACCGAGATGGCGAAGACCGGCCACAGCTGGTGCGAGCCCATCAGGGCCAGGACCAGCAGCACCCCGGCGCTGATCGCGTCCAGGGCCAGAGTGGCGGCCACGATCAGCTTGCGTGTCCGGCGGTCGGCGGTCTCGCCCGCCACCAGGGTCAGCAGGAACAGCGGCAGGAATTGCGCGAGACCGATCATGCTGACCAGGAACGCCGACTCGCCGACCGAGCGGGTCAGGCGGGCGATGGCGTAGACCTGCCAGCCCAGGGCCACCGACTGGATCTGCACGCCCAGGGTAGAGACAAATCGCGCCGCCCAGAACAGGAGGAAGTCACGCTCCCGCAACAGGGCGCGGGTAGGGTTCTCGAGCGCGGGCTCGGACGGCGGGGCGGCGGTGTCGGACATGGCCGCCGAACATACGGCCAAGTCGTCGCACCGCAACGTTATTGACCTCGCAAAGGCTTGGCCCTACAGCGCGCGCATCTTCTGGAGGTTTTCAGGCATGCGACGCCTGCGACGAATGAAGCGCGAACGCGCCACGATCTGAAGCCCTCCCGCGCGCCTTCGTGTCGGGAGCCCCCGACGCCCTTTCGCATTTCCCGAAGGCCGATGACCTCCGTTCAAAAGTCCGTTTCTCCCGAGCCCTATCCGCCGCTGGTCCTCGAGACCCCGGCGATGGAAGCCGCTGTCACCGCATTGATCGACCGGGTCTTCGGCCCTGGCCGGTTCGCCAAGTCGTCCGAGCGCCTGCGCGAGGGCAATACTCTGCTGGCCGACTGCTCGTTCGTGTCGCTGCGGGACGGTGCGCCCGTCGGCTGCGTGCGGATGTGGCCCGTGACGATCGGCGGCGAGCCGGTCGCCTTCCTCGGGCCGCTGGCCGTCGATCCCGATGAGCGCAGCGCGGGCCTTGGCCAGGCGCTGGTCGAGGCCGCCTGCGAGGCCGCCCGCGCCGCCGGCTGGCGGGCGGTGCTGCTGGTGGGCGACGGCCCCTATTTCGGACGGGTCGGCTTCACCAACGCCCATACGCCCGGCGTCATCATGCCCGGACCGGTGGATCAGCGGCGCGTGCTGCTGCTGCCGCTGCGCGACGGCGGGGATCAAGGCCTGTCCGGCCCTGTCGCCGTTGACCCTCGCGCTTGAGCCGGAGCCCCTGACGGCCTAACTGAACGGGCATGACCGACACGCCCTTCAAGTCTGGCCTGGATGGCGTCGCTCAGTCCGTGAAAGCGGCGGGCGAGCGCGGCCTGCCGCCCGTCCACCTCTGGAACCCGCCCCACTGCGGCGAGATCGACATCCGCATCCGCAAGGACGGGGTCTGGTTCCACGAGGGCACGCCGATCGGCCGCGAGGCGCTGGTGCGCCTGTTCTCGAGCGTTTTGCGCCTCGACCCGGACGGCTATCACCTGGTGACGCCGGTCGAGAAGATGAAGATCACCGTCGAGGACGCGCCGTTCATCGCCGTGCGCGTGGACCGCGAGGGCGAGGATCTGGTTTTCCAGACCAATGTCGGCGACACGGTCACGGCCGGCGCGGACAACCCGATCCGCGTCACGATCGACGCCGAGACCGGCGAGCCTCGCCCCTATGTCCACGTCCGCCGGGGCCTGGAGGCGCTGATCGCGCGTTCGGTGTTCTACGAGCTGGCCGAGACGGCGGTGGAAGAGGACGGCGTCTGGGGCGTGCGCTCGGGCGGGGCCTTCTTCCCGATCGCCGCGCCCGGCAAGGGGCCGGCATGACTCGCGAAGAGCGCCGCGCCTGGATCACCAGCCGCCTGCATCCGATCGCGGGTTACGATCCGAGCCTGGCCAACCCGCTGCGTTCGGACTTCGATCTCAATCCAGGCCTGAAGGTCGACAATCCCCACGCCCTGCGTCCCGCCGCCGTTCTGGTGGGACTGGTCGAGCACGACGATGGCCCGACCATTCTGCTGACTCGCCGTTCGGACACCCTGCGCAGCCACACCGGCCAGATCGCTTTCCCGGGCGGTCGCTGCGATCCGGGCGAGACGCCCTGGGGCACGGCCCTGCGCGAGGCGCAGGAGGAGGTCGGGCTGGACCCGGCCCTCGTCACGGTGGCGGGACTGCTGCACGGCTACCAGACCGTGACCGGCTTCCACGTCACCCCGGTCGTCGGCTTCATCGATCCCAAGGCGACCTTCACGCCCAGTCCCGAAGAGGTCGCCGACGTCTTCGAGACGCCGTTCGATTTCCTGATGGATCCGGCCAACCACCAGCGCCAGCACCGCGAGGTTCCGGGCGGGCCGCGCCGCCATTTCTACGCCATGCCCTGGAACGATCGGTTCATCTGGGGCGCGACGGCGGGCATGTTGCGGTCGCTCTACGAGGCCCTCCACGACGAAACCGGACGACCCGCCTCCGAATAGGGCGTTTCTTGTCTGGCGAAGCCGGGGTCTAGTGGCCTAACAATGTCGCCCCTTCGTTGGAGGGGATCGGACGCGTGAGTGGGAGTCAGGCGTTGAGCAGTGAAATGATCGGCAACGCGCCCTGGATCGCGCTTCCGGAGACCAAGGCGGTCATCGCCGCGCTGGAAGCGCGCGGCTATGCGGGCTGCGCGCGATTCGTCGGCGGATGCGTGCGCAACACGCTGATGGGTAAGCCGGTCGACGACATCGACATCGCCACGACCTTGACGCCCGATCTGGTCATCGACGCTCTGGAGCAGGCGGGCTTGCGGGCCATTCCGACCGGCGTCGACCACGGCACGATCACGGCGGTGTCGGGCGGGCGTCCGTATGAGATCACCACTCTGCGCAAGGACGTCTCGACCGACGGCCGCCGGGCGGTGGTGGCCTTCACCCAGGACTGGAACCAGGACGCCGAGCGGCGCGACTTCCGTTTCAACGCCCTCTATGCCGATCCTGAAGGCCGGGTCTATGACCCGACCGGCGAGGGGATCCGCGACGCCCATGAGGGCCGGGTGGTGTTCGTCGGCGATCCGATGACCCGCATCCGCGAGGACTATCTGCGTATCCTGCGCTTCTTCCGCTTCCAGGCCTGGTACGGCCGGGGCGAGCCGGACCAGAAGGGCCTGGCGGCGTGCAAGGCGCTGAAGGGCATGGTCTCGGGCCGCGCGGCCGAGCGCACCCAGAAGGAGCTGATGAAGATGCTGGCGGCGGACGATCCGCGTCCGGCCTTCCGCCTGATGGCCGCCACCAGCGTGCTGTCCTCGATCCTGCCGTCGGTGAAGTCGCTGGCCCGCTTCGAGGCCCTGGTCGGCATCGAGACCGAGCAGCTGTTCGAGAACGACCCCGACCTGCGCCTGGCGGCCCTGATTCCCGACGACCCCAAGGTCGCCGAGCAGCTGGCCGAGCGCCTGCGCCTGCCCAACAATGTCCGTGATCGCCTGGTCGAGGCCGTCGGCAAGAACCCGCGCGTCGTCTCGTGGATGAGCCCGCGCGAGGCGCGCCGGGCGGTCTATGGCCTGGGGACCCGCACCTTCTGCGATCGGATCAAGCTGGCCTGGGCGGGCTCTGGCCGTGACTCCACCGCGCCCCAGTGGCGCGCCCTGCTGGCCTTGGCCGAGACCTGGAACCCGCCGGCCTTCCCGCTGTCGGGCGAGGAGGTGATGAAGGCCGGGGTGCCCAAGGGGCCGATGGTCGGCGAGGTGATGCGCGAGATCGAGCTCTGGTGGATCGACCAGGACTTCATCGAGGACAAGTTCAGCGCCATCGAACGCCTGAAGGCCGTGGCCCAGGGCATGGTCTACTGATCGCCGTGGCGACGCGCATCTTGAAGATCGGCCTGCTGGAAACGGGCGAGCCGCCGGGCCCGCTCAAGGCGACCTACGGCGGTTATGGCTCGATGTTCGAGACGCTGCTGGGCGATGGCCACGCCTACCGCGCCTACGACGTCCAGCGCGGCGAGCTGCCGGCGCATCCGGCCGAGAACGACGCCTATGTGATCACCGGCTCCTCGGCGGGGGTCTATGATCCGTTGCCCTGGATCGAGCCGCTGAAGGCCTTCTTGCGGTCGGCCCGGGGCGCGACCCCCTTGGTCGGTGTCTGTTTTGGCCATCAGATCATGGCCGAGGCGTTCGGCGGTAAGGTCGAGAAGTCGCCCAAGGGCTGGGGCGTGGGCCTGCAGGCCTATGCGGTCGCCGAGCGCGCCGTCTGGATGGATGACGCCGCAGAGGTCGCCGTGCCGGGCTCGCACCAGGACCAGGTCGTGGACCTGCCGCCCACGGCGCGCGTCCTGGCCGGCAGCGCGTTCACGCCCTACGGCATCCTCGCCTATGACGACGCGCCGGCGATCTCGATGCAGTTCCACCCGGAGTTCGCGCCGGACTACGCCAAGGCCCTGATCGAGGCGCGGCGCGGGACGCGTTACACCGATCCGCAGGCCGATGCGGCGATCGCCAGCCTGGATAGTCCCAATGACCGGGCGCGGATGGCCGACTGGATCCGGCGGTTCCTCGCTCAAGAAACCGGGCGCTAACCTGACCGTCAGGTCGAGATGCGGGCTTCCAGCTCGCTGAGCCGCGCGCGGGTCGCCGCGAGGTCTGGACCAAAGCGGGCCGGATCGGCGGCCGCCAGGCGCCCGGCGATGTCGTAACTCTCGCGATAGAGATCGAGCGCGCGCATGCGATGGCCGCGGTCCTCGCGCAGGTCGGCCAGGCGCTCCAGGTTCACCGACAGGGCCCTTTGGGCGTTAGGGTCGTTCGCCTCGCGCGCGCCGCGCGACCGGCGCAGGGCCAGAGCCTCTTCGAAGGCCGAAAGCGCTGCGTCCAGCCGTCCTTCAGCCTCGGCGACATCACCGACGCCCGACAGCGCGCCGGCCAGAAGGTCAGTGCTTGCGTCGGTCGGGCGGGTCTGGCGCACCTGGCGGGCATAGGCCACCGCCGTCTCGTAGGCCTCGCCGGCCTCGTCCAGCTGGCCCTGGGCGCGGGCGAAATCGCCCAGATCGCGATGGACGATGGCCAGTTCCTCGTCGGTATGGGCGGCCCGCTTCATGGCGGCCAGCAGCCGCGCGCACTCGCCCCAGGAGTCTTCCCGGCTCAGCGTGATCAGGCGCGCGCGCATTTCGGCGAAGGTGCGGGGCGGTGCGACGGGCGCCGGGGCGGGCGCCGCAGGCGCGGTGTGGGATACGGGAGTCGCCACAGGCGCGGCGGGCGCGGCGGCGACGGCGACGGGGCTGGCGCTGGGCGCGGCCTCGTCAGGAAGCTCCAGCCCCAGGGTCGCGGGCGCCGTCTTGCGCGGCTTGCGTTTTGGGCGGGGAAGCAGGGCGGCGACGATGAGCACCCCGCCCACGATCGCCGCCGCCACGCCGACGGCGGGTCGATGCGGTTCAAACGGACCAAGGTCGAGATTCGTGGCCCATGTCCCCAGCGAGCCCCAGCCCGCCACCACGTATCCCGACGACGCCAGGATCAGCCCCAAGATGATCCCAACCAGTCGCGCCAACATCGCGTCCCCCAGACGTTCGCCCACCACGGGCGTCCCTCCGCCAGGCCGCACTAGTCATCCGGCGGCCCCGACCCCGTCGAGCCGTCTCAACTGACAGGGGAAGGGAGCCGCCGGAATGATCCGTAGACGGGCGCCGGACGGAGAAGGCGCCTCTAAATCAACCAGCTACGCGGGCGCGGATACGCCTCGCCGCGCGTGAGATAGTAGATTCCCATCACGCAGCGAACCACGAACCAGACGCCCACGGCGCCCATGATGGCAATCCCGGCCAACAGCACGGGGATACCCACCAGCACCAGGCTCAGCGGCACGCCGAAAAGGGTCAGCAGCAGGCCGATCAGGAACCAGGCGATGGCCAGCCAGAAGGTGCGGATGGCGAAGGTATAGTGCGAGGCGTTGATCGGGCCTGCGGCGTCGCGGTTCACATAGGCCACGATCAGGCCGACCAGGAAGGTCAGGCCATTGGTGAAGCCCAGCAGATAGAGGCCGTAGACGACGGCGGGCAGGATCTTGTCTTCCTCGGCGCGAGGGGCGACGGCAGTGTCGGACATGGCTTAGAGCATCCAGTTCTTGGGCGTGGGATAGGGTTGGCCCTTCAGCAGGTGCGAAAGGCCGACGACGGAGCGGACGATGACCCAAAGGCCGACCGCCACCAGCAGTACGACGCCGATCCCCACCACGGTGAGCAGGGCCGAGATCACGCTGAACAGCAGCGCCAGCCAGAAGGTTCTGATCTGGAATTCGTAGTGGCTGGCCAGCCAGTCGGGCGCGCCCTTGCGGCTGATATAGGCCAGGATGGCGGCGATCAGGCAGGTGAAGCCGCCGGTCACCGCGCCGCCGATGTGCAGGGCGTAGATCGCGATGGGCAGGGCCTTGTCGTCCTGCAGCGTCGGCGGGACGGCGGTGTCTGGGGTGGGGTCGGTCACGGTTGAGCCTGGAATAGTCTTGTTATCCAGATCGTCGCGCTGATCAGGCCGTGATGCAAATGAAGGTGGCGTCATGAAGGCGATGTCACGTTCGGCGCGGCCTTCGAACCTTACAAAAAAGTCATCTCTTCGGATCGATCCGGCGCCGACGCAGGGCCGTAATCATGATCAGACCGCGCGCCGTCGACCTCTTCAGTTCCCCCAACCCGAAGACTTGATGGAAGGTTTCAGACAATGATGCGTTCGATGCAACGCCGGGCCGCCGTGCTGGCCCTGGCCGCCGCCGCTGTGGCCGGTCCCGCCCTCGCCGACCACCACGGCGCCAAGCCGAACATCGTCGGCGTGGCCGCCGGCAACGCTGACTTCTCGACCCTGGTCACCGCCGTGAAGGCCGCCGACCTGGTCGGCACGCTCTCGGGCGCCGGTCCGTTCACGGTCTTCGCCCCGACCAACGCCGCCTTCGCCAAGCTGCCGCCCGGTACGGTGCAGACCCTGGTCAAGCCGGAGAACAAGGCCACCCTGACCAAGATCCTGACCTGCCACGTCGTGGCCGGCAAGGTCGAGGCCAAGACCCTGCTGGGCGCCATCCAGGCGAACGGCGGCAGCTACACGATCAACACCGTCGGCGGCTGCGCCTTCAAGGCCGCCGTCGAAAGCGGCAAGGTGGTCATCACCGACGAGAAGGGCGGCAAGAGCACCGTCACCGCCACCGATGTCGGCGCCAGCAACGGCGTGATCCACGTCATCGACAGCGTGCTGATGCCGCGCTGATAGACCCTTTCAGGTCTCCCAGAAGGGGCGCTCCGGCCGCAAGGTCGGGGCGCTCTTTTCGTTTCAGGGCAAGAGATCGGCGGGCGGGTCGCGCGGGTCGAAGTCGGCCGGCCGCGCCAGCCAGGGCAAGGCGGCGACCATCAGGATCAGGACAAAGGCCATGCGCGAGGCCAGATCCACGCCCACCGCGACCATGCCGGCGGTCAACGAGAACAGCAGGGTCGAGGCCGCGCCGAACGCCAACAGGCCCATGACGAAGGTCAGGGCCGTCCGGGCCTCCAGCCGCGCCAGACCAAAGCGGGCGCGCGGCGACAGGTCCGCACCCACGGCCGCGAGGGCGCGCGCCAGAACCGAGAAGGCGGCCAGCCGGTCCTCGAACCGTCCGGGGCCGACATAGCTCTGAGACGGGATCAGCAGCCTCCGCCGTCCAAACACCACCAACAGCACCCGCCGCCGCCCGTCCGGCGCCAGCGACAGGCTGTAGCGGGTCAGGGCGGACAGGGGAAAGCGGCGCTCGATCCGGCCGCGCGTCTCGATCAGCGTCCCGGCCTCCAGGGTCCAGACCGTTTCGGGCTGGAACGGGGCGAGCCGGGCGCTGAAGGTGATCATGGTCACGCGCGGACGGCGGTGATCTCGACGCCGGCGGCGGCGGCGTGCGGGGCGAGCGCCAGAGGCTTTTCGACCCGCACGCGGGCGCGCATCACACGAGGATCGGCGAAGCAGGCCTGGGCCAGGCGCTCAGCGAAGGTCTCGACCAGATCGATATGGCCCTCGGCGACGAGGGCGCGGGCGGCCTCGCCGACCATCTCGTAATTGACCGTATCGCCCAGGCGCTCGCAGTGGCTGGCGGCCACGTCCAGCTCGACATCGACGACCAGCGGCTGCTCGCGGCCATGCTCGTGGTCATAGACGCCGATCTGGGCCTCGACCTTCAGGCCGCGCACGAAGACCTTGGTCACGATGATGCGGGCCATGTCCTGCGCGGCGGGGGTGGTCTCGGCGAGGGGCGAAGCGGCCAAGTGCGGCCTCCTAGGGAGCAACGATGTCCGGCGTCTTCCAGCCCAGATGCTGGCCGCCGTCCACGGCGATCATCTGTCCCGTGACTGAGGATGCGTCAATCAGATAGCGCAGGGCGGCGGCGACCTCTTCGGGGCTGGCGCGCCGCTGCAACAGCACGCCCGCCGCCTCGGCCTCGAACTCGCCCGGCGCCTGGTGCACCGACGGCAGGGTGGGGCCGGGGCCGATGGCGTTGACGCGGATGCGCGGGGCCAGGGCCTGGGCCAGGGTCTGGGTGGCCCACCACAGGCCGGCCTTGCTGAGCGTGTAGCTGAAGAACTGCGGATTGGGCCGCCAGACGCGCTGATCGATCAGATTGACCACCAGCCCCTGGCGGTCCGCCGGCAGGGCCCCCGCCATCGCCTCGGCCAGCACGATCGGCGCGCGCAGATTGGTCTCGAGATGGCGGTCCCAGCTGGCCCGCGACAGGCCGCCGACGCGGTCGTCCTCGAAGGCCGAGGCGTTGTTGATCAGCAGGGTCAGCGGCCCCAGCGGCGCGGCCTGGGCGATGAGGCTGCGGGTCGCGTCCTCGTCCGAGAGGTCGGCGCGGACGAGCAGGGCGCGGCGGCCCAGATCCTGGACGCCGCGTGCGGTCTCTTCGGCCTCTTCGGCCGAGGCGCGGTAGTGGATGGCGACGTCGTAGCCGGCGCGCGCGGCCTCCAGGGCCAGGACCTGGCCGATCCGGCGTCCCGCGCCGGTGACCAGGGCCGCGCCGCGCGAAGTCATCTTAGTCGATGCGGCCGAACTCGGTCAGGTTCAGGCCCATGACGACGGCCAGGAAGAGGGCGATGACACCGATCGCGATCATGGCGCGGCTCCGAAAAGAGAAACAGATATCTGCGGGCTTTACCGCTCGCCGACGCTGACCGCAAGCGCGCGCCGGGCTAGAAGGCCCCATGCTCTGGCGCCGCCGCATCGAACCGTTCACCCGCCCCCTGGTCTACGCCTGGTTCCGCCTGGCGCGGGGCCTGACGCTGGGCGTGCGGGCTGTGGTCACCGACGAGACCGGCAAGGTGCTCCTGATCCAGCACACCTACATCAAGGGCTGGTACCTGCCCGGCGGCGGGGTCGAGCGCGGCGAGACGGCCGAGACCGCCGTGATCCGCGAGTTGGCGGAGGAGGCGGGGGTCCGCGCCCTGTCGCGGCCGCGCCTGGTGTCGGCCCACAGCAACGAGGTGCTGCATCCCGGCGATCACGTGCTGCTCTATCGCGTCGAGACCTGGGAGCCCTGTCCGTGCGATGCGGCCGGCGAGATCCACGCGGTCGGCTGGTTCGACCCTCACGCCCTGCCGGACGAGACCACCCGCGCGACCCGTAAGCGCATCGCCGAGGCGCTACACGGGGACGAGACCGATCCGATGTGGTGAGGCGCTTGTTACCCCTTCCCACCTGAACGCCGATCACATTAAATGGCTGTTTGAAACCGTCCGCCGCGTCTCCCAACTAAGAGCGGACCACAGGGCAGGAGCGAAGGCATGCGCGAGTATACGAAGTTCTATATCGACGGCGCCTGGGTCGACCCGGCCGAGAAGAAGACGCTGGACGTCATCAACCCGGCCACGGAAAGCGTCTGCGGCGTCATCTCGATGGGCTCGGAAGCGGACGTCGACAAGGCCGTCCGCGCCGCCCGCAAGGCCTTCGCCAGCTTCAGCCAAACCAGCCGCGAAGAGCGCATCGACATCCTCGAGCGCATCATCGCCGAGTACCAGAAGCGCTTCGAGGACATGGCCAAGGCCATCACCGAAGAGATGGGCGCCCCCGCGTGGCTGGCCCAGCGCGCCCAGGCCGCCATGGGCATCGGTCACGTCCAGACCGCCGCCGCCGTGCTCAAGGGCTACAAGTTCGAGGAAGATCGCGGCACGACCCGCATCGTCAAGGAGCCGATCGGCGTCTGCGCCTTCATCACGCCGTGGAACTGGCCGGTGAACCAGATCGCCTGCAAGGTCGGTCCGGCCATCGCCACCGGCTGCACCATGGTGCTCAAGCCCTCGGAAATCGCCCCGTTCAGCGGCTATATCTGGACCGAGATCCTTCACGCCGCCGGGGTTCCGGCCGGGGTGTTCAACCTGGTCAACGGTGACGGCCCCACGGTCGGTGCGGCGCTCAGCAGCCATCCGGAAGTCGACATGGTCTCGTTCACCGGCTCGACCCGCGCGGGCATCGAGGTGGCCAAGAACGCCGCCCCGACCGTCAAGCGCGTCCACCAGGAGCTGGGCGGCAAGAGCCCCAACATCATCCTCGACGACGCCGACTTCCAGAAGGCTGTCGCCGGGGGCGTGGCCTCGGTGATGCTGAACTCGGGCCAGTCGTGCAACGCCCCGACCCGCATGCTGGTGCCCGGCCAGCGCATGGACGAGGTCATCGCCATCGCCAAGGCCGCCGCCGAGGCTCACACGGTCGGCGACCCGAACGGCAACCACAAGATGGGCCCGGTGGTCTCCGAGACCCAGTGGAACAAGATCCAGGGCCTGATCCAGAAGGGCATCGACGAGGGCGCCACCCTGGTCACCGGCGGGACGGGGCGTCCCGAAGGCCTGGACAAGGGCTACTATGTAAAGCCCACCGTCTTCGCCAACGTCACCAACGACATGACCATCGCCAAGGAAGAGATCTTCGGCCCGGTCGTCTCGATCCTGGGCTACGACACGGTGGACGAAGCCGTCACCGTCGGCAACGACACCGAGTATGGCCTGGCGGCCTATGTCTCGGGCGGCGATCCGGAGGCGGTCCGCAAGGTGGCTTCGAAGCTGCGCGCCGGCCAGGTCAACCTCAACGGCGCCGGCCCCGACCTGATGGCCCCGTTCGGCGGCTACAAGATGAGCGGCAACGGCCGCGAATGGGGCGACCACGCGTTCGGCGAGTTCCTGGAGACCAAGGCGATCCTCGGCTACTCGG
The DNA here is from genome assembly GCF_026672375.1 of Caulobacter sp. SL161. Classification (GTDB taxonomy): domain Bacteria; phylum Pseudomonadota; class Alphaproteobacteria; order Caulobacterales; family Caulobacteraceae; genus Caulobacter. The sequence goes on from NZ_JAPPRA010000001.1 coordinate 996,183, forward strand.
CGAAGGTGGCGGCGGAGTAGGGGTTCCGCTGCTGCTGATTTAGACGGAGAGGGCGGGGCCGTGAGGCTCCGCCTCTATCCAAAGAGAACGTCTTCTCCGTCCGTCCTCATAAATTCTGATGCGATCATTTTTCGCCAGAATTGCCTGCTCGCCGTTTCGAAGCGTGCGGCTGGCTGCGTCCACGCTCTCGTCTCAAGGATCGAGCTCGTACCAAATACTGGGATGTCTGGGCAATTGCAGTTGTTGCCAAATAGAAGATCAAGATTTCGATTATGGAAGCCAAATCCTAAGAATATCAATCTTCCTGCGTGAAATATGGTATTGCGGATACGCTGAGCGGCCCCGCTTTCTACCTCTTCTGTAAATGTTTTTATTTGCGTTGCGGCCTTATGAATGTGGTATGGATCTGTTGATCCATACGGAACTGTGAATAATGTTCCGTCCGAGGACAACGGACCCAATCGCCCGTAGGCGTGATGAATTTCCACGTTGTTCAAGGCTGCCAGCGCGACATCCTGATGCAGATTGCATGTGTGCATAAAGTTGGCCAAGAGGAATTGCTCTAGGCATCTGTCATAATTGAAGGTCACGAATGCCACGTCGCTAAATGCTTGGAATGCGTGGCGACGTTGTACTCCTTGCCCACCTACATTGCGGAAAAGCCAACTCGCCCAACTATCCCTCATAGGGCGGAACGCAGATGCCCATGCCACTTCATCGTGAATTGAGTGGCAAAGATTACTGCGAAATTCTGCTGTAAGAAGAGCAGCAGCAATTGCGTGCTTTGCGACGTTGGAAAATTCTGGGAAATCTGACCACTCGTCGATTAACTCGTCGATTGATGATTTTGAGTGTAGGCTTTTGCCAATTTGAATCGCGGCGGCCCGGTGTTCCCGATAGAGCCCCGTCCCACGCCTAAATGCATCTTTGACTAAGCCGTCGCTGTGCATAGATGCGTCAGCAAATTCCTTTATCAGCATATCGTCTATGGTTGCGGCAAGCTCCTCGCCAATAGGCATGTTGTTTCCGAAATCTTTCGACGCGCCTGCACCAAGAACGAATACAGTCTTACCCATGTTTCCGTCGAACTCCCCGAGTCGAACCCACCCTTACATCCCTCGAAGGCAGCAGCGTGCCGGACTGTCCAGGTCCGTCAAGGCTCGCGCGCCCCCTCTCCCATGGGGAGGGGGTCGGGGAGAGGGGGTAAGCCGTCCGCCGGAGCGCCGGCAGGGCGGCGGCTTTGAAACCCCTCTCCCGACCGCTTCGCGGCCACCCTCTCCCTCTGGGAGAGGGAACAGCTTCGCTCCGCCCTCTCCCGCCGGGAGAGGGATCGAAAAGAGAAATCCCGATTCCTTCTGTTGAATGCGCCCAAGGGTTGAGTCCATTCTTCCGCCATGGACGCCACCGCCACCGCTCGCCGCCTGCGACAGGCCCAGACCCTGGCCGAAAAGATCCTGTGGGCCCTGGTCCGGGCGCACCGGCTGGGCGGGTTCAAGTTCAGGCGGCAGGTCCCGATCGGCGGCTATTTCGCCGACTTTGTCTGTGAACAGGGCAGGCTGATCGTCGAGCTGGACGGCGCGGCGCATCAGGGGCGGGAGGACTATGACGCCCGCCGCACGCAGGCGCTTGAGCGGTTCGGCTACGCCGTCTTGCGGTTCCCCAACACGCGGGTGCTGGCCGATCCCGGCGGGACGGCGGGACGGCGGACGACATTCTGGCGGCGCTGCGGGGCGCGCGGCCGGGGTGAAACCCCTCTCCCGACCGCTTCGCGGCCACCCTCTCCCTCTGGGAGAGGGATTGGGCTACCCTCCCGCCCATGACCACCTCCCCGCCCCCCGAAGCGCCCCTTGACGAGACCCCGATCCAGCGCGCGTTGCGCTTGAAGCAGGCGGCGCTCGACGCGCGGCCCAAGCCGCCTCGGGGCGGGAAGTTTCAGCGGCAGCAGGCCGCCGGCATCGCGGCGGGAAACTCAAAACCCTGGATGACCCGATAATGGCCGGCCTGAAAGACAAGCGCGGCTTCATCGACAAGGACCGCCTGGATCTGACCGAGCGTCAGGCTGTCGAATACTGGATGAAGCGCTGGGGCGTGACCCGCGACCAGATCACCGCCGCCCACCGCAAGGTCGGGCGCATGACCAAGGATATCGCCGCGGAGCTGGGCAAGAAGCGGTAGCGGCCCTTTCTCATCCTCCGATGGGGGAGAGAACGGCTCCCGCCACCCCTCTCGTGTCATCCCGGCCGCAGCGCGGAGCGCCGGGACCCAGGGGGTGACCAAGCGCGGCGCTCTTGCAGCCCCTGGGTCCCGGGTCGGCTTCGCCGCCCGGGATGACACGCGCTTACGGGGACTGAGTGGCCTCTATCCTCGGAGTTCGCAGAATCGAAGTCAACGAAATCAACTACTTATCACTTTTACGCGCCAATTTATCCCCGGCCTGAAAACCCGCTCCATACTGAACTCATCCCCGCCGCGGGGGAGGGCGTTTGGATCCGGCCCAATACGGCGGCGGGGCTAGGTTGAGCGGGGCCGCGTGGTCTCGAAGCGGTTTCGACCGGGGTCTGTTCGTTGGATAGATCCGGGACCTCGGAAGAAGCCGTGGAGAGGCGAGCGCGGAGCGACAGGGCGGTGATCGTACAAGCCGCCTATCGTGGATCGTCGGGCTGGACACGGATGTAGCCGCTCCAGTTGGTCCGCGCCCGTCCGGGGGCTCCTGGGGTCCCGAGCTGAAAGACGCTCACGCCCCCCATCCTCACGGGCAAGAACAACCTGGCGGAGCGGACAGTCGAGCCGAAACGCAAAACACACTCACGGTCTCCGGGTTCGCCCGGCCGCTCCGTCGCCTCCCCATGAGCCTTCAGCGGTCACGCCGCGTGAAGCGGCGGACGTGCGCCCCAAATCCTCCCCCCAGCGGCGGAGGTGTCGACTCGAAGGGACGACGGAGGGGGAAGAGGCCGGTTCGGCAGGACTTCCCCCTCCGGCGCTTCGCGCCTCCTCCCCCGCTGGGGGGAGGATCGTCTAGCCCCCCTCACGTCGGGGCGATCGGCAGGGCGGTGGTGAACTTGATCTGCTCCATGGCGAAGCTGGACGAGACGTCGGTCAGCGGGGCGGTGGCGATCAGGCGTTTGTAGAAGCGGTCATAGGCGGCGATGTCCTTGACCACGACCTTGAGGAGGTAATCGACATCGCCGCTCATCCGGTAGAACTCGACCACCTCGGGCAGGGCGCTGGCGCCGGCGGCGAACTGGTTCAGCCAGCCCTCGTCGTGGTGGCCGGTCTTGACGGCGACGAAGACGGTCAGGCCCAGGTCGAGGGCCTCGCGGTCCAAGAGGGCCACCCGGGCGGTGATGACGCCGGCGTCCTGCAGGCGGCGCACCCGCTTCCAGCAGGGGGTCTGGCTCAGGCCCACCCGCTCGGCCAGCTCGGCGATGGGGACGGTGGCGTCCTCCTGCAGGATGGCCAGCAGGCGGCGATCGATTTGATCGAGATCAATCATCTCGAAATCCGCTTTCAGAGAGAACGAAATTCTCCATATCGCGGAAATGGTAACCTTTCAAACAATGCCTTTCTCCGAATCCGCGCCATTCTAGAACGCCTCGGTTTCAGCCAGCGGGGGCTTCCATGGACCTGTCGTTCACGCGTCATCCCAAGTCGGTCGGCGAGACCTATGGCCAGCACATGGGCGTGGCCTGGAGCTTTGGCTTCACCCTGCTGGGCGCGGGCCTGGCCTGCCTCATCCATGGCGTCCTGCCCTTCGCCTTCGAGCGCACCGGCAGCCAGACCGTGCGCCGCCTGCATGAGCGGCTCTCGAACCGCTGCGCCAAGGCCGACGCGCATTTCGCCGCCGCCCCGATCAGCGGCGACACCGTCCGCGGATGACCGCCGCGGCCCTGCGCCTGGGCGCCGCCCGCATGGGGCCGGGCCTGCTGGCCGGCCTGCTGATGGCGGTGCTGGCCAAGCTCCTGTCCCAGAGCCTGCACGCCCCGGCCCCGCTGCTGGCGGTGGTGCTGGGCATGATGCTGGGCGCGCTGGGCCTGCAGGGGCAGCTGGGCGCGGGCCTCGACGTCTTCGCCAAGCCGGGCCTGCGGCTGGGCGTGGCCATGATGGGCGCCCAGATCAGCTGGAGCGAGTTCGCCGCCCTGGGCGGTCCGGCCGTGCTGGCCAGCGGCGCGGTGGTGCTGGGCGGCCTCGGGATCGGAGCCCTGGCCGGCGCCGCCTTGGGCCTGCCGCTGGCCGAGGCCCTGATCGCGGCGGCCGCCTGCTCGATCTGCGGCGCCTCTGCGGCGCTGGCCGCCTCGCAGGCCGCCCCGTCCAGCCCGGAGAACCAGCGCACGACGGCCCTGGTCATTGTCGGGGTCAATCTGCTTTCCACCTTGGCCATGCTGGCCTATCCGCCGATCGCCAACGCCCTGGGCCTGACCGCGCACCAGGCCGGCGTCTTCTTCGGCCTGTCGATCCATGACGTCGCGCAAGTTGCCGGCGCCGGCGCCTCGGTGTCGCCGGAGGTCGCGGGGACGGCGGCCCTGGCCAAGCTGTCGCGGATCCTGTGGCTGGGTCCGGCCGTGGTGCTGATCGGCCTGATGCTGACCCGCACGGCGCAGGGGGGGCGGATCTCCGGCCTGCAGGCCCCGCCGCTCTTCGTCTGGGGCTTCGCCGCCCTGGCCGCTGCAAGGGGTCTCAATCTGATCCCGCCGGCCCTGGTGTCGGCCCTGGGCGCCTGTTCGGGCTTCCTGCTGCTGGCCGGTGTGGGGGCGATCTCGGCCAAGCTCGGCCCCAAGGCCCTGCTCGAGGTCAAGCCGCGTCTGGCGATCCTGCTGCTGACGCTCACGGTGGCCGTCGCAATCCTCGCCTACGCCCTGACGAGGATTTTCTTCTAAGGTCGAGGCTTGGCGCGGAACGAAACCCGCTCCATGGTCCGCATCGAGAGTCGGAGGGACCCCCAAAGTGAGCTTCTGGACGCGCCGCAAGGCCATCGACACCATCACCGCTGGCCATGCGGACAGCCATCAACTGAAGAAGACCCTGAGCTGGCCGCATCTGGTGGCCCTGGGCGTCGGGGCCATTGTCGGCACCGGCATCTACACCCTGACCGGGGTCGGGGCGGGTCTGGCCGGGCCGGGCGTGATCCTGTCCTTCCTGATCGCCGGCGCCGTCTGCGCCTGCGCGGCCCTGTGCTACGCCGAGCTGTCGACCATGATCCCGGCCTCGGGCAGCGCCTACACCTACAGCTATGCGGCGATGGGCGAGCCGGTCGCCTGGTTCGTCGGCTGGAGCCTGATCCTCGAATATACCCTCGTCTGCGCGGCGGTGGCGGTCGGCTGGTCGGCCCACGCCCATGGCCTCTTCAAGATGATCGGCTTCCCCGACGCCCTGCTGGCCGGACCCCACCAGGGCGGGCTGATCAACATGCCGGCCGTCTTCATCTCGATGGCGGTGGCGGGCCTTCTGGCCCTGGGCACCCGCGAGAGCGCGACGGTCAATATGGTGCTGGTCTTCGTGAAGATCATCGCCCTGATCGTCTTCGTCGTGCTGTGCCTGCCGGCGTTCAACATCGCCCACTTCACCCCCTTCATGCCCAACGGCTTCCAGGCCCATGTGCCGGAAGGCGCGGCCGCAGACGCCGCCAAGATCGGGGTGATGGCCGCCGCCAGCCTGATCTTCTTCGCCTTCTATGGCTTCGACGCGGTCTCGACCGCCGCCGAGGAGACCAAGAACCCCAAGCGCGACCTGACCATCGGCATCGTCGGCTCGATGGCTGTCTGCACGGCGATCTACATGATCGTGGCCGCCGTCTCGATCGGCGCCTCGCGCACCGAGGTCTTCTCCAAGAGCGAAGCGCCGCTGGTCTTCATCCTGGAGAGCCTGAACCACGGCAAGATCGCCCAGCTGGTCGCCCTGGCCGCCGTGATCGCCCTGCCGACCGTGATACTGGCCTTCATGTACGGCCAGAGCCGGATCTTCTTCGTGATGGCCCGCGACGGCCTGCTGCCCCGCGCCCTGTCGAAGGTCAACGCCAAGACCGGCACCCCGGTGATGATGACCCTGCTGACCGGCGTCCTGTCGGCGGTGATCTCGGGCCTCTTGTCGCTGAAGGACATCGCCGAGCTGGCCAACGCCGGCACGCTGTGGGCCTTCATCGCCGTCGGCGCCTCGGTGATCCTGCTGCGGCTGCGCGAGCCGAACCGTCCGCGGGTGTTCTCCACCCCGCTGTGGCCGATCGTGGCCCCGGCCGGCATCCTGGGCTGCCTCTATCTCTTCCTCAGCCTGCCCGGGAAGACCCAGCTCTACTTCCTCTACGCCCACCTGATCGGCGCGGTGGTCTATCTGGCCTACGGCATGCGCAAGAGCGTGCTGGCCCAGCAGGAGCGGGCGTAAGGGAAGGCTTCCATTCTCGAGGGCCGTCGCTACAGTTCCCGGCAAAACAAGCGTTTGACGCCACTCTCGCGGTTTCCGCGAGGGGCCAAGGAAACTGGGAGACGAAGCGAATGGCCCTCGATCTGGAAACCCGTGAACAGCTGATCGACACGGTCGCCCGCTTCGTGGCCGAACGTCTGCGGCCCATCGAGGCCCAGGTCGCCGAGAACGACGCCGTCCCCGACGATGTGATCGAGGAGATGAAGGGCCTTGGCCTCTTTGGCCTGACGATCCCGGAAGAGTTCGGCGGGCTTGGCCTGACCATGGAGGAAGAGGCGCTGGTGGCCATCGAGCTGGGCCGCGCTTCGCCGGCCTTCCGCTCGGTGTTCGGCACCAATGTCGGCATCGGCAGCCAGGGCCTCGTCATGTTCGGCAACGCCGAGCAGAAGGCCAAGTGGCTGCCGGGGATCGCGTCCGGCGCGGTGATCACCTCGTTCGCCCTGACCGAGCCGGAGGCCGGTTCCGACAGCGCTGCGGTCCAGACCCGCGCCATCCGGGACGGCGACGACTACATCCTGAACGGCTCCAAGCGCTACATCACCAACGCCGGCAAGGCCTCGCTGTTCACGGTGATGGCCCGCACCAATCCCGACGCCAAGGGCGGGGCGGGGGTCTCGGCCTTCCTGGTGCCGCGCGACCTGCCGGGCCTGACGGTCGGCAAGCCCGAAAAGAAGATGGGCCAGCAGGGCGCCCACATCCACGACGTGACCTTCGACAATGTCCGCGTGCCGGCCTGGAACCGGCTGGGCGCCGAGGGCGAGGGCTTCAAGGTCGCCATGCAGGTGCTCGATCGCGGCCGGTTGCACATCGCCGCCGTCTGCGTCGGGGTCGCCGAGCGCTTGATCGCCGACTGCGTCGCCTATGCCTCCGAGCGCAAGCAGTTCGGCCAGCCGATCGCCAGCTTCCAGCTGATCCAGGCGATGATCGCCGACAGCAAGACCGAGGCCCTGGCCGCCAAGGCGCTGGTGCTGGAGACCGCCCGCAAGCGCGACGCCGGCGTCAATGTCACGCTGGAGGCTGCCTCGTCCAAGCTGTTCGCCTCGGAAATGGTCGGCCGGGTGGCGGATCGGGCGGTGCAGGTGTTCGGCGGCGCCGGCTATGTCGCCGACTACGGGATCGAGCGGCTCTACCGCGATGTGCGGATTTTCCGGATCTACGAGGGCACCAGTCAAGTCCAGCAACTGATCATTGCGCGTGAAACGCTGAAGCGCGGCGGGTGAGTGCGACACCCGGTCGCCCCCCTCCACCTATCGGCCGTATGCAATCGATAAACCATACTCTTTCTCCAGCAGAATTGGCCGCTCGGCCTCCGCAAACGGTTGCAACCTGAGCGGGGGTGCGGCGAGGCGTCGCACCCGATGCGGGAATATTTAAGCGCTCATTAGGGATAAGGGCCCGAGGATTTCCCCAAGCGAAACAATGGGGACCGCCATGAACCAGGACTACGCGATCGGTGAACGGACCGCGTTCATGGGCATCGACGACAAGGCGCGATCGGCGCTGCGCGACCTGCGCCCGGTTATCCGGGCCGAGATCGGCAAGGCGCTCGACAGCTTCTACGGCAAGGTCCGGGCGACCCCCGAGACGCGCAAGTTCTTCAGTGACGACCGACATATGAACGCGGCGAGTTCGCGGCAGCAGGCGCACTGGGGCGTGATCGCCGAAGGACAGTTCAGCGACGACTACGTGCAGGCGGTGCGAGCGATCGGCCAGACCCATGCCCGCATCGGCCTGGAGCCGCGCTGGTACATCGGCGGCTATGCCGTCGTCGGCGACCATCTGGTTCGCGCGGTGATCGACTCGATGTGGCCCAGGGGCCTGCTGGCCAAGGGCGGCTCCGACCGCGCGGGCGAGGCGGTCGCCGCCCTGGTGAAGGCGATCTTCCTGGACATGGACTTCGCCATCTCGATCTATCTTGAAACCCTGGAGAACGAGCGGCAACGCCTGGAGGCCGAACAGAAGGCCGCCCGAGCGCGTCAGGAGCACGTCGTCACCCTCCTGGCCGAAGCTCTGGATCGCCTCGCCGCCGGCGACTTGCTGGCGCGGATCGATGGCGAGGTCTGCAGCGAGTTCGAGAAGCTCAAGGGCGACTTCAACCACGCCGTGGAGCTTCTGGATCAAGCGATGTGCGGCGTCGGTGGCGCGACGGAGGGTATCCGCTCCAGCACCGAGGAAATCAGTGTCGCGGCCGACGACCTGTCGCGTCGCACCGAACAGCAGGCCGCCAGCCTCGAGCAGACGGCCGCCGCCTTGGACGAGATCACCGCCACCGTCCGGCGCTCAGCGGCCGGCGCCAAACAGGCGCAGGAGGTCGTGGCCGGCGCCAAGACCGAAGCCGAGCGATCGGGCTCGGTCGTCAATCAGGCCGTCGCGGCGATGGGGGAGATCGAGACAAGCTCCCGCGAGATCGGCAACATCATCGGGGTGATCGACGAGATCGCCTTCCAGACCAACCTCCTGGCCCTGAACGCGGGGGTCGAGGCGGCCCGCGCCGGTGAGGCCGGCAGAGGTTTCGCGGTGGTCGCTCAGGAGGTTCGGGCGCTGGCGCAGCGCTCGGCCGACGCGGCCAAGGAGATCAAGGCGCTGATCAACACCTCGACCAAGCAGGTCGAAGCGGGCGTCGCCTTGGTAGGCCAGACGGGGGACGCGTTGCGCGGGATCGTCTCGAAGGTCGCCGAGATCGATGAGCTGATCGCGCAGATCTCCGTCTCGGCTCAGGAGCAGTCTGGCGGGCTGCATGAAGTCAACACCGCCGTGAACCAGATGGATCAGGTGACCCAGCAGAACGCGGCGATGGTCGAGCAGACCACGGCGGCGACCCATTCGCTGAAGAGCCAGACGGGCGAACTGGTGAGGCAGGTGGAGACCTTCCGGACCTCCGAGGGGCGACCTTCTACTGCGGCGCCATCTCCGGCGCCCGTCCAGAAGGCGCAACCCGCCCGCCCGCCGCGTCCGCAGAGCCGGCCGGGCGGATCGCCGATCTCACGGGGCGCTACGGCGGTCGCGGTCAAGGAAGAGTGGGAAGAATTCTAGCGCGCGGACCCTCGAGCGCCCCGGGCTCAGGCATGTTCGCTTAAGCCGTACGACGTGCTCAGCAGATTTGGTTCTGGAGCTTGTCGACAGCGGGGCCGTGTCGTCTTGGCGCGGTCTCTCGTCGTTCCTGCGCCAACATCGCCCCAGACAGCAGAACGCCCCCGCCGACCAGGTCGACGGGGGCGTTTTGTGTTCCGATCGGAAAGACGCTTACGCGCCGCCCGGGAAGCGGAACGGAACCTTCACGGTGCCGGTCTTGGCGCCCATCGGGAGCTTTTCGGCGATGCACATCGCGGCCTTGTCGAAGCCCTTGCCCGCGGCGCTGTTGTCCACGACCTTGCAGTCCGACAGCTTGCCGCCGTCGGCGTTGCACTCAAGCATCACCTGCGCTGCGTCGCGCGTATTGGCGTGCTGCTGCAGGCAACGAGCCATTTGATCTTCGAAACCGCCGCCGGCCGAAGCGGCCTGAGCGACAAAAAAGCTGCCAGCGATTCCCGCGGCAATAGCGATCGGATATTTCATCCCGCTGCTCCTAGTAATGAATTCACGTCCTGTGGACGACGCGCCAACCGGACGCTGGAGCAAATTCGCAGGTGCGAGTTAAGATAATCTGAGTCGCACGGTAATATTGCGAGTTTACTTTCAGGTAACCACGATCCACTGCTTCGGTGGCCCCCGTTATGTGGTGGGGGTATCGCAGATTCCGTGCGGCGGAGCCTGCGACCAAACGACCACATGCTCCAAAATGGGACGAAAATCTCTGACTTCCTTTAACCAAGTCAGAGTCTGTTAGGAATCTATCGGGATTATCACCCTTCATGTTGGCGATCCGTGGGCACGGAGCGCTGGTTGGAGGGGACCTTGCGATGAAACGGATCCGGCTCGTCGATCTACCATTGATCATCAAGATCGGCTTTGCGCCGGCGTTCGCGCTTCTGATGCTGGCCGTGATGGCCGGCGGCGCGATCCTTGTTCAGAAGAGCCAGTCGGCTGCGCTGAAGCAGGTCGTGGAAAGCGACATGCGTCAGAATTTGGAGATCCAGCGGATTTCCAAGCGCATCTCGAACATCAACGGCGAGTTGTTCGTCGTGATGACTCACAAGGCTGGCAATATCGACGTCGACAAGAACGACGCGCGTATGGCCGCCGTTCTGGTCGAGACCGACGCAGTCAAGAAGGACCTGCTGGCGCTGAAGAGCAAGCTGCCGGCCGCCGAACAGCCGAAGATCGCTGAACTGATCAAGTCGCTTGAAGAGTGCCGCAGCGCTATCGACACGGTCAGCGGGATGATCAGCGTCGACTTCAACATGGCCGCAGGCTTCATCGCGCCGTTCGAAGAACAATACGTCAAGATGACGGGCCAGCTGGACCAGGTCGTCGCCGCCGCCAATCAGCGGATCGAGACTGAGAGCGCCAAGCGTCAGGCTCAGGCCACCGCCGCTATGAGCGTGACGATCATCATGTCGCTCCTGACCCTGGGTGCGGTCGGCGCTCTGGCGTTCCTGACGGTCATGACGACGCGCAAGTCGATCAACGACATCGCCGCCGCGACCGACAAGCTGTCGAAGGGCGACAACAGCATCGATCTTGAGAAGATGACGCGCGGTGACGAACTGGGCGCCATCGTCACGGCCCTGAAGGTCTTCCGCGACAACCAGCTGCACCTTGAGCAACTGCGCGCCGATCAGGAAAAGTCCGCCGCCCTCACGGCTGACGAACGCCGCGCCAAGGAAGCCGCCGCCGCCGCCGCCGCCCAGGAAGCCTCGCTGGTTGTTTCCAACCTGGCCGAGGGTCTCGAGAAGCTGGCCTCGGGCGACCTGACCTTCCGCGTCACCGCCGACTTCCCGGGCGACTACGGCAAGCTGAAGGACGACTTCAACGCCGCCATGGGCTCGCTGCAGGAGACGATGAAGGTCATCGCGGCCTCGACCGACGGCCTGCGCACCGGCGCCGACGAGATCGCTCACGCCTCGGACGACCTGTCGCGCCGCACCGAGCAGCAGGCCGCGAGCCTGGAAGAAACCGCCGCCGCCCTCGACGAGCTGACCGCCACGGTGCGCCGCACCGCCGCCGGCGCCCGTCAGGCCTCGGACGTCGTCTCCACCACCCGTGGCGAAGCGACGCATAGCGGTCAGGTCGTGCACCAGGCAGTCTCGGCTATGGGCGAGATCGAGAAGAGCTCGGGCCAGATCAGCCAGATCATCGGGGTCATCGACGAAATCGCCTTCCAGACCAACCTCCTTGCCCTGAACGCCGGCGTCGAAGCCGCCCGGGCGGGCGAGGCGGGCCGCGGCTTCGCGGTCGTCGCTCAGGAAGTCCGGGCCCTTGCCCAGCGCTCGGCCGAGGCCGCCAAGGAGATCAAGGCTCTGATCTCGAGCTCGACCCAGCAGGTCAGCCAAGGCGTGAGCCTGGTCGGTCAAACGGGCGAGGCGCTGCAGCGGATCGTGACGAAGGTCGGCGAGATCGACGCCCTGGTCACCGAGATCGCCGCGTCGGCCGCCGAACAGGCCACCGGCCTGAACGAGGTTAACACCGCCGTGAACCAGATGGACCAGGTCACCCAGCAGAACGCCGCCATGGTCGAGCAGTCGACCGCCGCGACGCACTCGCTGAAGGGCGAGACCGCCGAGCTGGTCCGCCTGATGGCCCGCTTCCAGGTGGGCTCCGGTTCCTCGTCCTACGCCCGTCCGGCCGTCGCCGACGCGGGTCATCACGCCCCCGCGCGAAATCCGGTGGCCGAGCAACAGGCCCGTCTGAACACCTTCGCCCGCCCGGGTCGGGGCAACGGTTCGGCGGCCCTCGCCCAGGCCCCCGCCTCGGATGGTTGGGAGGAATTCTAATGGTCGCCGCGATCTCGCTGCCTGAAAACCTGGATCTCAAGACCGCAGCCCCTCTGAAGGCGGCTTTCCTCGAGCGGCGCGGCGCGGAGATCATCGTCGAAGCCGATCAGGTCCGTCGTCTTGGCGGGTTGTGTCTGCAAGTGCTGCTGGCCGCCCGCAAGGCCTGGGAACAGGACGGTCACCCCTTTTCCATCAAGGGGCCTTCAGAGGCCTTTGTCGAAACCACCCGTCTATTCGGCGCCGCAGGGGCGCTCCTTTCGACGGAATTCCAAGGAGCTGAATCGTGACGCGTACGGTTCTCACGGTCGATGATTCCCGGACAATGCGGGACATGCTGCGCATGGCGCTCGCCGGCGCCGGCTTCAATGTGGTCGAGGCGGTGGACGGCGAGCATGGTCTCGAAGTCCTGTCCGCGCATCGGCCCGATGTGATCATCACGGACATCAACATGCCCAAGCTGGACGGCTTTGGCTTCATCGAGGCGGTGCGCGTTGACGACGACTACCGCGCGATCCCGATCCTGGTGCTCACCACCGAAAGCGACCCTGCCAAGAAGCAGCGGGCTCGCGAGGCGGGCGCCACGGGCTGGATCGTCAAGCCGTTCAACCCGGAAAAGCTCGTCGACGCCATCCGCCGCGTCGCCGCCTGATCCCGGTCACGGACCCCAGTACCCCGTTATTGAATACCCGTTGCTAGACGCGAATTAGGACTTACGGGAATGGACGAGCTAGAGGCCATCAAGGTCACCTTCTTCCAGGAATGCGAGGAACTGCTCGCCGACCTCGAAGGCGGTCTCCTGGCCATGGAAGAAGGGGCCGGCGACCTTGAGACGGTCAACGCCGTGTTCCGCGCCGTCCACTCCATCAAGGGCGGCGCTGGGGCCTTCGGTCTCGAGCCGCTGGTTCGCTTCGCCCACGTGTTCGAAACCCTGCTGGACGCCGTACGCGCTGGCTCGGTGCCGAACACGGTCGAACTGGCCGCGGTCCTTCTTCGCGCTTCGGACATCCTGGCTGACCACGTCAGCGCCGCCCGCGGCCTGGGCGATGTCGACATGGCCGCCTCGGCCGCCATGGCCGCAGAGCTGGAGCAGTGGACCGACCCCAACGCGACGCCGACGGCCCCTGCGCCCGTCGCCGCGCCGACGGTGGCCGAAGAGTCCGCCCCCGCCCCCGCGCTGATCGGCGCCGATGACGACGCCATGGACGGAGACGATCTTGGCTTCGTCTTCGTGCCGCAGACGATCACGGTCGAAGCGCAGGCGGCCGACGCCGAGCTGATCCCGTCGAACGTCTGGACGGTGTCGATCCGGCCGAAGTCCGATCTCTATCGCAAGGCGAACGAAACCGCGCTCCTGCTGCGCGAACTCAGCCGCCTGGGTCCGATCAAGGCGACGCTCGACGACAGCGCCCTGCCGCTGCTGCAAAATCTCGATCCCGAAGCCGCTTTCATCACCTGGAGCGTGCGTCTCGAGACCGACCAGGACGAAACCGCGATCCGTGAGGTCTTCGAGTTCGTCGATGGCGACTGCGATCTGGAGATCACGCGCGGCGAGGGCTCCGTCGAAGCGTCCATCGCCGCCCTGACCGCGCCGGCCGAGCCGATGGCCGCCGTCGAGCCGATCGCTCCGACGCCCGAGCCTGTCGAAGTCGCTCCGCCGATCGCCCCGCCCGCCGCCGCCCCGGTGGCGGAAGTCGCTCCCGCCGTCGAGGCCGCCAAGCCGGCCGCCGCCGCCCCTGCGGCCGCCGCCGCTGGGGCGCCGAAGGCGACCCCGGTCGAAGTGCCTGGCCCCGGCCAGTCGGTCATCCGCGTCGATCCCGAGCGCATCGACCGCCTGATCGACCTCGTCGGCGAGCTGGTCATCAACCAGGCCATGCTGGCGCAGCGCGTCGGCGAGTATGGCATCGCCCCATCCTCCAACCTGGCCATGGGCCTCGACGAGCTAGAACAGCTGACGCGCGAGATCCAGGACAGCGTCATGGCCATCCGCGCCCAGCCGGTGAAGTCGGTGTTCCAGCGCATGCCGCGTCTGGTCCGCGAAGTCGCCAACATGACGGGCAAGCAGGCTCGCCTGGTGATGGACGGGGAAAACACTGAGGTCGACAAGACCGTCATCGAGCGTCTGTCCGATCCGATCACCCACATGCTGCGCAACGCCATCGACCACGGGCTGGAAAGTCCCGAGGAGCGCAAGGCGGCCGGCAAGAATCCCGAAGGCGTCGTGCGTCTGGCGGCCCTGCACCGCAGCGGCCGGATCGTCATCGAGGTCTCCGACGACGGCAAGGGCATCAACCGCGAGCGTGTCTTCGGCATCGCCGTCAAGAAGGGCCTGATTGCGCCCGACCTGCAGCTGACCGACGAAGAGATCGACAACCTGATCTTCCTGCCGGGCTTCTCCACCGCTGAAAAGATCTCGGACGTGTCGGGCCGCGGCGTCGGCATGGACGTGGTCAAGCGCTCGGTGCAGGCCCTGGGCGGCCGCATCTCGATCTCCTCGCGTCCCGGCCAAGGCTCGACCTTCACGCTCAGCCTGCCGCTCACCCTGGCCGTCCTGGACGGCATGGTGGTCGACGTCGCCGGCGAGACCCTGGTCGTTCCGCTGGCGGCCATCGTCGAAAGCCTACGTCCGAAGCCGGAAGAGGTCCGTCCGCTGGGACCGGTGGGCTCGGTGCTGGCGGTCCGCGACAGCTTCGTGCCGCTGATCGATGTGGGTCTGACGTTGGGCTATCGCGAGGAAAGCCCGCATCCGACGGATGGCGTGGTGCTGCTGGTCGAAGGCGAAGACGGCTCGCGGGCCGCCCTGGTCGCCGACGCCATCCATGGCCAGCGCCAGGTGGTCATCAAGTCTCTGGAGCAGAACTATCAGCAGGTCGAAGGCGTCGCCGCCGCGACGATCCTCGGTGACGGCCGTGTGGCTCTGATCCTCGACGTCGACGCCACGATCAACCTCCGCCGTCGCGAAGGGGGCGCCCCGCGTCCCCCCGAGCCCAGCCTGATCGCAGCGGAGTAAGTCATGACTGACCAAGCCGCCGCCACCAGCGCTGATCGCCGCGAACTGATCTCCTTCCGCGTGGGCGAGCAGGAGTACTGCGTGGATATCATGGCCGTGCGCGAGATCCGGGGCTGGAGCCCCGCGACGACGCTGCCGCAGTCGCCTGGCTACATGCGCGGTGTCATCAACCTGCGCGGCGCGGTCCTGCCTATCATGGACCTGGCTTGCCGTCTGGGCATGCCGGTGATCGAGCCGACCGTCCGCAGCGTCTTCATCGTCGTCAAGGCGGGCGATCGCACTGTGGGCCTGCTGGTCGACGCCGTGTCCGATATCCTGTCGATCAATGACGACATGATCCAGCCGACCCCCGACGTCGCGTGCGACGCCGTTCGCAGCTTTGTGCGGGGGATCATCTCGATCGAGGGGCGCATGATCAGCGAGATCTCGCTCGACCGCATCCTACCTGAACGGGAGGCTATGGCCGCCTGATGTCTACTGTCACCGCACCCTCTTCTGACCGCCGCGAGGCCATCGTCGATGGCGAGTTCGCGTTCACGAACCAGGACTTCAAGCGCATCGCCGCGCTGCTCTACGATCTGGCGGGCATCAGCCTGCCGGACAGCAAGGCGACGCTGGTCTATTCGCGTCTCGCCAAGCGCCTGCGCGCCCTGGGTCTGCGATCGTTCAACGAGTACTGCAGCTTCGTCGCCAGCGATAAGGGCCATGACGAGAGCCAGGAGATGCTCCGGGCGCTGACCACCAACGTCACGCGCTTTTTCCGCGAGCCGCACCACTTCGATGATCTGCGCGCCAACGTTCTGGAGCCGGTCGCCGACAAGGTCCGCGCCGGTGGCCGCCTGCGCTTGTGGTCCGCCGCCAGCTCGTCGGGGCAAGAGCCCTATTCGATGGCCTTCACGGTGCTGTCGGTCTGGCCGAACGCTGCGGATCTGGACATCCGGATCCTGGGCACGGACATCGACACCAACGTTCTCGCCACGGGCCGGGCCGCCGTCTACGACGAGAGCCTGCTGGAAGGCATTCCTACCGCCGCGCGCGGCCAATACTTCGAGCGCGATGCGAGCGATCGCCGCAGCTGGCGTGTTTGTGAGGCGGCGAGAAGCCTCGTCGCGTTCCGCGAACTAAATCTCAACGGTCCGTCCTGGCCAATGAAAGGCCCGTTCGACGCCATTTTCTGTCGGAATGTCGTGATCTACTTTGATGAACCTACTCAGGAACGTGTCTGGAATCGGTTTGCGCCGCTCGTCGCGCCCGGCGGGCGCCTTTATGTCGGCCACTCCGAACGCGTCGGCACGTCGGTGACCGCGTTCGAGAGCTGCGGCTTGACCGCCTACCGGAAGGTGGGACGCTGATGGCCAAAATTCGCGTTCTTGTCGTCGATGACTCCGCCACGATGCGGAGCCTGATTTCGGCGGCCCTCAACCGTGATCCGGACATCGAGGTGGTCGGCGGCGCTGGCGACCCGTTCGAGGCGCGGGGCATGATCAAGGCCCTGAACCCCGACGTCGTGACCCTCGACATCGAGATGCCGAACATGAACGGCATCGATTTCCTCGAAAAGATCATGCGCCTGCGGCCGATGCCGGTGGTGATGGTTTCGACCCTGACCCAGGCGGGCGCGGAGATGACGCTGCGGGCGCTGGAACTGGGCGCGGTGGACTGCGTCGGCAAGCCCGCCGACGCCACCGGCACCCAGGAAGCCCTGGCCGAGATCGTCGCGAAGGTGAAGATCGCGGCCCGTGCCTCGGTTCGCACCAACGCCGGCGCCGCGCCCACCACGACGGCTCCGCGTCGCAAGGACTTCATGCCGTCGGGCGACATCGTGGCGATCGGGTCGTCGACCGGCGGGGTGGAAGCCCTGCTGTCGATCCTGCAACTGTTCCCCGAGACCTGTCCGCCGACCGTCATCACCCAGCACATGCCGGCCACCTTCACGGCCAGCTTCGCCGCGCGCCTCGACCGCTCGAGCGGCGCGAAGGTGCAGGAGGCCTCCGACGGCGCCCTGCTGGAGCCCGGCAAGGTGTACGTGGCGCCGGGCGGGGCGACCCACCTCGAAGTCGTTCGATCGGCGGGTCTGCGTTGCCGTCTGGTCGCGGGCGACCCCGTGAGCGGCCACCGCCCCTCGGTGGACGTGCTGTTCAACTCGGTGGCGCACGCCGTCGGCGACAAGGCGGTGGGGGTGATCCTGACCGGCATGGGCCGCGACGGCGCCCAGGGCCTGCTGACGATGCGCAAGGCCGGCGCCAAGACGCTGGGCCAGGACGAAGCAAGTTGCGTCGTCTACGGCATGCCCCGATCCGCTTTCGAAATCGGCGCCGTGGAGAGGCAGGTCAGCCTGTCCTCCATGGGCCAGTCCATCCTCGATTTGGCCTCCGCGAGGCGATAGACCATGCCCCAAGCAAGCACCATCTCCGTTCTGGTGGTCGACGACCAGCTCACCATGCGGGCCTTGATCCGGAATGCGCTTCAGCAGATCGGCTTCAAGGACATCCGTGAGGCGCCCGATGGCGAGGAGGCTCTCAAGAACCTCCTGGCCAAGCCGGCGAACCTCGTCATCTCGGACTTCAACATGCCGAAGATGGATGGCCTGGCGTTGCTGCGGGCGGTTCGCTCGCACCCGCCGATCCGCCAGACCGCCTTCGTGATGCTGACGGGCCGCGCCGACCGCGAACTGGTCCAGCGCGCCGTGCAGTTCGGTGTGAACAACTACTGCGTGAAGCCCTTCACGGTCCAAGGCCTGAAGGAAAAAATCGAGCAAGTGTTCGGGCAACTGACATGACCGCATTCCATCACGACGACCCGGAACGCGCGATCAAGGTTCACGTCACGCAGGGCGAAAGCCATGTGTCGACGGATCCCAACGTGGTCATGACCACGGTCCTGGGCTCTTGTATCGCCGCGTGCATCCGCGACCCGCAGAGTGGCGTCGGCGGCATGAACCACTTCCTGCTGCCGGACTCCGGCGACGGGCGCCGGGACGGCGACGCCGTCCGCTATGGCGCCTACGCGATGGAAGTCCTGATCAACGACCTCCTGAAGCGCGGCGCGCGACGCGAGCGTCTTGAGGCCAAGATCTTCGGTGGCGCCAAGCTGTTCGACGGCCTGTCGGACGTGGGCGCCAGCAACGCCGCCTTCGCCGAACGTTTCCTGCGCGACGAAGGCATTCCGATCGTCTCGTCCAGCACGGGCGGCGTCTCGGCCCGGCGCGTGGAGTTCTGGCCGGCGTCCGGTCGGGTTCGTCAGCGTCTGGTCGCCGTCGACAACGCGCCGCAGGACGTCCGGCGTCCGACTCCCCCGCCGATGCCGGCGGTGGCGAGCGGCGACGTGGATCTGTTCTAGGGCATGGCCGCAAAACCGCTCCAGGCCAGCGCGATCGCGACACCCGAAGAGCTCCTTCCGGTGGGCGAGTTGTCGCGACGTCTGGCGGCGGAGTTGGCTTCGGCCGCCGCCATCTGTCAGGACTGCGAGCACCTCGTGGGCGACTTGGCCGACGGCGGCGCGGCGCTGCCAAACCTGACCAGACTTCAGGCGCTCGACGAACTGAGCCAACGCCTTCACGGCCTTTCGGCCGTGCTTCAACGCATCGGGCAGCATGCGTCCGGGGAGTGGAGCATGTCGATCGAGCCGCTGCTGGAGGGGCTAGGCCTTTCGGATCTCGTCGTCAGGCTGCGCGCCAGCCAGGAAGCCGAGTGGAAAGCCGAGGCCGGCGAGCTGGACTTCTTCTAGGGCGCCGATGACAGACGCCCTCCTTCCCTCGACCCGCATCAATCTTGAACGGGCGACGGTGCTCGTGCTGGACGACAACGGACCCTCGCTGGACATTCTGTCCCAGGTGGTTTCCGGCTTTGGCGTCAAGCAACTGCATCGCGCCGAGAGCGTCGCTGACGCGCAGTCTCTGATTAAGACCAAGACCTTCGATCTTATCATCAGCGACGTCCAGATGCCGGTCACCGATGGTATCGAGTTCATCGAGTGGCTGAGACGCGAGGGCGGGGACGCCAACCGCTTCATTCCCGTCATCCTGGTCACGGGTCACACGCGGACTTCGCAGATCGTCAAGATCCGTGACGCCGGCGCCAACTATGTGGTGGCCAAGCCGATTACGCCCAAGGTGCTGCTGGAGCGCATCTTCTGGGTCGCGCGCGAGGACCGAGCGTTCATCGAATGCCCGACCTTCGTCGGGCCGGATCGACGATTCAAGCATATGGGCCCGCCTCCGGGGACGGATGGCAGGCGCAAGGATGACCTTCCGGCGGAGGTGGGCGAGGCGCAGACGCCCAACCTGTCCGACGATGAAATCAGCAATATGATGCGCCCAGCGAAGGTGCAGATATGACCGTCCGCAAATTCAAACCACCGAACCGCCTTTCCAAGATGATCAAGGAGCGGGGGGGCTTGCTCGCCCAGGACGCCATCGCGGCGGCCGAGGCGGGCGTGGAGTCTCTTCGGGAGGCGTCCTTGGCCGCCCTCGACGAGACCCTGGCCGAGATCGAGACGCGTTTTGGCAAAGGCGCCGAAAACCGGGAGTCCGAGTCGTTCGAGGCCCTGTACGTCCTCGCGTCGCGGATCATCGACGTCAGCGCCTTTGTGGCCGGAACCGGTCTGGATCGCGCCGCCATGTCGCTCTGCGGATTGGCCGACAACTGCGCTGAGGCCGGCGCCTGGCGATGGGACGCGGTCGACGTCCACCTGAACGCCTTGAAGCTTCTGCGGAGCGTGGGGGCCAGCTTGCCCACCGCGCAACGCGACTCCATGCTCCAGGGGCTCTACAAGGTCAGTCATTTCCGCCCCGAAGAGGCCTGAGGCCCGCTTCGCTGAGCGAACATTGTGTCGGAAACGCAACGACCGGCGGAGTCTGTTGGGTTGTGACCGCTTTGTGGCCTTGCCGGTCGGCCTAGCCTTTGTTAGCACTCTGATACCGGTGTCAGAAACACAGATCGGTTTCTGACACCGGTGGCAAAAACGAAGACTTCAAGGCCAAGGGGCGGTTTCGCAGGAACGATGCGGAGCCGAGACGAAGGCCAAGGCGGCGGCTACGTCGCCGTCCAATGGTCGAACGGGAGGAGGTTCTATGTCCAAGAATACCACGGGGCGCGTGCGCGGCCTGCAATACGGCGTCTCGGGCGGCGCCCTGGCGCTGGCGATGGCGTTTGCCGGCGCGGCGAGCGCGCAGACCGCCCCGTCCGCTCCGGCCGACGATCAGGTCGAAGCCGTCGTCGTCACCGGTTTCCGGGCCTCTCTGGCCAATGCGCTGGACGTCAAGCGTCGTGAGAACGACCTCGTCGACGTCATCAAGGCGCAAGACATCGCCGACTTCCCCGATCTGAACCTCGCCGAGTCGCTGCAGCGCGTGCCCGGCGTCTCGATCGACCGTGACGGCGGCGAAGGCCGCACCATCACCGTTCGCGGCCTGGGCCCTGACTTCACCGTCGTGCGCCTGAACGGCCTGGAAGCCCTGGCCACCACCGGCGGCAAGGACGGTTCGGGCGGCGCCAACCGCGGCCGCCAGTTCGACTTCTCGATCTTCGCCTCGGAGCTGTTCAACAGCGTCACGGTGCGCAAGTCGACCTCGGCCATGAACGAGGAAGGCTCGCTGGGCGCGATCGTCGACCTGCAGGCCGGTCGTCCGTTCGACTTCAGCAAGTTCACGATGAGCGCCAGCGCCAAAGTGGGCTGGAACGATCTCTCGCGGAAGAGCGACCCGCGCTACACCTTCCTGGTCAGCAACCGCTGGGACACCGGCATTGGTGAAATCGGCGCTCTGCTGTCGGTCGCCTACGCCACCCGCGCTCAGCGCGAGGAAGGCTCCTCGACCGGCCGCTGGGAAAACCCCTCGGTCCGCTTCAACTCGGCGACGGCGTTCCCCTGCACGGGCGCGGCCTACAACCCCGTCAGCGGTCCGGCCCTGAGCTGCGCCCAGATCGGCACTGTCACGGGCGGCACCAACCCGACCGTCACCGCCGCCTCGGGGACGGCCAACAATCTCTGGCACCCGCGGATCCCGCGCTACGGCCGCCTGGACTATGATCAAGAGCGTCTGGGCGTGACCGGCTCGCTGCAATGGCGTCCGAACGACCGCTCGACCCTGACCCTCGACACGATGCTGGCCAAGTTCCAGAACAACCGTGACGAGACCTATCTGGAGATCATCTCGTTCAGCCGTAGCGGCGCGGGCCTGCCCCAGACCGACGTCGTGAACTTCACGGCCGACAGCAAGGGCACCCTGATCAAGGGCACCTTCGACGACGTCGATGTCCGCACCGAGTATCGCCACGACACCCTGAAGACCGAGTTCAATCAGTTCGCCCTGACCTACGACACCCGGTTCGGTGAAGGCGGCAACCTGAAGGTCGGCTACGGCCAGTCGCGCTCGATCCAGGACAACCCGGAACAGACGACCTTCTCGTTCGAGCGCTACGACAGCGACAACTACAGCTACGACTACTCGGCTGACGACAAGCTGCCGAACTTCAACTACGGCTTCGACGCGACGAACCCGGCCAACTACGTCTATAGCCCGACCAACACCCTGGGCGACGCCTCGTTGCTGCGTATGCGTCCGAGCAAGGCGGTCAACACCTTTAAGACCGTCTTCGCTGATGTGGACTACCAGATCCTCGATGGGTTCAAGCTGCGTTACGGCGCCAAGTACAAGGAGTACGGCTTCACCTCGTGGGAGAAGCGCCTGAGCTCGCGCGTGCTTGCCGGTAACTCCGCCACCACCTTCACCAACGAAGCTGCGTTCGGCCTGCCGGCCGGCGTCACCGTGGCTGACGTGTCGCGCGTGATCACCGGCTTTGGTCGTGGCCTCGACATCCCGGCCGGCGTACCGACCTCGTGGTTGGCCCCCGACCTGGACAAGCTACGTCAGAAGCTCGGCTACGACTGTAACTGCGTGAACGCCAACGGCGACTTCCGCCTCAGCGTCCTGAACCAGCTGGGCGCGATGCGGGCGATCACCGAGAAGGACACCGCCTTCTACATCCAGGGCGACTTCGACTACGACATCTTCAACATCCCGGTGCGCGGTAACTTCGGCGTCCGTTATGTGAAGACCGAGCAGGAAGCGACCGGCAACTACAGCACCGGCAACACCACCCAGACCGTCACGACGCTGGGCGGCACCTTCAGCCAGCGCGTGCCGATCGCCGCCACCCAGACGGTCAAGCGCCAGTACACCAACACGCTGCCGTCGCTGAACATCTCGGCCCAGCCGTTCGACAGCTTCTTCGTCCGCTTCGCCGCCGCCAAGGTGATGACGCGTCCGCAGCTGCCGAACCTGTCGCCCGGCTTCACGGCGATGAGCCAGCAGGCTCAGACCCTGACGCGCGGCAATCCCGAACTGAACCCGATGCTCGCCAACAATCTGGACCTGAGCTTCGAGTGGTATCCGGACAAGGAAACCCTGTTCTCGGTCGGCTTCTTCCAGAAGGACATCAAGTCCTACATCCAGACCTCGTCGGTCGCGGTGCCGTGGGCGGAAACCGAGCTGCCGGACAACCTGCTGACGAACGGCAACACCGCCGACACGCTGTTCACGGTCACGACCCAGATCAACACCCCCGGCGGCAAGCTGAAGGGCTTTGAGGTCTCGCTGCAGCGTCCGTTCACCTTCCTGCCGGCGCCGTTCGATGGCTTCGGCGGCATCGTGAACTACACCCACGTGCAGAGCGACATCCAGTACGTGATCGCCAACCCGGTCTATTCGGGCACGCCCCGCGTCCTGGTCACGCCGGCGGTCATGCTGACCCAGCCGCTGGTGAACCTGTCGCCCGACGCCTACAACGCGACGCTCTACTACGAAAAGAACGACTTCAAGGCCCGTATCTCGGCCTCGTATCGTGACCCGTACCTGATCCAGGTGGCGCCGTCGGCGACCAACAACAACGATGTCCGCATCAAGGAAAAGACGCTGAACATCGACAGCCAGGTCAGCTACAACTTCAAGAACTTTACGGTCACGTTGGAAATGATCAACCTGACCGACGAAAAGGACAGCAAGGTTATCGACTCGACCCGTATGATTTCGGAAGAGTACGTTCACTACGGTCGCCAGTACTATCTGGGCGTGAAGTGGAAGTTCTAAGCTTCCACTAGCCCCAGGGCTGAATATGGAAAGGGCGCTGACCTCACGGTCAGCGCCCTTTCTGCATCCAACACACCTGTCTCAACCTTCCTGGCCGTCGATCCAGGTGGCCGTGACCTCCAGGCGGTCGTTCAGCAAGCATAGGTCCGCCGCATAGCCCGGCGCGATCCGGCCGCGACCGTGTCCAAGACCCAGGAAGCTCGCCGGGGCGTGAGACGCCATCATCACGGCGTCTTCCAGGCTGAGGTCCAGCAGCTCGATCGCGTTGCGCACCGCGCCGATCATGTCGAGATCCGATCCCGCCAGGGTGCCGTGGTCATCAACGCAGACACCGTCGACCACTCGGATATCCCGGCCCTGAAGATTGAACCGCTTGTCAGGCAGACCCACCGTCGGCATCGCGTCGGTGACCAGCATGAAGCGATCGAGGGCGCGGGTCCGCAGGGCGATTTTCAGCACCACCGGGTCGACATGGCGGCCATCGACGATGATCCCGCACCAGGCGTCTGGGCTCTCCAGCGCCGCGCCGACTGCGCCGGGCTCGCGGCTCGTCAGGGGCGACATGGCGTTGAACAGGTGCGTAAAGCCGGTCAGGCCATGCTCCAGGGCCTGGCGCATGGTCGCGTAGAGGGCGTTGGTGTGCCCGGCGGCCACGATGACGCCGGCGTCCGCCAAGCGCCCGATAATCTGGGGCGTGGTGCGTTCCGGCGCGAGGGTCACCAGCGTTTTGCCGCGCTTGAGCGAGGTGAGCAGCGCCAGCGCCTCGTCGTCGATGACCCGAAATTTTTCGGCGTCATGGATGCCTTTCCGCTTGGGGTTCAGGAATGGGCCCTCGATGTGAAGTCCCAACACCCCTGGCACGCCCTGCGCGATGGCCTCCTCGGTGGCGCGCATCGCCTGGTCGACGACGCGCAGATCGTCGCTGATCAGGGTGGGCAGGAAGCCCGTTGTCCCGAAGCGACGGTGCGCCGCGCCGATCGTCGCGATCGTCTCGACCGTGGGCGCGTCGTTGAAAAGCACGCCGCCGCCGCCATTGACCTGGGTGTCGATGAAACCCGGGACCAGCAGACCGCCCTTCAGGTCGCGAGGCTTGGCGTCCGAAGGCGTCTGCGCGGCGTCGATGACGTCCAGGATCAGACCATCCTTGACCAGGACGACTTTGCCTTCGACGACGCCGCTCTCCGTCAGGACGCGGCCATTGATCAGAGCAGCCGGCATCAGACGGTTTCGGTGACCTTGTTCAGATGCGGCGGGCTATCTGGATCATAGCCACGCGCGACCGAGAGCGCATTGGCCATGCGGTAGAAGCTCTGGATCATCAGGATCGGCTCCAGCACAGGGTGGCTGGCAAGGGTCGGCAGCGCGTCTGTCGCGCTGGCGCCGCCGGCGATCAGCACGCTGGCGCCGCGCGCCCGCAGGCCGGCGGCCATCTCGTCGACGCTGGCGCGGCTCTCGTCGTTCTGGGCGAAGACCAGGGCGGGGAAGCCGTCCTTCACCAGGGCCATCGGGCCATGCAGCACCTCGGCGGCGCTGAAGGCCTCGGCGTGCAGGCCGCAGGTCTCCTTGAACTTCAGAGCCGCCTCCAGGGCGACGCCAAACCCGACGCCGCGCCCCAGCACATAGAGGTTGCTGGCGGTCTTCAGGCGCTCGACCGCGGGGGACCAATCCAGGGTCCAGGCGGCCGCCAGGGCTGCGGGAAGGTCCTGCAGAGCGGCGGTAAGCTCTGCGTCCTCGGTCCAGGCCGCGATCAGCTGGGTCACCGCGACGAGGGCTGCGATGTAGGACTTGGTGGCCGCGACGCTGATCTCTGGCCCGGCATGCAGAGGAATGACCTCGTCCGCCAGCGCCGCCAGCGGCGAGTCGACGACGTTCACCAGCGCCACGGTGTGAGCGCCGGCCGCCTTGGCGGCCTTCACAGCCGCCAGCAGGTCGGGGCTTTTGCCCGACTGGGAAATGGCCAGATAGAGCGCGCCCTCAAGGTTAGGGGAGGCGTCGTACACCGAGCTGACCGAAGGGCCTGCAGACGAGGTCAGCACCCCGGCCTTGGTCTCGATCAGGTAGCGGGCGAAGGTGGCGGCATGGTCGCTACTGCCCCGGGCGCAGGTGACCACGACCCTGGGCGGGTTTGCGCGCAGGCGCTGGGCCAGCGCCTGGATCTTTGGGGCGTTGGCGGTCAGCTGGACGGCGGCGATCCTGGCGGCCTCGCCGGCCTCCCGAAACATGTGGGTCGAGGCCGGCGCCAGGCTCGGAGGCGACGCGCCTGTGGGCGCGGGGGTCTCATGACGGGTCAAGACGGTCGCCTCCAAGCTCTACTCCTCCGACTTCAGCGCGTACTCAGGACAGGGAATTCAGTTCGGCGACGAAGTCGTAGGCGTCGCCGCGGTAGTAGGATTGCGTGACCTCGACGGCCCGTCCGTCCTTCAGGAAGCCTCGCCGCTCGATCAGCAGGCCGGCGTCCTTGACAGGCACGCCCAGCAGGTCCGCCTGCTCGGCCTGGAACAGCACCGCGCGCAGCCGCTGGAGGGCGCGCACCGGGCGGTGACCGGTCGTCTCCAGCGCTTCATAGAGCGATGTCCCCACCACTTCGGTGGAGGGCAGGGCGAAGGCCGCGATCGTTGTGTACTCCACCGCCATCGGCGCGCCGTCCGCATAGCGGATCCGTGCGAACCGATAGACCGGGGTTCCGGGCGACAGGCCCAGGGTCAGCGACTCCTCGGGGGTCACCTGGCCCTCGGTGCGGCTGATCCACTCGCTGCGCGGGACGCGACCGCGAGAGATCATGTCCTCGGTGAACGAGGACAGCTTGGAGAAGCTCTTCTCGACCCGCGCGGCGACAAAGGTACCGGCGCCTTGGCGGCGCGTCAGCAAGCCCTCGCTGACCAGGCCGTCCAGCGCCTTGCGAACGGTGATGCGCGAGATGTTGAACTCGTCCGCCATGTCCCGCTCGGCGGGAAGGGCGTCGTCCGGAGCCAGCACCTTCTTCTGGATGGCTTCGCGCAGCGCGCGCTGCAGCTGCCGGTACAGCGGGGCGTGATCGCCCGTGGCGTCGAGACGGCCGATTCGTTCCGCAAACGTCATGGCTGCGCCCTCCCTGCCTTGAGCTTCCCTGCGCCTCTGAGCGGCGCTCCCCGTCCGCTCCGATAACATAGGACCATTCTCATACCAATAATGACCCGGTCTGCAATTGGTTTCTTTTTGGTCTTGTCATTCGAGAAAATTCCGTCACAGTCGCCTCCCGAGGCCTGAGAAGTACCACTTTCTGCGGATCCTCCCAGGAAATTGGTATCACATTGGGCTTGGGGTTCGGCTCCAGGCTTGATCGGCCCGGCACAATGGGGAGAAGCCGAGTATGAAGACTATCCGTAAATCCGTCCTGGCGGCGTCCGCCAGCGCCATGGTGGTCATGATCGCCGCGCCGGCCATGGCCCAGAGCGGCGGCAACGAGGTGGAGCAGGTGGTGATCACCGGGATCCGCGCCTCGCTGCTGCAATCGATCGAGTCCAAGCGCAAGGCTGACGCGATCGTCGACGTGGTCACCGCCGAGGATGTGGGCAAGTTCCCGAGCACGAACGTCGCCGAAGCGCTGACCATCGTTCCCGGCGTCACTGTCGATCGCGCCTTCGGTCAAGGCGAGAAGGTCAGCATCCTGGGCACCGACCCCGCGCTGAACCGCACCCTGCTCAATGGCCAGACCGTCGCCTCGGCCGACTGGTTCATCCTGGATTCTCCGGGCCGCACCTTCAACTATGCGCTGCTGGCGCCGCAGATCGTCGGCAAGGTCGACGTCTACAAGTCGCCCGAAGCGCGCATAGACGAAGGCAGCATCGGCGGCACCGTCATCGTCAACACCCGCAAGCCGCTGGACCTGAAGTCGGGCACGATCGCCGGCGCGGTAAGCTATCTCTACACCGATCGCTCGAAGAAGGGCGATCTGCAGGGCTCGCTGCTGGCCAGCTGGAAGAACGCTGACAGCACCTTCGGCGCCAGCTTTTCGATCCAGCGCGCGGAAGATCAGCTGCGTCGCGACGGCGTCGAGACCTACGGCACCATCGCGGCCAACCAGTGGGCCGGCGGCAACCCGGACAATCCGGTCGACTCGCGCACCAAGGGGTGCGTCGGCTCGTGCGCCAGCACGCTGACGGCGAACCTGGGCGCCCGCAGCCCGAACGCCTTTGGCGCGTCCTATTTCGAGCAGGGCCGCACGCGCACGACCTACACCACCGCGCTGCAGTACAAGCCGAACGACCAGCTCTCGCTGGAGTTCAACTGGCTGAAGATCGACGCCGACTACGACAACACCAATCAGTCGATGTACGCCTTCCAAGGCAACACCTGGAACAGCCTGGGCGCCCTGACCGGCCTGACCGTCAACAATGGCGTCGTCTCCAAGGCCTCGTTCAACAACGCGCTCAGCGTTCTGGACGTGCAGTACCGCGAGGCCGGCCTGAAGTCCGACACCTTCCACCTGAAGGGCGGCTACAAGGGCGATGGTTGGGACCTGAACGGCGAGGTCGGCAAGTCGACCGCCGACGGCGGCACCAAGCGTCAGGTGTTCCTCGAGTTCCTGAACTGGGCCAGCTACACGGTCGACATCAGCGGCGCGCCCAAGAGCCCGGGCAGTCTGACCTACACCACCAACGTGCTGGGCAATCCGAGTGCGTTTGCGACCGATCCGGGCTGGAGCGGCAACCTCGTCAGCAAGCCCACCTCGGATGAGGAAAAGTACGCCCAGTTCGACTTCGGCAAGGACTTCGACGGCGTCATCCAGCGCGTCCAGGTCGGCTACAAGCGTCGTGAACACCAGACCGGTCAGCAGTATGCGGGCATCGCCATCACCGGCGTCGCCGCCCCGGCCTCGTCGTTCAATCCCTCGACCGTGCCCAGCAACTACCTGAAGGGCTTCGACGGCGTCGGAACCCAGATGCAGAGCCGCTTCCGCATCGACGGCGGGTCGATGGTCTCGTATGTCGAGAGCGGCAAGTGGCTGGCGGCGGGCGCCACCATGCCCAAGCCGTCGATCTTCGCGGCCGCCGAGTTCACCGCCGGCAACTGGAACATCCAGGAAGACATCGACGCCCTGTACGCCCAGGCCAACTTCAAGGCCGACAACGTGCGCGGCAACTTCGGCGTTCGCTATGTGAAGACCTCGGTCGACAGCGCCGGCTATGTCTGCAAGCCCGGCGCGGCCTGCAACAAGGCCGCCGACTGGAGCTGGAAGTCGACCAAGAAGAGCTACGACAACGTCCTGCCCAGCGTGAACATCATCGTCGACGCCCGTGAGGACCTCGTCCTTCGCTTCGCGGCGGCCCAGGTGATCGCGCGTCCGAACTATTCGGACATGACCAACTATTTCTGGCTGTCGGACGGCATCCTCACGGGCGGCGGCGGCAACCCGGCGCTGGAGCCCTACAAGTCGAGCAACTTCAACGCCTCGGCCGAGTGGTACTTCCAGCCCCAGGCGATCCTGTCGGCGGAGGTGTTCTACAAGGACATCTCCAACTACATCCTGCAGCGCACCCAGCCAGAGTCGTACTTCAACCAGTCGCAAGGCAAGGTCACGACCTACCAGATCAGCCGTCCGTTCAATGCGGGCTCGGCTGAGGTCAAGGGTCTGGCGATGGCCTACCAGCAGACCTTCGGCGGGGGCTTTGGCCTTCTGGCCAACTACACCTACGCCGACGCCTCGGGCCAGTCGGGCGCGCCGCTGCCCTACAGCTCGAAGAACCAGGTCAATCTCAGCCCCTTCTACGAGAACGGTCCGTTCTCGGCCCGGGCCACCTTCACCTGGCGCTCGAAGTACTTCACCGGCGTCGATCGCGGCGACGACATGTTCGTCAAGGCCGCCAAGACCCTCGACGCCACCGTGGGCTACGCCGTGACCAAAAACATCACGATGTCGCTCTCCGGCCAGAACCTGCTGGACAGCGAGTACTATGCCTACGCCAACACCACGGCCCTGCCGCGCGGCGTCTACCGCACGGGCCGCAAGCTGCAAGCCACGCTGAACGTCGCGTTCTAGGACGTTTGGCGATCGGAGGCTTCGGCGCGATCCGAAGCCTCCGATGTTTGCGCATTGATCCTACCCCTCCTGACTGCAAGCATGGAGCTGGGGCGGGGCGGCCTTGCCGTCCCGCCCGCTTTTTGCCGGCCGCCCACGACCTTTCCTGCGAGGCGCGTGACCTTGACCCCGCTCCGTATCGTCGCCGTCTCGGCGTTCGCGCTGACCGCTGTGCTCGCCACCGGCGCTTTCGCCGACAATCTCACGATCACGCCGGCGCCCGCCAAGGTCGTTCGCGCCGAGGGGACCTTCACCCTGTCGGCCGCCACCCGAATCCATGTCGCCAGGGGCGACGTCGAGGCCAAGGGCGTGGCGCTGCAACTGGCTGACCTGATCCGAAGGTCGCGAGGCTTCCGGCCCAAGGTGGTCGAGGGGCCGCCCGCGGCCGACGCCATCGCCCTCACACGCGAAGGTCCGGCGGGCGAAGCCTACAAGCTCGATATCAACGCCAAGGGCGTGACCATCGCCGCCGCCAAGCGCGCCGGCCTGTTCTACGGCGCGATGTCGCTCTGGCAGCTGGCGACCCCGGACGAGGCCAAGGGGCCGGTCGCGCTTCCCGCCGCCAGCATCGAGGATGCGCCGCGCTTCGCCTGGCGCGGCCTGATGATCGACAGCGCCCGCCACTACCAGTCGCTTGATACGCTGAAGGCGGTGATCGACGCTATGGCCGCGCACAAGCTCAACACCTTCCACTGGCACCTGGTCGACGACCAGGGCTGGCGGCTGGAGATCAAGAAGTATCCGAAGCTCACGCAGGTCGCCGCCTGGCGGCGCAATCCCGGCGCGGCGGTGAACTATCCCAAGTACGGCGGCTTCTACACGCAGGACCAAGCCCGGGAACTGGTCGCCTACGCCGCCGCGCGCAACATCACCGTGGTTCCCGAGATCGAGACCCCCGGTCACGCGCTGGCGCCGATCGTCGCCTATCCCCAGCTGGGAACCGCGCCGCCGGACGCCAGCAAGATGGGCGACTGGGGGATCTTCCCGTGGCTCTACAACACCGATGACGCCACCTTCGCCTTCCTCGACGATGTGCTGAACGAGGTGATGGACATCTTCCCGTCGACCTTCATCCACGTCGGCGGCGACGAGGCGATCAAGGACCAGTGGAAGGCTAGCCCGAAGGTCCAGGCCAAGATCAAGGAACTGGGGCTCAAGGACGAACATGAGCTGCAGAGCTGGTTCATCCAGCGGGTCGGCAAGAGCCTGGAAAGGCGCGGCCGCCGCCTGATCGGCTGGGACGAGATCCTCGAGGGTGGCCTTGCGCCCAACGCCACGGTGATGTCCTGGCGCGGCATCGACGGCGCGATCGCCGCCGCCAAGCAGGGCCATGACACGGTGCTGTCGCCGCATCCGGTGCTTTATCTCGACCATCGCCAGAGCGCCTCGGCTGAGGAGCCGACCGGACGAGGTCACATCTCCAGCCTGAAGGACGTCTACGCCTTCGATCCGGCGCCGGCGCAGCTGACGGCGGATGAGCGCAAGCACATCCTCGGCGTCCAGGCCAATGTCTGGACCGAGCACATGCAGACCGACCAGCGCATGCAACTGATGGCCTTCCCGCGCGCCGTGGCCCTGGCCGAGCGGGCTTGGTCGCCCGAAGCCGGCGCCGACTGGGATGGCTTCGCCAAGCGCCTTCCCGCCGAGATGGCGCGCTTGAAGGTCCTCGGGGTTGCGGCCAATCCGGTTCCGTTCGAGCCGCAGCCGGCGCTGTCGGAGGCCGAGGGAGGCAAGACGCGTGTGGTGTTGTCGACGGGCCTGGGCGTCGGTCAGATCCGTTACACCACCGATGGCAAGGCGCCGACGGCGACGTCTTCGACCTATGCCGGCCCCATGGAGCTACCCACCGGCGCGGTGCTGAAAGCGCAGACCTTCGTCGAGGGCCAGCCGCTGGGTCGTGAGCGGTCCTGGACGATGTCGGCGGACCTTCTCCAGACGCGAACGAGCGGTCAGCTCAGGCTCTGCACCCAGCAGGTGCCGCTGACCATGATCGACGATGCGCCCGCCGCGCTCGATCAGCGTCCGATGATGATGGTCGACATCTTTAATCCCTGCTGGATCTGGGAAGGCGCGCGTCTCGACAAGGGCGCGATGCTCAGCGCCCGCGTCACCCAGATCCCGTTCAACTTCCAGGTCGGCAAGGACCGCGACAAGATCCCGCTGCGTCCGCCGGCCACGTCAGGCGGCGAGCTGGAGGTGCGTGCAGGTTGCACGGGCGAAAAGATCGCCGCCATCCCGCTCGGCGACGCCGCCCGCAATGCCGGCCTCTCGGCCATCGCCGGCCGTCTGCCGGCGCGCGCTGATAAGGTCGATCTGTGCCTGACCTTCACGTCCAAGAGCCTCGATCCCTTCTGGGTGATCGAACGCGTGACCCTCAAGCCTGCGCACTAGTTTCGAGGAAGCGTAGATCGTGTCCAACCTCGTCCTCACCGCCCCCCTGAGGGGCTGGATCGCGCCGCTTGAAGAAACGCCGGACGCCGTATTCGCCGAGCGGATGTTGGGCGATGGGCTGGCGATTGATCCGCTGGGCTCGACGCTGCATGCGCCGTGCGACGGGTCGGTGGTGAGCGTGCACCGGGCGCGCCATGCGGTGACGCTGCGGGCGACGAACGGCGCTGAGATCCTGATGCATGTGGGCCTGGAGACCGTCGCCCTGAACGGCGAGGGTTTCGAGGTCTTTGTCCAGGACGGCCAGTCGGTGAAGGCGGGTGACCGGTTGATCAGCTTCGATCTCGACCTCCTGGCTCAGCGGGCCCGCAGCCTGATCACGCCGGTGGTGATCACCAACGGCGAGGCCTTCCAGATCGTGCGCCGCGACCAGGACCGCCAGATCGGCGTGGGCCAGTTCCTGATGGAGCTGTCGCCGATCGCGGGCGCATCGCTCGCCGCTGCGCCCGGAACCGCAGATGAGATCACCCGCCAGATCATCGTGCCCCTGGCCCACGGGATCCATGCCCGCCCGGCCGCGCGGATCGCCGAGGCGGCCAAGACCTTTGACGCCGAAATGGCGCTGGTGATCGGCGCGCGACGCGCCAACGCCCGGAGCCCGGTGGGATTGATGTCGCTGGCCGTCCGCCATGGCGATGTGGTCCAGCTGCTGGCCTCTGGCCCAGACGCTTTGGCGGCGGTGACGGCCCTGGCCGAGTTGATCGAAAGCGGCATGGGCGAGGGCGCGCCGGTGGGCGCCAAGGCCTCCCCGACCAAGGCAGAACCCTCCGAACCGCCCCCGCCGGCGCCGCTGCCGCGCGACGGGGTGCTGAAGGGCGTGCTGGCCGCGCCGGGCCTGGCCATCGGCAAGGCCGTGCGGCTGTCGACCGCCGAGATTGTGGTGCGCGAGGCCGGCGAGGGCCTCGCCCACGAGGAAGCGGCGCTGACGCGGGCGTTGGAGATGGTCCGTGTCCGGATCGGCAAGGCCGCCGAGACCGGCGACAAGGCCCGCAAGGCGATCCTGTCGGCTCACCAGGCGTTCCTCGACGACCCCGAACTTTACGCCGGCGCCCATCGCCTGATCGTGGAGGGCAAGAGCGCAGGCTTTGCCTGGCGCCAGGCCGTGGGCGGCTATGTCCAGGCGCTGCAGGCGCTGGGCGATCGCCGCATGGCCGAACGGGTCGACGACCTGATCGACCTGGAACGCCAGGTCCTGCGCGCCCTGAGCGGCGAGGAAGAGACGGGCGCGGCGCTGGCGCCGGGCTCGATCCTGCTGGCCGACGAGCTGTTGCCCTCGCAGCTGATGGGCGCAGACCCCGCCGCCCTCGCCGGCTTCGCCACCGCGCGGGGCGGGCCCACCTCGCACGTGGCCATCCTGGCCGCGGCCATGGGCGTCCCGGCCCTGGTGGCCGTCGGCGGGGCGCTGTCGAAGGTCAAGGACGGGGCGACCCTGATCCTGGACGCCGATGCGGGAACCCTGCGCGTGGCCCCTGACGCCAAGGCCCTGGAAGCCGCGCAGACGGCGCTCGCCCAACGCCAGCAGCGCAAGGCCGCCGCCAAGGCCGCCGCCCATGAGCCGGCGGTGACGCGCGATGGGGTGCGTATCGAGGTCTTCGCCAACACCGGCTCGGTCGCCGACGCCCAGGCCGCCGTGGCCAACGGCGCCGAGGGCTCGGGCCTGCTGCGCACCGAGTTCCTGTTCCTGGACCGCGAGACCCCGCCCGACGAGGACGAGCAGGCCCGTCAGTACCAGGCCATCGCCGAGGCCCTGGACGGCCGGCCCCTGATCATTCGAACGCTGGATGTCGGCGGCGACAAGGCTGCGCCCTACCTGCCGATCCCGGCCGAGGAGAACCCGGCCCTGGGCCTGCGCGGGGTGCGGGTCAGCCTGTGGCGGCCGCATCTGTTGAAGGCCCAGCTGCGCGCGATCCTGCGGGTCGAGCCGCGGGGCCAGTGCAAGATCATGGTCCCGATGGTGGCCAGCCTTGATGAGCTGCGCGCGGTGCGCGCGGTGCTGGAGGAGGCCAAGCGCGAGCTTGGGATCACTGATCGCGTCGAGCTGGGGGTGATGATCGAGACCCCGGCGGCGGCGGTGACCGCCGACCTGCTGGCGGCCGAGGCCGACTTCCTGTCGATCGGCACCAATGACCTGACCCAGTACGTGCTGGCCATGGACCGGGGTAACCCGGAACTGGCCGCCGGCATCGACGCCCTGCACCCGGCGGTGCTGCGGATGATCGACCAGACCTGCCAGGGCGCGGCCAGGCATCATCGCTGGGTGGGGGTGTGCGGCGGCCTGGCCTCGGACCTGGACGCCACCCCGATCCTGCTGGGTCTTGGGGTCGCGGAGCTGTCGACCACGGCCTCGATCGCGCCGGACGTGAAGGCCCGGGTGCGGGCGCTGTCGCTGGAGGCCGGACGGACCTTGGCCAACGAGGCCCTGGCGCAGACCTCGCCGCAGGCGGTGCGCGCGCGCGTGCAAGGCCAGACCAACACCCCCTTCGGAGGCTTGAACCCATGAGGTCTCCGCTCGAGATCCTGCAGCCGCTGGGCCGGGCCCTGATGCTGCCGATCGCGGTGCTGCCGGTGGCGGCGCTGCTCCTGCGCATCGGCCAGCCGGACCTGCTGGGCGCGCCGGCGCTCGCGACCATGACCCACGGGGTGTCGCTGACGGTGGCCAACACCTTCGGCGCGGCCGGCGGGGCGATCTTCGCCAGCCTTGGCCTGATCTTCGCCATCGGCGTGGCGGTGGGCCTGGCCCGCGAGAACCACGGCGCGGCCGGCCTGGCGGGCGTGGTCTGCTATGTCATCGCCACCAAGGGGGTGGAGGCGCTGCTGGTCGCCCCGCCCGAGGTGGCGGCCAAGGCGGTCGAGGGAGCCAAGGATCTCGCCATAGCCGCCTGGAAGGCCAAGGAGATCGGCAAGCTGTCGATCCCGGTGGGCATCCTCTCGGGCGTGATCAGCGGCGCGCTCTACAACCGCTACAGCACCATCCAGCTGCCCGAGTACCTGGCCTTCTTCGGCGGTCGGCGGTTCGTGCCGATCGTGGCGGGCCTGGCCGGCGTCGTGCTGGCGCTCTTGTTCGGCGCGTTCTGGAGCACGCTGGAGGCCGGCGTTGACGGCCTCAGCGGGCTGGTCACGGCCTCCGGGAACCTGGGCCTGGTCGTCTACGGCCTTCTGAACCGCCTGCTGATCGTCACGGGCCTGCACCACATCCTCAACAATGTGGTCTGGTTCATCCTGGGCGACTTCAACGGCGTCACCGGCGACCTCAACCGGTTCGCGGCCGGGGACAAGACCGCCGGGGCGTTCATGAGCGGGTTCTTCCCGGTGATGATGTTCGGTCTGCCGGCCGCGTGCCTGGCCATGCTGCACACCGCGCGGCCCGAGCGTCGCAAGGCGGTGGCGGGGATGCTGGGCTCGCTGGCCCTGACCTCGTTCCTGACCGGCGTGACCGAGCCGATCGAGTTTACGTTCATGTTCCTGGCGCCGGTGCTGTTCGCCATCCACGCGCTGCTGACGGGCCTGTCGATGGCCCTGATGAACATGCTGGACGTCAAGCTGGGCTTTGGGTTCTCGGCGGGTCTGTTCGACTATGTGCTGAACTTCAACAAGGCCACGCGCCCGCTGCTGCTGATCCCGGTGGGGCTGGTCTATGGCGCGCTCTATTACGGGGTCTTCCGGTTCGCGATCGTGCGCTTTGACCTGAAGACCCCCGGCCGCGAGGACGAGGCGCCGCCCTCCGCCCAGGCGGTGACCACCGGCGGCGGGCGCGGGGCCGACATGCTGGCGGCGCTGGGCGGCGCGGCCAATCTGGTCAGCGTCGATGCGTGCACCACCCGTCTGCGGCTGATCGTGGTCGACCAGGGGCTGGTCAACGCGCCGGCCCTCAAGGCGCTGGGCGCCCGGGGCGTCGTCCGGCCCTCCGACAAGGCCCTGCAGGTGGTGCTGGGTCCCATCGCCGACACGGTCGCCGGCGAGATCCGGCACGCCATCAGCGCTCCGCCGGCGACGATCACCGCGCCGGCCCCCGACGTCTCCCAGGCGGCCAAGGCCCTCCTGGCCGCCCTCGGCGGCGCCGACAACCTCCGCGACCTCTCCGCCCACGCCAGCCGACTGCGCGTCGTCCTCAACGACCCCGAACGCGTCGACCAAGCCGCCCTTCACACCGCAGGCGTGCGCGGCTTTGTTCGCGTGAGCGAGCACGCGGCGCACGTCGTCCTGGGGCCGGGAGCCGAGCAGATCGGCCAGGCGGTGCGCGCGATGGTCTAGCCGTCAAAGCCGCTTCGACGGCTTGCCCGTCCGGGCGTCTGATGCGATAGGCGGGACTGGGTGGTCGATCGTCTTGGTCGATCAGGGTTTACGTTGGTCGGGCCGCCAGCGCGGAGACCCGCGCCATGCTGCAACGCGTCCGCAAACTGTCGGTTCTGAGAGAGCTTCTGGAAAGCGGGGCCGCCGGCGGTCTGCTTCTGATGGCCTGCGCCGTTCTAGCCCTCTTCGTCGCCAACTCGCCGCTGGCGGAGGGCTATTTCCACGCTCTGCATGTCCCGTTCGCCGGGCTTGATCTGCTGCACTGGATCAACGACGGCCTGATGGCGATCTTCTTTCTGTTCGTCGGCCTGGAGATCAAGCGAGAGTTCCTGGACGGGCAGTTGTCGACCTGGGCCAACCGCGCGCTGCCGTGCATCGCGGCGGCGGGGGGCGTCGTCGTTCCAGGCCTCATCTACGCAAGTCTGAACGCTGGCAGTCCCGAGACGCTGCGCGGCTGGGCAATTCCGACGGCGACGGATATCGCCTTCGCGCTGGGCGTCCTCTCGCTTCTGGGATCACGCGTCCCGACCAGCCTGAAGGTCTTCCTCGCGACGCTGGCGATCGTCGACGACCTCGTGGCGGTTCTGATCATCGCCGTGTTCTATACCGCTGACCTCAACACCGCCGCCTTGATGGGCGCGGGGTTCGTCACCCTGGTGCTGGTGGGCTTCAATCGGCTGAAGGTGAAGCGGCTCGCGCCGTATCTGGTCATGGGCGTGGCGCTGTGGTGGCTGGTCCTTCTGTCCGGAGTTCATGCGACCATCGCCGGCGTGGTGCTGGCCATGACCATCCCCTTGCACGCCTCGAAGGCTGCGCCGGATGACGCGACCTCGCCGCTGCATCGCCTGGAGCACGCGCTCTCGCCCTGGGTGGCCTTCCTGGTGGTTCCGATCTTCGGCTTCGCCAATGCGGGCGTGTCGTTCGCCGGCATGACGCCGTCGGTCCTGGCGGAGCCCGTGACGCTCGGCGTGGCCCTGGGGCTGTTCTTCGGCAAGCAGATCGGCGTCTTCGGGGCGGCGTGGCTCGCCATCCGCCTGGGCGTCGCGCGCCTGCCGGTGGCGGCCTCCTGGGCGCAGCTCTATGGGGTCAGCCTGCTCTGCGGCATCGGCTTCACCATGAGCCTCTTCATTGGCCTGTTGGCGTTCCGCGACGCAGCGCTGCAAAACGAGGTGAAGGTCGGCGTGCTGGTCGGTTCGCTCAGCTCGGC
This sequence comes from Caulobacter sp. SL161, assembly GCF_026672375.1. GTDB lineage: Bacteria > Pseudomonadota > Alphaproteobacteria > Caulobacterales > Caulobacteraceae > Caulobacter. The sequence continues at coordinate 1,033,563 of NZ_JAPPRA010000001.1, forward strand.
CCTGATCGGCGCGACCCTGCTGAGCCTGACGAAAAGGCGGCTACCGGCTGGCGATCCGTCGCGCGATCATCAGGCTGACGCCGCCGCGTTGGACGACATCGGCCGCGGAGACGCGCGCTGAGGCCGAAGGCCCTCGAGGCTTCCCGCCACCTTGTCGACGACCATTCGGAAGGAAGTGGCGCTTGAAGTGCCAATTGATGTCGATCAGCTTGCGGTCAGGACACAAAGCGCGCTAGCAAGCAGCCCCCTCGCCACCCCGCCGGTGAGGCAACTTGGGCGGTGCCCTATCGGGGGAGGGCCGCCCGTCCTTGCTTCGATCAGCATGACAAACATTACGGCTTCACCTCGCGGCGACGCGCGAGCGTTACGCTTTTGGGTGTCTGTTTGCAGGGGAGTGGCGGAGAGGGTGGGATTCGAACCCACGTTACGCTTTCACGTAAACCGCATTTCGAGTGCGGCGCATTCGACCACTCTGCCACCTCTCCAGGCGCTGTTCGGGAGGCCGATAATCGCCGCCCGAGGTCGAGGGCGCGATACCTAGCGGCGTCGCCCAGAAGACGCAAGCCCCCGGTGCGCTTTCTTTCCAAGCTTTTTTGCGGTCAGCCCCGCGGGCGGGAAATCATCCGCCTGCAACCGAAATTGGCGGCCGCCTGGCGGGCGGACTTCGCCGCCGGTCTGCGGCCGGACCGTCAGAGCTTGCTGAGATCCACGGAGGGAAAGCGGGGGCCGGACTCCGGCGGTGAGGGCGGCCGGCCGGCTCGGATGGCGACGCGCAGCGCTGCTGCGGCCAGCTCCGGATCGGGCAGGAAGGCGTCGGCTGCGGTGCGCAGGGCGATGAAGTCCAGTTGATCGATCGTGTCGTTCAGCTGGATGTTCGACGCCTTGGCGTCCGCAACGGTCGACTCACAGGCCGCGGTCGTGGAGACGCCGGGCAAAATGCGGGTCTCGGGCGGCAAGGCGAGAATCTTGCGGGCGTCGTCCCACGCCTTGCCGGCGTCGGCGCCGGGGATGTCGCAGCGGCCGGAACCTTCGGCGGGCGCGAGCACTATATCGCCCGTGAAGACCATGTCGGCCATCCGGTAGGCCACCGCGCCGGGCAGGCGACCCGTGAGGGCGATCGGCGTAATCTCAAGGCCGCCCATGGGAAAGGTGTCGCCGTCCTGGGCCAGCTTGTCGAAATCCCAGCCGTCCAGGTCGACCATGGTCTCGCCGAACTGGGGCGCCAGACGCTTCAGGCTCTCGACGACGCCGGCCCCGATGCACACCGACGCACCGGTCTCGTACTTCAGGTGGCCGGCGGCCGAGAGGTGACCGGTGTGGAGGCCGGTTTCCAGGATCCAGGTCGGGCCAAGGTCCTTGGCGCGGATGTCGGCGATGATCGCATCGACAAAGCGGGTGTCGATCTCTTCCGTGACCGGATCGAAATCCAGTACGGGGTCGACGATGGCGCAGAGAAAGGTGGCCGGGTCGACGACCAGGTAGCTCACCGTCCCAGTGGCGGGATGGCGATAAGAAGTGATTTCCGGCTGCATCAATAAGCCTCAGACGCCCGAGGCGCGCACCATGGCGCGCAAGCCGTTAAACATGAGCGAACAGCCGCGCTCTAAAAACAGTTTTCTTTCGGCTAGCGAGACGGGGTCGCGCCGGCGCAAGGATGGGCGCCGTCACGCATGCCTTCGACCCACAGGGGTTCGACATAGCGTCCGCCGCTTCGGAAGCCTGGCGCGCACCCGTCCGGCACGCCCCCCGAAGCGTTGGACCCGCCGGTCATGACAGAAAGGGCGATGGATTGGCGTTCGCCGCCCCGCCCGCGGCCGAAGCCAGGGGCATAGCCATAGCCATAGCCATAGTCGTACCCGTACCCGTATCCGGGGCCATAGGCGCCGTAGCCCGGACCGCCATACCAGCCGCCGTGCTTGCCAAAGTCGGTCTTGGAGACCGCAACGCCGATCGTGGCGCTTTCGCCGACGGGAAACAGCGCTGACGCATAGGCGCTGCGATAGCCGCCCGTGCCGACTGAGACGCCCATGGAACCATGCACCTTGCGCTTGCCGTCCTCGTCGCGTTCGGCCGGCAGGACGCCGCGCGGCGCGTCTTCCGCCGGGGCGTTGGCGGCGATGAACGCGGCGATCTGCTCCTGGGTCGTCAGCGGCCGCGACGGGGTGGTCGCGACCGAAGGCGGCGTGTCGGGCGCGACGGCGGTGAGGGCCTTGGCGGACATCTTGGCATGGGCGGTGGCGATGACCTCGTCGTCGCCGGCCAAGGTGGTCGCGGCCTGGGCCGAGCCCGCTAGGGCTGCGGCGAGGGCGAAGGTCGTAAGATAAGGCCGCATCGGGACGCTCCACTTTGGCGAGGCTGAACCCTGCGGCGCCAAGCCAGCACAATTAGGGCGCTTTTGTTGCGCGGGCGAAAGCTTGGGCTTTCCTGGCTTCAGAGCGTGGCGAGGGCGACCTCAAGGGCGTCCATATCGGCGGGAAGCGGGGTCTCGAACCGCAGTGTCTCGCCGGTGATCGGGTGGACAAAGCCCAGCATCGCCGCATGCAGCGCCTGTCGCCGGAGACCCGCCGCCTCGATCCGCTCCCGGACGGCCGCCGCAGGCTGCCCGGCGCCATAGACGGGATCGCCAAGACAGGGTGAGCCCTTGCTGGCCATGTGAACGCGGATCTGGTGTGTACGGCCGGTCTCGAGCCGGCACGCTACGCGCGCGGCGAGCGGCCGATCCGCTGGGCCGAAGGCGGCCTCGACCCTGTAGTGGGTGATGGCCTCGCGGCCGCCCGCGCGCAGCACGGCCATCTTCTTGCGATCCCCGGGCGAGCGGCCGATCTGGGTCTGGATCGTGCCGGTCGGCGGGTTGGGCGCGCCGCGCGTCAGGGCCACGTAGAGCCGATCGATGTCGTGGGTGGCGAACAGGGCCGACAGACCCCGATGGGCCGCGTCGCTCTTGGCCGCCACCATCACGCCCGAGGTGTCCTTGTCGAGGCGATGGACGATGCCGGGTCGCGCGACGCCCCCGACGCCCGAGAGACTGGCGCCGCAGTGGTGCAGCAGGGCGTTGACCAGGGTGCCGTTATAGGTTCCCGGCGCGGGATGCACGGCCATGCCGGCGGCCTTGTCCACGACGATCAGGTGGGCGTCCTCATACAGGATCGACAGCGGCAGGGCCTCCGGCTCGGGATCGGCGGGGGCGGGCGGCGGGACGACCAGGCTATAGACTCCCGCCCGAGCCTTGCGCGAGGCGTCGGCGATCGTCTGGCCGTCAAACGCCAGCCGGCCCTCAGCGATCAGGGCCTGTAGCCTGGCGCGCGACAGGTCGGGGAACAGGGGCGCCAGCACCTTGTCCAGGCGCTGGCCGGCCAGATTTTCCGGAAGGTCTGCGGTGAGGCGCTCGCCCTGGCTGTCGTCGGGCGGGGCGACATCGTCGAGCAGGTCGTCGTCCGCGATGTCGTCCACGTCGTTCACTGGGGTTTCATGGCTCCGTCATCAGCCCGTCGCGCCGCCGACACGCTGGGCGCCTAGGTGCGTGCTCAAGTTTCGTATTTTGGGGATAGTCCATGCGCGCCTTCCGCACCACCACGCTGTTGACCGCCAGCGCTCTGAGCCTGCTCGTCGCCGCTCCTGCCCTGGCCGCCGGTCAGGAAGGCGCCCCGAGCAGCAACAACGAACCCGCGCTGCTCGGAGAGCTCGTGGTGACCGCCCAGAAGCGCGCTCAGGATCCGGTGGACGTGCCGATCGCCGTGACCGCCTATTCGGGCAAGTTCCTCGAAGCGATCGGCGTGAAAGCGTTTGACGAGCTGTCGGCCTTCACGCCGGGCTTCCTGGTGCAGAACCAGTCGAACAACAACTCGGGCTTTGTGATGCGCGGCATCACCTCCGACTCCGGTTCGGCCACCGATGAAACCCGCGTCTCGATCTATCAGGACGGCGTGCCGATCTCGCGCTCGCGCGGGTCGTATGTCGAGCTTTTCGATATGGAGCGTGTGGAAGTCGCCAAGGGGCCGCAGTCGACGCTGTTTGGTCGCGGCGCCCTGATCGGCGCGGTGAACCTCGTTCAGAACAAGGCCAATCCTGGCGGGTTTGACTGGGCTTTGCGGGCTGAGGCCGGCACGCGCGGCTACCGCGTCGGCGAGGGCATGGTGAACTTCGCGTTGGGTGGAAGCTCCGCCCTGCGCATCGCCGCGCGCCTCCGCCAGACCGACGGCTATGTGAAGGACGCTGCGGGCGGCGACCCCTACGACTCCACCGACAGCCAGGCGGTGCGGGTGGGCTTCCACACCGAGGCGGGCGGGCTGAAGTTTGACCTGATCGGCAACTATCAGGTCGACGACACCACCGGCACTTCGTTCAAGAGCAACACGTTCAACCCTAGCAATCCGATCACTGGCCAGGCGCTGAGCGACACCTCGGTGGGCGGCTTCGCGACGCTGGCCCCCGGGGCGGGCTTCGAGGGCGGCGCGCCGCTGGGGCTGGACCGCAAGGTCTATGGCCTGACGGCGCTGGCGGACTACCGGATCAATGACAGCCTGACCCTGTCGTCGATCACGGCCACGCGGGCCTTCCACTCGACGGAGGTCTTCGATCCGGACGGTTCGTCCCTGCCGATCCTGACCTTCGCTGAGGATGCGCAGGGCCGCCAACAGAGCCAGGAACTGCGCCTGCGCTACGACGCCGGCGGCCGTTTCTCGGGCTTTGTCGGCGCCAACTATTTCCACGAGACCGGTTCCTGGCGCATCCCGGGCCAGATGGACGAGCGTCTGGTGCTGGCCCTGCTGGCGGGCGCCTCGCCGCTGGGCATCAGCCGCCCGACGCCGCAGCCGCAGGCTTTCCTGACCAACCCGGCCTATCTGGCGCAGGTGCTGCAGCTGGGCTTTGGCATCCCGTCCTCGCTGGCGACGGGCTTCGCGTCCAACCTGAAGCCGATCCACCGCGAAGAGTTCGCCAACTACAGCGAAAACACCACCTATGACGTCTATGCCGACGGCACGCTGCGCCTGACCGACAAGCTCGAACTGACGGCGGGCGTTCGCTACACCAGCGAAGACCGCGAAGCGTCCTATCGCTCGACCGTCCAGAACGGCCGCTCGATCCTGGGTGTCCTGCTGGCCGCGCCGACGCCGACCAACCTGTTCCTGGCAGCGCAGCCGAACGCGGTGAACAATCCGGCCCTGCCGATGCTGGGCCTGCTCAACCAGCCGACGGCCAACAACGGCGACACCTTCAGCAAGTCGATCTCCGACAGCGGCGTCACCTGGCGCCTGGTGGGCCGCTACGCCGCGTCCGAGGATCTGAGCCTCTACGCCTCGTTCGCGCGCGGGCGTCGCCCGGACGTGATTTCGACCAGCGCTCCGGCCGCACCGCTGGGCCAGCCGCGCTTCGGCGTCGTGAAAGCCGAGGTCGTCGACAGCTACGAAGCCGGCGCCAAGGGCAAGCTGATGGACGGCCGCCTGTACCTGTCGGGCGCGGTGTTCCGCTATGACTACGACAACTTCGCCACCACCTTCCGTCAGGGCGCGCAGGTCGTGACGCTGAACGCCGGCAAGGCCAAGGCTTATGGCTTCGAAGGCGAGGCGCGACTGCAGGCCGGCGACTTCTGGACCCTGTTCGGGACCTACGGCTACAACCACGCCCGCCTCGAAAGCGGTCTGCGCAAGGGCAACCAGTTCCGCCTGTCGCCTGACCACGCCGTGTCGGTGGGCGCGCTGTTCAGCCGCGAGGGCCTGGGCGGCAAGGTCACGTTCACGCCGACCTACACCTGGCGTTCGAAGATGTTCTTCGACGACAACAATGACCGCGCGGACCTGCAATCGGCCGGTCTCTTCCCCGACACCCGGCTGGACGAGTTCCAGGACGCCTACGGCCTGCTGAATGTCCGCCTGGGCTTTGGCGCGGTGGATGATCGCTGGAAGATCGAGGCGTTCGTCGAGAACCTCAACGACAAGCGCTATCTGAAGGATGCGGGCAATACCGGCGACAGCTTCGGTATCCCGACCTTCATCGCCGGCAAGCCGCGCTTCATGGGTATCGGGATCACCTTCCGCCACTAAGACGTACACGCCCGGCTCGACGTGGCGCATGTCGGGCCGGGACGCCTGGAGCGTTCTCCGATCAGTGTGAAGCGATGATCGGATCGAAGAATGCTCTAAACTTTTGAAATAGAGCCCCTTTTTATCCGACCTGATTGGTTCAATCAGGTCGCAAAGGGCTCTAGAAGGGCATCCGGGGAGAACATCATGACCATCGATCGTCGCAGACTGTTGGGCTTGCTGGGCGTTTCGGGCGCCGCCGCCGGTGAAGCCGCCGCTCAACCGATCAGCTACTTCAAGGGCCCCGTCGCCTTTGAGCACGGCGTGGCCAGCGGCGATCCGGGCCTTACCTATGTGATCTTCTGGACCCGTGTGACGCCAAAGCAGGCGACCAGCGGCGACATCGACGTCGATCTTGAGGTCGCCGCCGACCCGGATTTCAAGACGCTGGTGACCACCAGCCGTGGCCTGCGCGCCCGCGCCAGCCGCGACTGGACCGTCAAGCATGACCTGGACGGCCAGGGCCTCAAGCCGGGGACCGAGTACTGGTACCGCTTCAAGGCCAATGGGGTCACCTCGCCGGTCGGTCGGACCAAGACCCTCGTCAAGGGCGCGGCCAAGGACGCCGTGCTGGCGGTGGTCTCCTGCAGCCTCTATCCGAACGGCTACTTCAACGCCTACGACGCCATCGCCAAGCTGCCGCGCGTCGACGCCGTCGTGCATCTGGGCGACTACATCTACGAGTATGGCGGCGCGCCGCAGGACTACGGCATGAACTCGCCGGTGGCGAAGTCGCGCACGCCCGAGCCGCCGCACGAGATCGTCACCCTGGACGACTATCGTCGCCGCCACGCACAGTACAAGACCGATCCGGCTCTGCAGGCCGCCCACGCGCGCGCGCCGTGGATCGTGGCTTGGGACGATCATGAGACCGCCAACGACAGCTGGGTCGGCGGCGCCGAGAACCATGATCCTGACAAGGGCGAGGGCGACTGGACGGCCCGCAAGGCCGCCGCCCTGAAGGCCTATTACGAGTGGATGCCGATTCGTGAAGCGGCCTTGCCGGAGGCCGCCTGGCGATCGTTCCAGTTCGGCGACGTCGCGTCCTTGCTGATGGTCGAGACCCGGCTGACCGCCCGCACTCCCGAGCTGAGCTATGACCGCGACATGCCGATCGTCGATGGCAAGCCCGATGTCGCGGCGTTCGCGGCCAAGTGGAAGGATCCTTCCCGCCGGATGATGGGCGAGGGACAGGAGCAGTGGCTGGCCGGCCAGGTCGGCGCCTCGGTCCAGGCCAAGACCGCCTGGCAGGTTCTGGGCAATCAGGTGGTGATGGCGCGCGTCGCCTCGGCCAATCTGAAGGCCACCATGGGCGAGGCGGCCTATGGCGACCTGCAGGCCAAGCTTCCGGAATATGCGCGTAAGCGGGTGGATCAGTCGGTGGCGATGTCGGCCTTCGACGTGCCGTCCAATCTGGACGCCTGGGACGGCTATCCGGCCGATCGCCAGCGGGTCTACGACATCTTCACGGCCGCCAAGGCGCGTCCGATCGTGCTGGCGGGTGATAGCCACATGTTCTGGGCCAACGAACTCTGGAACGATGCGGGCCAGAGGCGCGTGGCGGTCGAGTTCGGGACCACCTCGGTCACCTCGCCTGGTTATGGCGACTACCTGCCCGGCGTGCCGATCGGCGAGGCCTTCGTGCAGCGCAACAAGGAAGTTAAATACGCCCACGCCAGCGCCAAGGGCTTCGTGCTGCTGACGCTCGAACACGGCAAGGCGACCAGCGAACTGATGGCTGTCTCAACCATCATGAAGCCGACTTACGAACTGGCTGCGATGAAGCGCTTCGTGGTCACGCCCTCGGCTGACGGCGGAGTGGAAGCGCTGCGCGAGGCCTAGAGCGCGTTAGGTTCAAGTGTGAGCGGTTAAACCGCTCGAACGCGCTCTAAGTCTATGAATTAGAGCCTGTTTATCTGGTTTAGATGTTTCCATCTAAACCAGGCAGGCTCTAGCGACGGTCCAGCGCCAGGCGCAGCCCGAACGCCACGAACACCAGGCCGGTGGTCCGGTCCAGCCAGCGGACCACCACCGGCAGTCGCAAAAGTCCTGCGATCGGGACGGTGGCCGCGATCAAGAGTGCGAACCACAACAGGCCCTCCACGACATGGATCGTCGTCAGCAGAAGGCCAAAGCGCGCCGGATCAACGCCGACCGGCATGAACTGGGGCAGAAACGAGACGTAGAAGATCCCGACCTTGGGATTGAGCAGGTTGGTCAGCAGACCCCGGCGCAGCGCCGCCATCGGACCTGCGTCCACGGCCCTGGTCTCGCCGGGCTCGAACGCCTCGCGCGGCTTCAGGATCATCCGTAGGCCCGTCCAGGCCAGATAGAGCGCGCCGACCCATTTCAGCACCGTGTAGGCGGTTTGAGACGCGGTCAGCAGGGCGCCGACTCCGAACGAGGCGGCCGCGCCCCAGAGCAGACATCCCAGTCCGATCCCGATCGCCGCGCCGGCGGCGCGACGCGGGCCTTCGGCGGCGGCCGTGCGGATCACCAGCGCGGTGTCCAGGCCCGGCGTCAGGGTCAATAGACCTGCGGCCAGGGTGAAGGCGATCAGGGCCTCAGGCGTGGTCATGCAGCGGCGCTTCGCGTTCGATCAGCACCCCGTTCTCCAGCACACGATAGAAGCACGACCGGAAGCCCACATGGCAGGCCCCGCCGTCGCCACGCGGCCTCACCTTGAGCAGCACCGCATCCTGGTCGCAGTCGACCCGCAGTTCGACCACGTCCTGCAGCTGGCCGCTGGTGTCGCCCTTCTTCCAGAGTTCGTTGCGCGAGCGACTGAAGTAGTGCGCGATCTGCGTTTCGACGGTCAGCTTCAGCGCCTCGGCGTTCATCCAGGCCAGCATCAGGATCTCGCCGGTGTCGGCGTGCTGGGCCACCGCTACGACCAGGCCGTCGGCGTTGAAGCGCGGCGCGAGGGCAAAGCCCCGTTCCAGATCGTGCTTGCTGTGGGCTTGGGGGAACAGGTCGGTGCTCATGCGCCACATATGGCGCAGGCCGCTGGTCTGCGCTAGTTTCCGCGCCGCTTCTGGGGGACGGAGCGCGGCGACGCGCTCCGGGGAACGCGATGAACCTGAAAGACCGCATCAAGGCCGGCGTGGCGACGCTGGATGAGCGGGCCAGGCCGTGGGCGCGGAAGTCGCGCTGGAACGGCTACGCCTACGAGTTTCTTCTGTTCGGCCTGAAGCAGGCCTGGGCCTGCCTGTTCGGCGGGCTGATGCTGGCCCTGCTGGTCGGCACCAAGCTGTTCTGGCCCGAGGCCGCGCCGATCGCCCGCTATGACTTCCTGGTCGTCGCCGCGATCGCCATCCAGGCTTCCCTGCTGGCGCTGAAGCTGGAGCGTTGGGACGAGGCGCTGGTGATCTTCATGTTCCATGTGGTCGGCACCATCATGGAGCTGTTCAAGACCGCCCAGGGCTCATGGGTCTATCCCGAAGAGAGCGTCCTGCGGATCGGCGACGTGCCGCTGTTCACGGGCTTCATGTACGCCTGTGTCGGCAGCTACATCGCCCGCATCTGGCGATTGTTCGACATCACCTTCATCCGCTATCCGCCCTTCTGGACCACCCACATCCTGGCGGTGCTGATCTACGCCAACTTCTTCACCCACCACTACATGATCGACATCCGGGTGGGGCTGTTCGCGCTGTCGGTTCTGCTGTTTGGACGCACCTGGTTCGTGTTCACGCCGGATCAGACCGCGCGTCGCATGCCCATGCTGATGGGCGCGGTGTTGGTGTCATTCTTTATCTGGATCGCCGAGAACCTCGGCACCTTCGCCGGCGCCTGGGTCTATCCCAGCCAGACCGAAGGCTGGCGCATGGTGCCCTTCGAGAAGATGGGCGCCTGGTATCTGCTGATGCTGATCAGCTTCGTGCTGGTGACGCTGGTGCATCCGCCGGTGCACGCCTGCGTGGCGCGGATCCGTCAGGGGATCTGGCGGGCGGCTTAAGTGAGGAGATCCTCCCCCTCTGCAGGGGAGGATCTCGTCACACCTACTTCCGCTGCACTAGATCCAGGAAGCGCTGCTGCAGGACCTTGTCGGTCTTGAACACGCCGCGGAACTGGGTGGTGATCGTCGAGACGTCGTGGTGGTGGACGCCGCGGGTGCTCATGCACTGGTGCTCGGCGTCGATCAGGACGGCGACGCCGGCGGCCGACAGGTGATCCTCGATGGCGTCGGCGATCTGCATGGTCATGGTCTCCTGGGTCTGGAGACGCTTGGCGAAGATCTCGACCAGGCGCGCCAGCTTCGACAGGCCCACGACCTTGCCGGTCGGCATGTAGGCGACCCAGGCCTTGCCCAGGAACGGCGCCATGTGGTGCTCGCAGTGGCTCTGCACGTCGATGCCGCGCAGCATGACCATGTCGTCATAGCCCTGCACGTCCTCGAAGGTGCGCGACAGCTCCTTGGCCGGATCGCCGTGATAGCCGGCGAACCACTCGTCGAACGCCTCGACCACGCGCTTGGGCGTGTCGAGCAGGCCCTCGCGCTCGGGATTGTCGCCGGCCCAGGCCAGCAGCGTCCGAACGGCGGCCATGGCCTCGTCCTTGGTGGGGCGCTGAACGGGTTCAAGATCAAGACCGGTCGTGTCATCCGAGCCGATCAGGGTTCGCTCGCGGGTCAGTGCGTCCATTTTGGAGGGTTTCTTTCCACGGGCTGAGTTGCGCCGAGACGCCGATCGCCTCGGAATGACGCGTGCCACCCGTTTCACATACGGCCGGGCCGGGAACTTAGACGCATCACGCCGTGGCCCTAGCCGTAACAGAAAGCTATATGGGGCCGATCATGGGGTGGGCAACACCCTTCCGCTACGTCAGAACCCAGAGTCATGACCCTCAAGATCCACGACACCCTGACGCGCGAGAAGCGCGACTTCGTTCCCGCCGATCCCCAGCGGGTGACGATGTATGTGTGCGGTCCGACGGTCTACAACTACGCCCACATCGGAAACTTCCGGCCCGTGGTGGTGTTCGACGTGCTGTATCGCGTGCTGCGTCACCTCTATGGCGAGGACGCGGTGGTCTATGCGCGCAACGTCACGGACGTGGACGACAAGATCAACCAGAAGGCCGCCGACGAGGGCGTGCCCATCAGCGCGATCACCGAACGCTATCTGGCGGCCTATCATGAGGACGCCGACGCTCTGGGCGCCTTGCGGCCGGACCTCGAGCCCAAGGCCACCGAGCATATCGGCGCCATCCTCGAGATGATCGGCCAGCTGGTCGACAACGGCAGCGCCTACGCCGCCGAGGGCCACGTGCTGTTCGACACCCAGAGCTTCGCCGACTATGGCCAGCTATCGGGCCGGCCGTTGGACGAGATGATCGCCGGCGCCCGCGTCGAGGTCGCGCCCTACAAGCGCCACCCGGCCGATTTCGTGCTGTGGAAGCCGTCGAAGGAAAACGAGCCCGAGTGGGACAGTCCCTGGGGCGCGGGCCGTCCGGGCTGGCACATCGAGTGCTCGGCCATGATCGACAAGGCGCTGGGCAAGACGATCGACATCCATGCCGGCGGCATCGACCTGACCTTCCCGCACCACGAGAACGAAGTGGCCCAGAGCCGCTGCGCCCACAAGACCGCCGTGCTGGCCAACTACTGGATGCACAACGGCTTCCTCGACATGGGCGGGGAGAAGATGTCCAAGAGCCTCGGCAATGTGATCATCCCGCACGAACTTCTGAAGACGGTTCCGGGCGAGGTGATCCGCTGGGCGCTGCTTTCGGCCCACTACCGCCAGCCGCTGGACTGGACGCCGGAGCTCCTGGAGCAGTCCAAGAAGTCGCTGGACCGCCTCTATGGCGCCCTGCGGCGCGCCAAGGACATCGCGCCGGACCAGGCCATGGAAGCGCCCGCCGAGGTGATTTCCGCCCTGATGGACGACCTCAACACGCCGTTGGCCACCTCGGCCTTCTTCGAGGTGTCGAGCCTGATCGAGAAGGCTGTCACCGCCGGCGACACTGTCGCCATCGCGGCCAACAAGGCCCGCCTGCTCGAAGCCGGCGCCCTGCTGGGCTTCCTGCAGGCCGATCCGGACGCCTGGTTCGAAGGCGACGCCTCCGACGAGCTGAAGGCCCAGGTCGAGGCCCTGCTCGAAAAGCGCGTGGCCGCCCGCGCCGCCAAGGACTGGCCCGCCGCCGACGCGATCCGCGCCGAGCTGGACGCGCTGGGCGTGGTGGTCATGGACGGCCCCGCCGGCGCCACCTGGCGGATGAAGGACTGACCATGCAGCGCGCTGTCGAGCATCGCATCGGAGTCCAGGCGCCGGCTGAGGTGATTTGGGAGGTCGTCTCCGACTTCGAGGGCTGGACCCATTGGAATCCGCTCTATCGCCGGGCCGAGGGCGTGATGAAGGTGGGCTCCACCCTGGTGCTGGAGCAGCATCTGCCGGGCCAAGCGCCGATGGTCATCCAGCCGGTGGTCCAGGACTGGGTGCCTTACGAGCAGCTGCACTGGCGCTCGAGCCGGCTGGGCGGTTTCGTCACCGCGATCCGCTATCTCGAGATCGAGGCCATGGGACCCGCGAACGCCACCTTCTCGAACGGTGAGCTGTTCATGGGCATGCTGCTGCGGTTCGTCAGCCGCGACGAGCGTCGCCGTCTGAAGGCGGCGTTCACCCAGATGGGCGAGGCGGTGCGCGATCGGGCCGAAGCCGTCTGGTCCGAACGCTCCAGCAACCCCACCTAGGCGACGATGATCGACGACCTCTACAGCGCCAAGATCCTGGGGCTCGTGGCCAACATGCCGCGCGCGGGGCGTCTGGCGGCGCCCGACGCCAGTTCGGAGAAGACCGCCAAGCTGTGCGGAAGCCGGATCACGGTCGATGTGATGGTCAAGGACGGCAAGGTTGTCGACTACGCCCAGGACGTTTCGGCCTGCGCGCTGGGCCAGGCCGCGGCCGCGATCCTGGGCGCCCATGTGATCGGTGCGGAACTTTCCGACATCGAGTTGGCGCGCGACTCGCTTGCCGCTATGCTGAAGACGAACGGTTCGCCTCCTGCGGGCCGGTTTGCGGAGCTCGCCGTGCTGGAGCCGGTCAAGGACTATCCCGCTCGTCACGCCTCGACGCTGCTGGCGTTCGAGGCGACGGTCGAGGCTGTCCGGAAGGCCACAGGCGTCGGCGAAACGCGAACTAGCACCGCCGGCGCGTCTTGATCGCCACCCCCTTCGGGGTGTGTAACCGCATCGCAACAATTCGCGCGCCGGCATGACCTTCTACGAACGCACCGTCGACCTGGGTCTTAGAGCCTACAAGTTGACGCTCTCGCCCCTCATCGGGCGTCAGTGCCGCTTTACGCCGAGCTGTTCGGAGTACACGGCCGCCGCTCTTAAGGATCATGGCCCGCTCAAGGGCTCCTGGCTGGGGTTGCAACGGATTTGCCGCTGCAATCCGTTTGGTGGATCGGGCTACGACCCGCCGCCGCCGCGACACCAGCCACGCAAGTGGAAATGTGAAGAATGATCGATCTGGTTTTCCCCGACGGCTCGTCGCGTCAGTATCCTGACGGCGCGACGGGGCGCGATGTCGCCGCCGCCATCTCCAAATCGCTGGAAAAGAAGGCGCTGCTGATCAAGCTGGACGGGCAGGTTCTGGACCTGGACCGTCCGCTGACGCCCGACCTGCTGACGGGCGAGCGCAAGTTCGAGATCCTGACGCGCGAGGCGCCCGAGGCGCTGGACACCATCCGCCACGACACCGCCCACGTTCTGGCCGAGGCGGTGCAGGAGCTGTTCCCGGGCACCCAGGTCACGATCGGCCCGAACGTCGAGGACGGCTTCTACTACGACTTCGCCCGCGACGAGCCTTTCAGCCTGGACGATCTGGAGAAGATCGAAAAGCGCATGAAGGAGATCGTCGACCGCGACGAGAAGATCACGCGCGAAGTCTGGGATCGCAACGAGGCGATCGCCCACTTCGACGGGATCGGCGAGCAGTACAAGGCGCAGATCATCCGGGATCTGCCGGACACCGACACGATCACGGTCTATCGCCAGGGGAACTGGAAGGACCTGTGCCGGGGGCCGCACCTGCCGTCGACCAAGCATATCGGCAAGGCCTTCAAGCTGACCAAGCTGGCGGGGGCCTACTGGCGCGGCGACCAGAACAACGCCCAGCTTCAGCGCATCTATGGCACCGCCTGGGCTTCGGAAGCCGATCTCGAGGCGCACCTGAAGCGTATCGAGGAGGCCGAGAAGCGCGATCACCGCAAGCTGGGCAAGACCATGGACCTCTTCCACATCCAGGAAGAGGGCAAGGGCATGGTGTTCTGGCACCCGAAGGGCTGGGCGCTCTATCGCGTGCTCGAGGACTATATGCGCCGCCGCCTCGACGCGGCCGGCTACAAGGAAGTGAAGACCCCGCAGATCCTGGATCGGAGCCTGTGGGAAAAGTCGGGCCACGCCGAAAAGTTCGGCCACGCCATGTTCATGTGCGAGAGCGCCGAGGGCGAGGTCCTGGCGGTCAAGCCGATGAACTGCCCCGGCCACATCCAGATCTTCAATGTCGGCCAGAAGAGCTATCGCGAGCTGCCGCTGCGCATGGCCGAGTTCGGCGCCTGCCACCGCTACGAGCCGTCGGGCGCCATGCACGGCATCATGCGGGTGCGGGCCTTCACCCAGGACGACGCCCATATCTTCTGCCGCGAGGAGCAGGTCACCGAGGAGAGCGCCCGGTTCATCGAACTGTTGCGCTCGGTCTATAACGACCTTGGCATGACGCTGGCGGACACCAAGTTCTCGACGCGCCCCGAGCTGCGCGCCGGCACGGACGAGACCTGGGACAAGGCGGAGGCTGCTCTGGCCGCCGCCGCCGAGGCCGCTGGTGAAACCCTGACCCTGCAGCCGGGCGAAGGCGCCTTCTATGGCCCCAAGCTGGAATTCTCGCTGAAGGACGCCATCGGCCGCGTCTGGCAGTGCGGCACGCTGCAACTTGATTTCGTGCTGCCGGAACGATTGGACGCCGAGTACGTTTCGGAGGATGGTTCGAAGAAGCGTCCGGTGATGCTTCACCGTGCGATCTTGGGGTCCTTCGAGCGTTTTATCGGCATTCTGTTGGAAAACTTCGCGGGCGCTCTGCCCGTGTGGCTGGCTCCGACGCAAGTCGTCGTGGCCACGATTACCTCTGACGCCGATGACTATGCCCGTGAGGTCGTCGAGAAATTGACGAAACTGGGCATGCGTGCAGAGCTGGACCTGCGAAACGAGAAGATCAACTATAAGATTCGCGAGCACAGCCTCGCGAAGGTGCCAGTGATCGCCGTGGTGGGACGTAAAGAAGCAGAAACGGGGCAATTGGCCCTTCGTCGCCTCGGCGGCGAAGGTCAGAGCGTCCTGTCGCTTGAAGACGCCCTGCGGGTTTTGAAGTCCGACGCCACGCCGCCCGACGTCGCGCGGGCCCTGGCCGCCCAGGAGGCCGTGACCGCCTGATGAACAGCATTCTCCCGTCCGTTTCCACCCTTGCCGTTGGTGCGCGTCCGGCTCGTCCGAACGTGTCTGTCGTCATGGTCGTCTATCGGACGGGCGAAGCGCTGGTCGAAAGCATCCGCCATGTGCTGGCCGAGCCGTTGGTCGATGAGTTCATCATCGTCGATAACGGCTCGTCCTCGCGCGATGAGGACATGCTGCGATCCCTGGCGCTGACCGAGCCGCGCGTCGTGCTCAAGCAGGGCCACGGCAATGTTGGTTTCGCGCGCGGCGCCAATCTGGGCGCGGTGACGGCCGGCGGCGAGTACATCGTCTTCCTCAATCCCGACGCCAACCTGCGGCCCGGCTGCGTGGCTTCGCTGGTGACGGCTTTCAAGGGCCAGCCCGTGCCCACGATCGTGGGCGCGCGGGTGTTGAACACCGATGGCAGCGAGCAGCGCGGCGGCCGTCGAGGCGACGTCACCCCGATCAGCACCGTACTGAGCTTTGGCCAGCTGACCCGCCGCTATCCCATGCTGGCCGGGTTCGAGATCCACCGCGAGAACGAACCGTTGCCTGGCGCGCCCGTGCCGATGCCGACCATTTCGGGCGCCTGTTTCGCCATGCGCCGCGCCGACTTCGTCGCGCTGAACGGCTTTGACGAGGGCTATTTCCTGCATGTCGAGGACATCGACCTGTGCTGGCGCGCACGCCGCGCCGGCGGCCAGGTGCTGTTCCAGCCCAACGCCGAGGTCGTTCACCTGGGCCACACCAGCCTGGAACACCCGGTGAAGGTCGAGTTCCACAAGGGCGTGGGCCTGACCCGCTACTTCATCAAGCGCGCCGACAGCCTGCAGTTGTTCGCGGCGGCGGTGCTGCTGGCCCCGGCCATCATGCTGATGAGCGTGTGCCGCCCGCTGCTGTGGAAACTGACTGGGCGGCCTATTTAGGGGTGCGTCGTGCTAACCAAAAAGACTCCGCTTCCGATCTCAATCAAAATCGCGATCGGGTTCTGGATGCTTTTTATGGTCCTGCAGGCCATTGGGCTTGTAATCATGGTTGCCAGCGGGAAGGCGAGTGCGGCTGCGCTAGTCCTGGCCGTGCTGATATTCTTTGGCCTTGGCTATCAGAGCTTCGCTGCACACCGGCTCAGTCGCTGGAGCATACTGTGTCACTCACTCGTCTACGCCTGCATCAGCTTGAGACGGTATATGGCTAATCCCCATTGGACGGACGATTACCCACTCCTGGGGGTATTTGTGGATGTCATTCCATGGGCCTTGATCACAATTCTCGTCGCCATTCACTGGCGCAAAATGACCTGGAAGCCACTAGGCGAGTCGCGTTCCAAACTCCCTACAGGATAGGCCCCTTCGTTAGAAGCTCCGCCACCCTTTTGGGACACCCAACGCTTGCCTAAATCGGCGCGATGGTCTCGAAACGCAGGCCATCAGGCCCTTCGATCGCGGTCGGAGCCTTCAGATTTCTAGCCGGCAGCATCGCCCTGTAGCGCTCGTACATCGCCTTCGCGTCCCGCCCAGGCTTGGCCGTCAGGCACTGGTCGAACTCGCCTTCGCGGCCCCAGGGTTTGCGTTCGGAGCGCGCGATGTCGCGGTCGACCTGGATTGCGGCGGCGATCTTGTCGGCGAGCACATGGTCGATCCCCGCGCCGTAGCTGCCGAACCGGATCGTGACATCGCAGCGCGCGGGCCCTGCGTCAGCGACGGGCGCGGAGACGCATGCGGAAAGGCCAAGGGCGAGTAGAACAGCCAGACGTTTCATGCGGGGAATCCTCCGGCGCGGGCGAGAGACGAGGCGGGCGCCTTGCCGAGACGCGCGCTGATGTCACGGCCGATCTCGATCAGCATCGCCAGGTCGTAACCGGTCTCGAAGCCGGCGCGTTCCAGCATGTAGACCAGATCCTCGGTGCCGATATTGCCCGTGGCGGCCGGTGCGAACGGGCAGCCGCCCAGCCCCCCGACCGAGGCGTCCAGCACGTCGACCCCCGCCTCGACGCTGGCGAAGGCGTTGGCGAGACCTGTATTGCGGGTGTCGTGGAAGTGCATGCGCAGGCGCGTGTCCGGCGCTGCGGTCCGGACGGCCTCGATCCGCCGGCGGACGGTCCAGGGGTCGGCGACGCCGATGGTGTCGGCGATGGCGATCTCGGGCACGCCCAGGGCGGCGGCTTCGCGGACGATGGCGACGACCTGATCTTGCGAGACCTCGCCATCGAACGGACAGCCGAACGCCACCGAGAGGGTGGCGGTGATCGGCGGGCCGCCTTCGGTCGCCTGGCGCTCGACGATGGCGGCGAGGGTTTCGACCTGCTGCCGTGTCGTTGAGCCCTGGTTGCGGGTGGCGAAGCCGTCCGAGGCGCAGACCACGACATTGGCCTCGTCGCATCCCGTCGACACGCACCGCTCCCAGCCTCGCATGTTCAAGACAAGACCGATGCGCGAATGGACGAGATCGGCGGGCAGGGCGGCCATGATCTCCTCGGCGCCGGCCATCTGCGGCACGCGGCTCGGATTGACGAACGACACGACCTCGGTGCGCTGGGCGCCGGCCGCTTCCAGCTTGGCGATCAGGCCGAGCTTCTCCTCGACGGAGAGCACCGTCTTCTCGTTCTGCAGACCATCGCGCGGCCCGACCTCGACGATCTGGATGAAGCGGCTCATGGCTGGGCCTCCTGGGGGGCGATGGGTTCGCCGCGATAGATCGTCAGGCGCTCTTCGTCGCCATCGGAATAGTTCAAGCCTTCGACCACGGCGGCAGGCTTGGCGGTCAAGCCGAGCTTGGCCAAGGCGGCCTGGAAGGGTTTTTCCTCCCGCGCCTCGACGATGGCAGGCCGGCCTTCGGCGACCGCCTGGGCCGCCCCGGCGCCGTCCGTCAGCTCCGTGGTCGTCCCCAGCTGGAAGATCATGCTGGGTTCGGCGTAGCCGGTGACCGCCACCGGACCTGGCGCGCCTGAACGGGGGGAGAGGCGGGCGGAGTCCAGCGCCTTGGCGAGGTCCTTGGACAGGAACAAGGGCTCCAGCCGCGGTATCAGGCCGGCGGTCAACGCGATATGCGCCCCAACGCCCAGCGCCCCGGCGAACACCAGGGCCCGCATCGACTGCCGCCGCAGCAGCAGCACCGCGCCGACGAGCCCGGCTCCGAAGGCCAGACCGGCGGCGATGATCGTCCAGACCAGATCGCCGGCGCCGCCGAACGCCGTCTGGCCATAGATCGCCACGGCCGCCAGCACCGCGCCCATCAGGACCGACAGCCCGCCGCCGATCCAGCGCGACCGCGCGCCGATCGGTCCACGTACGGCGGCGGCCATCAGCATGGCCAGCGCTCCATAGGCCGGCAGTTCGTAGTGGACCAGCTTGGTCGGCAGCAGCTCGAACATCAGCCAGGTCGGGATCAGCCAGCAGAGGGCGAAGCGCACGCCCGATTCGTTGCGTTGCGACCAGCCCACGACCAGAGCGGCCGGCAAGAGCAGGGTCGCGGGGAACGACAGCAGGGGGGCGAGCAGGGTATGGTAGCCGAAGGGGCCCGAGTGGCCTTCCTGACCGCCGGCCAGCTTAGGCGCCAGGTCCGCGCCGACCGCCGCGCCCCAGAAGGCGCCGTCGGTGGCGACGGTGATCATCATCGCCCAGGGCAGGGTGATGGCGGCGAACAGGATCAGGCCCCAGGTCCAGCCCAGGTCCTTCATCCAGCCGGCCTTGCGGTCCCAGATCGCCAGCATGAGCAGCGCGAAGAGGGCGACCAGCAGGCCGACCGGCCCCTTGATCAGGGCCGCCAGCGCCAGGCCCAGCCAGAAGGCGAACTTGGTCCATTTGCTGGAGGGCTCGTCCTTGAGGTGGGCCATGTAGATCCGCGCCAGCGCCGCCATGGCCAGGGTGGTCGCGCCGCAGAGAGCGGCGTCGGTCTTGGCGATGAAGGCTTCGGACGACAGCAGGAAGGTCGCCCCCAGGATCGACCCCGCCAGCAGGCCGGTGCGGGCGTCGAACAGCGCCGCCGCGCCCCAGGCGCAGGCCGCCGCCGCCAGCATGGCCCCCAGCAGGGAAGGAATGCGGTAGGCCCAGATCTGGCGCGCCTCGGCGTCGGACAGCGCCGTGACGCTCAGCGCCTGCATCCAGTGTATGCCGACCGGCTTCTTGAAGCGCGGCTGGTCCTGGAACTTGATGACCACATAGTCGCCCGTCTCGAGCATCTGCGAGGTGGCCTGGGCGAAGCGCGACTCGTCGCGGTCCAGCGGCGGCATGGCGAACAGGCCGGGCAGGCCGGCGATCAGGGCGACCAGCGCAGCGAACAGCGGCGAGCGCCACCCCCGGCTCCAGGCGTCGAGGCGAGATTCAAGCGTCATGCCGCCTGCTTTAGCACGATCCTTTCGTGGGGAAATTTTTCCGGTATTAGAGGGCGATGAACGCCGCCCGCGCCTCCGCCCCCGATTTTTCCGTCGTCGTGCCCGTCTTTGACGAGGGCGAGGCCGCGCCCAAGCTTGCCCGCGAGATCGCGGTCGCCTTCGCGGGCGAGAATTACGAGATGATTTTCGTCGACGACGCCAGCCGCGACGACACCAAGGCGCGGCTGATCGCCTTGAAGGCCGAGATCCCGCAGCTTCGCGTGCTGGGCCATCGCAAGAACTCCGGCCAGAGCCGCGCCGTGCGCAGCGGCATCCTGGCGGCGCGGGGCGGGATCATCGTGACCCTGGACGGCGATGGCCAGAACGATCCTGCCGACGCGCCCCGTCTGGCCAAGACCCTTGCGGCCGGCCCCGAGACCCTGGCCCTGGTCGGCGGCGAGCGGGTCAAGCGCCAGGACAGCAGCGCCAAGCGTTTCGCCTCGAAGGTCGGCAATGGCGTGCGCAAGCGGCTGTTGAAGGATACGGCCAACGACACCGGCTGCGGCCTTAAGGCTTTCCGTCGTGAGGCGTTCCTGCGCCTGCCGTACTTTGATCACATCCACCGCTACATCCCGGCCCTGATGATGCGCGAGGGCTATGAGGTCGCGTTCCAGCCGGTCAATCACCGTCACCGCGAG
Organism: Caulobacter sp. SL161; assembly: GCF_026672375.1. Classification (GTDB taxonomy): domain Bacteria; phylum Pseudomonadota; class Alphaproteobacteria; order Caulobacterales; family Caulobacteraceae; genus Caulobacter. The sequence continues at coordinate 1,054,083 of NZ_JAPPRA010000001.1, forward strand.
ACCGGCGTGTCGAAGTACACCAACCTTGGCCGCCTGAAGGCGTCGATCTCTGACCTGCTGGGCGTGATGTGGCTGCAATCGCGGGCGCGCAATCCGCAGGGCGTCGACGAGGTCTAGGCGCGCGTCAGGCGAGCCGGCTTCACCGAAGCCGAATTTCCGGCTAGGCCTTAACCATGGCGGCCACACCTCGCGTGGACGCTGGAGGGGGAAGCTCGATGTTCGCGGCCGTTCCGCTGCTGGCCTTGCCGGTGATTGTCTACAATCTCGTCGCCCTGACGCTGACCGGAGGCTTCAAGGCCACCGACGCGACGGCTCGGATGAACGAGGCGCTGTTCACCATCCATATGACCTCGCGCACCGACTGGGCGGTCAGTCTGGGCGATCTGCTGATGGCGGCCTCGCTGGTGGTGCTGTTCGTCGAGCTGCTGAAGTCGACGACCAGCCGCAAGATCGCGATCATCAACCACTCGCTGTCGATGGTGCTGTTCATCCTGTGCCTGGTCGAGTTCCTGCTCGCCCCGGCCTTTGCGACCTCGACCTTCTTCCTGATCACCCTGATGGTGCTGCTGGACGTGCTGGCCGGCTTTATCGTCACCATCGTCGCCGCGCGGCGGGACGTGGATTTCGGCGATAACTAACCCAGCTCGGGGAAGCCGCCCGTCTGGCGCAGGGCCTCGCCCAGCGCCATGGCGGCGGTCGTCGCCAGATTCATCGAGCGCGCCTCGGGGCGGATCGGAATGACGATTCGGCCATGCGCCGCAGCGTGAACCTCTTCCGGCGCACCGCGACTCTCGTTGCCGAACAGCAGCGTATCTCCGGGTTCGAACGAAAACCGGTGGAACGGAGTCGCGCCCTTGGTCGTGAACAGCAGAAGTCGCCCGTCAACGCGTTCCGGCGCCTTAAGGAATGTCTCCCAGCTGTCGTGGCGGGTCAGGTGCGACAAAGGGCCATAGTCCAATGCGGCGCGCTTCAAGCTCTTGTCGTTCAAGGGAAAACTGCAGGGCTCGATCACGTCTAACCCCAAGCCGAAACAGGCTGTCAGTCGGATGCAGGCCCCTACGTTTTGGGGAATGCCTGGTTGAAAAAGTGCGATGCGCATAATAAGCGAACCAACCACAAGGGCAGCAGGGGCTTTGCCACGAATCGAAAGGACTTGCGGACTTGGCCCGCGCGTCCGATAGGACGATTTGACCGCTGCCTTGTGGCGGAGATCCGCTTGCGGGTCGAGCAAGATATGGCGCCGCAAGGCGCGTCTCCAAGCCGGTCGCTCCCGCGGCCTGGCGGAACCAAAGGGTGACTTAAGGTGGCCGACACCGCCGTGGGCGCAACGACCGAGCCGGAACACGGGGGCGATCCCTCCCGGCGCGACTTCATTCATATCGCCGCGATCGCCGCCGCTGCTGGCGGCGCGGCGACTCTGGCGTGGCCGTTCATCGACCAGATGAACCCGTCGGCGGATACGCTGGCCATGGCCTCGACCGAGTTCGACCTGACCAAGGTGCCGGAAGGCCAGCAGGTCACGCTGAAGTGGCGCGGCAAGCCGCTCTTCGTGCGCAATCGCACCAAGGGCGAGATCGACAAGGCCGTCGCGGACGACGCCGTGTCGATGAAGGACCCGCAAAAGGACGCCGACCGCGTGAAGCCGGGCAAGGCTCAGTGGCTGGTGCTGATCGGCTCGTGCACGCACTTGGGCTGCGTGCCGACGTTCGGCGGCGGCGACTTTGGCGGCTGGTTCTGCCCCTGCCACGGCTCGCACTACGACACCTCGGGTCGTATCCGTAAGGGCCCCGCGCCCACGAACCTGGTGGTTCCGGAATACGCCTTCCTCTCCGACACCAAGGTCAAGATCGGCTAACGGATATGAGCGGACATTCGACCTACCAACCCAAGACCGGTTTCGAGCGCTGGCTCGACGCCCGTCTGCCGATTATCCGCCTGGGCTACGACTCTTTCGTCGATTACCCCACCCCGCGGAACCTGAACTACTGGTGGACCTTCGGCGGCATCCTGTCGCTGTGCCTGGCCTCGCAGCTGATCACCGGCATCATCCTGGTGATGCACTACACGCCCAGCGCCTCGGGCGCGTTCGCGTCGGTCGAGCACATCATGCGCGACGTGAACTACGGCTGGCTGATCCGCTACATGCACTCCAACGGCGCGTCGATGTTCTTCATCGCCGTCTACATCCACATGATGCGCGGCCTCTACTACGGTTCCTACAAGGCGCCGCGTGAAGTGCTGTGGCTGCTGGGCTGCGTGATCTACCTGCTGATGATGGCCACGGCCTTCATGGGCTACGTCCTGCCCTGGGGTCAGATGTCGTTCCACGGCGCCGTCGTGATCACCAACCTGTTCGGCGCCCTGCCGATCGTCGGCGAGAGCATCACCACCTGGCTGTGGGGCGGCTTCGCGGTCGATAACGCCACGCTGAACCGCTTCTTCTCGCTGCACTACCTGCTGCCCTTTATGATCGCGGGCGTCGTGATCCTGCACATCTGGGCGCTGCACGTGGTGGGTCAGAACAACCCGACCGGCGTCGAGCCGAAGTCGAAGGCCGACACCGTGCCCTTCACGCCGTACGCGACGGTGAAGGACGGGTTCGCGATGAGCGTCTTCATGATCCTCTTCGCTTTCTTCGTCTTCTTCATGCCCAACGCCCTGGGCCACCCCGACAACTACATCGAGGCCAACCCGCTGGTGACGCCGGCGCACATCGTTCCGGAATGGTACTTCCTGCCGTTCTACGCGATCCTGCGCGCCGTGCCGGACAAGCTGATGGGCGTGCTGGCCATGTTCGGCGCCATCGCCTGCCTGTTCGCCCTGCCGTGGCTGGACACGTCGAAGGTGCGCTCGATGCGTTACCGTCCGACCGCCAAGGTCTATTTCATGATCTTCGTCGTGGCGTGCTGCATCCTGGGCCTCTGCGGCGCCAAGCTGCCGGATGACAAGGTGATCCCGCACCTGACCACCTTCAAGCTGATCGACGCTGACCTGAACAGCTTCGTGTGGCTCAGCCGCGTCGCCTCGCTGTACTACTTTGCCTTCTTCCTGGTGATCCTCCCGATCCTGGGCCTGAAGGAAAAGCCGCTGCCCGTGCCGGAATCGATCGCGTCGCCGGCGCTGACCGAGAAGAAGGGCTGATCCTGATGCTGCGCAAACTCTCCATCATCGCAGCCGTCGCGGGTCTGGCCTTCGCCGGCCAAGCGCTCGCCGCCGGTCACCCGCTGCCGCCCAAGGACGTCAAGTGGTCGTTCGAAGGCCCGTTCGGCAAGTTCGATCAGGCCCAGCTGCAGCGCGGCTACAAGGTCTATCGCGAGGTCTGTGCGTCGTGCCACTCGATGAAGCTGGTCAGCTTCCGCAACCTGGGCGACAAGGGCGGTCCGTTCTATAACGAGAAGTACAAGAACTCGAACGACAACCCGTGGGTCAAGGCGATCGCCAAGGAGTACGAGGTCGCCGACATCGACTCCGAGACCGGCGATCCGATCAAGCGTCCGGCGACCAGCGCCGATCACTTCCCCGCGCCGTTCCCGAACGAGATCGCCGCACGCGGCGCCAACGGCGGCGCCCTGCCGCCGGACATGTCGCTGCTGGCCAAGGCCCGTGCGAACGGTCCGGATTACATCTACTCGCTGCTGGTGGGTTACGTGAACCCGCCGGCTGGCCTGAAGATCGGTCCGGGGCAGCACTACAACCCCTACATGGCCGGCGATCTGACGGCCTACTGGTCGGGCTCGCATGAGAAGGTCCCGCCGGGCGGTTTCATCGCCATGGCCGCGCCGCTGAAGGATGGTCAGGTGACGTTTGACGACGGCACCAAGTCGACCCTCGACCAGCAGGCCAAGGACGTCTCGGCCTTCCTGATGTGGGCCGCTGAGCCCAAGCTGGAAGAGCGCAAGCAAACCGGCTTTGCCGTGATCATCTACCTCCTGCTGCTGAGCGGTCTGCTGTACGCCAGCTACAAGCGGGTGTGGCGCAACGAGTCGCACTAAGCGGCTAGCGTCTTCCCAAGATTGGAAAGGCCCGGTGGCGACACCGGGCCTTTTCTCTTGGCGGGTCTCAGGGCGCGATCGACAGGGTCCGGGCGTCGGCTGACAGACGCAGGCGATGGCGCGCCCACAAGGCGGTTCCCAAGGTTCCGCTGACGCCCTCGGGCAGATCTTGGGCGAGCGTCGCCGGGACGTTCTCGGCCAGCACGCCTGCAATCGACAGAGCTCGAAGCCGCGCGGGCGCCTGGTGGCGAGCATTGACGTCCAGCTTGCCGGCGACACGCCCCTCGCGCATGGAAAGCCGCGCCATGGCGCGCGAGGCCGTGTCGATCGCGAAGGCCCCGCGACGCGCCGTGGGACCGTCGCTGACGGCCGCAGCGATGGTCGGAAGCCCGTCGATCACCTCGACCGGCAGCACCACCTGCCGCCGGGCACGCCAGGGCTGGTCGATGCGAACCTGGCAGGCTGAAAAATCGATCTCGATGCTGTGCCCGGCGAGGACGTCCATGCCGATGACGCCGGCGATCGGAGTGACGAAACCCGCCCCGCGGTCATCAAGGTCGGCGATGGTCACCGTCACGGCCGACGCCTTGAGCCCGGCGATCTGGACCGGCAGGTTGACGGCCTCGGCGGTGATCCCGGCCATCTGGGCCTTGGTGTTGTGCAAAAGGGTGCGCGGCGCGGAAAGGTCGACCACATAGTCGCCGGCCATGTCGCCGATGGCCGCCGGGGCGATCACCGCGCCGTTCTCGAACCAGCACCGTGTCTCGCCCGCGTGCGCGACGCCCAAGGTCGCCCAGGGCAGGCCGGCGAAGGCGATCAGGACGGAAACGCGGCTACGCATGAGCCCAGCCTAGCTCAGCCCAGGCGTTCGCGCGATGGCGCGCAGACGTACAGACGGGCGTCGCCTCAGTTGGTGGGACACGGCTGGGTCGGCGCCCCGTAGCGGGCATGGAGCGTACGCGCCGTGGGCGCATCGAGACTGATGATCGTCATCTGATCATAGTCGCAATCGGTGACCGGGCTCGGAGCGGCGTCACCCAGAGCGCGGGCGATCTCGCTGACAGTATTGCTGTGGCCGACGATGAGTACGGTGGTGTCCTTCGGGGCTTGTCGAGCGACTTCAGCCACGCGCTGGGCATGGGCGGGAACACCGCCATCCAGCGCGATCGTCCGGATCACCAGGCCGCCGGCGTCGGCGGTGGGCTGAGCGGTCTGTTGCGTGCGCTTGAGGGGCGTCGCCAGGACCGTCGAGACCCTGGCGCCGGCCAGCGCGGCGGCCAGGGCCTGCGCTCGCGCCTTGCCGGCGTCAGAAAGGTCCGGATCGCCGTTGGGCGAGACCTTCTCGCCATGGCGTACGATGACGATGGTCTGCGCCAGGGCCGGGCCGCCGGCCAGCATCAGCGACAGGGTCAGAGCAGTCAGTCGACGGATCATGTTCATGCCTCGGCGCGGGTTCCGCTGGACCGCTGGAACAGTTGCAGCGTGCGCAAGAGCGCTAGGCGCGCGCTGTCGGGATGATGACCGCTTGGCGCCACGAAGGCGTGGCCGGCGTCGTACAGATACACCGGCAGGTCGGGATGGCGATCCCGGACGGCGTCAACGTCAGACAAAGGGATCATCGTGTCGGTCTTGCCGAAGTGCAGGATGGTGGGGACCTTTGGCGTCTCGTCGCGATAGGCCGCGATATCGCCGCCATAGAAGGCGGAGACGGCCGTCAGCCCCTCGCAGCGACAGGCGGCCAGCCAGGCCGTCGTGCCCCCATAACAGAAGCCCATGGCGTAGACGGGCCCGTTCAGGGCGTCGATACAGGCCTGCACGCGGGGCAGGGTGCTGGCGCCCCAACCCGTCCGCGCCCCCATGGCCATGCGGGCGTCGAGGATCGAAGGCGTGGTGTCCTCGACCGGAAACGCTGCGTCCGCCGCATCCATCAGGCTGGGGAGCATCACCTCATAGCCCTGCTCGGCCAGGCTGTCGGAAAGCTGACGCAGATGCGGTGTGACGCCCCAGATCGCGTGCAGCATGACGATCCCGCCCCGCCGCGCCTCCAGGGGCGGCGCATGATAGGCGGCCAGGGGCGCGCCTTCGTGGGTCGCGAGCGCGATCCGCTCGCCCATCAGGCCGCCCCGTGCGCGGCGAAGAAGTCCACGGTCCGCTGACGGGCCAGCTCGGCGTCGGCGAGGTCGGAGTCCGGCCGCCCGTCGTTATTGAAGCCGTGGCCGCTGGCTTCGTAGATGTGGACCTGGACCTCGGGGTGGGCGGCGTGGATGGCCGCCTTGACGTCGTCGGCGGGGATGTGGGGGTCCTTGCGTCCGAGATGGACGATCACCGGCGCCTTGAGCGCGAACTTGGCCATGCCGGCGACCTGGCCGCCGTAGTAGCTGGAGCCCGCCGCGATCCCCTCGCAGCGAGACGCCGCCAGCCAGGTCATGGTCCCGCCGTAGCAGTAGCCGACCACGAAGACCGGTCCCCGATCCTTGAGGAAATCGACGCAGGCCTGGATGTCGCCCATGGCGTTGTCGGGGCCGTTTGCCATGGCGTGCTTGACGCCGTTCTCGAAGCCCGCCGGATCGTGAAGCGCTGTGAAGCCCTTCTCCTGCCGGTCGAACATCGACGGCGCGATCACCTCGAAGCCGCGCGCCGCCCACCGGGCGACGTCCTCGTGGACGTACTGGTCCAGGCCGAAGATCTCCTGGATGACGATGACGCCGCCCTTCCGAGCGCCTTCCGGCTGGGCATGCAGGGCGGTGAACGCAAAGCCGTCATGCGCGGCGGTCAGGGTGATGATCTCGGCCACAAGCTTACTCCCCAATGAGAAACGGCCGGGGCGTCTCCGCTCCGGCCGCTGGTATTCTGGTTGCTTAGACGTTGAAGCGGAAGTGCATCACGTCGCCGTCCTTGACGACGTATTCCTTGCCTTCCGACCGCATCTTGCCGGCTTCCTTGGCGCCGTTCTCGCCGCCCAGCTTGACGTAGTCGTCGAAGGCGATCGTCTCGGCGCGGATGAAGCCCTTCTCGAAGTCGGTGTGGATCACCCCGGCGGCCTGCGGGCCGGTGGCCCCCACGGGGATGGTCCAGGCGCGCGCTTCCTTGGGGCCCACGGTGAAGTAGGTCTGCAGGCCCAGCAGGCTGTAGGCTTCGCGGATCAGGCGGTTTAGGCCCGGCTCGGCCAGGCCCAGGGTCTCGAGGAACTCGGCGCGCTCTTCCTCGTCCAGGAGAGCGATCTCGCTCTCGATCTGGGCCGAGATGACCACGCTCTTGGCGTTGTCGCGGGCGGCGCGTTCGGCCACCAGGTCCGAGAACTTGTTGCCCTTGTCGGCGCTGGCTTCCTCGACGTTGCAGACATAGAGGGCCGGCAGCGAGGTCAGCAGCTGCAGCATGGCCCAGGCCTTGGCGTCTTCCTTGTCGATCTGGGCGGCGCGGGCCGGACGGCCGGCGCGCAGCTGCTCCAGCGCCAGATTGATCAGGCGCAGGGTCTGGATCATGTCCTTGTCGCCGCCGCTCTTGGCGCGCTTCTCGACGTTGGGCAGACGCTTTTCCAGGCTCTCCAGGTCGGCCAGCATCAGCTCCATCTCGATGATCTCAAGATCGCTGATCGGGTCGATACGGCCCTCGACGTGGGTGATGTCGCTGTCCTCGAAGCAGCGGGCCACGAAGGCCACGGCGTCGCAGTCGCGGATGTTGGCCAGGAACTGGTTGCCCAGGCCTTCGCCCTTGGACGCACCCCGCACCAGGCCCGCGACGTCGACGAAGTTGATCCGGGCCGGGATAATTTCCTTGGAGCCGGCGATCTTGGCCAGGGCGTTCAGGCGCGGCTCGGGCACGGCCACGTCGCCGGTGTTGGGTTCGATCGTGCAGAACGGATAGTTGGCGGCCTGGGCCGACGCCGTCTGGGTCAGGGCGTTGAACAGGGTGGACTTGCCGACATTGGGCAGGCCGACGATGGCGACTTTCAGGGCCATGGAACTCTCGTGAATTTCGTTGGCGCGCGCTTAGCACGGATGGCCGCCAAAGGCGAACGCGCGGCGGCTCTTGCGCGAATTGCAACCAGACCAGATATCAAAGCCGCAACAGGAGCCCGCCATGCCCGTCCGTCCCGTTCTGAAGACCGTCAAGGGTCAGCCCACCTCCGACGGCGCCGGGGTGCGTCTGACGCGGATGCTGGGCACGCCGGAAGCCCAGATGTTCGACCCGTTCCTGATGCTGGACTGTTTCGACAATGCAGAGGCGTCCGACTACATGGGCGGCTTTCCCGACCACCCGCATCGCGGCTTCGAGACCGTGACCTACATGCTGGAAGGCCGGATGCGTCACAAGGACAACACCGGCCGCGAGGGCGTGATCGGGCCGGGCGGCATCCAGTGGATGCGGGCGGGCAAGGGCATCGTCCACTCCGAAATGCCCGAGCAGGCGGACGGTCGCATGCGCGGCTTCCAGCTGTGGGTGAACCTGCCGGCCAAGCTCAAGATGAGCGCGCCCGGCTACCAGGAATTCGAGACCGACAGCATCCCGGTCGAGGCCCGCGACGGCGGCGTCTCGGTCAAGGTGATCTCGGGCGCGACCGAGGCCGGCACGGCCGGGCCGATCGGCGGGGGCGCGGTGGACGCCCTCTATTTCGACGTCGTGCTGCCGGCCGGGGCCGTGTTCGAGGAGCCGGTCGGCGACGACCGCAACGCCATGCTCGCCGTCTACGAAGGCAAGGTCCGCGTCGCCCATGACACGGTGGACGCTCTGTCGGGCGTCTTCCTGGGGCGCGGCGACACCGTCCGTGTCGAAGCCGTCACCGACGCCCGCGTCCTTCTGCTGGCCGGCCGTCCGATCGGCGAGCCGGTTTTTTGGCACGGGCCCTTTGTGATGGATACGCGCGAGGGGCTGATGCAGGCGTTCGATGATTTTCAGCGTGGACGCTTCTGAGGCGTCGCGCTCCTAGAAAATCACATAAAGAAATCTTTATATCTGAATTGACGACATCGGCGGCGCGTGGTCTGTTGCCGCTGTCGTGGTCTGCGGACGTTCGCGTCCGGAGCTAAGAGGGAAGTCGGTGAGGGCGTGAAACCCCGAATCCGGCGCTGCCCCCGCAACTGTGAGCGGCGAGCCGCTGTCCGTTTCGTGTCACTGACGCGCCGAGCTGGTTCGGGGATGCGTCGGGAAGGCCAGGGCAGGGGTGACGACCCGTGAGCCAGGAGACCTGCCTCGACAGATAACGTCCTCCGGCGGGGTGTCCGGTCTGGCCGCTTGCTCAGCGCGACCGGACAAAGCGCCCGTGCGCGCTCGACCGCGCGCGTCCCGATCAGCCTCGCCACAACACCGGCAGAGGCTTTTCGAAATGACCGTCACCATAGCCACCCTGGGCTTTCCCCGTATCGGCCCCAAGCGCGAACTGAAGTTCGCCCTGGAGGCCTACTGGGCGGGCAAGACCGACGCGGATGTGCTGCTCGACACGGCGCGCGACCTGCGGGCCAAGACCTGGACACGCCAGGCCGCGCTGGGCGTCGCCCACGTGCCCAGCAATGACTTCTCGCTGTACGATCACGTGCTGGACACGGCGGTGATGGTCGGCGCGATCCCCGCCGCCTACGGCTGGTCGGGCGGGGCGGTCGACCTGACGACCTACTTCGCCATGGCGCGCGGCGACCAGGGGCGTCCGGCGGCTGAGGCGTGCGGCTCGGGCTGCGGCCATGCGCCCGACGCGGGCGGCGTTCCGGCGCTGGAAATGACCAAGTGGTTCGACACCAACTATCACTATCTGGCGCCCGAGCTGGCGCCGGGCCAGGCCTTCGCGCTGTCGTCCAGCAAGCCGGTGGACGAGTTCCTCGAGGCCAAGGCGCTGGGCGTCCACACGCGTCCGGTGCTGCTGGGGCCGGTGACCTTCCTCAAGCTGGCCAAGACCAAGGCCGAGGGCTTCTCGCCCCTGTCGCTGCTGTCGGCCCTGTTGCCGGTCTACGCGCAGGTGCTGCAGGGGCTGGCGGCGGCCGGGGCGGACTGGGTGCAGATCGACGAGCCCTGCCTGGCGTTGGACCTGACGGACTTCGAACGCGCCGAGCTGCGCCGCGCTTATGGCTTCCTGACCCACGCCGCGCCGGGCCTGCGGCTGATGCTGACCAGCTATTTCGGCGGCTATGGCGAGAACCTGACGACGGCGGTCAATCTGCCAGTGGAAGGCGTCCACCTCGACCTGGTCCGCGCGCCCGATGAACTGGAAGCCGCCCTGGCCGCCAGCCGCGAGAGCCTCGTTTTGTCGCTGGGCGTGATCGACGGCCGCAATGTCTGGCGCGCCGACCTGCCGGCCCTGCTGGATCGTCTGGAGCCCGTCGTGGCGCGGCGCGGAAGCGACCGGGTGGTGCTGGCGCCCTCGTGCTCGCTGCTGCACACGCCGATCGATCTGGACCTGGAAACGGCGCTGGATCCGGAGATCCGCCAGTGGCTGGCCTTCGCGGTCCAGAAAATCGAGGCGCTGGCGGTGCTGGCCCAGGCGCTGAACGGAGGCCGAGCCTCGGTCGCCGCCGCGCTGGAGGCCAGCGCCCAGGCGGCGCGCGCGCGGGCGACCTCACCGCGCATCCACGATCCGAAGGTCGCCGAACGCGTGGCCGCCGTCACGCCCGACATGACCCGCCGCCGCTCGCCCTACGACCAGCGGCGCGAGGCCCAACGGGCGCGACTGGATCTGCCGCCGCTGCCCACGACGACGATCGGGTCGTTCCCCCAGACGACCGAGGTGCGCCAGGCGCGAGCGGCCTTCGCCAAGGGACAGATCAGCGACGCGACCTATGAGGCCTTCCTGCGCCAGGAGACCGCCCGCGCGGTGACCTGGCAGGAGCAGGTCGGCCTCGACGTGCTGGTCCATGGCGAGTTCGAGCGCAACGACATGGTCCAGTATTTCGGCGAGCAACTGGCGGGCTTCGCCTTCACCCAGAGTGGCTGGGTGCAGTCCTACGGTTCGCGCTGCGTGCGGCCGCCGATCCTGTTTGGCGACGTCTCGCGGCCTGCGCCGATGACGGTGGACTGGTGGCGCTACGCCCAGGGGCTGACGCGGCGACCGATGAAGGGGATGCTGACTGGCCCCGTGACAATCCTCAACTGGTCGTTTGTCCGCGACGACCTTCCGCGCGCGACGGCCTGTCGGCAGATCGCCCTGGCCATTCGCGACGAGGTCGTCGACCTGGAGGCCACCGGCGCGGCGATCATCCAGATCGACGAGGCGGCGCTGCGCGAGGGTCTGCCGCTGCGACGCGGCGACTGGAACGCCTATCTGGACTGGGCGGTCGAGAGCTTCCGACTGGCGGCGTCCGGCGTGGCCGACGCCACCCAGATCCACACCCACATGTGCTACTCGGAGTTCAACGACATCATCGCCGCCATCGGGGCGATGGACGCCGACGTGATCTCGATCGAGACGGCGCGGTCGAAGATGGAGCTGCTGGACGCCTTCGTCGGCTACGCCTATCCGGCCCAGATCGGACCGGGCGTCTATGACATCCACTCACCCCGTGTTCCGGCCGTCGAGGAGATGACGACGCTGCTGACGGCCGCCCGTGAGCGGCTGGTCGGCGAGCAGCTATGGGTCAATCCCGACTGTGGTCTGAAGACCCGCAAGTGGCCCGAGACGCAGGCCGCGATCGCCAACATGGTCGAGGCGGCGCGGCGCGCGCGGGCGGCTTAGAACGCCTTAGAGGCGGGGGCGGTCAGCTTCAGTTGACCGCCCCAGCCGCGAAATCGCGCCAGCCCTTGGCCTCCTTGCGGAAGTGGGCGTGGGTCTTGGCGAGGCGCTTGTCGATCTCGGCCAGCTGAGCGCGCGCCTCGTCCTGGCGGCCCTGGCCGGCCAGGAAGACAGTATAGCGGGCCACGCCCTCGAAGCCTGGATAGTGGTCAGCCGCCCAGCGCAGGGCGGTCTCGGCCTGCTCCTCGCGACCCAGGGCATGATAGACCCGGCCCAGAGCCAGCAGGGTGTGAGGGGTGCGGCCGGCGGTCGGGGTTTCTCCTAGCTTTTCCAGCAGCGGCAGGGCCTCGGCGGGGCGGTTCAGCTCGATCAGAGCGTTGGCGCGGCCCAGCAGCAGCTGCGGATCATCGGCGTAGAGGCCCACGAGGCTTTCTGCGTAGAGCGCTTCAGCCTCGGCGTGCTTGCCCAATTCCGTAGCGGCGACGGCCAGGCGGACGCGGTTGGCCACCGTCGGCGCGTCTTCAACCGCCTTGGCGGCCTCGCGATACTCGCGCTGCGGATCCAGCGCCTGGCGGGCGGCCGCGCCCACCTTCTGCGCGGTCCGTCCGCGCAGCAGCTCGGGCAGGATCACCGCGACCAGATAGACCACACCGCCGACCGGCTGGAACAGCAGGATGATCCACAGCCAGTACATCTCGCGATGGGTCCGAACGACGTGGACGCAAAGAGCGATCGAGAACAGCAGCGACAGGCCCAGCAGCGGCAGCGGCAGCGAGAACATCGTCAGTCGTCCTTGGCGGGCTTGCGCGGGTCGGCCTTGGGCGCGGGGGCCAGGCGCATCACCTCGGCCTGATAGCGCTCGTCGTCGCCGACAGCGGCGAAGGGTAAAGCGTCGGCGATGGCGTCCAGCATCGGGTCCAGCCACTGGTGCTCGACCTTGTGAAAGTCGCCCAGCACGTAGTGCATCACCGCGTCCTTGTGGCCCGGATGGCCCACGCCGATGCGGCCTCGGCGGAAGGCGTCACCGACCTGGCTGGTCACCGAGCGGATGCCGTTATTGCCCGCCGCGCCGCCACCCGACTTCATGCGGAAGCGGCCCGGGGCCATGTCGATCTCGTCGTGGAAGACGATGACGTCGGCCGGTTGCAGCTTGAAGAACTTCATAGCCTCGCCCACCGCGCGGCCGCTTTCGTTGTAGTAGGTCTTGGGCTTGAGCAGCAGCAGCTTGACCGGCCCGTCGGGGGTGGAGACCTGCCCCTCACAGGCCAGGCCCTGGAAGCGCGCGCGCCAGGGCGCCGTGCCCCACTTCCGGGCCAGGGCGTCGACGGCCATGAAGCCGACATTGTGGCGGTTCTTCTCGTACTTGGGCTCGGGATTGCCCAGGCCGGCGAGGATCAGCATCTCTGTTCCTTGTAGGCGGTGAGGCCTTGCGTCCTTCGAGGCGCGGCTTCGCCTCGCACCTCAGGATGAGGAATTCAATATGCAAGAGGCCCTCATCCTGAGGCGCCCGCGCAGCGGGTCTCTAAGGACGCACGGCCTCAAACAAAAACGGGCGGACCCGAAGGTCCGCCCGTCTCTAAAGCGCTTCGATCCGAAGACCGACAGACTTAGGCGGTCGTGGTGTCGCCGGCGTCCGACTGAGCGGCGGACGACGCCTTGACGTTGGCGATCACGAAGTCGCGGTCCATGGCCGGCTTCACGCCTTCCGGCAGCTTCACTTCCGAGATGCGGATGACGTCGCCGATGTCGTGACCGGCCAGGTCGATGACCAGTTCTTCGGGGATCTTGTCGGCCGGGCAGGCTAGCTCGACGGTGTGACGGATGACTTCCAGCGTGCCGCCCTTCTTCAGGCCGACCGAGGTTTCGTGATTCTTGAAGTGCACCGGCACTTCGATCTTGATCAGCTGGTGCTCGTCGACGCGGTACAGGTCGAAGTGGACCGGCTCGTCGGTGACGGGGTGGAACTGCACAGCCTTGGCGATGACCGATTGCTTTTCTTCGCCGTACTGCAGGGTGACCAGATGACCCAGCAGCTTGCCGGTGTACAGCGACTTGCGGAATTCGTTGGCCTTCACGGCGATGTTCACCGGAGCCTTGCCGCCGCCGTACAGGACGCCCGGGACCTTGCCGGCGCGGCGGGTGGCGCGCGCATTGCCGGTGCCGGCGCCGTCGCGGACTTCCACGTTCAGGATGATCTCAACCATAATGCAGTCTTTCTAGAGAGCCGGATGCTCTCTTCTGGGACCAGAGCGCCTATGGCTGGATCGCCACGCTCGCCCGGTCGTTTTGGGGTCGCGCTACATACACAAAAGGGCCAGGCGACGCAACGCCTGGCCCCCGGTGACGGAAAGCTCGAAAGATCAGCCCTTCTTGGCCGGCTTCTTGGCGGCGGACTTGGCCTTGCGCGAGTTGGAGCCCGCGCCCTTGGTGGCGATGGATTCCTTGACCGGCAGCACGCGCGGGGGTTCGGGCGGCACCGTGGCGCCGGCGGCCTTGATGACGCAGGCGCCGGTGTCGATCAGGATATGCTGACCCAGGCAGAAGATGTCCTCGTAGTGCGGCTTCGAGACGGCCAGGCACTGGTAGAGGTTCAGCTTGGCCATGTTCAGGCAGCTGCCCGTGGCCGGATCGACGGTGAGCGCATCGATCGAGGTGAGGTTCTCGTCGCCGGCGGCGCCGAGGGCCGCGAGAGCGGCGACGGCCAGGCCCCGGACCACCACAGGCGAGTAGGGCGCCTCGACGGCGCGCGGGGTGAGGCCCAGCGATTGGCCGCCCGTAGAGGCTTGCTGCAGGACGGCGACGTCTGCGCTTTCCGCCAGCGCCGGGCTGGTCGACAGTGACTTGGTCGAGGCCAAGCGGCCATCGCGGTCGACGACGGTCGCCTTCGACCAGGTGGATTTCTGAACGTCGTAGGCGGCCTGCTTCACGGCCTTGCCGGCCATGAACAGCTTCAGCCCATCGCCGCCGATGGTGTCGATGATCAGGCCCGCAGCGCTGTCGGCGCCCTTGAACATCGTGGCGTAGGAGGGGTTGGAGAAGATGTTGTTGATCATCTCCTGGCGCTGGGTGGGGTGGGCGGCCACTTCGCGCACCGAGGCGACGAAGGTGGGATCCTGCAGGGCCAGAACGGCGGCGTAGGCCACGGCGCCGTTCATGAACGACTTGGTCTCGTAGGCCGCGCCGACTTTCAGCGAGGCCTGGATCTGCTCGCCATTCTGGAAGGTGGGCGAGACCTGGCTGGCGCGGGCCATGTAGCCGCGGAAGGCGCTGGCCCGTTCGACCACGCTGGCCGACAGGGTGATCGGCGGCGGCGGGGGCGGCGCTTGCACCACGGGCGGGGGAGGCGGGGGCGGCGGAGAGCTACAGGCCGCGACCATAGCGGCCAGCGCCACGGCGGTCGTCGTCAGCACGACCCGCGTACGCGAGAAGGAACGCATTATCCGAATTTCCCCATCAAACTCTGGTGGCGCGCATAGCAGCCTGGGCAGGCGACATTGTGACTGTCGCCCTGTTAACCAAGCTTTTACAAGCGTGACCGTGCGTGAGGCGAATTCCTTACGGAACGCGCCGTTTCACGCGAAAAATAACCTTAACTTCGTCGTCGTGGCGTGCTCGGCGAACGACATGCAGCCGCGCGATTAACCAAGACGCGCCAGGCCCGGGCTCTTTAGTCGAAGAGCTTGGACACGGACTCTTCGTTGGCGATGCGGCGGATGGCTTCGCCGATCAGCGGGGCGCACGAGACGTAGCGGATCTTCGGGCAGGCCTTGGCCGGGTCCGAGGCCTCGATCGAGTCGGTGACCACCAGCTCTGTCAGAACTGAATTGGCGACGCGATCAGCCGCCGCGCCCGACAGCACCCCGTGGGTGATGTAGGCGCTGACCGACTTGGCGCCGTGGGCCATCAGGGCCTGGGCGGCGTTGCACAGGGTGCCGGCCGAGTCGGCGATGTCGTCGAACAGGATGCAGCGGCGATCCTTGACGTCGCCGATGATGTTCATCACCTCCGACTGGCCCGGGCCCGAGCGACGCTTGTCGACGATGGCGAGATCGGCGTCGTCCAGGCGCTTGGCCAGGGCGCGGGCCCGCACCACGCCGCCGACGTCCGGCGAGACGACCATCAGGTCATCGCCCATCGGATAGTGCCGGCGAATGTCCTCGGCCATCAGGCGCGAGGGCAGCAGGTTGTCGGTCGGGATGTCGAAGAAGCCTTGGATCTGGCCGGCGTGCAGGTCCATCGTCAGGACCCGGTCGGCGCCCGAGCGGGTGATCAGATTGGCCACCAGCTTGGCCGAGATCGGGGTGCGGCCACCGGTCTTGCGGTCCTGGCGGGCGTAGCCGAAGTACGGGATGACGGCGGTGATCCGCTTGCCCGACGCACGCTTCAGGGCGTCGATGCAGATGAGGAGCTCCATCAGGTTGTCGTTGGCCGGATAGCTGGTCGACTGGATGACGAAGACGTCCTCGCCCCGCACGTTCTCGTCGATGGTGACGAACACCTCAAGATCGGCGAACCGGCGCACCTGGGCGCGGGTCAGCGGCATGTCGAGATACTCCGCGATCGCTTGGGACAGCGGGCGGTTGGAGTTGCCGGACAGCAGCTTCATGATGATCTCGAGTGTGGGGGTCGCCGTTGGCGGGCCTTCTAGCAGGCAAAGCCCTGGAAACAAGTGTTAACGGCGAGACTTTTTCGTTTCCGTACCCGGAGCATCGCACGCGCCGTCCTGGGCGCTCACGCCTCCAGCATGATCGCCGACAGCAGACGGCCGTAGTCGCCGTCGTTGTTGAGGAAGGCGCGGCGGTTCGAGAAGAACCATTCTTCTTCCGCGCGGGTGTCGCGGCCGACCCACTCGCGGCGCTCGACGCCGGCCGTCGCCAGACGGTCCAGCACGAAGGCGGGCAGGTCGAAGAAGCGCTTGTCTTCGCTGAGGCCCGGCTTGAAGAACCGGCTCGAGCCTGGGCAGTCGGCCTCGAAGCGGTGCAGGAACTCCAGCCCCACCTCGTAGGACTTCGGCCCGATGCAGGGACCGACGACGCCGGTGATGTTCGCCGGACTGGCGCCGAGCGCCACCATGCGATCGACGGCTGATTGGACGACGCCATCCAGTGCCCCGCGCCAGCCGGCGTGGGCGGCGGCCACGATCCGCGCCTCGGGATCGACCAGCAGCACCGGCGCACAGTCGGCCGCCATGGCTCCGCAGATCACGCCAGGAGTCTTGGACACCACCGCGTCGCCCTCGGGCCGGGCGTCGCCCCACGAGCCGTCGGCGACGATCGCGATGGTCGAATGGATCTGGTAGCAGACGTTCAGATCCTCCGGACCGCCGCCGAACCAGCGCGCGATGCGGGCGCGGTTCTCCTCGACATCGGCCGGTTCGTCCTTGCTGCCCCGCCCGACGTTCAGGCTGTCATAGATGCCCTTCGAGACCCCGCCCTGGCGGGTGAAGAAGGCGTGCTTGACGCCCGGCAGGCTGGACAGCAGCGGGGACTGGACGGTGGGCAGGGTGGGCGTCTTCATGTCGCGTCCTCGAAGAGGGGGGGCGAAAGGTCGGGCGCGCAGAGGCACGCAACCTTGAACAGATCGCCCATCTGCGCCTCTCCGATCAGGCGATCAAGCTGTCTTGCGATCTGGTCGCCGCGTTCGGGCTGGCGCGCGGCCAGGGCCTCGGCGCGTTGGATGATTCCCAGAGCGACCAGGAACGCCCCCTGGGTGATGACCGGCCCCGCCTTTGCGCCGGCTTCGCGCGCGGCCGCGACCACCGACGGGAAGTCGGCCCAGACGGTCAGGTCGGCAAGGCCCGCCGTCTCCAGCGGATCGACCTTCTGGTGGTTCTGGATGGCCTGCAGCGTGTCGCCGGCCTCGAGCTCGGCGCGGCCATAGTCGATCAGCAGCGCCGCGCCGCCGTCGGTGACCAAGCGATGGGCGATGTCCGAGGCCAGGGCCGCCTGGGCGGGGGAGGATTCGACAACGGCGCCCGCTTCCAGATCCTCCCCCCAGCGGGGGAGGTGGTCCGAAGGACCGGAGGGGGCAGGGGCGGGACCGACAGGACCTCCCCCTCCGTTCGCTACGCGGACACCTCCCCCTCTGGGGGGAGGATTTATAGCGCGAAGCCCGAACGCCAGCCCGCCATCCTGGCCCAGTCCGATCACCCGCTCGGCCCACCCCGTCCGGGTGCGGACGAACTGGCGCGCGGGCAGGCAGTCCAGGAGCTCGTTGGCGACCAGCATCATCGGCGCGCCGCCGGGGACCTCGTCCAGACGCGAGACCCAGCGCGGGCCTTCGCCCAGCCTCGCGGCCTGCTTGGCCTTCAACGGCTCGGACACCTCGACCAGCCAAACCTCGGCGGCGGCCAGAAAGGCCGGATCCAGCCGACCGGCCCGGAGCAGGTCGCTCATCAGCGTTCCATCACCCGGCCCCATCTCGACCAGACGGAACGGCGAAGGACGCCCCATGCGGCTCCAGGTCTCGATCACCCAGAGACCGATCAACTCGCCGAACATCTGGCTGACCAGCGGCGCGGTGATGAAGTCTCCGCTGACACCGAGGTCCGGGCGCATGGCGTAATAACCGTCGCGGGGGTCGTGCAGGCAGCGGGTGAAGAACTCGGGAACCCCGATCGGCCCGTCCTGGGCGATCTGGGCCTTCAGGCGATCAAGCAGGCTCATGCGCCTCGGCGTCGTCCTGGATCGGTTCCTTCAGCGCCTTCCACAGCAGCCATCCGCCGGCCAGGATCATCGGGATCGACAGCATCATCCCCATGGTCAGGCCCAGCGGGAACTCGGGCATGCCGAGGTCGGGATTGCGGACGTTCTCCAGCGACAGCCGCGCCAGGCCATAGCCCAGCAGGAAGGTCGCCACGAGCGCGCCGCGCCGACGGAGCCACTTCAGGCGATAGGCGGCGAAGGCCAGGATCAGGAACAGCGCCAGCCCTTCAAGACCCGCCTCGTAGAGCTGGCTGGGGTGGCGAGGATCGGGGCCCGCCGGGCAGATGCGTTGCGGGTGATTGGCCTGGATGGTCTCGTTACAGAAGATGATCCCGAACGGGCCGTCGGTGACGCGACCCCAAAGCTCGCCATTGATGAAGTTGGCGATGCGGCCGAAGAAGATGCCGATCGGCGCCACGGGCGCGATCAGATCGCCGAGCTTGAGGATGTCGATCTGGTTGCGGCGCGCGAAGAGCGCCACCGCCGCGCAGACCCCGAGGAAGCCGCCGTGGAACGACATGCCGCCTTCCCAGATCTTGAAGACGTCCATCGGATGCGCGGCCAGCCACGCCCGCTGGTCGGCGTTCATCAGCATATAGAACAGGATGTATCCGAGACGCCCGCCGGCGATGATGCCCAGCGTGATCCAGAGGACCAGATCATCAATCTGCAGCGGCGTGGCGGTCGGGGCGCGGCCGCCCCAAACGCTCGCCGTCTGCGTCAGACGAACGGCGTAGCGCCATCCCAGCAGGATCCCGGCCACATAGGCCAGGGCGTACCAGCGCAGGGCCAGAGGGCCGAATTCCAGGGCCCAGGGGCCGATGTGGACCACAGGGTCGATGTTCGGAAAGATCACGCGCTCGGGCTCCGTGCGGAACAGATCGACGCAGTCGTATAGCGTTCGGGCTTCGCTTTCATCCACCGTTTCCCATATAAGAGTTCGGCGCCCATTCGCGGGCATGGATTACCGATGCACAGCCAGAACCCCTTCCTCGACGAATTCGCCAAGCTGACCCAGGCGGCCATGGGCATCGCCCAGACGGCCGGCGAGGAGGCCAAGACCGCGATGCGAGCTCAGGCGGACCGTCTGGCGGCGGAATTCGATCTGATCCGCCGCGACGACTTCGAGGCCCTGAAGGCCGAGGTGGCGGCGCTGCGCGAGGAAGTGGCGGCCCTGAAGGCGGCCAAGAAGGCGCCCGCGAAGAAAACCGCGAGTTCAGGCGAATAGCCGACTCGCCGCTCGCTTCCGGCGTGAAGCGAGTTGAGACGAACGCCGCGAAGCAGATTAGTGTCCCCGTACGTGAGCGATTCAGCGCGGGGCTAACCCCCGCCGTCGCCGGCGGGGACGTAGGTTTTTCATGGACACCCAACCGGAAGACGACGACGTCCTGATGGCGCTGGACCCCCTGGAGGTGGTCGAGCACGTGCTGTCGGCCGAGAACCTCACCTTTGACCGCACCGAGGACGGTGACCTGGCCTTCGCCCTGAAGGGTGACTGGAAGGACTACGAGCTGTGGTTCGCCTGGCGGCCAGAGGCCGACTGCCTGCAGCTGTGCCTGTCGCTGGACCTGCGCGCGCCCAAGTCCAAGCGCGCCAACGCGTATGAGCTTTTGGCCCTGATCAACCAGCGCGTCTGGCTGGGCCATTTCGAGGTCTGGACCGAGGACGGTGAGGTCGTGTTCCGCCACGCCCTGGCCCTGCCGTCGGGCGAGCGTCCGACCATGGCCCAGGCCGCCTCGATGATCGACGCGGCGGTTGAGGCGGCGGACCGCTTCTTCCCCGCGTTCGAATTCCTGCTGCAGGGTGCCAAGACCCCGGATCAGGCAATGGCCGCCTGCATGTTCGAGACGGTCGGCCAGGCTTAATCACTGGACTTCCGCTGCTTGGGTTGTCATCCCGGCCGTAGCGCGTTGCGCGAAGAGCCGGGACCCAGGGGCGACCTCACGGCGCGTGGCCCCTGGGTCCCGGATCGCGCGGGCGCGTCCGGGATGACACATCAGGTGAGCGCGCATGACCCCCATTCTTCTCCTCGGCGCGGGCCGCATGGGCGGCGCTCTGATTCAGGGCTGGCGCGCGGCCGGCGCGTTCCAAGCCGCCGATCTCATCATCCGTGATCCCCATGTCGACGCCGCCGCCTTCGCGGGCGCGGTCGTCAACCCGCCGCTCGCGGCGCTGTCCGCCGCCAAGACCGTGCTGCTGGCGGTCAAGCCGCAGATCTGGCGCGAGGCCGTCCAGGACGTGGTCCCGCACTTGGCGCCGGACGCGGTGATCGTGTCGATCGCCGCCGGCGTCCGCGCAGTGGACATCTCGCAGGCCTTCGGCGGCCGCCGCGTGGCGCGGGTCATGCCGACCACGGCCGTCGCCATTGGGCAGGGCGCGGCCAGTCTCTATGCGGACGACGCCGAGGCCCTCGCCCGCGCCCGAGCCCTGTTCGCCCCGGTGGCCGCCGTGGCGGAGCTGGCGTCGGAGGACCTGATGCACGCCGCTACCGCTGTGTCGGGCTCGGCGCCGGCCTATCTCTACGCCTTCATCGAAGCGCTGGAGGCGGCGGGCGCGGCCCAGGGCCTGGATCCTGCCGAGAGCGCCCGCCTGGCCCGAGCGACGATCATCGGCGCCGCCGCCCTGATGGCGCAGAGCGGCGAGGAACCGGCTGAGCTGCGCAAGCAGGTGACCTCGCCCGGCGGCACGACAGCGGCGGCGCTCTCGGTGCTGATGGGCGCCGGAGGTTTCGGTGACTTGCTGCCCAAGGCGCTGGACGCCGCCGTGGCGCGATCGAAGGAACTGGGCGGCTAGAGCGCTTCGACGTCCGAACGGGGGAGGTTTGTCTTGTCCCTGTCAAAGTCCGGGGCCATGTCTCTTCCATGACCGCCGATATTCTTGACCGCGCCGCCGCCGCCGCCCTGGCTCTCGCCGCTGACAAGCCCTGGCCTCAGGTCGCCCTGCGCGACATCGCCGTGAAGGCTGATATTTCCTTCGCGGCGCTCTATGCGCTGGCCGACAGCAAGGCGGCGGTGCTCAACCACCTTTCGACCCGGTTCGACCAAGCGGCGCTGGGCGTCGATTATCCGGCGACCGCCGCCGTCCACGACCGGCTGTTCGACGCTGCGATGGCGCGGATCGAGGCGATGGAGCCCCATCGTGCGGCGCTGATCGCCATCGCCTCGGCCGAGGGCGTGCTGGTCTCGGCCGCCCGCTTTCCGCGCATCGCCCGCGCCGTCCTCGAGGCGGCCGGCGTCGAGGCGACGATCCCGCGCCTTGCGGCCATGGCGACGGTCTGGGCGCGCGTGGTCCAGGTCTGGCGCGACGATGAGGGCGCGCTGAACCGCACCATGGCCGAGCTGGACAAGCGCCTGAAGCAGATGGCGGCGCAGCTCAGCAAGGTCGGCGCGGGCGTCTAGGCGACTGTTCGCCGGGGCCCTGTTGAAATCCACCGCGTCTTCGTCTATACGGCGCGCCTTCTCCGATGGACTCCGGTCCGTTGGCGAACCTGTTTGAGAACAACGGGGCGTGGGGTCACCAACGCCGTAACCGAGGAAGAGCCCTTCCTCGCCGTCGGGAGACAGGGATAGAGACGCCAAGTCTTCCTGCTCGTGACCTTCCCCTTCCTCGTGTTGGGCCGGTCCGAGACCGGAACGCGGCCGACTTTCCTTGAAACAGGCACATGCGACTCGCACGCGGGAGCGATCCCGCTTGGGTTTCGCATCTGGCTGCCGGAATGGTCCGGCCGCTGTTATTGAGTAGGAGACCGCAATGGACCGCGCTCAAAAGCAGGAATCGATCGAGTCGCTGAAAAGCGTCTTCGCCGATGCCGGCGCTGTCGTCGTGACCCACTACATGGGTCTGACCGTTGCGGAAATGACCGACCTTCGTCTTCGCCTCCGCAAGGAAGGCGCCGCGATCAAGGTTGTGAAGAACACCCTGGCCCTCAAGGCTCTGGACGGCAAGCTCGGTGACAAGGGCGACAAGCTCTTCACCGGTCCGGTCGCCATCGCCTACGGCCCGGACGCCGTTTCGGCCGCGAAGATCGCGGTGCAGTTCGCCAAGGAAAACGACAAGCTCAAGCTCGTCGGTGGCGTTCTGGACCAGACCAACGTGCTGGACGAAGCCGGCGTGCGTGCTCTGGCGACGCTGCCGTCGCTGGACGAACTGCGTGGCAAGCTCATCGGCCTCATCCAGGCTCCGGCGACCAAGGTTGCTGGCGTCCTGCAGGCCCCGGCTGGCCAGCTGGCTCGCGTTTTCAACGCCTACGCGACCAAAGACGCCGCGTAACGGTCATCCCCGCAATCTATCCCAATCTCTCTAAGGAACTGACACATGTCGAAGCTCGAAAAGCTGGTCGAAGAACTGTCCACCCTGTCGGTGCTGGAAGCCGCTGAACTCTCGAAGCTGCTGGAAGAAAAGTGGGGCGTCTCGGCCGCCGCTCCGGTCGCCGTGGCCGTCGCCGGTGGCGCCGCTGCTGCTCCGGCTGAAGCCGCTGAAGAGCAAACCGAATTCACCGTCGTCCTCGTCGACGGCGGCGACAAGAAGATCAACGTGATCAAGGAAGTCCGCGGCGTCCGTCCGGACCTCGGCCTGAAGGAAGCCAAGGACCTGGTCGAAGGCGCTCCGCAGAACGTCGTCGAGAACGTCTCGAAGCAACAAGCCGAAGAGATCTCGAAGAAGCTCACGGAAGCCGGCGCCAAGATCCAAATCAAGTAATTCGGTCCCAGCGCTCGCTGGGAACCGGGTTCCTTTTGGACCTGCCGAAGCGGCCTCGGAGGGAAACCTCCGGGGCCGTTTTCTTTTGGCTGTTGATGGCGTCGGGGCGGCCGTCCTGACCCTTCGGCGCGCTCAGGGTGAAGAGGGCGGTCGGCCTCGGTTCGCCCAAGATCCGCATCCCCGGCGTGTCGAAGGACGAAGATTTCCATCCGGACCCGCGCCGATCCGCGCCGCGATCACAGCTTTCCTTTCCGGCGGCTTCCCTCCGCGCATGAACTCGCACCCGTGGCGGGCGAACAGTTTCGGTCGCCGGCGGAGGCTCGCGTACAGGTAGCGGTCGGGCGGAGGGGGATCGCTTATGTCGAGCAGATATTGGGGATACCTTGGTCCGACGGGCGAGGGCGGACCTGTCTCCACGGACGAACTCGCCCTGTTCCTGCGAGAGCGCCTGATCACCGTCGATACGCCCGTGCGGCCGGCCGAGGGCATGCGATGGGAGCCGTTGGCCTACTGGCTTCCAGAGTTGGCGCCGTTCGCGGCGCGTCCTGATGATGCGCGGGCGCGACCCGATCCTGGGCCGTGCAATAGCCCGCAGCCTTTCGCCGACCAACCCGTGGAGCCGCGGGCCCCTGCCGCGCTGGAAGAGCCTCCGTTTGTCCTTGCTCCCGCGCCGGGCCCCGCTGCGCCGTCCAGCCGGCGCGGCTGGACGGATCGCGCCCCCACCCCTGGCGGCGCTACGGGGCGCGCCTGTTGGATGCGGCGGTGCTCGGATACCCGACGGCGCTCCTGCTGGGCGCGATCGGCGGCGTGGTGGCGCCGACGCAGACCCAAGGCGTGATCACGTTCCTGACGACCGACCTGTGGGGGCGGGTGGCCGACATCATGCTGAACGTCCTGCTGGTGATCCCCGCCCATGCGATCCTGCTGGGCCTGACGGGATCGACCCCGGGCAAATGGCTGTTCGGGATTCGCATCGTTCGGCCGGACGGGCGGCCGATCGGCGTTTTCACGGCTTTCTGGCGGGAACTGCGCGTCTGGTTTCAGGGCCTGGCGATGGGGATCCCGTTCGTGTCGCTCTTCACCCTGTTCGCCGGCTTTTCCTGGCTGAAGGACGATGGCCATACGCCGTGGGACCCGCCCAAGCGTCGCGTGGCGTTGCATAGGCCTCAAGGCGCAGCGCAGGTCCTGTTGGCGCTGTTGGGTCTGGCTCTGCTGATTGCGGTCCGCGTCTGGGAGGCTCAGCCATAAGGCGCCCGCCGGCTAGGACCCCTTAGCTCTGGGCGCGCTCGCCCTCGCCCGGCCGAAAAGGCATGGCCAGCTTGGTCACCGTCATCGAGAAGATCACCCAGCCCAGGTCGTTCTGGATCAGGGCGTCGGACTCGGTGAGGCTGTGCAGCGTGAAGATGGCCAGGAAGGGCAGGAAGAAATAGGCCGGGGCCGTCGCCAGACGGGACAGGCCCTTCAGCCAGGCGCCGACCAGCAGCATGAGCCAGGCGGTGACGCCGATAAGGCCAAGCTCCAGCCAGACGCCCAGAACCGTGTTGTGGGCCGAGAAGATCTTGAAGCCCTGGTCGTTGGAGATCCAGGCGACGGGGCCCCAGCCCGAGAGGTCGTCCCATACCGCGCCGTAGCCATAGCCTGTCAGGGGGCGTTGTTCGATCTGACGGCTGATGGCGTCCCAGATCAGGGTTCGGCCGGTGAAGGTCGCGTCGCGGCCGATCAGTTCGAAGACAAGCTCAGGCGCCAGCGCATAGACCGCGCCGACCAACGCTATGACACTGACGGCGGCGAGCAGCGCCGTGGTCCCGAGCGCGGGTCCGATCCGGCAAAGCGCGATCAGCGGCATGAACGCCAGGCCCGCCAGGCATGAGACCAAGGCGGTCTTGGACGTCGACAACACGATCAGCAGCAGCGCCGCGCCCGCAAAGCCCAGCCACAGGCGGCGGCGCTGGGGATTGGCCAGGGCGCAGGCCAGAAAAGTCGGGGTGGCCAGCGACATGGCCCAGCCCAGCTGGTTCTTGAAGCCATAGACGCCCCGCCAGGCGCCCGGGAAGTCGATCGACATCACCCCATAGGCCGGCATGAACAGGCCGAAGACGAAGGATAGGGTGACCACAACAGCGTAGGTGCTGGCCAGCACCTCGAGCGTCTTGGGCCATTCGAAGCGCTCGGCCAGAAGCACGCCGGTCAGGGTGGTGAAGACGACCGCCACCAGACGGCGGATGGTGACGTCGGGCTGCAAGCTCCAGAGCACCGAGCAGACGGCGATGCTCAGAAGCCCCAGCAGCAGCCAGGACCGCGTCAGCACCGCCAGGAAGCGCAAGGGGCGCGCGCAGATGACGAGCAGCACGATCAGGTAAACCGGAAGGAAGATCAGTCGGAGGAACGCCGACTGGCTGTTGGCCGCGCTGGACTGCGGACTGGCCCCTCCGGTGCCTGGGCCTGTGAGCAGCAGCAGATAGAACTGGCTGAAGATCAGGGTTGCGAACACGCACGCCCAAAAGGTGATATCGATCCGGGGCCGGTCGCCGCCGCCGACCAGGTCGAGCGGCACGGCCGTCGCCTGGTCGGGGTGGCGATAGGGCGTCGTCATGCCGAAGAGGCTCCGGTCCGATTTCGGCGCTATGGTTTATGGACGACTCGTTAACGCCCCTTGAATTGCGCTGAGCGTTCTTCGCTCGCCAAGATTGAGAAGGCGCCGTAGCCGCAGCCTTATGGAGTGATCATGGCACTGCCCTCGACGACCCGCCGCGCTGTCCTCGTCGGCGGCTTCGCCGTGATCGCCACCCCGGCCGCCGCAGGTCTCGTCATCCCGGCCTCGGCCACCGATAGCGAATTGCGCGGACTGTCGCCGACCGGGGGCAAGACCTGGTGGGCGTCCGGCTCCAAAGGCTGGATCATTCGGGGCAGGGGCGCGCAGCAGGACGCGCTCCGCATCGTCGGCGCCGAGGCGCTGGACTTCCGGGGACTGCATGCCTTCCACGACCAGCATGTCCTGGCCATGAGCGCCGGGCCGGGCGAGGCCTCGCAGCTCTGGCGCACCCAGGATGGGGGCAAGACCTGGGCGCGGATCGCGGTCAACCAGGATCCGGGCGGTTTCTGGGACTCGCTCGCCTTTGTTGATGACAAGCGCGGCTACATCCTCGGGGACCCGACGCAGGGCCGCTTCACGGTGCTCTACACCGATGACGCGGGCGAGACTTGGACCCGGCTAGACCCCAAGGGCGTGCCGCCGGCCGCGCCGAACGAGGGCGCTTTCGCCGCTAGCAATGGCTGCGTCGCCATCGGTCCCCGAGGGCAGGTGGCTTTCTGCACGGGCGGCGCAGGCAAGGCGCGGGTCTATCTGTCGCGCGGCGGCGAGGCCTTTGTGGCGCTGGAGACGCCGATCCTGGCCGACGCTCCGTCAAAAGGGGCGTTCGCTGTCACCTTCGCCAATGACGGGACGCTTTGGGTTTGCGGCGGCGACTATAGGAGCCCTCAGGGCCAAGGCGTGAACCTGGCCCGCCGGGCGCCGGGGCGCTTGACGTTCGAGCCGGTCGCCGCACCGGCGGGCTACCTGTCGTCGGTCGCGGTTCGCGGCGACACGGTAATGGCCACGGGCCTGGCGGGCGTGATCGTCAGCCGCAAGGGTGCGGGGTTCCAGAGGGTGTCGGCAGCGCCGATGAACACCGTGCGGCTTACGTCGGAGAAGACGGCGGTGTTGTGCGGACCGAAAGGATCGATCGGTCTCTGGCGCGGTTGAGGAGCCGAGGGCGGCGCGCCAGAAGCGGTCGCTCGATCCAAGTGTGGACCGCCAGCGCCAGGGCCGGGCAGGCCGCGAGGGCAGCCAGTATGACTAGGTCGCCCGGCAGGTCAGGCGCGAACCCGACGACTTGCAGGATGCCGTAGAAGGCCAGCGGGTGGACGAGATAGAGGGCGTAAGAGGCGTCGCCCAGCGTCGCGAGACCGCGCCGGATGGGGCCGGGGTTGGCGGGGATCTGCGACGTCGTAGTCGCGGGTTCCAGGGCGACCGCGCCCAGGGTGACCAGCAGGGCGGGAATCCCCCAGATCGCCGCGCGCGCCAGGGACAGGGTTCCGGGCAGGATTTCGCCCAGTTCCGAGATCCGGCCGAAGCCGTGGACGAGGCCGGCGGCGAAGCCCGCCACGCCAAGCGTCAGCAGCACGGCGCCGGCGCGGCGGTCCAGGCGCGGCGCTAGCCGGGCGGCCGCCACGCCCATCAGGAATTCCAGGATGATCGGATTGCCCAGAATCTGAACCGTCGGCAGGCCGGTCGCCTCGCGCAGGCCCCAGCACGCGGCGAAGGCCAGCAAGGCCGCCAGTACGGCAGGTCGGGGGCGCGGGGCGGCGAGGACCAAGGCGACGACGCCGTAGAACAACATCTCGAACGAGAGGGTCCAGCCGACGGCCAGCGCCGGGGCCACGACCTGGGGCCCGGCGGCCGGCCAGAAGGCGAAGGTGGCGATCAGCATCGGCCCCGTGAGCGTGCCTTCCGCAGCGCGTATCGCAATCCAGGGGAGGGAGGCCAGGAAATAAAGCGGAGCCACGCGCCAAAACCGGCTGACGGCGAAATCGCCCGCCGACCGCGCCCGGCCCGCCGTGCGGGTGATGATAAAGCCGCTGATCACGAAGAAAATGTCGACGCCCGCCGCGCCGAAGTTCTCCAGCGCCCCGGTCGCGAGCCCGGCCGGGGCTGCGCCGAGCCTCTGGCTCAGGTCCACGGCGTGCGCGTGCACGACCAGGGCGGCCGCGACGAACCGCAGGATCTGGAGGTTGACGAGGCGTGGGGCGGAAGCCATGGCGAGATTAGGGGGGCAAGACCCTTCCTCACCGTTAAGGCTCTTCGCCTCGACGTGGACCCGACGGCCGCGTTTGCCGTTTCCAGGCACGCTCAAGCTCGTTGGCGGCGGGGTGATGCGTTTGAGCGCGGACATCCAAGCCGCTTCCGATGCCTCTGGGCCCCCGCCTTCGGCGGACAGGTCGGGTGAAAGGAGCGGGCAATTGGGTTGGAGACAGCCTGATCCCACGCATTTACGCCTGCGAAAGAATCCCCCTTTCCTTCCTGATCCTGTTCCCCTATATCCCCGCGTTCACGATGACATCGGCGGAGCGCCTACGCGCGTCCGTATTACGCCCCGAGGCGCGGTCAGCCGCCCTCCGACCAGCGCGAAGGGGCGCCCATCAGGCTTCCGGTCCCGGTCGCCCGATAGGGGAATTCCAGCGTCCGCGGCTCTCCGATGAGGGGAGCGGCGAGGGTGGACGCAGCGGATATTCGAATTCACGCGCGGACTCCGTCCGCGCCGCAGGGAAACAACATGGCGCAATCCTTCACCGGCAAGAAGCGGATCCGGAAGTCGTTCGGCCGCATTCCCGAGGCTGTGCAGATGCCGAACCTCATCGAGGTTCAGCGCTCCTCCTACGAGCAGTTCCTTCAGCGCGAGACCCGTCCGGGCCTGCGTCGCGACGAAGGCGTCGAGGCGGTCTTCAAGTCGGTGTTCCCGATCAAGGACTTCAACGAGCGCGCCGTCCTGGAATACGTCTCGTACGAGTTCGAAGAGCCCAAGTACGACGTTGAAGAGTGCATTCAGCGCGACATGACCTTCGCCGCGCCGCTGAAGGTCAAGCTGCGCCTGATCGTGTTCGAAACCGAAGAAGAAACCGGCGCCCGCTCGGTGAAGGACATCAAGGAGCAGGACGTCTACATGGGCGACATCCCGCTCATGACGGACAAGGGCACCTTCATCGTCAACGGCACCGAGCGCGTCATCGTCTCGCAGATGCACCGTTCGCCGGGCGTGTTCTTCGACCACGACAAGGGCAAGACCCACGCCTCGGGCAAGCTGTTGTTCGCCGCCCGCGTGATCCCGTACCGCGGCTCGTGGCTGGACTTCGAATTCGACGCCAAGGACATCGTCTACGTCCGCATCGACCGCCGCCGTAAGCTGCCGGCCACGACCTTCCTCTATGCCCTGGGCATGGACGGCGAAGAAATCCTGACCACGTTCTACGACGTCGTCCCGTTCGAAAAGCGTTCGGGCGGCTGGGCCACCCCGTACAAGCCCGAGCGCTGGCGCGGCGTGAAGCCGGAGTTCCCGCTGGTCGACGCCGACACGGGTGAGGAAGTCGCTCCGGCCGGCACGAAGATCACCGCTCGCCAGGCCAAGAAGTTCGCTGACGCGGGCCTCAAGACCCTGCTGCTGGCGCCCGAAGCCCTGACGGGCCGCTACCTGGCCCGCGACGCCGTCAACATGTCGACCGGCGAAATCTACGCCGAAGCCGGCGACGAGCTGGACGTCACCTCGATCCAGGCCCTGGCTGACCAAGGCTTCAGCACCATCGACGTGCTGGACATCGACCACGTCACGGTCGGCGCCTACATGCGCAACACCCTGCGCGTGGACAAGAACGCCATCCGCGAGGACGCGCTGTTCGACATCTACCGCGTCATGCGTCCGGGCGAGCCGCCGACGGTGGAAGCCGCCGAGGCCATGTTCAAGTCGCTGTTCTTCGACGCCGAGCGCTACGACCTGTCGTCGGTGGGCCGCGTGAAGATGAACATGCGTCTGGAGCAGGACGTGTCGGACGAAGTCCGCATCCTGCGCAAGGAAGACGTCCTGGCCGTGCTGAAGGTCCTGGTGGGCCTGCGCGATGGTCGCGGCGAAATCGACGACATCGACAACCTGGGCAACCGCCGCGTCCGCTCGGTGGGCGAGCTTCTGGAAAACCAGTACCGCGTCGGCCTGCTGCGCATGGAACGCGCGATCAAGGAACGCATGAGCTCGGTCGATATCGACACGGTCATGCCGCACGACCTGATCAACGCCAAGCCGGCCGCCGCCGCTGTGCGTGAATTCTTCGGCTCCTCGCAGCTGTCGCAGTTCATGGACCAGACCAACCCGCTGTCGGAAATCACCCACAAGCGTCGTCTCTCGGCCCTCGGCCCGGGTGGTCTGACCCGTGAGCGCGCCGGCTTCGAAGTCCGCGACGTTCACCCAACCCACTACGGCCGGATCTGCCCGATTGAAACGCCGGAAGGCCCGAACATCGGTCTGATCAACTCGCTGGCCACCCACGCCCGCGTCAACAAGTACGGCTTCATCGAGAGCCCGTACCGTCGCGTGAAGGACGGCAAGCCGCAGGACGAAGTCGTCTACATGTCGGCGATGGAGGAATCCAAGCACGTCATCGCCCAGTCGAACATCGCGGTGTCCGAGGGCGAGATCGTCGACGACCTGGTTCCGGGCCGGATCAACGGCGAACCGACCCTCCTGCAAAAGGAGACGGTGGACCTGATGGACGTGTCGCCGCGCCAAGTCGTGTCGGTGGCCGCCGCCCTGATCCCGTTCCTGGAAAACGACGACGCCAACCGCGCCCTCATGGGCTCGAACATGCAACGTCAGGCCGTGCCGCTGGTGCAGTCGGACGCCCCGCTGGTCGGCACCGGCATGGAAGCCGTCGTCGCCCGTGACTCGGGCGCCGTCGTCATCGCCAAGCGCACCGGCGTCGTCGAGCAGATCGACGGCACGCGTATCGTCATCCGCGCCACGGAAGAGACCGACCCCGCGCGTTCGGGCGTCGACATCTACCGCATGTCGAAGTTCCAGCGCTCGAACCAGTCGACCTGCATCAACCAGCGTCCGCTGGTGAAGGTGGGCGATCGGATCGTCGCCGGCGACATCATCGCCGACGGTCCCTCGACCGAGCTCGGCGAACTGGCCCTGGGCCGCAACGCGCTCGTCGCGTTCATGCCCTGGAACGGCTACAACTTCGAAGACTCGATCCTGATCTCCGAACGCATCGTCCGTGACGACGTCTTCACCTCGATCCACATCGAGGAATTCGAAGTCATGGCCCGCGACACCAAGCTGGGTCCGGAAGAAATCACCCGCGACATCCCGAACGTCGGCGAGGAAGCCCTGCGCAACCTCGACGAAGCCGGCATCGTGGCGATCGGCGCCGAAGTCCAGCCGGGCGATATCCTGGTCGGCAAGGTCACGCCGAAGGGCGAGAGCCCGATGACGCCGGAAGAAAAGCTGCTGCGCGCCATCTTCGGTGAAAAGGCTTCGGACGTCCGCGACACGTCCCTGCGTCTGCCCCCGGGCGTCGCCGGTACGATCGTCGACGTGCGCGTCTTCAACCGTCACGGCGTCGACAAGGACGAGCGCGCGCTCGCCATCGAACGCGCCGAAATCGACCGCCTGGGCAAGGACCGCGACGACGAGTTCGCGATCCTGAACCGCAACATCTCGGGCCGCCTGAAGGAACTCTTGATCGGCAAGGTCGCGCTGTCGGGCCCCAAGGGCCTGTCGCGCGGCGAGATCACGGCCGAAGGCCTGGCTCAGGTCGCTTCGGGCCTGTGGTGGCAGATCGCCCTGGAAGACGAAAAGGCGATGGGCGAGCTGGAAAGCCTGCGTCGCCTGTTCGACGAGAACCGCAAGCGCCTCGACCGTCGTTTCGAAGACAAGGTCGACAAGCTGCAGCGCGGCGACGAACTGCCTCCGGGCGTCATGAAGATGGTCAAGGTCTTCGTGGCCGTGAAGCGCAAGCTGCAGCCGGGCGACAAGATGGCCGGCCGTCACGGCAACAAGGGCGTCATCTCGCGCATCCTGCCGATCGAGGACATGCCGTTCCTCGCCGACGGCACGCACGTCGACGTCGTTCTGAACCCGCTGGGCGTGCCTTCGCGCATGAACGTCGGTCAGATCTTCGAAACCCACCTGGGCTGGGCCTGCGCCAATCTCGGCAAGCAGATCACCAACCTGCTGGAAGACTGGCAGCAAGGCGGTCAGAAGCAGGCCCTGGTCGAGCGTCTCACCGAGATCTACGGCCCGGACGAAGAGCTGCCGGACACCGAAGAGGGTCTGGTCGAGCTGGCTCGCAACCTGGGCAAGGGCGTTCCGATCGCCACCCCGGTGTTCGACGGCGCGCGCATGGACGACATCGAGGGCCACCTCGAAATGGCCGGCGTCAACAAGTCGGGCCAGTCGATCCTGTTCGACGGCCTGACCGGCGAGCAGTTCAAGCGTCCGGTCACGGTCGGCTACATCTACATGCTGAAGCTGCACCACCTGGTCGACGACAAGATCCACGCCCGTTCGATCGGTCCGTACTCGCTCGTCACGCAACAGCCGCTGGGTGGTAAGGCCCAGTTCGGCGGTCAGCGCTTCGGGGAAATGGAAGTGTGGGCTCTGGAAGCCTACGGCGCGGCCTACACCCTGCAGGAAATGCTGACGGTGAAGTCCGACGACGTGGCCGGCCGGACCAAGGTCTACGAGTCGATCGTCCGCGGCGACGACACGTTCGAAGCCGGTATCCCGGAAAGCTTCAACGTGCTGGTCAAGGAAATGCGCTCGCTCGGCCTGAACGTCGAGCTGGAGAACAGCTGATCCGGATCTCCCTCCCTGGCGTGACCGCCGGGGAGGGGCCTCCTTTCAGCCCGCTCTCCCTCAAGAATTTTCGCGGGAAACCCCGCAGAAGGAACCAAGATGAACCAGGAAGTCCTGAACATCTTCAATCCGGTCCAGGCCGCTCCGACCTTCGACCAGATCCGTATCTCGCTCGCCTCGCCGGAAAAGATCCGCTCGTGGTCGTTCGGCGAGATCAAGAAGCCCGAAACCATCAACTACCGCACGTTCAAGCCCGAGCGTGACGGCCTGTTCTGCGCCCGTATCTTTGGCCCGACCAAGGACTACGAATGCCTGTGCGGCAAGTACAAGCGCATGAAGTACAAGGGCATCATCTGCGAAAAGTGCGGTGTTGAAGTCACCCTGGCGCGCGTCCGTCGCGAGCGCATGGGCCACATCGAACTGGCCTCGCCGGTCGCCCACATCTGGTTCCTGAAGTCGCTGCCCTCGCGCATCGCCATGATGCTCGACATGCCGCTGAAGGACATCGAACGCGTCCTGTACTTCGAATACTACATCGTCACCGAGCCGGGCCTGACGCCGCTGAAGCAGCACCAGCTGCTCAGCGAAGACGACTACATGCGCGCCCAGGAAGAGTACGGCGACGACAGCTTCACCGCCGAAATCGGCGCTGAGGCCATCCAGAACCTGCTGAAGGCCATCGACCTCGAGAAAGAGGCAGAGCGTCTGCGCGAGGAGCTGTCCGGCACCGTTTCGGACATGAAGCAGAAGAAGTTTTCGAAGCGCCTGAAGATCCTGGAAGCCTTCCAGGAGTCGGGCAACCGTCCCGAGTGGATGGTGCTGACGGTCGTTCCGGTCATCCCGCCGGAACTGCGTCCGCTGGTGCCGCTGGACGGCGGCCGCTTCGCGACCTCGGACCTGAACGACCTGTATCGCCGGGTCATCAACCGTAACAACCGCCTGAAGCGCCTGATCGAGCTGCGCGCGCCCGACATCATCATCCGCAACGAAAAGCGGATGCTGCAGGAGTCGGTCGACGCCCTGTTCGACAACGGCCGTCGCGGTCGCGTCATCACCGGCGCCAACAAGCGCCCGCTGAAGTCGCTGGCCGACATGCTGAAGGGCAAGCAGGGCCGCTTCCGTCAGAACCTGCTGGGCAAGCGCGTCGACTACTCGGGCCGTTCGGTCATCGTGGTGGGTCCCGAGCTGAAGCTGCACGAGTGCGGCCTGCCCAAGAAGATGGCGCTGGAGCTGTTCAAGCCGTTCATCTACGCGCGTCTGGACGCCAAGGGCCTGTCGGGCACCGTCAAGCAGTCCAAGCGCATGGTCGAGCGCGAGCAGCCGCAGGTGTGGGACATCCTCGAAGAGGTGATCCGCGAGCACCCGGTTCTGCTGAACCGCGCCCCGACCCTGCACCGTCTGGGCATCCAGGCGTTTGAGCCCAAGCTGATCGAGGGCAAGGCCATCCAGCTGCACCCGCTGGTCTGCGCCGCGTTCAACGCCGACTTCGACGGCGACCAGATGGCCGTGCACGTCCCGCTGAGCCTGGAAGCTCAGCTGGAAGCGCGCGTCCTGATGATGTCGACCAACAACATCCTGTCGCCCGCCAACGGTCGCCCGATCATCGTGCCGTCGCAGGACATCGTGCTTGGTCTGTACTACCTGTCGGTCGCGCGTGACGGTGAGCCGGGCGAAGGCAAGATCTTCGCCGACCTCGGCGAAATCGAAGCCGCCATGGACGCCGGCGTCGTCTCGCTGCACGCCAAGATCAAGGCGCGCCACACCGAGATGACTCCGGACGGTCAGCTGCTGCGCAAGGTGATCGACACCACGCCGGGCCGCATGAAGATCGCCGCCCTGCTGCCGCATCACCCCCAGATTGGTCACCGCCTGATCGAAAAGGCGCTGACCAAGAAGGAAATCGGCAATCTGATCGACATCGTCTACCGCCACTGCGGTCAGAAGGCGACGGTGATCTTCGCCGACAAGGTGATGGGCCTGGGCTTCAAGGAAGCCGCCAAGGCCGGCATCTCGTTCGGCAAGGACGACATCATCATCCCGGTCCGCAAGACCGCGATCGTGGAAGAAACCCGCAAGCTGGCTGAAGAATACGAGCAGCAGTACGCCGACGGCCTGATCACCAAGGGTGAGAAGTACAACAAGGTCGTTGACGCCTGGGCCAAGGCCACCGATCGCGTCGCCGACGAGATGATGGCCGAGCTTCAGATGAAGCATAAGGACGAGAACGGCCGCGAGAAGGAAATCAACGCCATCTACATGATGGCCCACTCCGGCGCCCGGGGTTCGCAAGCCCAGATGAAGCAGCTGGGCGGCATGCGCGGCCTGATGGCCAAGCCCTCCGGCGAGATCATCGAGACCCCGATCGTCTCGAACTTCAAGGAAGGCCTGACCGTTCAGGAGTACTTCAACTCCACCCACGGCGCCCGTAAGGGTCTGGCCGACACCGCGCTGAAGACCGCCAACTCGGGTTACCTGACCCGTCGTCTGGTCGACGTCGCGCAGGACTGCATCATCGTCGAGGAAGACTGCGGCACCACCAAGGGCATCACCCTGCGCGCCGTGGTCGAAGGCGGTGACGTGCTGGTCTCGCTGGGTTCGCGCGTCCTGGGCCGCTTCACGGCCGAGGACGTCAAGGATCCGGGCACCGGCGAACTGGTCGTTCCGGCCGACACCTATATCGACGAGAACATCGCCGACGCCATCGAGGCGGCGGTCGTTCAATCGGTGAAGGTCCGCTCGGTCCTGACCTGCGAAGCCAAGATCGGCGTCTGCGGCGCCTGCTATGGCCGCGACCTGGCCCGCGGCACCCCGGTGAACATCGGCGAAGCGGTCGGCGTCATCGCCGCCCAGTCGATCGGTGAGCCCGGCACGCAGCTGACCATGCGTACGTTCCACATCGGCGGCACCGCTCAGGTGGCCGAGCAGTCGTTCTTCGAAGCCAGCAACGACGGTACGGTCCGCGTGATCGGCCCGACGGTCGTGGGTTCGGACGGCGCCCTGGTCATCATGAGCCGCAACACCACCGTCAGCGTTCTGGTCGACGGCAAAGAGCGTGAAACCTACAAGCCGCCGTACGGCGCCCGCCTGCGGGTCAAGGACGGCGATACGGTCAAGCGCGGTCAGCGCCTCGGCGATTGGGACCCCTACACCACCCCGATCATCACCGAAGTGGCCGGCAAGATCCGCGCCGAAGACCTGGTCGATGGCCTGTCGATCCGCGAGGAAGTCGACGAAGCCACCGGCATCGCCCAGCGCGTGGTCGCCGACTGGCGCACCTCGGCCCGCGGCTCGGACCTGCGTCCGGCCATGGGCGTGCTGTCGGAAGACGGCAGCTACAAGCGCCTCAGCAACGGCGGTGAAGCCCGCTATCTGCTGTCGGCCGGCGCCATTCTCTCGGTCGCCGACGGCGACGAGGTGAAGCCGGGTGAAGTGATCGCGCGTATCCCGACCGAAGGCGCCAAGACCCGGGACATCACCGGTGGTCTGCCGCGCGTCGCCGAACTGTTCGAAGCCCGCCGTCCGAAGGACTGCGCCGTCATCGCCGAGATGGATGGCCGTGTCGAATTCGGCAAGGACTACAAGAACAAGCGCCGCATCAAGATCACCCCGGACGTCGACGCCGACGGCAACCAGCCCGAAGCGGTCGAGTTCCTGATCCCGAAGGGCAAGCACATCGCCGTCCACGACGGGGATTACATCACCAAGGGCGAGTACATCATCGACGGCAACCCGGATCCGCACGACATCCTGCGCATCCTGGGCGTCGAAGCCCTGGCCAACTTCCTCGTCGACGAGATCCAGGAGGTCTATCGTCTGCAGGGCGTGCCGATCAACGACAAGCACATCGAGACGATCGTTCGTCAGATGCTGCAGAAGGTCGAGATCCTCGAGCCCGGCGACACCGGCCTGATCAAGGGTGACCACCTTGATAAGCCTGAGTTCGACAAGGAACAGGAAAGGGCGATCGCTCGCGGCGGCCGTCCGGCTGTGACCCAG
This sequence comes from Caulobacter sp. SL161, assembly GCF_026672375.1. Classification (GTDB taxonomy): domain Bacteria; phylum Pseudomonadota; class Alphaproteobacteria; order Caulobacterales; family Caulobacteraceae; genus Caulobacter. The sequence goes on from NZ_JAPPRA010000001.1 coordinate 1,090,510, forward strand.
CCGGTGCTGCTGGGCATCACCAAGGCCTCGCTGCAGACCAAGAGCTTCATCTCGGCCGCGTCGTTCCAGGAAACGACCCGCGTCCTGACCGAAGCCTCGGTGCACGGCAAGACCGACACCCTGGAAGGCCTGAAGGAAAACGTCATCGTGGGTCGTCTGATCCCCGCCGGTACGGGTTCCTACCTGCGCAGCCTGCAGCGCGTCGCCGCCAAGCGCGACGAGCAACTGGCCCAGCAGCGCGAAGACGCGATGGAGCCGCTACCGGCCGAGATCGCGCTTTCGGACGCCGAATAGGCGTCTGCGGCGCTCTCGCCCCGGACTCCAAAGGTGTCCGGGGCGACGCCGAGCAAGGTTTTCGCCGACGGATTGAGGAAAGGCCCGGGAGAGATCCCGGGCCTTTCTTTTGGGTTGAGTAGATCGTCCGCAGATTGGGTAACCGGTAGAACAATATTTCCGTCGCGTTAAGAATCGTCGCGCATTTTTCCTCACGGGGGGTATGCAAACGATGTCACTACGTATTTCGGGAACCTTGAACCTCTTCGCGATCGTCTTGATCGCGGCGTTCGCCATGGCGACCGGCACCGCGACCTACGCCTTGATGACGCTTCGTGTCGGGGGGGCGCTGTCGGACCAGCAGATGGAGATCGACGCTCTGGTGGCGGATATCATGCCACCGCCGCTCTTCATCGTAGAAGCGCTGCTGACGGCGCACCGTGGCCCGGACGAACTGGACATGGTCGCGGAGATTGACCGCGACCTGACCACGCTCCAGGCCAGCTATGAAGACCGTCATGCGCACTGGGCGACGCGGCCGCTGACGTCCGAGGTCAAGGACGCTCTCGCGGCGTCGGACATCCAGGTCCGGAAATTCTGGGATATCGCCGAAAAGCAGTTCAGACCCGCCCTTCGCGCCGGCGATGTCGCGGCCATGAACACTGCGCTTGACGCCATGACGATCGCCTACCGCGAGCACCGTCAGGTGATCACCAAGCTGACGCCGCTGGTGGTGGGACTCTCGAAGGCCAAGGTCGAGGCCGCGGAGGCCCAATCCCGGCGTATCTTCATCGCGGTGGGGCTGGCCACGGCGCTGATGCTGATCGTGGCCGCCGGGGGCGTCTGGATCCTGCGCAGGAAAATGGTCACGCCGCTGGTCGGCATGACCGGCTACATGGGCGCGCTCGCCGACGGTAACTACGACAAGGACGTCCCCTATCAGGGGCGTGCCGACGAACTGGGGGACATGGCCCGCTCTGTCGGCGTGTTTCGGACCGCCGTTCTGGAACGCCGCGCCGCTCGCGAGCAGCAACTGGCGGCGGATGCACGGGCCATGGACGCCCAGCAGCGCCAGGCCGCTCAGTCGCAGGCCGATGCTCGTGCGCGGGATCTGGTCGTGTCGGCCTTGGATCGCGGCTTGAACGGCCTGGCGCGCGGTGAACTGCAACAACAGATCAATGAGCCGTTCCCGGCCGAGTTCGAACAGCTGCGGGTCAACTTCAACGCCTCGGTTCAGATGCTGGAAGCGACCCTCGCCAAGGTGATCGCCCTGGCGGGCTCGGTCGGTGGCGGCGCGGGAGAGATTTCTTCAGCGGCTGACGATCTGTCCCGGCGCACGGAGCAGCAAGCCGCCAGTCTGGAAGAGACCGCTGCGGCCCTGCAGGAAGTCACCTCGACGATCCGTCAAAGCGCCGAGCGCGCCGCCATGGCTCAGCAAGCCACCTCGCGTAGCCGATCCTCCGTCACGCAGTCGGCCGACCTGGCCGGCGAGGCGATCGGGGCCATGGAGCGGATCGACACATCCTCGCGCCAGATCAACCAGATCATCGGCGTGATCGACGAGATCGCCTTCCAGACCAACCTCCTGGCCCTGAATGCGGGGGTCGAGGCCGCCCGCGCCGGTGAGGCGGGGCGTGGCTTCGCTGTGGTCGCCATGGAAGTCCGGGCTCTGGCCCAGCGTTCTGCCGACGCGGCCAAGGAGATCAAGGGGCTGATCGCGGAAGCCTCCTCCAGCGTGGACAGCGGCGTGGGCCTGGTCGGGCGGGTCGGGCAGGCGCTGGGCGCGGTCGTCGACGAGTTCTCCGGCATCGAGGCCTTGGTCAACGACATCGCGACGACGGCCAAGGAACAGGCCACCGGCCTTGGCCAGATCAACACCGCCGTCAGCCAGATGGATCAGGTCACCCAGCAGAACGCCGCCATGGTGGAAGAGACCACAGCGGCCAGCCACAGCCTCAAGCGGGAAGCTTCGGACCTGATGGGTCTGGTTCAGGCCTTCTCACTGAGCGAGGATGTACGCCGGAGGGCCGCCTAGAGCTGAGCCGGGCGGCCCCTAGGGCCACTTCACCGCCGGGGGCATGGAACTGAGGATCGACTCGACATTACCGCCGGTCTTCAGGCCGAACATCGTGCCCCGGTCGTAGAGCAGGTTGAACTCGACATAGCGGCCGCGCTGCACCAGCTGTTGCTCGCGCTCGTCGGCGGTCCAGGCCTCGCCCATGCGGCGGCGGACCAGGGTCGGATAGATTTCCAGGAAGGCTCGGCCGACATCCTGGGTGAAGGCGAAGTCCCGCGCCCAGTCGTCGCTGTCGTGGTGGTCGTAGAAGATGCCGCCGATGCCGCGCGGCTCGTTGCGGTGGGGCAGGAAGAAGTACTCGTCGCACCAGGCCTTGTACTTGGGGTGCCATTCTGGATCGTACTTGTCGCAGGCCCGCTTGTAGGCGGCGTGGAAGTCGATGGCGTCCGGGAAGTCCTGCTGGCGCTGGTAGCCGAGCAGGGGGGTCAGGTCGCCGCCGCCTCCGAACCAGCTTTTGGTCGTGGCGATGAAGCGCGTGTTCATGTGCACCGCCGGCACGCGCGGATTGGTCATGTGGGCGATCAGGCTGATGCCCGTCGCGAAGAACCGGGGGTCCTCAGCCGCGCCGGGCATGTTCTTGGCCATCTCGGGCGTGAAGGTCCCGAACACCGTCGAGACGTGAACGCCCACCTTTTCGAACAGGCGGCCGTGCATCATGCCCATCACGCCCCCGCCGCCGGCGGGACGATCCCAGGCCTTCTTTTCGAACCGTCCCGGGGCGCCGGGATAGAGGTCGGCGGGGGCTTCGTCCTCAAGCTGCTCGAACGCGGCGCAGATCTGATCGCGCAGGCTTTCGAACCACGCTCTGGCGGCGGCCTTCTTGGTGTCGAGGTCTTGGTCGGTGCTCATACCCGCCGATTAAGCTCACACGGGTCCGCGTGCAAATGGGTCCGTGACGACAACGGGGGCGCGGGGGTTCGACAGCGAACGTTCGGCGCGGCCATACTCGCCCCGTGCGAAGGCGTGACAGGCGTTCAGATTAGGTCAGGGCCGTGAAGATCAGGGCGACGACGACGATGTCGAAGATGCGGACAGCGATGGACATGGCGAGCTCACGGCGATCGAATTCACCTTCGATTAAGCAAGAACGGCGCCAGCCCGCGGCGGTTTGCTGATGGCGCTGTTCTTTGACGCCGCCTGGTACGATCAGCGTCTGGCCGAGCGCGGGCTGACGCGTGGGGTCCTCGCCGCGGTGGCGGGTATGAGCGAGGGCGATCTGGCCCTGGCCTTCAAGGATCAGCGTGAGCTTTCGATGCGGGAAATCAACGCCTTCGCCGAGCTATTGGGCGTTTCGGCGGCGGAAGCGGCGTCCCGCGCGGGCGTGCGTCCTGCGCCGCCCAGCGACCGGGACAGGATCGCGGCTCTGGAGGCCAGGGTCGCGGCGCTGGAGGCGGAGCTGGCGCGACTGACGCGCTAGATGTTGGTCTTCTTCAGCAGACCCGTGGGCGGACGCCGGTCTGCGGGACCGGAGTATTCCGTGCCAAGATAGGTCGATCTGGCCGTGTCCAGCACTTCCTGCCCACCGCGCAGACCGCGCTTCTGGCCCGACTGTCCCATGATATGGGCGGCGAAGGCGGCAAAGCCGTCGCGACGAGGGGGCGGCGGCGTCGGCTGGACGTCTTCCTCGACCACGAACACCACGTCCTCGTCGGCGTCGTTGCGAGCCGAATCACGCGGGCCCGGCAGGGCGCGTCGCGTGGAACCAGGGCGTCGAAGGGGATCGATCGGACCGCTCATGCCCAGACCCTAGGGCCAGGACGGTTAAGAACGGCTGGATCGGCTTGGTTAAGACTTGCTGGCCAGCTTGGCGATCTGTTCCTGCATCGCCTCCAGCTGGCGCTTGAGATCGGCCAGGGAGTCGTCGCTAGGCGGCGCGGGCGCCGGGGCCGGCGCGGGCTCGGCCGGCGCGGCGGCCGCATCCTCTGGACGGACATAGGCGAAGGGCGAGAACATCTTCATCGCCCTGTCGAACAGCGCCATGTTCTGGCGGATCTGCTCTTCATAGACGCCCATGCCGGGCATCTTGCCCGGGGCCATGGTGCTGAGCTGTCCGCGCAGGCGCTCCTGCTGCTTGGCGAAGCTCTCGAGCGACATCTCCAGATACGACGGCAGGAAGGCCTGCATCGAGTTGCCGTAGAAGCCGATCAGCTGGCGGAGGAACTGGATCGGCAGCAGGTTCTGGCCGCCTCCGCGGTTTTCTTCCTCGAAGATGATCTGGGTCAGGACCGAACGGGTGATGTCGTCGTTGGTCTTGGCGTCATAGACCACGAAGTCGACGCCCTCCTTCACCATGTCCGACAGGTGTTCGAGGGTGACGTACGACGAGGATGCCGTGTTGTAGAGGCGACGGTTAGCGTATTTCTTGATGATCACGCGCTGACCGGCTGATTTTTCGCCTCCGGCGGTCGTCTCGCCTTTTTCAGGGTTCTCGGACATTTCGTTCCCTAGGACAGCGGCTACGGCCGCTTTTCGCAACGCACTATCGCGAATGCAAAGGCGTGACGCCAGTGTTCTGATGACTTGGAGGTGTCGCGAAGGCGTGAAAATGTGCGCGTGACGAACGCGGTCGTGGCGTGCATGCTGATGCTGCATTGCAAAAGAACGGGCGCCGCAACCGCGAAGCGTCACGTCAGAACGTCACGGGAGCTATCGCATGAGCGAGATTGTCATCGTTTCCGCCGCCCGCACGCCGGTAGGCTCGTTCAATGGGGCCTTGGCCAGCCTGCCGGCTTCGGAACTGGGCAAGGCCGTCATCGAAGCCGCCGTCTCGCGCGCGGGGATCGCGCCCTCCGACGTCGATGAAGTGATCCTGGGCCAGGTGCTGCAGGCCGCCGCCGGTCAGGGTCCGGCGCGCCAGGCCTCGGTGAAGGCCGGCATCCCGGTCGAAGCCCCGGCCTGGAGCCTGAATCAGCTGTGCGGCTCGGGCCTGCGCGCCGTCGCGCTGGCGGCCCAGCAGATCGCCGACGGTTCGGCCAAGGTGGTCGTCGCCGGCGGCCAGGAGAGCATGAGCCAGGCGCCGCACGCTCAGAACCTGCGCGGCGGCCAGAAGATGGGCGACCTGCAGTTTGTCGACACCATGATCAAGGACGGCCTGTGGGACGCTTTCCACGGCTACCACATGGGTCAGACCGCCGAGAACATCGCCAGCCGCTGGCAGATCACGCGCGAGGACCAGGACAAGTTCGCCGTCGCCAGCCAGAACCGCGCCGAGGCCGCCCAGAAAGCCGGCAAGTTCGATGACGAGATCGTTCCGATCACCATCAAGGGCCGCAAGGGCGACACCATCGTCGACAAGGACGAGTTCATCCGTCACGGCGCCACGATCGAGAGCGTCCAGGGCCTGAAGCCGGTGTTCAACAAGGAAGGCTCGGTCACCGCCGCCAACGCCTCGGGCCTGAATGACGGCGCCGCCGCCCTCGTTTTGATGAGCGCCGAGGAGGCCGCCAAGCGTGGTCTGAAGCCCCTGGCCAGGATCGCCTCCTGGGCCAATGCCGGCGTCGAGCCCGAGGTCATGGGCACTGGCCCGATCCCCGCCTCGAAGAAGGCGCTGGAAAAGGCCGGCTGGTCGGTGTCCGACCTCGATCTTGTCGAGAGCAACGAAGCCTTCGCCGCCCAGGCCCTTTGCGTGGTGCGCGAGCTGGGCCTCGACCCGGCGAAGGTGAACGTCAACGGCGGCGCCATCGCCATCGGTCACCCGATCGGCGCTTCGGGCGCGCGGATCCTGACCACGCTGGTCCACGAGATGAAGCGCTCGGGCGCCAAGAAGGGCCTGGCCACGCTGTGCGTCGGCGGCGGCATGGGCGTGGCCATGTGCGTGGAAGCGGTCTGAGCCAACCTTTAGGCGGCCCGCTCCTCGGCGGGCCGCCTCCAAACACAAGAAAAGCGATCGGGAGAGTTACATGACGAGAGTTGCGTTCGTGACCGGCGGCACCCGCGGGATCGGTCGAGCCATCTGCGAGCGACTGATCGCTGACGGCCACAAGGTGGCGGCCGGCTATTCCGGTAATGAAGCCGCCGCCGAGGCCTGCGCCAAGGAGCTGGGCGTGATGGTCGTGAAGGGCAATGTCGGCGTGTTCGAGGACTGCCAGGCGGCCGTGAAGAAGGTCGAGGCCGAGCTCGGCCCCATCGACATCCTGGTCAACAACGCCGGCATCACCCGCGACGGCATGCTGCACAAGATGACCTACGAGCAGTGGTCCGAAGTGATCCGGGTCAATATGGACTCGGCCTTCAACATGACCCGTCCGGTGATCGAGGGCATGCGCGACCGCAGCTGGGGCCGCATCATCAACATCAGCTCCATCAACGGCCAGAAGGGCCAGATGGGTCAGACCAACTATTCGGCGGCCAAGGCCGGCCTGATCGGCTTCACCAAGGCCCTGGCCCTGGAGAACGCCAAGAAGGGCGTCACCGTCAACGTGATCTGCCCCGGCTATATCGACACCGAAATGGTGGCGGCCGTTCCTGAGAACGTTCTGGCGCAGATCGTCGCCGGCATTCCGGTCGGTCGCCTGGGCCGCGGCGAGGAAATCGCCGACATGGTCTCGTTCCTGGCGGGCGAGCGCGCGGGCTTTGTGACCGGCGCCACCCTGACCCTGAACGGTGGCCAGTACATGGCCTAAGGACGCGCTCCCGAAGCCCGGACTTGACGGCCGCTGTTGCAGTTTGGCCTCATGTCCCGGGCTTCGGGTGATCGGCGTTCACGCGTCCAAGATTCGCCCTAGTCGACGGGCAGTACGGATCGCATGACATTCTGTAAGGCGGAGTTTGGCGACTGGGGCGCCCGGGCGGCCCTGATGATCGCTGCTCTGATGCTCATAGGGGCGCCTGCGCACGCCCAACAGCTTCCGCACTCGCTGCGTGACGCCCTGCTGGGTCACAAGGGCCAGGGGGAGGCGCGCCGCGCGCCCGCGCCGCCTGTGGCGCGCTATGTCTCCGAAACCGGCGGCGCCTTCGTCTTCGACCAGGCCGCGCCGCGTCCGCTGATCAAGTTCGACAACAGCGCCGAAATCTGGGTGCTTCAGGCCCAGCCGGCCTCGCGCGGCGACGTCATCTATCGCAACGATCTTGGCGAACCTGTCCTGCGGGTCACCAAGCTGGGCGGCATCATCCTCTTCACCGACGATGCGCCGATGGGCGCTGCGGTGGCCCTCTCTGGGCGGGCGCAGTCCATCCAGCCGCCGGCGATGCTGTCGTTCAATGTGTTCGTGCAGCGCGTCCGCATTGCCACAGCCCGCGCCAGCCGCGCTGCGCAACGCGACATCGAGTTCGCCACCGTGCAGGACGTGCGCCCCGAGACCTCGGTCCTGGCCGCCGATACGGCGACCATCGTCGCCGAAGCGTTCGAGCGCATGGCGCGGAAGGGCGACCGGTCGCTGATCTCGGGCATCGCCCGCGTTCTGCTGGCTGAGGGCCACAAGCCTTCGGCATCGCTGAAGGACGGGGCCCTGACCATCACCTACTCTCCGGAGCAGGGTTTGGCGGGGCGCCCCTCCTCGAAACGGATCATCAAGGTGATCAATCGCTAGGCGCGATTGGCGAACGCCGTTCTTTGAGTGTAACCATAAAGACTCAGCAGCGGTTTACTGGGCTTGAGTCGGGCGGTAGTCGATCCGTCCTCGAAGGTGTCGACACGCGAACTCAACCTTGCGTCATGCGACTCCAGCGGGCCTTTTCGCGCGATCGCAGGGTCTTATTGTCGTTTCATGGTGAACTCCGAGACTGCTCCGGCGCCCGATAGAGGCCGTCTGAAAATGGCCGACATCGCGCGCATGGCGGGCGTGTCGATCTCTACGGTGTCGCGCGCTCTGGCGGGCAACCCCCTGATCCCCAAGCCGTTGCGCGATCAGATCGTGGAGATCGCCCAGACGCACGGCTATGTGGTCAACCAGTCGGCGCGATCCCTGCGACTGCGCAAGACCGACACGATCGGGGTGATCATTCCTTTGGGCCACGAGACAGGCCAGCTGATCTCGGATCCGTTCTTTCTGGAGATGATCGGGCGACTGGCCGATGAGATCACGCGCAGAAACTACGCCTTGCTGCTGCACAAGGTGGTCGTGGCCGAGACCGGCTGGCTGGAGCGGATCATCCAGGCCCATCGCGCCGACGGCCTGCTTCTGATCGGGCAAAGCAACCAGCATGACGTGCTCAATGCCGTCGCCCAGACCTATAAGCCCCTCGTCGTATGGGGCGCTCAACTGCCGGGGCAGACCTACTGCGCCGTCGGCAGCGACAATGTCGCCGGCGGTCGCCTGGCGGTCGCGCATCTGGCGCAGGCGGGGCGCAGGAAGATCGCCTTTCTGGGCGCAACCCATGCGCCGGAAGCCGCCCAGCGGTTCGAGGGCTATCGGCAGGGTCTTGCGGAGGCGGGGCTTGGCTTCGATCCCGCCCTGGTGGTTGCGGCCCACTACACAATGGACGAGGCCCGCGATGCGATCGCCGACTTCATCGCTACGGGCGCCGACTTCGACGCGGTTTTCGCCTTCTCCGACGTCATCGCCCTGGCCGCGATCGCCGCGCTGACGGAAGCCGGCAGGAGCGTTCCGCGCGACGTGGCGGTGGTCGGATTCGACGACATCGTGCTGGCCCGCCACAGCGCGCCGCCCCTGACCACGGTGCGACAGGATCTGGAGTTCGCGGCGCGCAAGATGGTCGACCGGCTGTTCGCGCGCATGGCGGGCGAGCCGGCGGAGTCGGCTCTGTCGCCCGTCGAGTTGATCGTGCGCGGCAGCAGCGTCTAGGGCTCTTTCCGATCTGACTGAATCAGTCGGATTGAAGAAAAGAGGATCTATTTCAGGCGGTGAGAGTGCTCTTCGACCCGCACGCTGTTTCACGCTGATCGGGAAACGCTCTCGTGCGTGAGCTCTGCGGCCCGAGCAGGCTCTATGCCGCCTCGATGCCGATGCTCTTCAGGTCCTTGAGGAAGCGGGTCAGGCTCTGGTGCGATCGGCGCAGGCCCTGCAGAACTTCGGGCTTGGCCAGGGCGGACTGCGGAACGATGAAGCCTTCACGGCCCACGCGCTGGGCCATGCCCTTCTCCAGCATCTCGACGAAGCGGCGGCGCACCGTCTCGTAAGGAAGGCCCAGGGAATCGGCGACCTGCCGGACCGTCAGCGGTCGGCGCTCATGATCGGGCGGAACCTCGTCGATTTCGGCATAGTGGCCGCCGCGGATGTGTGAGCAGTTGCCCGCCCAGAGCGTGGTGAAGACAAGCGCATAGAGAAGGTCCGAACCGTGGACCTCGTTGGCGATCTCGACCCAGCGCAGAATGTAATCGGTCGCGTAGCGCGATGCGGCGCGAGCGTTGGCGTACTCTTCAGACATAGGCGACTTGGTTCCCCCCAGCGTCGGCTCTTATCCAGAATCCAGAAAAGGATTGCATGGTCCCTGTAACGAGGCCACGTGACGGAGTTGCCCACAATGGGTACCCGCTTTGAGCGCCTGCGACACGCTGACGCAGGTGCGCGCAGCGGTTCAGCCCGGCATGCGGACCAAGGCTTGGGCGCGCGCTACATTAGGCTGCGGGACGGCGTCGCGTTCTGATTTGGGACAAGGCGCGGGGCGATTTTCGCTGGGGAATCAGCCCGTCGACGGGGTCCAGTCCGGCGGCGCCATTTCGAAGCCCTCGAACCTGAACCCTGGCGCGACGGTGCAGCCGACCAGGGTCCACGCGCCCAGGCTGACCGCCGTCTGCCACCACAATGTCGGGACAATCACCTGCGGGCGACATCCGGCGCGCAGGTCAGGGCCCAGCACATAGGCGCTGGCCCCTTTGCCGTCAGGCGGTGAGAGCGTCAGCGAGATCGGCGCGCCGGCGTAATAGTGCCAGGTCTCGACGGCGTCGACGCGGTGCCAGGCCGACATCTGCTCGGCTTCCAGCAGGTAGTAGATGCAGGTCGAGGCGGCGCGGCCGTCAGGGCCCGGCGCGTCCTGAAAGGTCTGCCGGTACCAGCCGCCCTCAGGATGCGGCTGCAAGTCCAGCATCCGCACGATCTCCTGGGCGCCCAGATCGCCAGAGAGTCCCAGGCCTGGCTTGGTCATGTCGTTCATCCTTTGAAACTGTCCTTGGCCGCGCGGATTTCGGCGAAAGCTTGAGCCGGCGATGGCGCGTCCGGTCTCAGCAGCGGCGCGCGCAGGAAGGGATTGGTGACTTTCTCGACCCCGATCGTGGTCGGAACGGTCGCCTCATCGCGCGCGCGCGCGGTGAACACGGCCTCGGCCCGCGCGGCCACGGCGGCGGAGCTGTCCACCGACAAGGCGAAGCGGGCGTTCGCGGCGGTGTATTCGTGGGCGCAGTAGACGGTCGTTTCGTCCGGCAAGGCGATCAGTCGACCGAGCGAATCCCACATCTGTTCGGCCGTGCCTTCGAACAGCCGGCCGCAGCCCAGGGCGAACAGGGTGTCGCCGACGAAGGCGATAGCGTCCTCGGCGTCGTAGTAGCTGACGTGCCCCAGCGTGTGCCCGCCGGTGTCGATGACCGTGAGGCGCGTGTCGCCCAGCATCACCTCCTCGCCGTCGCGGACCACCCTGTCGAGGGGCGCGATGCGCGTCACCTCGGCGGGCCCCACGATCGTCGCACCAGTGGCCGTCTTGAGCTTCTCGTTGCCGCCGGCGTGATCCGGATGCCAATGGGTGTTGAGGATCAGGTCCAGCGACCACCCCAGCTTGGCCAGTTCGGCGAGGATGGCCTCGGCGTCGGGAGTGTCGATCGTGGCGACCTTACCGCTGGCCTCGTCGCGAACGAGGAAGCCGTAGTTGTCGGACAGGCAGGGGAACTGGTGGACGGTCAGGGCCATAGGGGTGCTCTGGTGCGGTGACGCGGGGGAGCCTACAACGAAGGCCTCGTGGTTCGGGAGACTCAATGCGTCGCGACGTGCTCGATCTCAGGGCCTTCTACGCCTCGCCGCTGGGCCGTGTGGCGCGGACCATGCTGACGCGCAAGGTCGAGGAGGCCTGGGGGGACACCCGCGACCTCGACGTATTGGGCGTGGGCTACGCGACGCCCTTCCTGGACGCGGCGCGCGCCAAGGCCCGTCGCGTGGTCGCCGCGATGCCGGCCCAGCAGGGTGTCGAGGTCTGGCCGCAGGGCGGGCGCAATCAGGCGTGCCTTGTCGAAGATGCGGCGCTGCCGCTGCCCAATGCGCTGTTCGACCGCGTCCTGGCGGTCCATGCGCTGGAGGAAGCCGACGACCCGGCCGCCCTGCTGGCCGAGATCGGGCGGGTCATGGCGCCGACCGGGCGCCTGATCGTCGCCGTCTCGTCCCGCGACGGGGTGTGGGCAGGCGCCGAGGGCACGCCGTTCGGGCATGGTCGCCCCTATAGCCGCAGCCAGTTGGAAAGCCTGATCCGTGAGGCCGAGTTGGAGCCGGCGGGCTGGACAAGGGCGCTCTATGTCCCGCCGCTGGCCGCCATGTCGAGCTGGGCCGAGGGCTTTGAGCAGGTCGGCGCCACCCTGTGGCCGCGCTTTGCCGGCGTGATCCTGATGGAGGCGATCAAGCAGACCTTCGCGGTCAAGCCCAGGGGTCACCGGGCGCGGGCGCGCGTCTTCGCGCCGGGCGTGCTGCTGCCCAGTCCGGCGGGGCCGACACCCGCCCGCCAGACCGGCGAGCGCCCTGTTCCGGTCAACACGGCGCCCGTTCATAAGGCGCCGAGCGGTCTTGATCGCTGAACGCACTTGGAGCGAAGCGTCTCGACGCCTAGCTTGGACTCGTAGAAACCGTTCGCTCGCTGGAGCCGCGCCATGAAGATGATCGTCGCCGTGATTAAGCCGAGCCGCCTGGATGCGGTGCTCGAAGCGGTCACCGAGGCGGGGGCGTCTGGCCTGACCGTCACCGAGGTGCGCGGCTATGGCCGTCAGAAGGGCAAGACCGAGGTCTATCGGGGCGCCGAATACGAGGTGAAGCTGCTGCCCAAGGTCAAGCTGGAGATCGCCGTTCCGACCGATGTGCTCGAGCCGGTGATCGAGGCCCTGCAGCGCACCGCCAACACCGGCAAGATCGGTGACGGCAAGGTCTTCGTCATGGACCTGGAACAGGCCCTGCGCATCCGCACCGGCGAGCGCGACGCCGCGGCGATCGCCGGCTGACCCAAACAAGAGTTCACAAGACGGCGCGCTCAAGCGGAGCCATAACACCTTCACGCGCGTTCCTGCTGGAGTCGCGGGTTTAGGGTAGACATGGTCGAGCGCGCTTCCGTCTTTCAACCGGGTTACAACTGTTGGCGGGTCGAGCCCGCAGACCGCGTCGCTCTGCTTATCGACAATGACGAAGCCTTCGATGCGCTGAAGCCGCTGTTGCTGGCGGCGCGCAAGTCGATCTGGATCCTGGCCTGGGTGTTCGATCCCCTGACCCGGCTCGACCCTGACCGGGTGCGAAAGAGCGGAGATCCCCGGTCGGCCGATCGCATCGGCTTGATTCTGCGTCGACAGGCCGCTCTCAATCCGGCTCTGGATGTGCGAGTGCTGACTTGGGATATGCCGTTCCCGATCGCCGCCGCGCAGATGTTCGGGCCACACCGGGGCGCGGCCTTTTTTGCCGGATCGCGGGTCAAGTACAGGCTGGACGCCACCCTGCCGGCCAGCGCCTGCCATCATCAGAAGGCGGTGATCATCGACGGCGTGACCGCGTTGGTCAGCGGCGGCGACATCGGCGTCGATCGCTGGGACGATACCCGGCATCTCGACGAAAACCCGCTAAGGCGCCTGCCGACCGGTCGACGCTATCCCGCGCGCCACGAGGTTTCGATGCTGGTCGACGGACGGGCGGGCGAGGCCATGGCGGATCTGTTCGTCGATCGCTGGCGCGCGTCGGGCGGTGACGCCATCGCGCGGCCCGTCCGCCCCGACCAGCCACCGTGGCCGGCGGGGCTGGTTCCGGATCTGCGGCGCGCGCCGGTGGCGGTGGCTCGCACCTCCGCCGCCTGGCGGGGGCGGCCGGAGATCACCGAGTGCATGCTGCTGCACCTGTCCGCCATCCGCCGCGCCAAGCGCCTCATCTATCTGGAAAACCAGTACGTCACCTCGCCGCTGCTCGTCGAAGCCCTTGCCGAGCGTCTGGCCGAGCCCGATGGTCCCGAGGTCGTGACGATCGGACCCGCGCGCAGCCCCAGCTATTTCGACCAGATCACCATGGACAGCGCCCGCACGGCCGCCATCAACAGGCTGCGCGAGGTCGATCTCCATCACCGATTCACGGCCTTTTCGGCCCATACGCCCAAGGGCGGGCCGATCATCGTCCATTCCAAGGTCTCGATCATCGACGATGAGGTGCTGCGGATCGGGTCAGCCAATCTCAACAACCGCTCGATCGGTCTCGACAGCGAGTGTGACCTGGCGTTCGAGGCCCGCGATGATCTGGAGCGCGAGACGATCAGAGGCTTCCTCGGCCGCCTGATCGGCCATTTCATCGATCGCTCGGCGCTCGACGTGCTTGAAGCGATGGAGCGCCAGGGCGGGCTGGCGGCGGCGATCAATGCGCTCGACGCCCATGGCGGTCCGCCGCGGCGACTTCGGCCTGTCCCGACGCGAAGACTGACCCGCGTGCAGCAGTTCATTGCCGATTGGAACCTGGGCGATGCGATCACGCCCGACGACGCCTGGCGGCCATGGGGGCGTCGCAAGCGTCTGCGTGCCGACCTTGCCCGCCTTACCGCGCCGCCGCCTCTGCCGCCGGGTCACCTGCGTCCGTGATTTCCAGATCGACCACCAGGGGCAGGTGATCGGAGGCTATGCGCGCCCGGGCGTCATAGGGCGAGCTGACCGCGCGGGTCTCCAGGCCCTTGGTCACGAACACATGATCGATCCGCATGAACGGAAAGCTTGAGGGAAAGGTTGCGGTGGCGGGCCGCAACCAGGCCGGACACGGCGCCTGGGCGTCACGTAGCGCGGTCCTCAGCATGCGATAGGTCGCCGAGTAGGGCGTGGCGTTGAAGTCACCGAGCAAGACGCCCGGCGCCCTCCAGGCTTCATCGCCGATCCATTCAGGGCCCAGCAGCGCGGCGGCCTGGCGCTTCTGTTCCTGGGGCACGAGGCCCAGATGGGTATTGATGATCTGGACCTTGGCGCCGCCGACCTCGACCTCGATCCACAGGGCGCCGCGCGGCTCAAGGCCCGGCACCCGGCGATAGAGCGGCAGGCCCTGGGCCTTGATGCGCCGCTCCGGCAGGGCGGTCAGGATCGCATCGCCATAGAGCTCTTCCTCTACGGCCATGGCCGGATGGAAGTGAAAGCTCATCCTCAGAAGCTCGGCCAGACGGTGGGCCTGATCGACGCTTCGCGTGCGGGCGCGGCCGACATCCAGTTCCTGCAGCGCGACAACGTCCGGCCGTTCGGCCGCGATCACCTCGGCCACCCGCTCGACATCGAGCTTGCGGTCCGTGCCCACGCAGCGGTGGACATTGTAGGTCATCAGACGAAACGTCTTCATCCGTCGAAGAGATCGCCCGAGCTTGGCGGAAGTTCCCGGATCGGCGGAGCGCTGTTGCGGCTCAGCATGAACAGGCAGGTCTCGCTGCGCCAGTTCTCCAGCGCGCTGGTCGGGTTCATCGGCCGCGCCGCGCCCTTGCCGGCGAAGGCGGCGCTGGCGTCGACCCGCAGGTTCAGATCCTGGGTCAGGGCCATGAAGTCGGCCAGGGTGCAGAGGTGGATATTCGGGGTCGACCACCAGGGCAGGGGCAGGGCTTTGGTCTCGGGCATCCGGCCACGGCTCAAGAGCGACCAGCGCACCCGCCAGTGGCCGAAGTTCGGGAACGAGACGATGGCCCGGTCAGCGATACGCAGCAGCTCGTCCAGCACGTGACGCGGATTGCGCGTCGCCTGCAGGGTCTGAGACAGCACCGCATAGTCGAACGAGCGATCGGGGAAGTGATCCAGGTCCAGGTCAGCGTCGCCCTGCACCACCGACAGGCCACGCGCCATGCAGGCGGCCACGCCGGAGGCGCTCAGCTCCAGGCCGCGGGCGTCCACCTGCTTTTCATGGGCCAGAAGGTCCAGCAGCACACCTTCGCCGCACCCGACGTCCAGCACCCGCGAGCCGGGGCGCACCAGGCGCAGGATTTCGCGGAAATCTTCGCGGATAGAGGTCATCAAAATCCTCCCCCCGTGGGGGAGGCGGTCCGCAGGACCGGAGGGGGGAGAAACCCCGCCGGCAGGACTTCCCCCACCGTCAGCTGCGCCGACACCTCCCCCGCTGGGGGGAGGATTGCAAAATGCGCCGTCAAACCAGCCCCCGGTCGCGTTCGGCCGAAGCCAGGAAGCCCTCCAGCGCGGCGTCCATCACCGGCTCGTCCAGCAGGAAGGCGTCATGGCCCTTGTCGCTCTCGATCTCGGCGAAGGCCGCGCGGGCGCCGGCGGCGGTCAGGGCGCGGACCAGGTGGCGGTTCTCGGCGGTCGGATAGAGCCAGTCGCTGGAGAAGCTCAGCACGCAGAAGCGCACATGCCGCGCCCGGGTGAACGCCTTGGCCAGCACCCCGCCATGGCCGGCGGCGATGTCGAAATAGTCCATGGCCCGGGTGATGTAGAGATAGCTGTTGGCGTCGAACCGGTCGACGAAGCTGGACCCCTGATGGCGCAGATAGCTTTCGACCTGGAAGTCGGCGTCAAAGCCCCAGGACAGGCCGTCGCGCTGCAGTTCGCGGCCGAACTTCCGCTGCAGGGCGGGCTCGGACAGATAGGTGATATGCGCGGCCATGCGGGCCACGGCCAGGCCCTTCTCGGGCCGTACGCCGTGCTCGGCATAGGCGCCGCCGCGCCAGTCGGGATCGGCCATGATCGCCTGGCGGCCCACCTCGTGGAACGCGATGTTCTGGGCCGAGTGGCGCGAGGCCGAGGCCAGCACCACGGCGCTGAACATCCGCTCGGGATAGTCCACGGCCCATTGCTGGACCTGCATGCCGCCCATCGAGCCGCCGACGACGGCGAACAGGGTCTCGACCCCCAGCGCCGTGACCAGCATGGCCTGGGCCCGGACCATGTCGGCGATGGTGATGACCGGGAACGACAGACCATAGGTCTTGCCCGTGGCCGGATTGATCGAGGCCGGGCCCGTCGAGCCCATGCAGCCGCCGATCACGTTCGAGCAGATGATGAAGTGCCGCGCGGGGTCCAGCGGCTTGCCGGGACCGACGAGGCGTTGCCACCAGCCGGGCTTGCCGGTGGTGGGGTGGGGCGAGGCCACGTATTGGTCGCCCGTGAGGGCGTGACAGATCAGGACGGCGTTGGACTTGTCCGCGTTCAGCTGGCCGTAGGTCTGGTAGGCGATTTCCAGACCTTCGATGACGCCTCCGGAGTCCAGCCGCAGAGGTTCATTCGCAGGAAACCGCCAGGTTCCCCCGCCGGCGGGCGTGATCGGATCGAGCGCAGCCATGCCGCCTTGGAGCGCTTGGCGAAGAAGGTGTCAACCGCCGGCTTCCTGACAGGGCGAGGGACGGCTATGGAGGGCGCATGGAGCGACTGATCCTGATGCGCCACGGCAAGGCCGAACGGCACGCCCAGAGCGGCGGCGACTTCGAGCGCGCCCTGGCCGAGAGCGGGCGTGCTGACGCGTCCCTGATGGGGCGGGTGCTGGCGGGTCTGGCCTATGAGCCGGATCTTTTCCTGGTCTCGTCGGCGCGGCGCACCCGCGAGACCGCCGAGCAGGTGGCCGCGCATTTCCCCAAGGCCCGCGTGGAGCACCTGCGCGATCTCTATCACGCCGATCCGGAGGAGATCCTCCAGGCCGTCGAGGACGCAGTCGACGCCGCCGGTACGGTGATGGTGGTCGGACACAATCCGGGCATGCACGAACTGGCTTTGCGGCTTTGCCTGGGGGGCGAAGCCTCGCCGATCCAGACGAACAAGCTGAGGGGCCGCTTCCCGACCTCGACCGTCGTGGTCCTGGCGTGGGACGGGACGGAGAGCCCGCGCCTGGAGCATCTACTTTACGCTAACGAAAACGGCGGGATGGGCGGCGAATGACCCTGATCTACAAGATCTTGTCCCGCGCCGAGTGGGACGCCGCCAAGGTCCAGGGGCGCTTCGAGGGCTCGGCGGTCGATCTGGCCGACGGTTTCATTCACCTGTCCGCCGCCGAACAGGCGCAAGAGACCGCCGCCAAATGGTTCAAGGGCCAGGCGAGCCTCGTCCTGCTGGCCGTCGAGGCCGAGCCGCTGGGAGAGGATCTCAAGTGGGAAGCCTCGCGCGGCGGGGCGCTGTTCCCCCATCTTTATCGTCCGCTCCTCGTTTCTGAGGTGACGCGTGAAGCCGATCTCGATCTGGACGCCGACGGCGTGCCGCAACTGGGCGACCATCTCGCATGAGCCTTCACGACATCGCCGCCCGCGCGCTCCATGCCTTCGATCCCGAGGACGCTCACGGCTGGGCCATTCGAGGGCTCAAGTGGGGGCTTGGCCCGCGTGATGCGCAACCGGACGATCCGATCCTGGCGGTCAAGATCGCGGGCCTGGAGCTACCCAACTGCGTGGGTCTGGCCGCCGGCTTCGACAAGAACGCCGAGGTTCCCGACGCTATGCTGGCCGCCGGCTTCGGCTTTGTGGAGGCGGGCACCGTCACGCCGCTGGCCCAGGCCGGCAATCCGCGTCCCCGGCTTTTCCGGCTGACCGAGGACCAGGCGGTGATCAACCGCATGGGCTTCAACAACGGCGGCCTGGAGCCCTTCGCCCAGCGCTTGGCGGCGCGTCAGGGCCGCGGCGGCGTGGTCGGCGCCAATATCGGGGCCAATAAGGACGCGAGCGACCGCATCCAGGACTATGTGACCGGCCTGACCCGGCTGTGGGGCCTGTCGGACTATTTCACCGCCAATATCTCCTCGCCCAACACGCCGGGCCTGCGCGCCCTGCAGACCAAGGCGGCGCTGGAAGAGCTTCTCGGGCGGCTGGCGGAAACCCGCGCGGCGCTGAAGGTCGCGTCCGGCGCCGACTATCCGATCTTCCTGAAGGTCGCCCCCGACCTGGAGGATGGCGAGGTCGAGGCCATTGTCGAGACCGTGGTCGGCGCGGGGCTCGACGCTATCATTGTCAGCAACACCACCATCGCCCGGCCCGAGACGCTGAGGTCGCGCTTCGCCGGTGAGAGTGGCGGCCTGTCGGGCGCGCCGCTGCTGGAGGCCTCAACCGCCGTTCTGGCGCGCTTCCATGCGGCCGCCGCCGGCCGGGTGGCGCTGATCGGCGCGGGCGGGGTGGCCGACGGGGCGGGCGCCTACGCCAAGATTCGCGCGGGCGCGCGAGCGGTGCAGCTCTATTCGGCCCTCGTCTATGGCGGGCCGGGCCTGGTCACCCGGATCAAGCGCGACCTCGCCGCTCGTCTTCGCGCCGATGGCTTCGCCGCCGTCGAGGACGCGATCGGCGCTGCATGAGCCGTGGCGAGGTCCTGACGCGCGTGCGTCGCTTCGGGCCCCTCGTGGTGGTCGCGATCCTGTGCGCCGCCGCCTTCGCCAGCGGTCTTGTCGAGCACATCTCGCTGGAGGAACTGCGCCGCCGGGGGACCGAACTCCAGGCCTTCGCTTACGAGCATCCGCTGGCGTGCGCGGCCGTCTATCTGGCGATCTACATGGGCTCGGTGGCGATTTCGTTGCCGGGCGCCCTGATCCTGTCGCTGTCAGGCGGGTTCCTCTTCGGCCCGGTCGGCGGCGGTTTCGCCGCAGTGACCGGCGCCACGGGCGGGTCCATGATTACCTTCCTGGTGTTTCGCACCGCTTTTGGGGACGCCTTGCGCCTGAAATCGGGCGCCTTCGTTTCCCGGATCGCCGAGGGCTTCAAGGGGGACGCTTTCAACTATCTGCTGACCTTGCGCCTGATCCCGGCCTTTCCGCTGCTGGCGGTCAATGTCGCGGCCGGCGTGATGAACGTCAGGGTGCGCACCTTTCTGCTGACCTCGGTGCTGGGCATGATCCCCAGTTCCTTTGTCTATGCCGGAATCGGTGCAGGCCTGGGCCATGTGTTCGCCAAGGGCGGTCCGGTGACCGTGGAAAGCCTCTTGTCGCCGCGCATCTATCTGCCGATCATCGGCATGGGCGTGCTGGCGTTTCTGCCGCCGTTGTGGCGCCATTGGCGAAATGGGCGCGACGTCGCGTCGCTGGACGAGAAGTAACCGCCCCGGATGGTCCAACCCGGCTCGCCTTCGGAAGACAAGACCCTCAAGCCCCGGAAGCGCTTTCCGTGGCCCGGCGGTCTGTCGGCGCGCCTGCTGTTGTTCACCGCCGTGGTCGTCAACTTCGGCGGTCTGCTGATCCTGCCGCCCGCCCTGGCGGCCTATGAGGAGCAGTGGCTGCTGGACCGGGTCCGCGCCGGGGAACTGGCCTCGACCATCGCTGAGTCCGATCCGGAGCTGCGGGTCAGCGACGCGGTCGCCAACCAGATGTTCGACCAGGCCGGCGCCGTCACGGTGGCGGTTCAGGTCGACGGCGCGCGTCGCCTCGTCCTGCCGCCTAAACAGCCGTTCGAGACGCCCTACCTCGTCGATCTTCGCCGCCAGAACCCCGGCTCATGGCTGGCCGCGCCGTTCTACACCCTGACCAGCCCCAAGGGCGCGATGGTCCGCGTGATGGCCGAGCCGCGCTTCCGCAAGGCCGAGTTCATCGAGGTGGTGCTGCCCGACGCGCCGCTGAAGGCCAGGCTCGTGGCCTATTTCTGGCAGCTGGCGGGCGTGACGATCTTCGTGGCCACCCTGGCGGGCGTGCTGGTCTACGCCTTCCTCAACATCTTCCTGGTACGGCCGATGCAGCGCATCACCCGCGCCATGGAGGCGTTCCGCAGCGATCCTGACGACCCGGCCGCGCGCATCGTCCTCTCCAACCGGCGTGACGAGATCGGCCGCGCCGAGCTTGAGCTCGACCGCATGCAGGCCGACCTGCTGGCGGCGCTGTCGTCCAAGGCGCGCCTGGCCGCGCTGGGCGAAGCGGTCGCCAAGATCAATCACGACCTGCGCAACATGCTGACCAGCGCCCAGATGGCTTCGGACCGTCTGGCGGCTCTGGGGGACCCCAAGGTGGCCCAGGCCCTGCCGCGCCTGGAACGGGCCCTCGACCGCGCCATCAACCTGGCCTCCGACGTCATGGCCTATGGCAAGTCCAAGGAGCCCGAGCCGGTCACCCGGGTCATCCCGCTGCGTCCGGCCCTCGACATGGCCGCCGAGGACGCCGGCCTGTCCGCGCAGGGCGTCAGCCTAGAGACGGTCATCGGTCCTCGCGAGCAGGTACTGGCCGATCCGGACCAACTGCACCGCATCCTCACCAACCTGTTGCGCAACGCCCGGGAGGCCATCGAGGGCGCGCCCGATCGGGGCGGCAAGGGCAAGGTGTTCGTCGAGCTGCGACGGGCTGACGGCTCGAGCGTCCTGCGCCTGTCCGACGATGGGCCCGGCGTGCCCGAGCGCGCCCGCGCCAACCTCTTCCAGCCGTTCGTGGGCTCGGTGCGTCGCGGGGGCACGGGTCTTGGCCTGGCCATCGCTCGCGAGCTGGCCCAGGGTCATGGCGGCGATCTGGCGCTGGTGGAAACCGGACCCGGCGGTTCGGTGTTCGACCTGACGCTGTCCGGTGCGCCCGAGCCCTTGCCCGAATCCGACGATCGAGCCGCTGACGCCTCGGCGAGCTAGAGGCAATCGATATGGCCACGACCTGGACCATCGCGGTGAAGTTAGGGGCCTCCCCGGAAGCCGCGCCCATCCACGAGATCACGGTCGAGGCCCCCGACGCGCCCTCTGCCCTGCGCCGCGTGGCGGCGATGGTGGCTGTCCAGAACGCCGCCGATACCGAGCTGTTGATCGATGGTCAGGAAGAGGTCTTCTCCCGCGCCGAGGTCGAGGCGGGCCTGGAAGAGCACCAGGCCCAGACCTGAGAAGCGCTTAAAGCCCCTTGGCCACGCCCTCGCGACGCGGATCGGCGCCGCCCTCCAGAACCCCGCCCGGACGCACGATAACGCCCTGCAGGCCCGAGGTCTCCAGCTGGCCGACCTTCACCGTCACGCCGCGCGCATTGAGGGCCGCCAGCATCTCGGGACCGAACAGGTCCGCGTCGCCCGAGAAGTTCTCGCCGCGGGCCACCAGGTTCGGCAGCGAGACGGCCTGCTGCATGTTCAGGTTCCAGTAGAACAGCCCGACCATGGCTTTCAGGTTATAGGACAGGATGGCGTTGCCGCCCGGCGAGCCGACGGCGGCCAGGAACTTGCCCTTCTTGTCCAGCACGATCAGCGGGGCCATCGACGAGCGTGGCCGCTTGCCCCCGGCGATGGCGTTGGCCGCCGGCGCGCCGTCCTTCTCGACCGGCGAGAACGAGAAGTCGGTCAGCTGGTTGTTGAGGAAGAAGCCGCCCACCATCCGGCCGTTGCCGAAGATGCTCTCGACCGTGGTGGTCATCGAGACGACGTTGCCCTGCGTGTCCGCCACCACGAAGTGGGTGGTGCCGCCCGGCTCGTGGGTCGCATCGACCCCCACCTTGGGCGCGCCCTTCGGCTGGCCGAACGGCGGCGCCGCGCCGGCCTTGTCGGTGATCAGCTTGGCGCGCTGGGCGACATATTTCGGGTCCAGCAGGCCCGCGACCGGTACGGTCACAAAGTCAGGATCGCCCACATAGCGATCGCGGTCGGCGTACATCACGCGCTCGGCCTGGGCCAGCAGGGTCCAGGCGACCGGATCGGTGGGACCGCGCTTGCCGATGTCAGTGTGCTCCAGCATCTGCAGGGCCTGGATGATGGCCAGGCCGCTGGACTGCGGGTTGGGCACGCAGACGGTGTAGACCTTCCACGGACGGCACAGCGGCGCGCCGGCGCGCGGCTTGTAGCGCTTCAGATCCTCCAGCGTCATGCTGCCGGGCAGCTCGCCCTCGCGCAGGCGCTCAACGATGGCCTGGGCGATCGGCCCCTCGTACAGCGCCGAGGGCCCCTCAGCGGCGATCCGGCGCACCGTCTCGGCATAGGCCGGGTTCTTGAGCACGTCGCCGGCCTTGTAGCGGGTCCCGTCAGGCTTGGTGAAATACTTGACCGCGTCGGGCTGCGAGGCCTGGGGCGCGCGGGGGCTGTTGATCATACCCGCCAGGCGCGGGCTGACCACGAAGCCGTCGGCGGCCAGGGTCTCGGCGTCCTTGAAGAGCGTGCTCCAGGCGACCTTGCCATGATCCTTCTGCGCCTGGGCCAGCATGGCCACTGCGCCCGGCACGCCCGACGAGCGGCCCGACAGCAGCACTTTCACGAAGGGCAGGGGCTTGCCGTCGGGCCCCATGAACATGTCGGGCGTCGCGCCGCTCGGCGCGGTCTCGCGGCCGTCATAGGCGGTGATCTTGCCGGTCTTGGCGTCATAGGCCATCAGGAACGCGCCGCCGCCCAGGCCCGAGCTCTGGGGCTCGACGAGGCTCAGCACCGCCTGGATCGCCACCGCGGCGTCGACCGCCGAGCCGCCGTCGCGCAGCACGCGCAGGCCCGCCTCGACCGCCAGCGGATTGGCCGCGGCCACCATGCCCTTGGCCGGGGTGGAGGTCGCCGCCGGGCGGGGCGTCGGCATCGCCAGCGGGATCGACTCGGCCAGCGCGGCGACCGGGGCCAGGCAGAGCTGCAGCGCGGCGGACAGGGCGAGCAGGGAAGCCAAACGACGCATACGGATCCTCATGACGGGCGCTAGGGACGGCCTGCCCGCCGTCCTGGATGTCTCCATGGACACCAAACCTGTGGCGCTGTCACGCCCCGATAGGCCGCCCGCGACCCCAAACGCCGTCCCTGAACCCCCGCTGCGCAAGGCTTTGCGCTTTCGCGAACAACGGTGCGCGAAACTTTTCAAAATTATCCTGCAAACCGGGCTTGCGTCCCCGGAATGGCTGGGCTATCTCCCCCGCCTCGCCGCAAGGCAGTGCGCGCCCGTAGCTCAGCTGGATAGAGCATCAGACTACGAATCTGAGGGTCGGACGTTCGAATCGTTCCGGGCGCGCCATTTTCTTCAATCACTTAGGCCCAGCGGGGCAAGTGATTGAGGGCGGGATTCACAGCCTCCTATCATCCCATTTGCAGCGCGCATTCACGCGGCCTTCGTGGCGGTCGCGCGCGCTCCGCGATGGGGGTCTTCCGGCTCGCTGGCGGATTCCGCCACGGCGCTCAGCTTCAATAGAGATCTTCGCGGTTGGGTGGGTAGCGCGCTAACGCGAAGGCTCGCGGCCAAGCTTGCGCCTTGGGCGCCCGGAAGGATTACGCCAGAAGGTGACCACAGCCAGCGCGCCCAGCAGGGTCAAGGCCAGGCCCGACGCCGTCATCACCAGTCGATAGGGGAGGCCGCCGACCTTGGCCGCATGCAGCGGATAGTCGAGATTGGCGATGCGCGAACCTAGCGGCAGGCTTTGCGCGTCGCGGCTGGCGACCATGGCGCCGTCGGCCGGGTCGAACCACACCATCGAGCGACCGTTCGGCAGCCATTCGGCTTGCTGGCGCATCCGGATCTGGATCAGCCCGCCGGGCTTGGCCGGAAGGGTGATGATCCGCATCTCCGCGCCCGGAAAGCGCGCCTGGGCCTGACCGATCACCTTGGTCCAGTTCAGATCCTTGGCGAGCTCGCCGCCCTTGATCTTCGGCGGGGCGGAAGCCTGCTCCATCGTCGTCGGCGAGGAGAACGGCGCGCGCAGGGCCTGGGAGAACCACTTGAGGTTCATGGCCGCGCCCGTGGCCAGAGACAGGATCAGCAGCGGCGCGAGCAGCGCGCCCAGGTCGCGGTGATGATGGACGATCCCCGCCCGCGTCATCTTCCGAGGCCAAAGGGGCAGATGGAACATCCGCCGCGTCGGCCACCAAAGGATCAGGCCGGTGAGCACGAAGGCGAGCCCCGCCAGACCCAGGACGCCGCCGACGATCTCGCCGGCGTCGCCGTTGAACAGGTGATGGTGGAAATCGAAGATCCAGGCCTCGGGCCGCTCCCAGTTGGAGGTCCAGACCTGGACGATCTCCCCGTCCTGGTTGGCGTAGGCGGCCTTTTCTTCGGTTTGGTAGTTCAGCTTGTTCAGGCCCAGTCGCTGGGTGGCCAGCACGATCGAGCGCGGGCGATCCTCGGCGGCGAAGACCTTGGCGGCCATCGCCGCCAGGGTGGCGGCGTCCTGCCGCTGGGCGTCGGCGGCGTGGGGCACGGTGGCGCGCAGGAACGCGTCCTCGTGCACCAGCAGCGCGCCGCTAAAGCCCAGAAGCGCCAGCAGCAGGCCGATCAGCCCGCCCGTCCAGCGATGCAGCAGGCGCAGGAGCGGCATCAGAAGCGCGCGTCCCAACCCAGCGTCACGGTGCGGCCCCGACCGGCGTAGAACTTGTCCTTGGCCGGCAGGGTCGTGTCCGAATTGTACGAGATGTACTGCTTGTCGAAGAGGTTCTGCACGCCCAGCGACACCGCGCCCTCAGCGAGCTGATAGCGGACGAAGGCGTCGGCGAGCGTGTAGCCCTCGAAGTCGTCCTTCACCAGCGACTGCTGCATGTTGCGCGACATGTACTTCTGCATCTGCAGACGCAGGGCCCATTTGCCGGTCTGGTAGTCGGCCGCCAGGTTCAGGCGGTCGGGCGAGATGTTGGCGCCGTCCAGGTCGGTGTCGACCTTGCCGTCCCGGTTGGTGTCGGTCTGGCCGCGCAGGCGCGCATAGCCGGCTGAAACGTCCAGGCCCGGGATCGGGGTGCGGGCCTTCACATTGGCTTCCAGGCCCTCGATGGCGACGCCTTGGCGCTGCACGTCAAAGACGCCGTCGGCGTTGCGGATCAGGAACTGGCCCAGCTTGGACTTCGACCAGAAGTAGGTGACGCTGGCGTCGATGGGACCGCGCTTGAACTCGGCCCCCAGCTCGCGGTTGTTGGAGACGATCGGCTCGACGGCCAGATAGGTGTCGACATCGACATTGTTGACGTTGATCGCCCGCAGGATGCGGCCGACGTCCGGCACGGTGTAGCCCTCGGCGTAGCTGCCATACAGGCGCACGCCCTGGGCCGGTTCGAACACGACGCCGCCGTTGGCCAGGGTCGCCTTGAACTCGGGATCGCCGCCGCCGACCTTGCGCGAGCCGTAGAAGGCCAGGGTGGTGAAGTCGTTGACGTTCAGCTCGACGTTCTCGAAGCGCAGGCCGCCAGCCAGGCGTAGCTTACCCTGGAAGAGAGCGTAGTTGCCCTGGACGAACGGAGCCAGGCTCTGGAACTTGGTCGGCGGCACCCAGGCGCGGCCGGTGGCGATCAGCAGCTGCTCGGTGCGGTCGGTCAGCGCGTCGAGGCCGGCGGTGGCGGTCAGGCCCTCGATCCGCGGCACGGCCCGCTCATAGCTGATCCGGGCGCCCAGCTTGCGCGAGCGGTTCGAGGACTGGTCGAACAGTGTGCCGTTGGGGGCGATGCTGACGTCCTGGAAGGTGGAACTGATGTCGCCACCGAAGGTGTCGCGCGAGCGGTTGAAGAACAGCTGGGCGTTCAGGGCGCCGCCGTACACGTCGCTGGTCAGCGAGGCCGACAGGGTCTCGACCCGGTTCGCCGCAGGCACGCCCGGCACGACGCCGCGATAGGCGGTGGTCGGGCGGCGTGCGGCGCGATTGCCGTCCGTCGCCGCCACGGCCGTGCCGGTCACGGTCACATAGTCGCCGTCGCCCTTCAGTTCGAAGCGGCTGCCGACGATGTCGATGCGGGTCGCCTCGTTCAGCTGCCAGCCCAGGCGCGCGAACAGCGACAGGGTCTTGGAGTCCTGGACGTCGCCCTGGGTGTTGTCCATGCCGATGCGACGGCCCTTGGCGTCGTAGAAGGCGCCGCGGGTCTCGTAGGCGACGCCGGCGGTGGCGTCGAACGCGCCGTCCCGCCAGCCGACCAGGCCCGCGACCTTGCCGCCGACGGCGTCGCCGAGATCATGACCTGCGGTGGTCTGAACCAGGGTGCGGCCCGAGACGCCGTCTTCCTTGGGCGCGCCGACCGTCACCTGGTTGACCACGCCGCCGGTGGCGCCGATGCCCTGCAGGGCGTTGGAGCCATAGATCAGCTCCACCCGGTCGATGAAGAACGGATCGATGGTGTAGCCGTCGCGCGAACCGTCGCGGATCGGGGTGGACTGGGGAATGCCGTTGATCGCGTAGAGCGGCGAGCGGCCGCGCAGGGTCTCGCCGGCGCCCGACAGCTTCTGGCGGGTCGGAGAGAACGACGGCGACAGGGTCGAGATCGCATCGATGATCGAACCGCTGATGGTCACCTGCTGGGACAGGGTCTCGCGATCGACCACATCCACCGTCAACGGCAGGGCGCTGGCCGGCAGGATCGTGCGGGCGGCGGTGATCACCACTTGCTCCAAGTCCGTGGCGTTCGGCTCCCGCGTCTCTTCAGCGTGCGCCGCTGTCGCCAAGGTCCAGAGGCTCAGACCCGAAAGGGCCAGACGGCGCGCGGTGGCGCAGGCGGGGAACGGGCGGGTCATCTTGGCCTCGACAGGTCGGAAAGTTCCGCCGTCATATAAGATTGCGAGTGAGTTGCAAGCTGGCGCATGCCTTAGGGGTGAGCGCGCGCTGGATGTTGACACCTATGGGATGGACCAGCTCGGGCGCTGCACCAAAGGAGCGATCGCTCTGGAACCTTCAGACTCGAGCGTGACGCCGAAAGTGGGAACCGGTTTCGGCGTCACGCTCTAAGTGTTTGAATTGGCGCCTCGTTGTCGCGTCAAAAACGATGCTGTTTTGACGCGTGAGGCTCTAGCGACCGCAAGCAGCCGTATGCCTTCTCCAACGCCATAAACGGCGTCGGCGATAGATCAGAGGGGACGCCGCCGACGCCGCTCTGTGGCCTTGTGTGTGGGGGGGGCGACTATCGCAAGCGACAAGGCTGGCGGTCCGCCCTCTCAGGCTGGCGCGGCCGTCTGAAGATGTCGGCGCGGCCTGAGGCGTGAGTCGGGGCGCTTAAGCCGCACCCCGACTCCGTTGGTCTTACCAGTTGAACATGGTCCCGTCTTCGAGCCGGTTCACCGGCAGGTAGGCGCGCTTGTAGGGGTGCTTGGCGGCCAGGTCCTCGTCGATGTCGACGCCCAGGCCCGGCTTGTCGCCCGGATGCAGCATGCCGTCGCTGAAGGTGTAGGCGTGCGGGAACACCGCGTCGGTCTCCGGCGTGTGGCGCATGTATTCCTGCAGGCCGAAGTTGGTGATCGACATGTCGAAGTGCAGGGCTGCGGCCATGGTCACCGGCGACAGGTCTGTAGCGCCGTGGCAGCCGGTCTTAACGTGGTGCAGGTCGGCGAAGGCGGCGATCTTCTTCAGGTTGGTGATGCCGCCGGCGTGCAGGACGGTGGCGCGCAGATAGTCGATCAGCTGCTCTTCGATCAGCTGCTTGGCGTCCCAGACGTGGGCGAAGATCTCGCCGACGGCCAGGGGCGTGGTGGTGTGCTGGCGGATCAGGCGGAAGCCGGCCTGGTTCTCGGCGGGAACCGAGTCTTCCAGCCAGAACAGGCGATAGGGCTCCAGGTCCTTGCCCAGGCGCGCGGCCTCGATCGGCGTCAGGCGGTGGTGGACGTCGTGCAGCAGGTGGACGTCCCAGCCCAGCACCTCGCGGGCCTTTTCGAACAGCTTGGGCACGTGGTTCAGATATCTGGCCGTCGACCAGATGTTTTCGGTCGGCAGGTCGTTGTCGGCGGGCTCGTAGAACATCTTGTCGCCCGAGACGCCGTAGGTGCTGGCCAGGCCCGGGACGCCCGTCTGCAGGCGGATGGCCTTGTAGCCCATGGCCTTGTACTTCACGGCCTCGGCGATCGTCTCGTCGATGGTCTCGCCGTTGGCATGGCCATAGACGGTGACGCCCGTGCGGCAGGCCCCGCCCAGCAGCTGATAGACCGGCAGGCCCGCGACCTTGCCCTTGATATCCCACAGCGCCATGTCGACCGCCGCCAGGGCGGTCATGGCCACCGGGCCGCCGCGCCAATAGGACCCGCGATAGAAGAACTGCCAGATATCCTCGATCTGGTGAGCGTCGCGGCCGATCAGGCTGGGGACCATGTGGTCCTGCAGGAAGCTGACCACCGACAATTCGCGGCCGTTCAGGGTGGCGTCGCCGACGCCGGTGATCCCGTCCTCGGTCGTGATCTTCAGGGTGACGAAGTTGCGGCCGGGGCAGGTAACGATGACCTTGGCGTCGATGATCTTGAGCATGGACCTGGCGTTGCTGAGTGTGACCTTAAGTGGCCTGACCAATTATAACGAGTTATCTGACAAGTTTCTAGGGGGCTTGCGGCGGCCCGGCGCGGCGTTCGCAGCGACCGGGCCATCGCGCCCTCAAAGCCCCTGGGGCGGTTTGGGAAGGCTCTTTCCCCAAGCTCCCGGCGCAGGGCCCAGGGTCAGTTCCAGCACGCCGCCGCGGGCGAGTTCGTCATGCGAGATCCAGGCGCGCTCGAGCGGTTTGCCGTTGAGCTTGGCGCCGACGATGTAGCGGTTCTCATCAGACGTATTGGGTGCGGAGACCACGAAGGTCTTGCCGCTCTCCAGGCTGATCTGGCTGCGCGCGAAGATGGGCGCGGAGAGGTAGTAGAAGGGCTGCCCGGCGTTGGGATAGAGGCCCATCGCGTTCCAGACGTACCAGCTGGACATGGCGCCGGCGTCGTCATTGCCGGGCAGGCCGGTGCGGCTGAGGCGGTAGTGCTTGGCCATCAGTCCACGAACGATCTCGTGGGTCCGATCGGGCCGCCCCGCGTGGATGTAGAGATAGGGCGCGAGCAGATCCGGCTCGTTGCTCTGCGAATAGTGACCGTCGAACAGGTGGTCTAGCCATTTGACGAAGCCGTCCGGACCGCCGGTCTTGGCCATCAGGCCGGCGACGTCCTGCGGCACGTAGCTCGAGTACTGCAGGGCGTTGCCCTCGTAGAACACCGCGTCCCACCACGGACCTGAACGGTCGGGATACTCGTAGGTGCAGCTATAGTTCTCGACCCATTCGCCGTTCGGATAGCGGGGGCGAACGCAGCCGATCGCGTCGTCCCACAGGTTCTTCCAGTTTCCGGAGCGGGCCAGATAGCGCCTGGCGTCCTCGGTCTTGCCCAGGGACTTGGCGACCACGGCGATGGCGAAGTCGTTATAGGCGTACTCGAGGGTGCGCGAGGCCGAGCGGGTTTCGGTGAAGGGCACATAGCCCAGTTTCAGATAGTCCTTGAGCACGCGGCCCTGCATGAACGGCTTGTCGCTGTCGACCTCGCCGTTCTTGAGGATCGCCTCATAGGCCAGGTTCACGTCGAAGCCGCCCAGCTTCTTGCTGACGGCGTCGGCGATCAGGATGTCGCCGTTCGAGCCGCCTTGAGTCATGCCGTTGGCGCCGGCGATGCGCGAGTCGGGCATCCAGCCGGTGTGCTTGTAGGTGTCCAGCAGCGAGCGGATCATGTCCCGCTGACGCTGGGGCTGAATGATGGTCAGCAGCGGGTGCAGCGTGCGGAAGGTGTCCCACAGGGTGTAGAAGTCTTCGTAGTGGGGCTCGTCGGACGTCCACCACACATTCTCGCCCGTCAGGTCGTGCGGCATGGTGTGGGAGCGATAGAGCGCCGAGTAGAAGATGCGCTGCTGCTCTTCGCGGCCGCCCTCGACGCGGATCTTGGCGAGGGCGTCGGACCATTGCGCCTCGGTGGTGCGGCGCGTGGCGTCGAAGTCCCAGCCCGGCGCTTCCTCGTCCAGATTGGCGCGGGCCTTGTCGGCGCTGATGAAGGACACCGCCAGCTTCATCTGGACCTGGCGGTTGGCGGTGGTGTCGAAGGTCAGGTAGGCGCCGAGGCGATTGGAGAACTCGCGCTCGGTGTCGTACTCGATCATCAGGCCCAGACGATTGGCGGCGCTCTTGACCTGGACGCCGCCCTCGGAGCGGCCGACGCCCGGCTTGGTCTCCATCCAGCCCTGTCCCGCCTTCCAGGCGCCGAAGGCCTTGGCGGGACGGTCGGTGACCGCGTGGAAATAGAGCGTGTAGGGCGTGGGGTTCCAGCCGCCCTCGACCGTGACCTCGCCGGCCAGGGTGTGATCGTTGATCAGCTCCACCTTGGCCAGGCGCACGCGCTGGCCTCGGCCGCGCATGGCGATCACCGAGCTGACGTCGAAGATCAAGTGGCTCTCGGCGCTCGCCGGATAGGTCAGACGCTGGAGGCCGACCCGCCGCGTGGCGGTCAGCTCGACCTTGATCCGTTCGGCGTCGGTGTTGCCCAGGCCCACCGTGTAGTAGCCGGGCGAGGCGCGCTCGTCGGTCTTGCCAAAGTGCAGATGATTGACGCGCAACGGGCCGACCGTCGGCGTCACCCGGAAGTTGCCGTACTTGCCCGACCCGCCCGTGCCGCTGACATGGGTGTAGCTGAAGCCCATGATCGGGCTCCTGGAGTCGTAGCCGTTGGTGTCGGCGTTGGTGGTGTCGGGGCTGAGCGACACGAAGCCGAACGGCGCGCCGGCCCCGGGCACGGTGTTGCCGCCGGTGACCCCGCCGCCGTCGACGCCGACGAACGGATCGACCTTGGCCAGCAGGTCGGTCGCGGGCTGAGCCCACGCGGCCTGTCCGCAGCCGATCGCCAATGTCAGGGCCAGCGCCAGGGAGCGCTTAGACCAGCAGAGCCTCTTGTCGGGCATGTGTTTCCTTCCCGTCGATCCAGGTGCTCGTGACGTTCATGGCGTCATCGAGTCGGCAGAAATCTGCGGCCAGTCCCGGCGCGATGGCGCCGCGCCGCTGTTGAAGGCCCAGCAGGGCCGCCGGCGCGGCCGAGGCCATCATGACCGCGTCCTCCAGCGTCAGCCCCAGCATCGAGACGGCGTTGCGGACAGCGGCGGCCATGTCCAGGTCCGAGCCGGCCAGGGTGCCGGCCTCATCGACGCAGACCCCGTCGCGAACCAGGATCTCGCGGCCCTGCAGGTTGAACCGCTTGTTGGTCAGGCCGACCGTGGGCATGGCGTCGGTGACCAGCATGAAGCGGTCCAGCGGACGGGTCCGCAGAGCGATCTTCAGGGTCACCGGATCGACGTGACGCCCGTCGACAATGATCCCGGCCCAGGCGTTCTGGTTTTCCAGCACGGCGCCGACCACGCCGGGCTCGCGGCTGGTCAGTGGCGACATGGCGTTGAACAGGTGGGTCACGGCTGTCAGGCCATGATCCAGCGCCTGCCGCATGGTCTCGTAGCGGGCATTGGTGTGGCCCGCTGCGACGATGACGCCGGCGGCGGCAAGACGCGCAATGATGTCGGGCGTTGTGCGTTCAGGCGCCAGGGTCAGCAGCAGCTTGCCGCGCTTGAGCGATGAGAGCAGCGCGATCGCGTCCTCATCGATGACCCGAAACTTGGCTTCGTCGTGGATCCCCTTGCGCTTGGGGTTCAGGAACGGCCCTTCGATGTGAACGCCCAGAACGCCCGGAACGCCCTGGGCGATCGCGTCCTCGGTGGCGCGCAGCGCCGCGTCCACCACATCGAGATCGTCGCTGATCAAGGTCGGCAGGAACCCGGTGGTGCCATAGGCGCGATGAGCTTCGCCGATCGTGGCGATGGTCTGCGCCGTGGGGGCGTCGTTGAACAGCGCCCCGCCGCCGCCGTTGACCTGGGTGTCGATGAAGCCCGGGACAAGGCGGTCGCCGCCCAGGTCGTAGCGCTGGGCGGCGGCCGGAACGTCCCTGGCGTCGAGCAGCGCCACGACCACGCCGTTCTCCACGAGCACCGCCTTGCCGCTGACAAGGCCCGCCGGCGTCAGGACCCGACCATTGACGAGAGCGATCGGCATCAGAGCGTTTCGGTGACCTTGTTGAGGTGCGGCGGGCTGTCGGGATCGTAACCGCGCGCCACCGAAAGGGCGTTGGCCATCCGGTAAAAGCTCTGGACCATCAGGATCGGCTCCAGCACCGGATGCGACAGGGGCGTGGGCAGGCCTCCGGGGGCGTCGTCGCCCGGGGCGGCCATCAGCACGCTGGCGCCGCGCTGGCGCAGGCCTTGGGCCATCTCGACCACGCTCTCGCGGCTCTCGTCGTTCTGGGCGAAGACCAGGGCGGGGAAGCCCTCCTTCACCAGGGCCATCGGACCATGCAGGACTTCGGCGGCGCTGAAGGCTTCGGCGTGCAGGCCGCAGGTTTCCTTGAACTTCAGGGCCGCCTCCAGGGCGACGCCAAAGCCGACGCCGCGCCCCAGCACATAGAGATTGACGGCGTGGCGCAGGCCCTCGACAGCGCTGGACCAGTCCAGATTCCAGGCCGACTCCAGCTGCAGGGGCAGGCCTTCGAGCGCCGCCGTCAGCGCCTCGTCCTGCGTCCAGGCTGCGATGAGCTGGGTGATGGCGGCGAGGGCTGCGATGTAGGACTTGGTCGCGGCGACCGACAGCTCCGGACCGGCGTGCAGCGGGATCACCACGTCGGCGAGGGCCGCCAGGGGGGAGTCCTCGACATTGACGAACGCCACCGCATAGGCGCCCGCCGCCTTGGCGGCCTTCACCGAAGCCAGGAGGTCAGGACTCTTGCCCGACTGCGAGACCGCCAGGCAGAGGGCCCCCTCCAGATTGGGCGAGGCGTCATAGACCGAGCTGACCGACAGGCCGGCCGATGAGGTCAGCACCCCGGCCTTGGTCTCGATCAGATAGCGGGCGAAGGTGGCCGCATGGTCGCTGCTGCCGCGCGCGCAGGTCATCACGACCCGGGGCGGGTGGGCGCGCAGCCGCTCGGCCAGGGCCGCGACGCGCTCGGCGTTGGCGGCCAGAAGCGTCCGGACGACGGCCGCACCTTCTCCGGCTTCCAGGAACATGCGCGTGTCTTCAGGCGAAAGCCGCGCCGGCGCGGCGCCCTCGGGACGGGTCAAGACAGTCGCCTCCAAGCTCGTGGTCCTTTGGCAAGATGCGCGTCAGCGCCGTTCAGGTTGCGTCGTTCAGTTCGGCGACGAAGTCGTAGGCGTCGCCCCGATAGTAGGAATGCGAGATTTCGACGGCCCGCCCGTCCCGCAGGTAGCCGCGTCGCTCGACCAGAAGCCCGGCGTCCTTCGGCTTCACGCCCAGCAGCGAGGCGTGCTCTCGCGAGATCAGCACGCCGCGCAGGCGCTGCAAGGCGCGTGTGGGTCGGTGGCCCGTTGCGGCCATGGCCTCGTAGAGGGAGTCCTTGACGGCGTCGGCCGAGGGCAGGGCGAAGCCGGCGATGGTCGTATACTCGACCGCCATCGGCGCGCCGTCGGCCAGGCGAATGCGGTGAAAGCGATAGACCGGCGTGTTGGGCGAGACGCCCAGCATCAAGGCCTCTTCAGGGGTCACCGCGCCCTCGGCGCGGGTGATCCACTCGCTGGCGGGCGCACGGCCGCGTGAGCGCATGTCCTCGGTGAAGCAGGTCAGCTTCGAAAAGTTCTTCTCGACCCGGGCGGCCACGAAAGTGCCCGCGCCCTGGCGACGGGTCAGCAGGCCTTCGCTGACTAGGCCCTCAAGCGCCTTGCGGACCGTGATCCGCGATACGGCGAAGTCCTCGGCCATGTCGCGTTCCGGCGGAAGGGCGTCGTCGGGCGCAAGCACCTTGACTTCGATCGCCTCGCGCAGCGCGCGCTGCAGTTGCAGGTATAGAGGGGCGGGCACCGCGCCGTGGGCGAAGCCTATGCGCTTGGAAAGAGACACGTCGCGCCGACTCCTGCGTTCGGGGGCTTCCGAAAGGTGGCTTCGCGGGATGCCAATGTGAGACCAATCGACCATCGGTAGATCAAGACGGCTGGCCTCGAAGCCCCGCGAACATATGCCGTTATAGCAGCAAATTCGCGGGCCATGAAAGGGTGTCCTTGCCAAATTGCAAAAGTGGCCTTGCCAAATGGTATTAAAATGGAATGTAGTGCGTCCCGCCGGTTGGACGCTGGCGGAAAGGGGGATTCAGATGTCAGCTTTGGTGCTCACGGCCCCCTTGCGGGGCTGGGTTTCGGCGCTGGAGGAGGCGCCGGACGCCGTATTCGCCGAGCGGATGTTGGGCGACGGACTGGCGATTGATCCGCTGGGTTCGACATTGCATGCGCCGTGCGACGCGACCGTTGTGAACGTGCACCGCGCTTGTCACGCCGTGACGCTGCGGGCGACGAACGGCGCTGAGATCCTGATGCATATCGGCCTGGAGACCGTCGCCCTGAACGGCGAGGGTTTCGAGGTCTTTGTCCAGGACGGCCAGTCGGTGAAGGCGGGCGATCGGCTGATCGGCTTTGACCTTGACCTCCTGGCCCAACGCGCCCGCAGCCTGATCACCCCGGTGGTGATCACCAATCTGGAGGCGTTTCAGATCGTGCGTCGCGACCAGGACCGCGAGGTCGGCGTGGGCCAGTTCCTGATGGAGCTGTCGCCGATCGCGGGCGCAACGCTCGCCGCTGCGCCCGGAACCGCAGATGAGATCACCCGCCAGATCATCGTGCCCCTGGCCCATGGAATCCATGCCCGCCCGGCCGCGCAGATCGCGCAGATGGCCAAGACCTTCGCGTCGGACCTGACCCTGGTGACCGGCCCTCGCCGGGCCAACGCCAGGAGCCCGGTGGGATTGATGTCGCTGGCTGTCCGCCATGGCGACACGATCCAGCTGCTGGCCTCTGGCCCAGACGCCCAGGCGGCGGTGACGGCCCTGGCCGAGTTGATCGAAAGCGGCATGGGCGAGGGCGCGCCGGTGGGCGCCAAGGCCTCCCCGACCAAGACAGAACCCTCCGAACCGCCCCCGCCGGCGCCGCTGCCGCGCGACGGGGTGCTGAGGGGCGTGCTGGCCGCGCCGGGCCTGGCCATCGGCAAGGCCGTGCGGCTGTCGACCGCCGAGATTGTGGTGCGCGAGGCCGGCGAGGGCCTCGCCCACGAGGAAGCGGCCCTGGCCGCGGCCCTGGAGACGGTCCGCGCCCGGATCGGCAAGGCCGCCGAGACCGGCGACAAGGCCCGCAAGGCGATCCTGGCGGCTCACCAGGCGTTCCTCGACGACCCCGAACTTTACGCCGGCGCCCATCGCCTGATCGTGGAGGGCAAGAGCGCAGGCTTTGCCTGGCGCCAGGCCGTGGGCGGCTATGTCCAGGCGCTGCAGGCGCTGGGCGATCGCCGCATGGCCGAACGGGTCGACGACCTGATCGACCTGGAACGCCAGGTCCTGCGCGCCCTGAGCGGCGAGGAAGAGACGGGCGCGGCGCTGGCGCCGGGCTCGATCCTGCTGGCCGACGAGCTGTTGCCCTCGCAGCTGATGGGCGCAGACCCCGCCGCCCTCGCCGGCTTCGCCACCGCGCGGGGCGGGCCCACCTCGCACGTGGCCATCCTGGCCGCGGCCATGGGCGTCCCGGCCCTGGTGGCCGTCGGCGGGGCGCTGTCGAAGGTCAAGGACGGGGCGACCCTGATCCTGGACGCCGATGCGGGAACCCTGCGCGTGGCCCCCGACGCCAAGGCCCTGGAAGCCGCGCAGACGGCGCTCGCCCAACGCCAGCAGCGCAAGGCCGCCGCCAAGGCCGCCGCCCATGAGCCGGCGGTGACGCGCGATGGGGTGCGTATCGAGGTCTTCGCCAACACCGGCTCGGTCGCCGACGCCCAGGCCGCCGTGGCCAACGGCGCCGAGGGCTCGGGCCTGCTGCGCACCGAGTTCCTGTTCCTGGACCGCGAGACCCCGCCCGACGAGGACGAGCAGGCCCGCCAGTATCAGGCCATCGCCGAGGCCCTGGACGGCCGGCCCCTGATCATTCGAACGCTGGATGTCGGCGGCGACAAGGCTGCGCCCTACCTGCCGATCCCGGCCGAGGAGAACCCGGCCCTTGGCCTGCGCGGGGTGCGGGTCAGCCTGTGGCGGCCGCATCTGTTGAAGGCCCAGCTGCGCGCGATCCTGCGGGTCGAGCCGCGGGGCCAGTGCAAGATCATGGTCCCGATGGTGGCCAGCCTTGATGAGCTGCGCGCGGTGCGCGCGGTGCTGGAGGAGGCCAAGCGCGAGCTTGGGATCACTGATCGCGTCGAGCTGGGGGTGATGATCGAGACCCCGGCGGCGGCGGTGACCGCCGACCTGCTGGCGGCCGAGGCCGACTTCCTGTCGATCGGCACCAATGACCTGACCCAGTACGTGCTGGCCATGGACCGGGGTAACCCGGAACTGGCCGCCGGCATCGACGCCCTGCACCCGGCGGTGCTGCGGATGATCGACCAGACCTGCCAGGGCGCGGCCAGGCATCATCGCTGGGTGGGGGTGTGCGGCGGCCTGGCCTCGGACCTGGACGCCACCCCGATCCTGCTGGGTCTTGGGGTCGCGGAGCTGTCGACCACGGCCTCGATCGCGCCGGACGTGAAGGCCCGGGTGCGGGCGCTGTCGCTGGAGGCCTGCCGGACCTTGGCCAACGAGGCCCTGGCGCAGACCTCGCCGCAGGCGGTGCGCGCGCTCGTGCAAGGCCAGACCAACACCCCCTTCGGAGGCTTGAACCCATGAGGTCTCCGCTCGAGATCCTGCAGCCGCTGGGCCGGGCCCTGATGCTGCCGATCGCGGTGCTGCCGGTGGCGGCGCTGCTCCTGCGCATCGGCCAGCCGGACCTGCTGGGCGCGCCGGCGCTCGCGACCATGACCCACGGGGTGTCGCTGACGGTGGCCAACACCTTCGGCGCGGCCGGCGGGGCGATCTTCGCCAGCCTTGGCCTGATCTTCGCCATCGGCGTGGCGGTGGGCCTGGCCCGCGAGAACCACGGCGCGGCCGGCCTGGCGGGCGTGGTCTGCTATGTCATCGCCACCAAGGGGGTGGAGGCGCTGCTGGTCGCCCCGCCCGAGGTGGCGGCCAAGGCGGTCGAGGGAGCCAAGGATCTCGCCATAGCCGCCTGGAAGGCCAAGGAGATCGGCAAGCTGTCGATCCCGGTGGGCATCCTCTCGGGCGTGATCAGCGGCGCGCTCTACAACCGCTACAGCACCATCCAGCTGCCCGAGTACCTGGCCTTCTTCGGCGGTCGGCGGTTCGTGCCGATCGTGGCGGGCCTGGCCGGCGTCGTGCTGGCGCTCTTGTTCGGCGCGTTCTGGAGCACGCTGGAGGCCGGCGTTGACGGCCTCAGCGGGCTGGTCACGGCCTCCGGGAACCTGGGCCTGGTCGTCTACGGCCTTCTGAACCGCCTGCTGATCGTCACGGGCCTGCACCACATCCTCAACAATGTGGTCTGGTTCATCCTGGGCGACTTCAACGGGGTCACCGGCGACCTCAACCGGTTCGCGGCCGGGGACAAGACCGCCGGGGCGTTCATGAGCGGGTTCTTCCCGGTGATGATGTTCGGCCTGCCGGCCGCGTGCCTGGCCATGCTGCACACCGCGCGGCCCGAGCGTCGCAAGGCGGTGGCGGGGATGCTGGGCTCGCTGGCCCTGACCTCGTTCCTGACCGGCGTGACCGAGCCGATCGAGTTTACGTTCATGTTCCTGGCGCCGGTGCTGTTCGCCATCCACGCGCTGCTGACGGGCCTGTCGATGGCCCTGATGAACATGCTGGACGTCAAGCTGGGCTTTGGGTTCTCGGCGGGTCTGTTCGACTATGTGCTGAACTTCAACAAGGCCACGCGCCCGCTGCTGCTGATCCCGGTGGGGCTGGTCTATGGCGCGCTCTATTACGGGGTCTTCCGGTTCGCGATCGTGCGCTTTGACCTGAAGACCCCCGGCCGCGAGGACGAGGCGCCGCCCTCCGCCCAGGCGGTGACCACCGGCGGCGGGCGCGGGGCCGACATGCTGGCGGCGCTGGGCGGCGCGGCCAATCTGGTCAGCGTCGATGCGTGCA
The DNA here is from genome assembly GCF_026672375.1 of Caulobacter sp. SL161. Taxonomy (GTDB): domain Bacteria; phylum Pseudomonadota; class Alphaproteobacteria; order Caulobacterales; family Caulobacteraceae; genus Caulobacter. Next base: position 1,128,471 of record NZ_JAPPRA010000001.1, read on the forward strand.
CCACCCGTCTGCGGCTGATCGTGGTCGACCAGGGGCTGGTCAACGACCCGGCCCTCAAGGCGCTGGGCGCCCGGGGCGTCGTCCGGCCCTCCGACAAGGCCCTGCAGGTGGTGCTGGGTCCCATCGCCGACACGGTCGCCGGCGAGATCCGGCACGCCATCAGCGCTCCGCCGGCGCCGATCACCGCGCCGGCCCCCGACGTCTCCCAGGCGGCCAAGGCCCTCCTGGCCGCCCTCGGCGGCGCCGACAACCTCCGCGACCTCTCCGCCCACGCCAGCCGACTGCGCGTCGTCCTCAACGACCCCGAACGCGTCGACCAAGCCGCCCTTCACACCGCAGGCGTGCGCGGCTTTGCCGCCGTCGCGCCCGGCGCCGTCCACATCATCATCGGCCCACACGCCGAGCGGATCGCGGAGGTGCTTCGACCCTAGGATCAGCGCGCCGCAGCCCATCACGCGAGCCTCTGCGCCGCACGCGCGCGCAGGTCGCAAGCGCTGGACTTCAGGCTCCGGATGACTCTTAAGGAGGCATCACAATGGTATTATCCGAACGGGCGCTGATCGGCGCTTGTAGAGCGGATAAGTATCTGAATAAAAAATATAAAATGGAGGAAAGGATCGGCTCTCCGCTTGAGCCGAAGTCAGGTGGCGCCCAATGTCTGGTCGCCTCTTAAAAAGTGAAAAAAATAAGTGGCTTAAGGCTTTGCGACGACAACGTCGCAGCCCTTATCGTTCGGCCAAGAGTTCTGAAAAAGGTACTCGAATGGTCTGCATCATGCTTGCAATGCGCGACGTCGCCGCAGTCCGTCTTCGCGCCGCTTAGTCAAGGGGGAATACAAAAGATGACCAATACCAAGACCACTGCGACCGCTGGTCGCCGCAAGGCTTTCGTGATCGCGCTGTTGAGCGGCGCCTGCTTCGCCGAGGCCGCGCTCGCCCAGTCGACGCCGGCGCCGGCCGCGGACCAGGCCGCCGTTGACGAAGTGATCGTCACGGCCTTCCGCAAGAGCTTGGCGACCGCCCTGGAAGTGAAGCGCAAGGACGTCCGCGTCTCCGACGGCATCTCGTCGGAAGACATCGGCAAGTTCCCGTCGGAAAACATCGCGGAAGCCATCCAGCGCATTCCGGGCGTCCAGATCTCGGCCATCAACGGCCGCGGCTCGACGATCAGCATCCGGGGTCTGGGCCCGCAGTACGCCCTGACCACCGTGAACGGTCAGGCCTTCAAGAGCTCGAACTTCACCGACGGCTTCCGCTACGACGTCATTCAGACCGAGCTGGCGTCCGGCATCCAGGTCTACAAGTCGCCGACGGCCGACATGGACGCAGGCGGCCTCGCCGGCACGGTGAACATCGACACCGTCCATCCCTTCGACGTGAAGGGCCGCCAGATCATCGTGGCGGGCAAGCTGCAGCAGCAGGAACTCATCGGCGGCAACCCGACCGGTAAGTACGGCCTGACCTATGTCGATCACTTCCTGGACGGCAAGCTGGGTGTCTTCCTGGGCGGCGGCTATCAGGAGCTGAAGGACCGCGGCGACTATCTGTGGATGGACCGCTGGACCGTCAGCAACAACGTCTACACCCCGGCCCGCCTGCGCTATCGCCGCATCGACCGCGAAACCAAGCGCAGCATGATCAACGGCGCGGTCCAGTGGAAGCCGACTGACCACCTGCAGATGGACCTCATCGGCACCTACGCCGAGGACAAGACCACCCAGAACATTCACCAGCAGGTCTTCCTGTTCACCACGCCTTCGGCCTCGAACGTCGTGCCGATCACGGTGGCGAACGGCACCTCCACCAAGGTGCAGGTGAACAACTTCCGGCTGGAGAACAACCAACAGTACGAGAACCGTCCGCAGTCGACCAGCGCCCTGACGACGAAGCTCCACTACACCGGCCTCGAAAAATGGGACTTCAAGGCCGTCGCGCACTATTCGCGCGGCAACGCCAAGCATAACGAAGAAGCTGCGGTTCTGGGGATCAACATCCCGAGCGCCACGGTGGATATCGCCGATCCGAAGAACGTCATCTTCACGACGTCTACGGCGCTGACGAACACCGCGCAGTACGCCCCCACCACCCTGATCCGGAACACCTATCCGACCGGCGCCTTCCGCACGGTCGGCTCGCACGAGAGCGCCGCGCAGTTCGACGCCAAGCGTTATCTCGACTGGGGCATCCTGGAGTCGGTGCAGGTCGGCGCCAAGACGCGCAGCGAGGTGCTCAAGCGCTACGTGATCCGCAAGGACAACCAGGTTGTCCCGGCGTCCTTCTCGCCGACCATGGCCAACAGCGGCATCGCGGTGACCAACTTCCTTGACGGCCAGATGACCCTGCCGGACGCCTGGGTGTCGCCGAACCTCGACGCCTATCGGGAAGCGCTCAAGGCTCAGGGCATTTCGGTGTACGAGGGCTTCGACCCGCTGGGCAGCTATCGCGTCGAGCGCGACCTGACCTCGGTCTATGCGATGGCCAACCTGCGCGGGGAAGTGCTGTCGAAGACGTTCCGCGGCAATATCGGCGTGCGTAACGAAAGCACCGATCAGACGATCAAGGGCTATGTCGGCGGTTCGGCCAATCCTCAGAACACCGAGGTCCGGCTGGTGGCGGGCAACTACACCGCCAAGAAGTCGTACGACAACCTGCTGCCGTCGGCCAATCTGAGCGTCGATCTGACCGACAACCTGCTGCTGCGCGTGGCCGCCGCCAAGGTGCTGGTGCGTCCGATCATCGACTCCAGCAACCAGCTGGCCCGGACGATGACCAGCGCCACCGACACGACGGGCCGCCGCATCTTCACGATCTCGTCGGGCCAGGGCAACCTCAACCCGATGACCGCCAACCAGCTCGATCTGACGCTGGAGTGGTACTATGGCCAGGGCAATGGTCTGAGCGCCGGCTACTTCTCCAAGAAGGTCAAGAACGGCGTCTTCAGCCAGCTCACCTGCCCCACGAGCTATGAGTCCGTCGCGCTGTCGCGGGACTCCAGCGGCGTCTGCGTCGCGGCCAACGGTGACAACTACATGATCACCGAAAGCTTCAACGACTCGCGCGTCGTCGACATCCATGGCTACGAAGTGAACTGGCAGCAGTCGCTCGACGCCTGGCTGCCGATCGAAGGCTTTGGCCTGATCGCCAACTACACCCACGTCACCCCGGCCAAGTCGACCACCGGCTTCCGTCTGGCCAACCTGTCGGAGCACACCGCCAACGGCACCGTCTACTGGGAAAACCAGAAGTTCAGCGCCCGTCTGTCGGCCAACTACCGCAGCGCCTATGACCAGACTTCGGTGGAAAGCTTCTTCGCCGGTCCGCTGGGTCACACGATCAAGGCGCGCACTCAGCTGGATCTGAACCTGGGTTACAACTTCAATGAGCGTCTGAGCTTCGCCTTCGCGGCGATGAACATCAACAACGCCCAGGAAGAGGCCTACCTGATCAACGCCAGCCGTTGGCAGGAGACCGCGGTCACCGGTCCCAGCTACTTCCTGTCGTTCCAATACAAGATGTAACGCGTTCGACGCGGCGCTCGTCCTTCCTCCCCTGAGCGCTGCGTCTTTTCCTGCCTCGCCCGTCGGACGGGCGAGGCTCCTCCTGGCGCCCGCCGCACGCGATCTCCTAGGCGGCGGGCGCGCCTTTTCGTAGATCCTGATGCCGATGAAAGCTCTTCTGAACCGACGTCAGGCGCTAAGCCTCGCCGCTGCGGCGCTCGTGGCGCCCCCCGCCCTGGCCGCAAGCTCCACTGACGGCGCCGCCGCTGCGCGCGCCAGCCTCAAGCGGCTCTTCGGACGCCGATTGGCCGGAGCCCATCTGACCGTCTCGCCGGGCGCGGAGCGCTCCTGGTACGCCATCGCCGGCAAGGGCGGCTCTCTTTCCATTTCCGGCGACAGCCCCGTGGCCCTGGTCCGCGGCGCCTACGCCCATCTGCGCCAGGCGGGTCTGGCGCATGTCAGCTGGGAGGGCGACCGGGTCGTCCAGGCCGGCGCTGTTCCGGCGGGCGCGGGCGCGCGCGTCGAGACGCCGTTCCGCCATCGCGCCTATCTGAACACCTGCACCTATGGCTACACGACCCCCTGGTGGGGCTGGGGCCGCTGGACGCGCGAGATCGACTGGATGGCCGCGCATGGGATCGACATGCCGTTGGCCATGGAAGGTCAGGAGTATGTCTGGCGCGCGCTGTGGCGTGAGTTCGGCCTGAGCGAGGCCGAGCTGGCCGACTACTTCTCAGGTCCCGCCTTCACGCCCTGGCACCGGATGGGCAACATCGAGGGCTACAAGGCGCCTCTGCCGACCGCCTGGATCGACAAGAAGAAGGACCTGCAGGTCAAGATTCTGGGTCGTATGCGGTCGCTGGGCATGACCCCGATCCTGCCGGCGTTCGGCGGCTATGTGCCCAAGGCCTTCGCCGCGAAGAACCCGAAGGCGCGCATCTATCGCATGCGGCCCTGGGAAGGCTTCCACGAGACCTACTGGCTGGATCCGGCCGATCCTCTGTTCGCCAAGATCGCCGGCCGCTTCCTGGCGCTCTACACCGAGACCTTCGGGGCTGGGACCTACTATCTGGCCGACTCGTTCAACGAGATGCTGCCGCCGATCAACGCCGACGGCGCGGACGCCCGTGACGCGGCCTATGGCGACGGAACCGCCAACACCGCCGTGACCAAGACCAAGGTCGAGGTCGACCCGGCCCTCAAGGCCCAGCGCCTGGCCGCCTATGGCAAGGCGATCTACGACTCGATCCGCCAGACGCGGCCCGACGCGGTCTGGGTGATGCAAGGCTGGCTGTTCGGGGCGGACTCCCACTTCTGGGATCCGGCGGCGATCTCGGCCTATCTGAGCCTGGTGCCCGACGACAAGCTGATGATCCTCGATATCGGCAACGATCGCTATCCGAACGTCTGGAAGAACGCCAAGGCGTTCGGCGGAAAGCCCTGGATCTACGGCTACGTCCACAACTACGGGGGCAGCAATCCGGTCTACGGGGATCTCGGCTTCTATCGCCAGGACATCCCGGCCATCGCGGCAAATCCCGACGCCCGCAAGCTGGCCGGCTTTGGCATGTTCCCCGAGGGGCTGCACAACAACTCGATCGTCTATGAGGCGGTCTACGACCTGGCCTGGAGCGAGGGTCAGGCGTCGCTGCCCGCCTGGCTGTCGCGCTACGCCCGCGCGCGCTACGGCAAGACCTCGCCGGCGCTGGATGCGGCGCTGGGCCAGCTGATCGAGGCGGCGTTCTCGACCCGCTACTGGTCGCCGCGCTGGTGGAAGAGCAAGGCCGGCGCCTATCTCTTCTTCAAGCGTCCCACCGCGACGGTCGGCGACTTCCCGCAGCATCCGGGCGACCGCGCCAAGCTGGAGGCGGCCGTCAAGGCGCTGACCGCCCTGGCCCCCGCCTACGCCAAGGAGCCGCTGTTCGTCCTGGACCTGACCGACGCGACACGCCATCTCGCGACGATGCGGATCGACGACCTGCTGCAGGTCGCCGTCGCCGCCTACCGCCGAGGCGATGTCGCCGCCGGCGACGCGGCGCGGGTCGAGATCGAGGCGCTGGCGCTGTCGATCGACAAGCTGCTGGGCGTGCAACCCGACACCCTGGCGACCTGGATCGACGAGGCCCGCGCCTATGGCGACACGCCCGCCGACGCCCAGGCCTATGTGACCAACGCCAAGGCTCAGGTCACCATCTGGGGCGGCGAGGGCAACCTCAACGACTATGCCTCCAAGGCCTGGCAAGGGCTGTACCGCGGGTTCTACCTGCCGCGCTGGTCGCGCTTCCTTGACGCGCTGAAGGCCGCCGGGACCGGGGCTTTCGATGAGGCCGCCGTGACCCGCGAGGGCGTGGCCTGGGAACGCGCCTGGGTCGAGGCCGAGGTCGCCTATCGCCGCGAGAAGCCCGCCGACCCGATCGGCGAGATCAAGGTCCTGATCGCCCATCTCGATCGGGTCGGGGAGAAGACGCCATGAGCCAGCCGGCTACGCGCTTTCTGTCCCTGGACGTGTTCCGGGGGCTGACGGTCTTTCTGATGATCGTCGTCAATACGGCGGGGCCTGGGGCCAAGGCCTACACCCAGCTGGTCCATGCGCCGTGGTTCGGCTTCACGGCCGCCGACGCGGTGTTTCCGTCGTTCCTGTTCGCTGTCGGTTGCTCGATGGCCTTCGCGTTCTCGAAGCCGATCCCGCTGAACGACTTCACGGTGAAGGTGCTGCGCCGTGCTGCGCTGATCTTCCTGCTCGGCTTCCTGATGTACTGGTTCCCGTTCGTGAAGAAGGTCGACGGCGCCTGGGCCTTGATCCCGTTCTCGGACACCCGGGTGATGGGCGTGCTGCAGCGGATCGCGCTGTGCTACCTGCTGGCCGCCTTCGCCGTGCGCTGGCTATCGCCGCGTCTGATTGTGGCGCTCTGCGCGGTCCTGCTGCTGGGCTACTGGGCGATCCTGATGGCGTTCGGCGATCCGGCCGCGCCGCTGTCCAAGCTGGGCAACGCCGGCACGCGTCTGGACCTGTTCCTGATCGGTCAGAACCATCTCTATCGCAAGGACGGCGGCTTCGATCCGGAAGGGCTGCTGGGCACGCTGCCGTCGACGGTGAATGTGCTGGCCGGCTACCTGGCCGCGCGCTTCCTGAAGGAGAACCCCGGCTCAAGCCAGGCGATGGGCCGGATGGCGATCGCGGGTGTTGTGCTGATCCTCGCAGGCCTGATCTGGAGCCCGCTCTTCCCGATCGCCAAGAAGCTGTGGACCAGCAGCTTCGTGCTGCTGACGGTCGGTATCGACCTCATCCTGCTGGCGGGCCTGGCCAAGGTTCTGGAGGGCAAGGCGTCCAATCCGGCGACCTATTTCTTCCAGGTGTTTGGTCTCAATCCCTTGGTGCTCTACCTGTTCTCGGAGCTCTTCGTGGTCGTGCTGGGCATGATTGAGGTCGCGCCGGGCGTGGGGATCTACGAGTGGGTCGGCGTCAACCTGTTCCAGGTCGTAGCGCCTGGAGCGTTCGGATCGCTGCTGTGCGCGCTCGCCTACACGCTGGTCTGCTGGCTGCTGGGCTATGTCATGGCGCGGCGCGGCGTCGTGGTGAAGCTCTAGGAGCCGGCATGCGCCTGTCCCTCCGCATCGCCGTTGGGGCCCTTGCCCTGGCGTCGGCCGGCGCCGCGTCGGCCGAGACGCTGGAAAAGGTCGTCATCCTCAGCCGTCACGGCGTCCGTGCGGCCATGTCCAGTCCGGAGCGGTTGGAGGAAACCTCCGCCCGGCCCTGGCCCCGCTTCGAGGTTCCGGCGGGACACCTGACGGCGAGGGGCGAGACGCTGGTCGCGCGGATGGGCGACTATTATCGCCAACACTACGCCGCCCAGGGGCTGTTGAAGCCGTCGGACTGCGCATCCGTCTACGCCTGGGCCAATGTCACCCAGCGCACCATCGCCACGGCCAAGGCCTATGCCGGGTCTCTGGCGCCGGGATGTCCGGTCACCGTCAATACGGTGGGCGAGGGCAACATCGACCCGATGTTCGAGCCGGTGAAGGCCGGGATCGTGAAGGCCGACCACGCCCTGGCCCGCGCCGCCGTCGCTGGTCGGGTCGGCGGCGATCTGGCCGCCTGGAGCGCCAGTCACAACCCGGAGGCCGAGCAACTCGACGCCCTCCTGATGCAGTGTGACCAGGGTCCGTGTCCGCCAGCGCCGGGTAAGCGCCGCGTGTTCGACGCCAAGCCCGGCTTTGTCGACGGCGAGGAGCTGGCTGGCCTTTCGGGGCCGGAAGCCTTCGCCTCGGGCGTCACCGAGAGCCTGCTGATGGCCTGGGCTGATGGCCGCGACTTCGCGGGTCTGGGCTGGAAGGGGCTGGACGAAGAGGCGCTGACCCGGTCGTTCTTCCTGCATCAGGCCGAGTTCGATCTGCGTCTGCGCACGCCCTATGTAGCCCGGACCCTGGCCGGCCATCTGGCCGATCGGCTGGCGGCCACCCTCCAGGACGGCGCGGCCGCGATCGGTCCCGCCGACGCCAAGCTGGTGATCATCGCCGGCCACGACGGCACCCTGGCGTCGCTGGGGGGGCTGCTGCGAATGGAGTGGGCCTTGCCGGGCTATCAACCCAACCAGATTCAGCCGGGCGGGGCTCTCGTGTTCGAGCGCTGGCGGCGCGATGACGGCGTGCGCGTGGTCCGTGTTCGCTTCACCGGGCAAAGCCTTTCCCAACTGCGGAAAATGACTGCGCTGGACGCCAAGACCCCGCCGCTGTCCGCGCCCGTGTTCATGCAAGGCTGCGGCACGGCGGCCCCGGCCTTTGATTGCCGGCTGGAAGACTTCGAGACGGTCGTCCGGGGCGCGACGCGCACGGACGGCTAAACAACGTCGCCCAGGACATGGGCGCGGCGGCGGCGCTGTTGGGTGTCGCCCATAGGGAGTGTGGTGATGAAGTGGATGCATGTCGCGGCGGTCTTCGCGCTCGCCTTGGCCTCCTCGGCCGTTCCAGCCCGTGAGGTCTGGGCCGCCGGCGCCCCAAGCCGCGCCCCAAGCCGCGCCATCGCCGAAACCGCGCCGATCTTCGCGGACGCGCCCGTACGCGGCGGGTTCCAGCTCGTCGGCGCGGGCGTGGTTCCGACCCTCGTGGTCGATCCGGTCGATGCGGCCGTCGTGCGGCATGCCGCCCAGGACCTGTCCGATGACATCCAGACGGTCACCGGCCAGCGCTCGGCGGTCGTAGCTACGCCCGCCGGCAAGACGGCGATCTTCATCGGGACGCTGGGCCAGAGCCCGCTCATCGACCAGCTGGTCGCCGCCAAGCGCCTCGACGTCTCCAAGCTCAAGGGCGCCTGGGAAAGCTTCATCATCGCCTCTGTCGACCGTCCCGCGCCCGGTGTCGACAAGGCCCTGGTGGTGATCGGCAGCGACCGGCGCGGGGCGGCCTTCGGCGTCTATGAGGTGGCGCAAGCCATGGGCGTCTCGCCCTGGGCCTGGTGGGCCGATGTCACGCCCCAGCGCCGCGAGGCGCTGTTCGTGCGCGCGGGCGTGCATCGCTTCGGTCCGCCGTCGGTCCGCTATCGCGGGATCTTCGTCAATGACGAGGACTGGGGCCTCTATCCGTGGGCGGTGAAGACCTTCGATCCCGAGCGCGGCGACATCGGTCCCAAGACCTATCGCAAGATCTTCACCCTGCTGCTGCGCCTGAAGGCCAACACCCTGTGGCCGGCCATGCACCACACGACCGCGCCGTTCAATTCCGATCCGGCCAACGCCAAGCTGGCCGAAGAGTACGCCATCGTCATGGGCTCGTCCCACGCCGAGGCCATGCTGCGCAACAATGTCGGCGAGTGGAAGGACGACCCGGCCAGGTTCAACTACGCGACCAATCCCGAGGGCGTGAAGGCCTATTGGGAAGAGAGGGCCAAGACCAATGCGGGCTTCGAGAGCCTGTGGACAGTCGGCATGCGCGGCATTCACGACACCGGCATGGTGGGACCCAAGACCACCGAGGAAAAGGTCGCCCTGCTGGACAAGATCATCGCCGACCAGCGCGAGATCCTGGCTAAGAACGTGAACGCCGACGTGGCCAAGATCCCGCAGATCTTCGTGCCCTACAAGGAAGTGCTCGGCATCTACCGCGCGGGGGTGAAGGTTCCCGACGACGTCACCATCGTCTGGCCCGACGACAATTTCGGCTACATCCGCCAGTTCGCCAGCGCCGAGGAGGCCGCGCGCAAGGGCGGGGCGGGGGTCTATTATCACCTCTCGTATCTGGGCTATCCGCTGTCCTACATGTGGCTCTCGACGACGCCGCCGGCCCTGGTGCAGGAGGAGATGATCCACGCCTGGGACAAGGGCGCGCGCAACGTCTGGATCGCCAATGTCGGCGACATCAAGCCGGCCGAGATCGGGACCGGCCACTTCCTGGAGATGGCCTGGGACATCGATCGCTGGCGCGGCAAGAGCCAGAAGCAGTTTCTGAGCGACTGGACGGCCCGCAATCTGGGACCCGCGCTTGCGACCAAGACCGCCGATCTTCTGGACCGCTACTATCGCCTGAACTTCGAACGCCGGCCTGAGCACCTGGAATGGCCGCCCGTGGCCGAGAACCGGCATCTGTCCAGCTACACCCCCAAGGAGGTCAGTGCGCGCCTGCGGGCCTTCCGGACCCTGGTCGCCGAGACCAAGGCGACCAGCCAGCAGGTTCCGCCGACGCTGCAGGACGCCTGGTTCGAGCTGGTGGAGTTTCCGATCCGCATCTCGGCGGCCGCCAATATGCGGTTCTTCGCGGCCGAGCGGTACAACGCGCTGATCGACGGCCAGCAGGCCATGGCGCGCTCCGCCGGCGGCGCGGCGGTCGAGGCCCAGGCCGAGATCACCGCCCTGACCGATCGGTTCCACAACCAGATCGCCGGCGGCAAGTGGCGCTGGTTCATGCCCGAGGAGCCTGCCGACAGCCAATGGCGCATCTATCGCGCCCGACCCATCCCGCTGCCGGGCGCGGCGCTGACCGCCGATCCCGCCGCCTTCCTGGCCGAGGTCGACGGCACGCTCTCGGCCGGATCACCCGTCTTCGAGGCCGAGGCCTTCAAGGCCAATCGCGGCTGGCGGTTTGTCGAGGGCGTCGGACGCGGCGACGGTGTGATGATTGCTGACGCCGCCGGCGCCGACCTGACCCTGGAGGTCGAGGTGAAGACAGAAGGGCGCAGCCTGCGGATCGGCGTGCTGCCGATCTTCCCCGACGGTCAGGGCGGCGAGATCGCCCTGGACGTCAGCATCAACGGACAGGCTCCGCAGCGCGTGAGCTGGCCGCGCGCCGTGGGCTCGCCCGCCTGGGCCCAGGGTGTGCTGGACAACCAGCTGACCGCGACCGTCGGGGCCCCTCTGCCGCCCGGCAAGCATGTGGTCCGGGTGACCTCGCGCGCGGGCCGGGTCGCCGTCGACCAGCTGCGACTGGTGGCGCCCGAGGTCATCGCCGTCCACGAGAACCACTGACGCGACCGAACGAAGGGGGCCCATGCTGAGCGCCCGGGTCCCCTTCGCGACGCGCCGATCCGTCAGAGCACCAGATCGGCGGCGGTCTCCAGCGGCACGAACACAGGCTCGTCCTGGGCGATCGCTTCCGATCCCGCCTTGGTGGCGGCCAGGGGATCGTAGTTGCGCAGATCGTGGAAGTTCATGCCGGTGGCGGCCTCCAGATCCCGGATCGCCACCTGGAAGGTGCGATAGGCGCCCAGGCGGAAGCCCTCCAACGCCTCGCTGCGCTGACGGTCCTCCAGCAACTTTCGGATCAGGTGCCCCTGGCTCAGCACATAGGCCGTGGCGTGCAGGGTGTCTTGGCCATCCTCGGTCTTTGCGGTCATCACCGCGACCTTCCAGAATTCGAGCGGAACGCGGACATCGCCCTCCTCGGGCAGATACTCGTAGTCGCCGTTCAGGATCGGCCCCGTGAAGACGCAGGCCTTGAAACCCTCGGTCCGGCTGTTGTCCAGGATGTAGTTCTCAAGACCCTGCCAGAGGCTCTTGCCCTGGTTCAGCAGCGCGTGCTGCGGCGCGGCGTTGGTGTAGTGGAAGGTGTCGAAGTTGGCCTCGATCGCATCGTCGCCCCAGTTGGGATCCTCGCGACGGACCATGTGGCCGCGATCGATGGCCTGATCGCCATAGTGCTTGGCGGTGTACTGGCAGGCCGGGTCGATGCGCGCGTCCACGAACCACTTGTCTTCGCCGCGCTTGATGCGGACAGCCCGCTTGCCGTCGATATTGACCGCTGTGGCGGCCGGCAGCTTCAGGTCCTGCGAGAACAGCACGCCAAAGTGAGTGTAGCGCAGCTCGTGAGGGCGGCCGGGCAGCGCGTCGACCGGCTTGGCCAGCCCTGCGGCGATCTCGGGCGCCAGGGTCGGCCAGGGGACGGGCGGCGTCGTCTCGCCCAGGAAGCCGGGGACATAGCCGTTGCGATCCTTCAGGTCGTCGGCCGTGTGCAGGCCGTCCTTGGCTTCGACAAAGGTCTCCTGCAACACCGCGCCGGCCACCGTCGTGCGCGAGCCGAACACCAGGCGACGCAGGGTGGCGGCCGAAACGGCGCTATTGGCGATCCCATATTGGCCGGCGAAGTGCAGACCCACGGCCACGCGGCGCTCGAGGCTGAGCAGCACCGAGCCGGAGTTGCCGCCCAGCGAGGTGCAATCGTGGCTGATGACGCCGCCCGAGTCCGCAGCGCGGGTCACACGCCCGGGCGCGAACCGCTTCACGTCGTAGAGGCCTCGGAAGTACCGCTCCATCGCCGTCACGTCGTTGCGCGTATCGTAGGCGGGATAGCCGATTAGAGCCACCAGCTCGTCCAGGCCGGCCTCCTCGTCGGCCAGGATGGGGATGCTGTCGGGCCAGATCCAGGCGGCGTTGAGCGGACGCTTGACGCGCAGCAGCGCGACATCGGCCCCGGTGTCGTCGGCCAGGTACTCGACGGCCGTGGCCGAGGCGTTGCGCGCATCGGTGACCCGGGCGTCGACCTCCTCGTTGAAGTCGATGCTCGCGCCATAGCGAGCGCCGCTGTAGGGCGAGCGCAGGAACACGCCCCGGCCGTCGGCGCTGCGCTTGGCGACCAGCTTGGCGACGTGGCGGTTGGTGACGACCAGGGCGTCATCGGCGCCGCTGTCCACGACCCAGCCCGTTCCGCCCCAGGCCATCTCATGGTTCACGAACTCGATCCGGCCCACCGAGGCGAGGGCGGGTTCGACGGCCTTGATCTGGCCGGTGATGGTGATGGGAAACTCTTCCAGCAGCGGCGGCTCGATGACGACCGCATCGTTGCGCACGATCAGCGGCGGTCGGCCCGTCAGCCGGATGATCGCCTCCAGCGCCATGGGGTTCACGCCGACGCTTTCGAGCTTGCCGGGGCCGGCGTCCAAAGCGCGGGCCAGGGTCTCGGCGTCGAGAACAGCCGAGCGCAGGCCGAGCGCTCGCACGCTTTCCCCGCCATCCCTGGCCAGGCGTTCGGCGGCCTTGCCCAGACGCGGCAGCAGACTTTCCAGCCGGCTGCGGCTCTCTTCCATCTTGTCGCTCATGATCGAAGCATCCCTTCGGGTTCGATAGCCAGGATCGCCAGGGGGGGGACGAAGGCGGCGGGGATCCAGCGCCGCAGGAATTGCCAAGCCGCGCGCGAGGCCGCCTCGCGCGGCGCCGCCTCGGGCTGTTTCGCCAACTCGGCTCGCACCGCGTCGAGCTTGGCTGACCGGAGCACCCGCGCGACGCCGGCGTCGTCACCGGCCCAGCCGACCAGCTGCGCGCGCGCCGCGTCGATGGGCGCAGGGGCTTCGAACAGGGTCGCCAGACGGTTTTCGATCACCACATCCAGGCGCGTCGGCGCGCCGCGCCAGCCGGGGGAACGCCGCGCGTAGCGCCAGCGGCCGGCGGCGGCGGCGCGCCAGCGCTCGGCGCTGCGACCGATCAGGCGCAGGTCCGGATCGCGCAGCAGCAGGCCGGCCGCCGAAAGCCATTCGGCGGTGAAGCCCAGCGCCGACAGGGCGCTTGCCGGATTGGCGCCGTCGAGACGCCCGGACGCGGCCTCGGGCAGCGCCGCCAGTTGATGTCGCAGCAGCCGCAAGAGCCCGCCGCCCCGGTCGCGCGGCAGCAGGCCTTCGGCAAGATCCCCGTAGGGCGAGAGGATGGCCAGGGTCATGGCGTCGTCCGGGCGGGACGGGGCGGCGAGGGAGGATCCGCCGCCCCCGGCGATGCGCTGGCGTCGCTCGTGCGCGGTGGCCAGCGCACGGTTCAGGCCTTCCTGGGGCGCATCCGGCGTCCACATCGCCAGCACCGCCGCAGGCGGATTGGCGCGGTCGCCGAAGAGGCGTTCGGGATCCAGCGCGAACGCCAGCGCGCCAAAGCCCAGATGGTTTCTGGAGGAGCGGATCAACCGGGCCGCGCGCGCGGGCCGATCCTCGCCGTCTTGCCGGAACCAGCCATGCAGATCGGCGAAGTTGAACTCGGCCTGCATTTCGAGGCGGACCAGGGTCGCTTCGGGCCAGGTGTCGAAAAGCGCGTGGTCCCAGGGCAAGGTCCAGGCGCGCTCGGCCGCCAGGCGCCGCGCCTCGGTCCAGCGACCGGTGCGCCACAGCAGGGTCAGGGCCACGTCGGCGGTCGGGCTGGTCGGATCCAGGGCGGCGGGGCGCAAGACGCGCTCATAGAAATGGCTCGCCTCGGCCAAGTCGCCCTTGCTGATCAGCATGCGCAGTTCGTTGGCCGCAGCGGGCGAGACTTCGCCGGAGGGGAGGGGCGCGTCGCCGCGCCCCTCATAGCTGCGCTCGCCCCGCGCCCGCAGCAGAGCGTCGCGGGCCGCCTCGGGGAGCTCTTCGAGATCGGCGGACTGGAAGGCGACCCCCGCCGCCAGGTTCATCCCTTTCAGCGCGTCCGGTCCCGCCCAACGCGTCGCCTGCAGGCGGTGGTAGAGGCTCTCGGCGCCCGCCCACGGCTCGGGCCGTTCGGCGAACCAGCGCGCCGCGCGGCGGTGCAACGCCCCAGCGCGGCGCGTGTGTTCATCATAGAGCTTGCCGGCCAGCCGCCGCCGAAGGTCGGCCTGGGGCGTGAGCCAGCCCTCCGTCTCTCCGGCGATCAGCCAGGTCTGGTCCTTGAGCTCGGTCCACAGCGCCGCAGCCGCGCCGGGGCTGAGGCGTTCGCCAAGCACGACCGGCGCCATCACCGCGCCCAGCAACTCGCTGTTGAGGCGGCGAAACAGGGGGATGAAGCGCGCCAGCTTGGCGTGGCGCCCACCCAGGCGCGCTTCCAGGCTGCGATAGAGGGTGATGGTCGCGCCGCCCTTGCCGGTGAGGCCGGCTTGGCCCTCATCGCGGGCGAGCGTGGCCAACAGGCGGAGCTGCAGCGGATCACCCTCGGCCAGGTCGATGACCTGGGTCCACAAGGCGGGCGGGACGTCGGCGGCGCTCAGCAGCCTTTCCGCCTCAGCGTTAGTCAGGCGATCCAGGTCCAGGGTTTCGGCCACCCGGTCAGCCACCGGCTCCAGCGCCCGCCCTCGGCCGGCGGCGACCACGACCAGCGGAACAAGAACCGCCCGCGCCAGCTGGTCCAGCCAGTCGAACAATTGGCGAGGATGGGTTTCGCCTCGCCCGCGCAGCACCTCCAGGGTGTCCAGAACCATGATCAGCCGGCGCCCGGCGCTTTGCAGCTGGACCGCCAGCGCCTGGATCAGCGCATAGGGTATCCCGCTGCGGCCGCCGCCCTTCAGCTGGACCTCCTGGGTGGTGATCGCCTCCAGGCGCGCCTGGCGCAGATCGGCCGCAGCGCCGGGCAACTGGCTGGCGACCTGCCGCGCGACCTCCACGCTCAGGCCCAGCTGGTCCAGGACATCGAGACTGGCGCGATCAAAGTCCAGCCGCACCACGACGGTCTCGACGCCTTGTTGCGCCACCTGTCGCAAGACGTGCTCCAGCAGCGTCGATTTGCCGATCGCAGGCAGGCCGCTGACATACAGCGCCCGGACGCCGATAGGGTCCTGGTCCGGATTGCGGATCCAGTCGGTCAGGGTTTCCACCGCCCGCTCGCGGCCCTGGAAGCCGTCCGCCAGCAGCAGCTCGCCCCGGCGCGCCTGGTCGGTGCGGTTCAGGGCGGCCTGGAGACGCGCCAGCAGGGCGTCTGCAGGCGCCAAGACCCCGCTCCATTCCAGGGCGGTCGCCAGCCGTCGGAGTTCGGGTCCGGCGGCCGCCTCTTGCGCCTCGATCCTTTCAAGCCTCCGCGCCATGGCCTTGGGCGAGAACGCTCCCTTGCCCAGCAGCGCATCCAGCAGGTCGGCGGTGGCCGGGTCCGCGCCCAGATCGCGCCGCCAGTCGATGGCCTTCCGCAGGCTCCCCTCATCGTTCAGGCGCTTGAGATCCCAGGCGCGTTCGCTGGCGCGCAGCAGCCAGTCGCCGGTCGCGGAGACGTCGCAGACCGCGTCCAGGGCCGAGGAAACCGTGATCGCCAGGTCGATCGGCTCGACCGCGCCGGCGGCGCGCAACGCCTCGACCGGGGCGAACGGTCCCGATAGCGCGGCGTAGCGCCGGGCCAGCGTGATGAAGCCCTCAGCTTCGGCCTTCATCCCCGTCAATGACGGGGCGCTGACGTCCAGATCGGGCAGGGGCGTTTCGCTCATCGACCCGCCTCCTGCGTGTTACGCCAATCGACCAGGCGCTCCGTCAGCCGGGCCGCGACCTCGACGCTGTGGGCGAGGTCGACATAGTCGTTCTGCGAGGGGATGCCGGCCAGCGCCGCATTGAGAATGAAGTCGACCCCAGGATCGCCCAGCGCCAGTCCCAGCGCCTCGTCCGCGCGGAGGATCAGCGTCCTGACCTCCTGTCGCGAGAAGCGGCCGACATACTCGATGACCAGGCCCGGCGCGCCTGCGGCCGTGGCGGCCTCCGCATCGGAGAACTCGTCGCCGCCGGGTGTGCTGATGGTCTCGAAGCCCGCGATCACCAACCGCAGCGCGGGCTGTTTCAGGGCCGCGCTGACGAAGGCCTCGAAAGCCATCCGCTCGCTGTCGATCAATCCCGCCGCCGGGTTCTCGAAGAAGACCCACAAAAGCCGGTCGGGGCCGCTGGCCTGGATCGCCTGGTCCAGGGCCAGCGCCAGTCTCCGGGCCTGATCGCCCACCGCCGCCTCGGGCGTGGTGTCGCCGGCGCGCATGCCGAAGGGGACGTCCTCGGCGGGGAGTTGAAGGCCCGCGTCGAGGGCCTTCTGGCGGATCGCGCCCAGAAGGTCCTGTTGAGCCTGATCGAAGCCGATGCGGATCAAGACGTGTCGCGACCGATCGCGGTCCAGCATCGTCTTCAGCAGCGTCGCTGAGAACGACAGGCCCGTCGTGCCGGCCGACGGGTTCATACGCAGCACCCGCAGGCCCCGGACCCTCGCGCCGGGGCGCGAAGCCTCCGCCAGGCCCTCGAAGAAGAGGTCACGGCCAATCACCAACGGGCCCCGCAGATCATCGGTGAGCGACCACAGGAAGCTCGGCGCGATATCGGCCCGCACCTGGGTCACGAGCGGTTCGTGAAAGCGGGCCAGCGGGACCAGCCGGCGAGCGGGCGGCCAACGTCCCTGGTGAATGCCGATCAGTTCGTAGCGGGTGTTGAGGCAGGCCGCGCCCGAGGAGCCGCCGGCGCTGTCGCTGTCGTGCTGGACGCGAGCCTGAATGCCGTTGATGGGCGTCACATGGCCCATCCCCCAGCCTCTGGAGTGACCGTCCGGGAAGTCCAGCACGAACAGGCCGGCCCGTCTGCGCAGAGGGGGCGGCGCGTCCGGCACGCGCAGAAACTTGAAGCGCATGCCTTCGGGACGGCGGAGCTTCAGCAGAGCGACGTCATGCCGGTCGGCGAACGCCGCGTCATTGGCCGGAAAGTGGCTGGCGAACTCCTCGGACGTGCAGGGCGACAAATAGCGTTGCACGTCGCTGACGCTGTATCGGAAGCCGTCCGCCAGGATCACGCTGATCTTCTCGCGGACGGGATCCACCGTGTCGGGGCCTCCGCTCGCGATCACATGCCAAGCGGTGAGAACGAGGCTGGGCCCGATCAGGCAGCCCGACCCGCTGATGTGGTCGCCCCGCACGATGCGGCAGGCCGCCTTGCCGATACGCTCCAGGGCGCTGGGGTTCTGGATCCGCTGATCCTCGGGCGCGGCTTCGGGTTCCAGAACCGGACCGCACGCGACTCCGCGCGCGGCGAGCGCCAGCGCATAGGCCTCCAGCAGTTGGCGCTTCTCGAGCTGCAAGGCCAGAACCCCTTCGACCGACATGCCATGGTGTTGCGCCACGGGCTTGGCGGCCTCCAGGGTTACGGGCGCCTGATCGCCAAACTGGAGGGCCAGCAGCGCCTCTTCCGCGCGCACCGGGTCGGCCCGAATGGCGGCTTCGATGTCCTGTTTGCTGACCATCGCACCCCCCCCAAGTTCGAGATTGAGCTTTAAGTCTAGATGATCCAACTATGAATTGTTTGTGGCGGTCGGCGCGCGCGGGCCTGGCCAGATCAGCCCTCGGTAAGAACCGAAGCCCAGATCGAGGAGACAGGTGATGCCGTTCGTACCCCTCAGTCCGTCGTCCGCAGGAGGCGAAGAAGCCCTTTCGCCCATGATGCCGCTGCCGCTGGTGGTCGCTGTGCTGGACAGCGAGGACGAGAAGGAGGGGCGGACCTGCGCGATCGTGGCCTTTGGCTTTCGCTACATCCATCCCGCCTCGGGCGCGCAGGTCGATGTGCCGGAGGGCTATGTGACGGATTTCGCCTCGATCCCCGCCCCCGTGCGCGGCCTCTTCCCGCCGTTTGGCCGGCACGCCAAGGCCGCGGTGCTGCACGACTGGCTGTACCTGATCGGCGAGCCCGGACAGCGCGCCTTCGCCGACCGCATCTTCCTCGACGCGATGGATGATCTGCGGGTCAGCCTGGTTCGGCGCTCGATCATGCACCGGGCCGTTCGCCTGGCGGGCGGTGGGGCCTACGCCAAGGAGGCGTCGACCTGGGCGCGCGCGTTCGGAAACTGGCGCACGGGGGACCGGCACACGCCGCCGTTCACAGCGGAGAGCCGCTATCAGGCCCATTGGCCGGTTCCGCCACGCCCGGATTTCCGGCCCTAGATCAGCGGAGCTGATCACGCGGGTCTGGGGACGGTGATCGACGCTGACGAGGCGGAGCATGGGCGCGCGCCGGGTCAGGGTCACAGCGTTATGGTGATATCGCCGCTGTCGGCCAGGGCCTTGATCATCAGCGCCGCGCCGCACTGCTTGGAGATCGCCTCGGGATCGTAGACGTGATCGCGGACGAACTTGCCCTTCAGGTAGTGCGTCGAGAAGCTCCACAGATAGGGCGTGTTGATGCCCTGACGGCGCGATCCGAAGCCGTTGTAGCGCTCCAGGCGATACAGCGTGGCGGGAAGGCTCCAGTCCACAAGACCGGTCAGCTGTTGGCGGGTCAGGGCGTCGAGCGCGCTCTGCTCCCACGTGAAGGGCGGCGACCCTGTCGCGGGCCGTCCGGCGGGAACCCTGACCGTGCGCGCCGACAGCGGGTCGCCGTTGTGCAGATGGGTGGTGAAGTCGAAGCTGCCCTCCAGGGCGTGGATGGCGCCGATCACGAACCAGGGAATCTGCGTCTGCTGGGCCAGGGGCTCGTAGCGCGACTTGAACGCCAGCAACTTCTTGCGATGCCACGCCACCTGGCCCGCCCATTCGGGGCGCGTCTGGCACGTCTGGAAGAGGCGGCGATACTCGTCGGCCAGCGCCTCGAGCGTGAAGGTCTCGGCCGCCGTCGGCGGAGTCTGGGGCTCCGGCGCAGGGCGGGTCAGGGTCAGATAGCGACTCAGCAGGATCGAGGCCTGGTCGGCCACCGCCTGATCGGGGCTATCCTTCAGGTCGGTCAGCCTTTGCAGCAACGGGGTCAGCTGGGTCAGCTGGTCTGCGGCGGCCGCGATCGCGGCGATCTCCACCTCGGGCCCGGCGCTGGTCAGCGCCACGGGCGGCGGCAGTGCGGTGACGCTGGAGAGCGCCCAGGGCCTTGGATCATCGTAGAGGGCCTTGATCGGCTGGACCGAGATATGGACGTGATGATCGTGCGGATTCTTGCCGCCATAGGGACGCCACGCCCAGGCCGCCTGGCCATCGCGCGGTTCGCTCGCACAGATCCGCCGGTTCCAGATGATGTACTTGATCCGGCTGTCGCGGCTGGCCCTGAGGGCCTCGGCGATCACGCCGGCGTCGCAGCCGGTCTGGGGGCTATGCGTGAAGTCGCGGGCGGTGACGATCCCCTTGCCGCCGTCCGTGACCCAGGGATTGTGGTCGCTGGCGCGCGTGCGATGCGCCGCGTCGCCGATGCCGCCGTCGCTGATGGTGTTGCGGTCGGGGGCCAGAGCGTTGATCCGCCGCCGCAGAACCTCGAGCGCCTCGGCCACCCGCCACGGCGGCGCGACGCCCTCCAGCCCCGCTGGCGCCAGAGACTCCTCCCCCACATCGGCCGACGCGGCGTCTGGATCGGCATGGACGTCTTCGCAGAGGTCGACCGCCTGGTGGATGGTGGCTTCGATGTCCGTCATGCGTCCCGCTCGTGAATGGCCGCAACCATGACAAGAATGTGTCTGGAATAATCGGCTTGATTTCATAGCCGCTGGCGCGCCAAAGTGAAATAGCAACGTTCTTTGAATTGGGGCCGCAATGACCAGTTTTCGCGTGTTGGGCGACAAGGTCGTCACGAAGTCGGAATATCTGGACGATCTGCGGACCAACCCGGATCGACCGTCCGCCTTCGAGGGCCAGTTCCTGGAGGAGGTCGTGCCGCCGCCGCAGGTCACGCAGTTCAGGCCGATCGGCATGGGCCTGCCCCTGACCATCCTGATTCGCGAGGTCTATACCGGCAAACACCCCAAGAAGGGCGTGCTGGGCGGGGGCGGCAAGGCGATGCTGGTCACCTCGGCGCTGAAGGGCTACGCCAGCTACGCGCCGGCCAGCCGGGCGGTGAACTTCGCCGAGCCGTCGATCTCGCCGCGCAAGACGATGATGGCGCCGTCGGCCGCCAATGCGGGCACTAACGTGGTGGCCTATTCGCCGGCGGTTCTGACCGAGCAGATGTTCTTCACCGTGGAGATGGCGTTCGATCGCTATCCCGAGGGCCTGTTGAACACGGTCTCGTCCGCCTTCACGGGCGCGGCCAACATTCCGCTGCTGTTGCCGGCGCGCGAATTCCTGCTGGCGGCGGGGGGGCTGATCAAGATCACCAACGAGTGGGCCGAAGCCCTCATCGACGGCCGCGCCGTGTTCAGCATGACCGACACCATCGACTTCGACGTCCCGGGCGTCGCGCCGACCAAGGCCGATTTCCGTGTGTTCGGATCCGACGCCCACCGCGATCTGATCTACAAGCCGGGCGTCGGCCTCGTGAGCAGCACAGGCACGCGTTACGACGGCGATGAGCCCTATGTCGTGGTCAGCCTCGACGGCGCCGAGCGCAAGTCGCTGGAGTCCTTTGCGCCGACCCTGGCCACCGCCGAACAGCTCAAGAAATTCCTCAACGCCCGCGACGGAACCGAGGCGTCGATCGAGTTCTTGCTGGAAGGGATCAAGCTGGCCAACGACATCACCTACCGCAAGGAGGCTCAGGAGCTTGCCGAGCAGCTCAAGACCGAGCCCGACGGCCCGGCCAAGGAGGCCAAGACCAAGCGCTTGGAGGCGGTGAAGAAGAACATCCTGAGCAAGGAGCTGCAGCTGACCTGACAGTGGCTGCGCCGTGACCGACGGGAAGGTCGGGATCACCCGCCGCCGGCCGCCGTCTCCCCAGGAACAGGATCGGCCAGGGCTTCGCGCACGGCGGGCTGGCGCGAGCGGCTGACCGGCAGGGGCGGGCCCTCGTTCAGATGCAGTCGCCAGCGATCGCCGTCCCGTTCCAGCCGCTGCGCGTGCGTCAGATTGGCGATGACCGACCGGTGCACCCGCAGGAAGCTGGCCGGCAATTGGGTCGTCAGGGCGTCCAGACGGGCGGCGTGCAGCAGGCTGCGTCCTCCGACCAGCCGCAGCTCGACATAGTCGTCGGCCCCGACCACGGACAGGATCTCGGCCAAGGGCACAAGCTCGACGCCGCGCGCCGAAGCCACGGTCAGACGGTCGGGGCGGCGGACGGCCTGGGTCAGGGCGGCTTCGCGGCCCCGGTCGTCACGGCCCAGCCGAACCACCTCGACCATCAGCAACGGCAGAACCAGCCCGGCGGCGAGCAGGAAATAGGAGAGATCGGCGAGCCATTCGGGGAAGGCGAGCGCCAGGGTCAGGAACAGCGCCAGATAGGCCAAGGTCAGCCGCGCGCCCGGCCGCCTGTCGCGCACGCCGACCAGCGCCGGCAAGACGGCCAGCGCCACGCCCACGATCAGAGCCGACACCGTCTTGATGTCGAAGCCGGGCGCGAAGGCGGTGGCTGTAACCGCGACCAAGGCCACGCCGACCATCCGCCGGCTCGCCCGCGGCATGAAGCGGGTGGCGACATAGCCGACCAGCAGCACCGCGAAGGCGGCGGCCAGCGCCCAGATGGCGCTCATCCGCCAAGCGTGCAGCGGATAGGGGTAGTTGAACAGCGGCCGCAAGCTCTCGACGATGGCCTGCAGGGCGGCGACGGCGGCCATGGCGGCGAGGGCCAGGCTGGAGCCGGTGCGGCGCAGGGCGTGGATGACGCCGAACCCGAACGCCGCCGCCAGCAGGGCGCCGGTCGCCACGAAGGTGACCGCCAGCAGCGTGGCGCGCTGCGGATAGGGGGAGGGCAGGACGGCCATGGCGCTCATGGGGCCGGCGAACCTGAGCCCCCCGTGGAAGGACGACAGGCGCAGAACCACGACGTTCGCGCCGGGGCGCCAGGTCGTCTCGCGGATCGGAAACACCGCCTGATAGCGTCCGGGGATCTCGTCCCCCGCGGTCGCGCCAGGACGGCCATTGGCCCCGAGGCTCTGGCCGTTGAGCCAGACCTCGGAAGAGGCGACACCCGCCACATAGTAGGCGTACGGCCGGTCGTCCTTGGGCGCGGCGATCGTCGAACGGATCCACAGCTCCCGACCCTGGGGATCGACCACGCCCTGGATCGCCCGGCAGTCGCTCAGCACGGGTCCATCCGGTCCGATGGCGCCCCGGCAGGCCTGCCACGGCGAATCTTGCGCACGGGCCAGGGTTGCGAAAGCCATCATCAGGCCGGTGAGAAGCAGGAGTCGCCACATGTCACCCCTTCTAGGGCGCCGTTCGCCGAGATGCGCCGTCATTCGCCGATGACAGGGCGCCATTGACCGAAGCGGCGTGGCGAAGGGCGCGGCCAAGGTCTTGGGTGTCGCCATGACCTACACATCGCTTCATCGCCGCGCCCTGCTCGCCGCCGCCGGTCTCGCCGTTCCGGCCCTGGCCCTTCCGACCCTGGCGTTCGCTCAGACCTCCGCGCCGACGCAGGCCGGTCCCTTCCGCTTCAAGGGTTTCCAGGGCCGCGACACCGACGCCGAGCGCGGCTTCTTCGAGGTCCCCGAGGACCGCCGCGATCCCAGGTCGCGGAAGATCCGGCTCAGCTATGTGCGGTTCGCCTCGACGGCGGCCAAGCCGGGACCGCCGATCGTCTATCTGGCCGGAGGGCCGGGCGGCCTGGCCACACGCGCGCTGGCCGGACCGCGTTTTCCGATCATGATGGCCCTGCGCGAGGTGGCCGATGTCATCGCCTTCGACCAGCGGGGCACGGGCCTGTCCAACCACATTCCCGAGCGGCCTGTCTCGAAGGGGCCGCCGCCGGCGTTCACCCAGGCGGGACTGACCGCCTATTTCCGCGAGGACTTCCAGAACGCCTGGGCCGACTGGACCAAGGCGGGCGTCGCCATGACCGGCTACAACACCGAACAGAACGCCGACGACATCGACGATCTTCGACGCCACCTGGGCGCGGACAAGGTCGATCTCTGGGGCATCAGCTATGGCACGCACCTGGCGCTGAGCATACTCAAGCGACACGGCGACCGGGTGAGCCGCGTGGCCCTGGCCAGCCTTGAGGGACAGGACCAGACGGTCAAGCGCCCGGCGGCGGTCGACACCCTGCTGCGCCAGGTGGATGGCCTTCTGGCGGCCGATCCCGCCGTCCGCGCGGCGATCCCTGACCTGCCCGCCCTCATGCGCCGGGTGCACGCCAAGCTGGAAGCCGCGCCCGTGGCGATCACCGCCACCCTGAACGGCGCGCCCGTGAGATTGCGGATCGGGGGCTTCGCCATCCAGCTGATGACGGGCGGCCTGATCGCCAATCCCCAGACCCTGGTCATGCTGCCAGGGCTGTATCTGGCGCTCGACGCCGGCAGGACCGAGGTGCTGATGCGGTTCGCGAATGAGTTCGCCAACCTGCTGGGGATCGCCGGCATGCCCGAAGCCATGGATCTGGCGTCGGGAATCTCGCCGCGCCGCTTGGCCCAGGTGCGGCGCGAGGCCAAAACCGCTGTGCTGGGCGAGGCGCTCAACTTCCCGATGCCGCAGTTGCTGGGCGTGGTCCCGGGCGTCGACCTGGGCGAGGATTTCCGCGCGCCGCTGCGCATCGACCATCCGGCCCTGCTGCTGGCCGGCACGCTGGACGGCCGCACGCCGATGTCGGAGCAGGACGAGGTGGCGGCGCAGTTCCGCCGCAAGTCCCGGGTGATCGTCGAGAACGCCGGCCACAACGTCTTTGAGGCCCACCCCGAGGTCCAGGACCTGCTGGTTCGCTTCTTCCGTGGCGAGGCCGTTTCCGACACCCGCCTCAGCCTGCCGCCGCCGCGGTTCAGCCTAGCGTAGCGGACCTGGCGCGTGACGCCAGCCACGTCTTGCCCCGGCTGACGGGCGACCTCCTGCGGCGACCTGGGGACTGCAGCACCGCTTTTTCGCCCACTCCTGGGTTGATAAGATGGCGTTACTATAGTCTTAGGTTGCGGCGGTGGTCTCGGGCATGTCAGCCCCGGGCGCGTGGGATGCGACGGCAATGGCGGTCTTTGTTGGCAGCATCTACTACGGCGAGGACACCAACGACACGATCACGGGGACGACGGGGAACGATACGCTTTATGGCGGCGGGGGTGACGACACCATCGTCGCGGGCGAGGGCGATGACTATCTGGTCGGCGACGCAGGGGCCGACAATGTCGACGGCGGGCCCGGCGACGACCTGATCAGCGAGGGCCGCGCCTATGTCTACAGCGACGGCGCTGTCGACATCATGAAGGGCGGCGCGGGCGCCGACACCTTCCGGCTCCAGATCGGGCCGCCGGGCCGGGGTGGCGATCTCAGCGCCATCGATCGCATCGTCGACTTCTCGTCAGCCGAAGGCGACGTGCTGGATCTCCAGAGGGACAGCTTCAACGGGAAATTCGCCTGGGTCGGCGCCGTGACGAACGCGGGCTTCACCTTTCAGGTCGGCCAATCCCTCGGCGCCGGCCCGGGCGCGAGCTATCTGGGCATCTACACCTGGTCCAGCGGTTCCAAGACTTACCTGATCGTGGACACCAATGGCGACGGCAGGCTGGACAGCAAGGACTTCGCGCTGTCGTTCGAAAACGCGGCGCTGCTTTCGATCACGGACCTCTTCCAACGCGGCGACATCTTCCAGGTGGGTTCGGATCAGGCCGACACCTGGAGCGGCACGAAGCTGGCCGACTACTATTACGGCCAGGGCGGCACTGCAGGATCGAACCGCTCGGATGTAGGTCTCCTGGGTCCGCGGATCGAAGTTGCGGAGGGTCATGTCTTCGACCATCCTGCGACGCAACGGGTGGATCGCTTCTTCGGGCATCACTCGTCTCCTGTCTTGAGGAGGACGTGGCCGACCCACGTTCCTCTTCAGACAGGAGGATCCCGATGTTCCCCAGCGCCGAACAAATGCCCCTCCCGCGCGAGCGGGTTAGTACCATCGCGCATGTGTCTGGCGCCGGCATCGTGATCGGCGAACTCACCGATCACGATGCGGCAAAGTTAGAGCAACTCGTACGCAGGAATCGTCAGGAACTCCTCCAGATCGTCCGAGAGCACCATCCTGGTGAAGATGTGCGCGGCTTCCTCCAGGCGAGGGGAGGCGAACTCGCGGCGCAGGTCGCTCATCTCCTGGCTGAACAGGCTGACGAACAGTTCTGAGCTCAGCACGCGGCCGTCGTCGAGTGCGGCGCCGAGGCGGACCCACTGCCAGAGCTGGGTGCGGCAAATCTCTGCGGTCGCCGCGTCCTCCATGAGGTTGTAGAGCGGCACCGCGCCGCGACCTTCGATCCAGGCCTGGGTGTAGCGGACGCCCACCCGAATGTTTTCGCGGACGCCGGCCTCGGTGCGCGAACCCTCGTGCAACTCCAGCATCTGGGCCTGGGTGATCGAGAGATCGTCGAGCTTGCGGTCGAGCTGGTTCGGCGTCGGCATCAGGCGGTTGAACACCTCCATGGCCACCGGAACGAGGTCGGGGTGCGCCACCCAGGTGCCATCGTGGCCGGCCCCGGCTTCCCGCTCCTTGTCCGCCCGGACCTTGGCGAAGGCCGCGTCGTTGGCGGCCTCGTCGCCCTTGACCGGGATCTGGGCCGCCATGCCGCCCATGGCGAACGCGCCGCGGCGGTGACAGGTCTGGATCAGCTTCAGCGAATAGGCGCCCAGGAAGGCCTTGCCCATCACCATGGCCGAGCGGTCCGGCGTCAGGAACGCTTCGCGACGGCCCAGGCGCTTGATGAACGAGAAGATGTAGTCCCAGCGGCCGCAGTTCAGGCCCACGATGTGGTCCTTCAGTTCGTAGAGGATCTCGTCCATCTCGAAGGCGGCGGGGATGGTCTCGATCAGCACCGTGGCCTTGATCGTGCCGACCGGTAGGCCCAGCATCTCCTGGGCGTGGACGAACACGTCATTCCATAGCCGCGCCTCGAGATGGCTCTCGAGCTTGGGCAGATAGAAGTAGGGCCCTGAGCCTTTGGCGATGGCGGCCTTGGCGTTGTGGAACGCGTAGAGGCCAAAGTCGAACAGGGCCCCGGCCACGGCCTGGCCATCGACCTCCAGGTGGCGCTCCATCAGGTGCCAGCCGCGCGGGCGGATCTTCAGCACGGCGGGGGTCGGCCCCATGGCGTAGGCCTTGCCCGACTTCGCGTCGACGTGGGTCAGCTCGCCTTGCCAGCGGTCTTTCAGATTGATCTGGCCTTCGACGACGTTGGCCCAGGTCGGGGCCGTGGCGTCCTCGAAGTCGGCCATGAACACCTTGGCCCCGCAGTTCAAGGCGTTGATGATCATCTTGCGGTCGACCGGCCCGGTGATTTCGACCCGGCGATCGAGCAGGTCGCTGGGAATGGCTGCGATCGTCCAGTCGGCGCTGCGGATCGATGCGGTCTCGTCCAGGAAGTCGGGCAGTTCGCCGGCGTCAAAGCGAGCCTGGCGCGCCTGACGGGCTTCCAGCAACTGGCGGCGACGCGCGTCGAAACGACGGTGCAGGTCGGCCACGAAAGCCAGGGCTTCGGGCGTGAGGACTTCCGCAGCTCGGCCTTCAACGGGAGCGGTGACCTGGATGTTGGCGGCGATGTCGAGCGGCATGGGAAGCTTTCCGTGGCGGTGGGGACGGCTCCCCGGATATCCGGGGAGCCGTCATCGGGACTCTGGTCGGTTCTTGATGGCTAGGCGCTCTTCTCGGCGCCTTTTTCACGAACGGTCGGGACGATCTGATCGCCCCAGTTGCCTGCGCCGTCATGATGGCGCGAGGTGCGCACCAGCTCCACCGAATAGCCGGCGGCGATGGCGCGACGCACGGCGTCGTTCAGGCGGTGGGAGGCCTCGGCGAGCCGTTCGACGGCGCGCTTTTCCTCATCGGCGTCGGGCATGGTGGCGGGAGAGAATGCGGTCATGGCTCTGCTCCTGGGCTTGATGTGTCCGGCCTATTCGGCGGCGAACTGGTTCATGGTGTTGGCGTGGCCGCCGGCCTTCAGGGCGCGCTCGCCGGCGACCATCTCCTTGAAGGTGTCGCCGAGATCCGAGCCGACCTCGTGCTGGTGTTTCACGGCTGACACGCCGCGGCGGATTTCCTCGCGCTGCACCGTGTTGACGTAGGCCTGCATGCGATCTTCGCCGAAGTAGCCGCGCGACAGCTCGTCCACGCTCTTGGCGGTCAGGTGGAAGGTCGGCAGGGTGATCAGGTTGTGGAACACCCCGGCGCGGGCGGCGATGTCGACCTGGAAGCGGGCCAGGCGCTCATCGGCCTCGCGGCCCAGGTCGCTCTTGTCGTACTCGGCGGACATCAGCGCATTGCCGTCCGGGTAGCTGTCCTTATGGATCTTGCCCTCGGCGATCCACTGGTCACGCACTTGCTTGCGCAGATTGAGCGTCCAGTTGAACGACGGCGAGTTGTTGTAGGTCAGCTTGGCGTTCGGCACGACCTTGCGGACCTCGGCCACCATCGAAGCGATCTCGTCGACATTGGGGGTGTCGGTTTCGATCCACAGCAGGTCGGCGCCGCCCTGGGTCAGGTTGGCGATGCAGTCCTCGATGACGCGCTGGCGGCCGGTGCCGTCCTGGAACGCGAACAGGCCGTTGGGCATGCGCACGGGCTTGACGAAGGCGCCGTCCTTCATGATCGCCAGCTCGCCATCGCGCAGCGGGTTCTCGGGCGTGATGGGCTCAGTCTTCAGCCACTTGATGTAGTCGGCGGCGAGATCGCCTTCGCCCTGGCTGACCGGGATCTTCTGGGTCAGGCCCGCGCCCAGGCTGTCGGTGCGGGCGACGATGACGCCGTCGTCCACGCCGAGCTCCTCGAAGGCCAGGCGGCAAGCGCGCAGCTTTTCGATGAAGTCCTCGCGCGGCACGGTGACCTTGCCGTCTTGGTGGCCGCACTGCTTGGCGTCGCTGACCTGGTTTTCGATCTGCAGGCAGCAGGCGCCGGCCTTGATCATCTCCTTGGCCAGCAAGTACGTGGCGTGCTCGTTGCCGAAGCCGGCGTCGATGTCGGCGATGATCGGCACGACGTGGGTTTCAAAGTTGTCGATCGCCTTGATCGCGGCCTGCTCAGCGATCTGGTCGCCGGCCTCGCGGGCGGTCTTCAAGGTCTTGAACAGGTCGTTGATCGCCACTTCGTCGGCCTGGCGCAGCGAGACGTAGATCTCTTCGATCAGGTCGACGACCGAGGTCTTCTCGTGCATCGACTGGTCGGGCAGATGGCCGAAGCGGTTGCGGAGGCCCGCGACCATCCAGCCCGAAAGATAGACGTAGGCGCCCTTGGTGGTGCCGCGCAGGCGCTTGACCGCCTTGATCATCTGCTGGGCGTGGAAGCCCGACCAGCAGCCCAGCGACTGGGTGAACTTGGAGCTGTCGCGATCGTACTCGGCCATGTCGGCGCGCATCACCGGGGCCATGGCGCGGGCGATATCCAGGTGGGTGTTGAAGGTGTTTTGCAGCTTCAGCTGGATGATGTCGTCGACATCGACCCCGCCAGGGGTGACGCCTTGCGGGTAGCGCGCCAGCAGGGCGTCGCGGTGTTCGGCATAGGTCTTGCGCTGCGTCATGGTCGTTCGATCCCACTACAGTGGCCGAGGCGGTGAAGCCTTGCGGGCCCAGGAAAACTCGTGATGGAGAGCTAGCGCTGCGCTGCGGGATCGGTCGAACCTATTGAAGGCAAATTGTCAAAGATCTACTTTGTAATTTATGTAAAGTTGTGACAAATTGACGAAATGGCGACGCTCGACAAGAAGCAGAACGACAAGAAGCTGTTCCTGGGCGGACGGCTGAAACGGCTGCGGCGCGACTTAGGCGTGACGCAGGCGCGTATGGCCGAGGAGCTGGGCGTCTCCGCCAGCTATCTGAACCTGCTCGAGCGCAATCAGCGACCGGTGACGGCGCAGATCTTACTGCGCCTGGCCGACGCCTACGATCTCGACCTGCGGAGCCTGTCAGCCGACGATCCCGGCGGCGGCGCCGGGCTGGAGGAGGTCTTGGCGGACCGGATGTTCGCGGACCTGGCCGTGTCCCGGCACGAGGCGGCCGAGGTCGCCGAACTGTCGCCCGGGATCGCCGAGGCGATGTCCCGACTCTATCGCGCCTATCTGGATCGCGGCCGCCTGATCGATCTTGGCGCGTTCGAACGTCCGGACGGAGCAGGGCCGGTCTCGGATCTGTCGTCGCCGACCGACTGGGTGCGCGATCTGGTCGGCGCGCAGCGCAACCACTTCGTCGAGCTGGAGGCCCTGGCCGAGTCGATCGTCCGGCAGTTGAAGGCCGACCCGCAGGACTTGGGTCCGGCGGTGCGCGAGCGTCTGCAGAGCCGGTTCGGGGTCCAGACCCGGATCATGCCCCTGGAGGTCATGACCGGTTCGTTGCGTCGCTACGACCACCACCGCAAGCGGCTGATGCTTTCGGAGACCCTGGCTCACGCCAGCCGGACCTTCGGCATGTGCTACCAGTTGGGCCTCATGGAGGGTGGGGAGGTCCTGACCGAGCTGACCGACCGCTTCAAGGCGCCCGATCGCGCCACGCGCCAGCTGCTCAAGGTGTTTCTGGACGGCTATCTCGCCGCCGCGATCATGATGCCCTACGAGCCGTTCCTGGCCGCTATGGAGAGCAGCGGCTACGACATTGAGCGCGTCCGGTCGCGCTTTGGGATCAGTTACGAGCAGGCGGCCCAGCGGTTGACCACTCTGGGGCGCGCGGGTTCGCGCGGCGTGCCGTTCTTCATGATGCGGCTGGACGCGGCGGGAAACATCTCCAAACGCTTCGCCGCCGGTCCCTTCCCGTTCTCGCGCTTCGGCGGCGCCTGTCCGCGCTGGAACGTCCACGACAGCTTCAAGACCCCCGGCCGGATCGTCACCCAGGTGATCGAGACGCCTGACGGCGAGCGCTATTTCACCCTGTCGCGTACGGTACGGCGGACCTCGGGCCTGCAGGCCGGGCTCGAGGACGAGCTCGTGGTCGGTCTCGGTTGCGAGTTGAAATACGCCGGCAAGCTCGTGCATGCGCGGGGCCTCGACATGGCCAATCCCATCGCCGTGGAGATCGGGCCCTCTTGCCGGATCTGCGAGCGCCCGGCCTGTCCGCAGCGGGCGGCGGCGCCCATCAACCGGACCCTGATGGTCGAGGAAACCAGCAAGGCGCTGTCCCCTTTCCCGTTCGTCCGATAGCGAACGCCCGGCCATCACGCCAAGCGCTTCTGAGCTTAAGCTAGCCCTTCCAACCCTGTCGGGACCACTTAGTCCTGTCCGCGTAAGCCCTTGATCTTACGCGGTCAGCGGAAAGCGACCACTTGAGGCCACCACCAAACGCTGGCCACCAATGGTCATTCGCCCACTTTAGGCTGTCCTCTAGGCGTCCTCCCACGCCTTGTTCAGGATCTTCGCGGCAAGCGCGGCCTTATCCTTGGGAAGAAAGCGGCCGTAGTGCTTGGCGACAGTGTCGGCGGTGTCCTGGATCGCATAGCTCGCCTGCTCGTATGAGCCGGTCTTCTTCAGGATATGGGTCGCTAGGACGTCGCGCACATTGTGGGGGCCATGAGGAAGCAGGCCCTCGATCGCGCCCCGGCCGGTGTAAGGATTGAAGATCCCATACGCTGGATCGCCAGACGCCAGGCCTCATAGAACGTTGTCTGATCGTAGGACGCGCTTTTACTTGTGGCTTTCATCGTCTTCACGAAGAAGGTCCCAGGATCCGGCGCGCCGCCGAGCAGGCGCGGTCGGTGGATCTTGAGATATGCGCCGATCTGATCGTAAAGCCCACCCAGGTCCGGCAGCACCAGGCGAAAGGGCTGGCGGCCAAAGTATGAGGAGCCGGCGTTTTTGAACGCGACGGCGGGGATGAAGGCCTCCCATCCGCCCTCTCGATCGTTCCAGCGCAGCTCGCCACACTTCAGCGTCTCCAGGCGCCGCTCGGAAGACGCGGGCGCGCCGCGCGGGCAAATCAGCAATTGGCGCAAGTTCTTTTGCCGGACGCCCAGGTGGAGCCCTAACCGCAACATCAGAAACGCCCGACAAGCCTCAGCCGCCGGCACTGGATAGCGGCGCGCGTTCGGCGCCCGCGCCAGCACCTCCTCCGTGATCTTTCGATGGGCCGCCAAAGGGCTATCGGCCTCAAGCGCCCAACCAACTCGGGCGTTTGCCGGACCCAGCCCGTCTCCCGCCGGGTAGGCGCGGCGCCGAGCATGAGCATCTCCGCTTCCCATTGGGTGTAGAAGCCCCGCCGACCCTGCCGCCACTGTAGGTACCAGTCCCATGCGGCCGGAAATACGAGCAAGGCGAACGTGAGCCGGTTCAGCGGCACGCCAGCGCCCGCGATCTCGCCAGCGGTCGCCGCCGCCAACGCGCCAAACATGAGGCCTAGGTGCTCGACCTTCTGCGAAGCCGTTTCCGAGCCCCACACGCCGGAACGCTGTAGACCGCGTGAGGTCAGCGCCGCGGTTTTGAAGGCCAGGAGACTGGCCATCTTCCGCTCCAACGCGATCGGGGCAGGCACTGTCCCCGCCTCCAGCTCGGCGTCAGGCTCAGCCAACTCGAAGCCGTCCTCACATGGGTCGTCCAGCGACGAAGCAAAGTCATTGCTGGCGCCAGAGAAGCGCACGGCGAAGCGCTGGCGCACGGCCGCCGCTTGATAGCGTCGGTACTCCGTCGACCCGGATACGATGACTGTTCGCACCCATTCCAGGATCTCTTCCCGCTTCGCCAAAGGAAGCTGATTGAAGTTGTCCGGCTGGTGCCATGCCAACCTCCGCCGCTCGGCGGTCGTCAGGCCGGGCAAGCGATGGTTGGCCACCGCGCGCCCCGATGGCGGGATCTTCGCCCGGAAATAGCCAGCTGGAAGATCGTACCGCGCCTCGATCCGCTCCAGCGCCCGTAAGCTCTGAAAGCTCTGGTCGTGCGCACGAGGGCGGGCGGTGCGGACCGTGATTAGCCAGGACCAGAACACGGTCTACCAGGCTGAGGGCCTCGTCGACATCGTGTGTGACCAGCAGGACGGCGGGCCTGTGCCGTCGCCAGAGGTCCAGAACCAGATCATACATCTTGGGGCGCGTCAGCGCGTCTAGCGCCGCAAAGGGTTTGTCGAGGAGCAGCAGTTGTGGTTCGCGGAAAAGGGCCCGCGCCAGGGCGACCCGCTGGGCTTCGCCGCCCGACAGGGTCGCGGGCCAGGCCCCCTTGCGATGGGCAAGACCGACTTCCTCAAGTGCGGCATTGGCCCTGCCGGCCGCGTCAGAGGCTCTCAAGCCTAGCCGCACATTGGCCTCGGCCCGTCGCCAGGGCAGCAGGCGCGGTTCCTGAAGCACAATGGCGCGCCGGACGGGTGTCACAACGGTTTCGGCCGGGGCCGGATCGAGGCCCGCCAAGGGGCCGCAGCAGGGTCGTCTTGCCTGAGCCGCTGGCCCCGAGAAGGGCGACAAGCTCGCCTTCGGCAATTTCGAGATCCAGACCGTCGAGGACGATCTGGTCACCGAAGGCCTTGGTGAAACCCCGGACCTTGACGGGGCTGGGGCGCGTGGGCTCCGGAACCGGAGCGGTGCGATGGATGACAGGCGCAACGGCGAGGGACATGGTTCGGGTCCTCCTCAGGCGGATCGATCGCCGCCTCGCCCCAGCGGGAGAGGCCCGCCGACAGGGCCAGGGTCGATCCCGCAAGAACGCTCAGCGACAGGCCGGCAGCGATCCAATGCCTCACATCGATGGGGCCTGAGCCCAGTTTGGGCCGTCCGTCAAAGCGCCACCACCCTTGTCGAGACAGAGCGACAGACCAGCTTGATGTCGAGATAGTCGTCGACGCCCAGATGGGACCCTTCTCGGCCGAGCCCGGATTCCTTGATCCCCCCAAAGGGCGCGACCTCGGTGGAAATCAGGCCCGTATTGAGACCGACCATGCCGTAGGCCAGTGCTTCGCTGACCCGGGTGCTGCGGTCCAGGTCACGGGTGAAGAGGTAGGCCGCCAGGCCGGCGGTCGTGTCGTTGGCCAGGGCGATGGCCTCGGCCTCGGTGCGAAACCGCACCAGTCCCGCGACAGGCCCGAAGGTCTCCTCGCGACAAAGAAGCGCTTTAGGGTCAACGTCGGCCAGCACCGTGGGCTGGTGAAACGCGCCTGGCCCTTCCAGCGGTTGACCGCCGACCATGACCCTGGCGCCGCCCGCCAGCGCGTCGCCGATATGGTCGCGCACCTTGCCGAGCGCTGCGGCGTTGATCAAAGGCCCCTGATCGGTCGGCCCCTCGAGGCCCGCGCCGACCACCAGTTTCCCGACCCGTTCGGCCAGACGCCTCGCGAAATCCTCGTAGACGCCCTCCTGCACCAGGAAGCGATTGGCGCATACGCAGGTTTGTCCGGTGTTGCGGAACTTCGACGCGATCGCGCCCTCGACCGCCGCGTCAAGATCGGCGTCGTCGAACACGATGAAGGGGGCGTTGCCGCCCAGCTCCAGAGACACTCTCTTGACCGTCTCCACGCAACGGGCCGCGAGCAGCTTGCCCACCCGGGTCGATCCGGTGAACGTGAACTTGCGAACGCGCGGATCGCCGGTCAGCACCTCGCCGATCGGCGCGGCCTGCCCGGTCACCACGTTGAAGACGCCAGCGGGCACGCCCGCGCGCTCGGCGAGGCGCGCCAGGGCCAAGGCCGAAAGCGGGGTCAGTTCCGACGGTTTCAGCACCATGGTGCAGCCGACGGCCAGAGCCGGACCGGCCTTGCGCGTGATCATCGCGAGAGGGAAGTTCCAGGGCGTGACCGCCGCCACGACGCCGACGGGGGCGCGCGACACGACCAGGCGCATGTCCGGGCGATGCGGCGTCAGCACTTCGCCCTGCACACGGCGCGCCTCTTCGGCGAACCACTCCAGGAAGCCAGCAGCGTAAACGACCTCGCCCTTAGCCTCGGCGAGCGGCTTTCCCTGCTCGGCGGTCAGGATCACGGCAAGATCATCGGCGTTGGCGATCATCAGATCGGCCCAGCGCCTGAGGATCGCGCTGCGCTCTTTCGCCGATCGGGCGCCCCAGGCCGTCAGCGCCGCATGGGCCGCGCTGACGGCCTCTTCCGTCTCTGCGGCGCCAAGGTCAGCCACGTCAGCGAGGTGCGTGTCATCCGCTGGATTGCGAACGGGAATACGGCTGGACGCTCCGCGCCATGCGCCGGCGATGAGGCCATCCTCCCGAAGCAGGTCGGCGTCTTTCAGGGTCAGGGGAGCCATCAGACGCTCATCGCCTCTCGCAGGGCCGCCTCAAGCAGGTTCAGGCCTTCCTCGAGGACCTCGTCCTCGATGGTCAGCGGCGGCAGCAGGCGGATGGCCTGCCCCGTGGCCCCGCAGGTCAGAACGATCAGACCCCGTTCCAGCGCCTTGGCGCAGATGAGCTTGGCGCGGGCGGGGTCCATGCCGCCCGCTTGGCGGTCCGCCAGAACATCGAAGCCGATCATCGCCCCAAGACCCCGCGCCGGGCCGATCGGCGCCAAGGTCTGATCGAGCGCGAAGCTCGCCAGCCGCGCCTGGATACGCGCACCGATCACCTCGGCGCGGGCGGCGAGCTTCTCATCGGCGATCACGTCCAGGACGGCCAGGCCTGCGGCGCAGCCGATCGGCGAGCCGCCATAGGTGCCGCCCAGACCGCCCGGATCCACCGCGTCCATGATCCGGGCGCGGCCGATCAGGCCCGAGAGCGGGAAGCCGCCGCCCAACGCCTTGGCCACCGTGATCAGATCGGGCTGGACGCCGGAATGCTCGATCGCCAGGAGCTTGCCGGTCCGGGCGAAGCCGGTCTGGATCTCATCGGCGATCAGCAGGATGCCGTGCTGATCGCAAAGCGCCCGCAGAGCGCGGAGAAGCTCGGGCGGCGCGACATGGAAACCGCCTTCGCCTTGAATGGGCTCGATGATGATCGCCGCGACGTCGCTCGGATCCAGATCCGCAGCGAAAAGCAGATCCAGTGCGCGCAGGCTGTCTTCAACCGAGGCCCCGCCGGGGGTCGGGAACGGCGCGTGAAAGACGCCGCCCGGCATCGGACCAAAGGCGCGCTTGTAGGGCGCGACCTTGCCGGTCATGGCCGAGGCGAACAGAGTCCGGCCATGGAAACCGCCAACGAAGGCGATCACCGCCGAACGCTTGGTGGCCGCGCGCGCGACCTTGATCGCGTTCTCGGTCGCCTCGGCCCCGGTCGTGAAGAAGATCGTCTTGGCCGCCTCATCGAAGGGCGCGAGTCTGTTGAGACGCTCTGCCAGCGCGACGTAGCTCTCATAGGGCGCCACCTGGAAGGCCGTGTGGCTGAACTGTTCGAGCTGACGGCCGACAGCCGCCAGGACACGCGGGTGGCGGTGGCCGACATTGAGCACCGCGATGCCGGTGGCGAAGTCGACATAGCGACGCCCCTCCACGTCCCAGAGCAACGCGTTCTCCGCGCGGTCGGCGTAGACGGCCGTGGCCGAGCCCACGCCACGCGGCACCGCAGCGTCTCGGCGGGCGGCAAGATCTTGATTGGAAGCCATGGTCTGATCCGTCTGATCGTGCGGTTTTACGTTCTGTAGGCCTTACTGAGGCGACGGCGGCGCACGTGACAGACGACAAACGCGGCGCTATTGGTGACTCCAGGTCACCGCAGGAATCCCCCGTGACAGCCCGTCTCCGCGTGCTCCCCCCGTTCGCCGCTTTGCGCGCCTTCGAGGCGTTCGGGCGTACCGGCGGCGTCCGTCGGGCGGCGGAGGACCTGGGGGTCAGCCACGCGATCGTCAGCCGTCACCTGCGCACACTGGAAGCCGCTCTTGGGGTGATGTTGATCGACCGAGAGCGCGGCGTCATGACGCCCGCAGGCGTCGACTACTTCCAGGCGGTTGCGAGCGCTCTGGACCAGCTCAACGGCGCGACGGTCTCGGCCATGCGCTCAGCCGGCGCCCGGCTGGAGGTCTGGTGCGTCCCAGGATTCGCGTCGCAATGGCTGAACGGCCATCTCGCCGACTTCCGCCTCGCCAATCCTGCGGTCTTGGTGGATCTGCGCCCATCGGAAACAGCGGCTGTGATCACCCATATGCAGGCCGACGCCGACATCCGGTTTGTGCGCGACGCGGACGCGCGACCGCCGGGTCCGGAAGTCCGCGCCCTGACGCTGGCGCGTCCCGACATGTTCCCCGTCGCCAGTCCCGCTCTCGCGGCTCGGCTGGGGGCGGGATTGAACCGGGTCGAAGACCTTCTGGCCGCCCCTCTGCTCCATGAAGAGAACGACGCCGACTGGCGCGCATGGTTCGCGGCCCATGGGGTGGAGCGTCCGATGCCCGCGCCGGCGGCCCGGCTTTGGCAGGCGCATCTGGCGTTGGGCGCCGCGCGCGAAGGTCAGGGCGTGGCCTTGACCAATATCTTCCTGGCCCGGAACGACTTGGCGGCGGGCACGCTCGTCCCCTTGTGCGCCGATGGCCAGGCCCTTCGCGCGCCGATCGGGACCTATGTTCTGAAGGCGCGCGCCGACCGTTGGACAAGCAACAGCCTCGCCCGCTTCCGCCGCTGGCTGGCGAAGGCGTGCGAGGCTGAGGTGGCGGCGACGTCTAGGTAAGGGCGACGCCGACCGACTTGAGCTCGGTATAGAGCTCGATGGCGCTCCAGCCCATTTCGCGTCCCCAGCCCGACTGCTTGAAGCCGCCGAACGGCAGCGCCGGATCAACAACATGGTGGGTGTTGACGCCCACCGTTCCGGCCTTGAGGCGCGCGGCGATCAGGTGGGCCCGACTGACGTCGCGCGTATAGACGCTGGCCGCCAGCCCATAGATGCTGTCGTTGGCTTGGCGGATGACCTCGTCCAGGCCGTGGTCATCGAACGTCGCCACGACCAGCACCGGTCCGAAGATCTCTTCCCTGACCACCGTCATGTCCGGGGTCGTATGGGTCAGGATCGTCGGCTCCACGAAATAGCCGCGCTCGCCGCGCCGGCCGCCGCCGCAGAGCAGCCTGGCGCCCTGAGCCTGGCCGGCGGCGATGTGACCCATCACCTTGTCGAACTGCTCCTGGGAGACGAGCGGGCCGATCTGGGTGTCGGGATCCAGACCCGGACCGATCTTCAGGGCCCCGGCGTGCTCGGCCAGACCCTTGAGGATGGCGTCCGCGACCTTGGCGTGGACGTAGAGCCGCGTTCCCGCCGTGCAGGTCTGGCCCATGTTGTGGAAGATGCCCGAGGCGACGGCGGGGATCGTTCGCTCCAGATCGGCGTCATCCAGCACGATCATCGGCGACTTGCCGCCCAGCTCCAGCGAGACCTTCTTGAGGTTGCCCTCGGCGGCCCGAAGGATCTTCTTGCCGACTTCGGTCGAGCCGGTGAAGGCCACCTTGTCGACCAGGGGGTGAGCGGCGAGCGCGGCGCCCGCCTCCTCGCCAAGCCCGGTCACCACATTGAAGACGCCCTTGGGAAATCCGGCCTGCTCGACCAACTCGGCCAAGCGCAGCACGGTCAGCGGCGTCTGCTCGGCGGGCTTGAGGATGATCGTGCACCCGGCGGCCAGCGCCGGCGCGACCTTCCAGATCGCCATCATCAGCGAGAAGTTCCAGGGCACGATCTGGCCGCACACGCCGACGGGCTCGCGCAAGGTGTAGGCGTGGAAGGCCGACGGCGAGGACAACGGAATGGTCTCGCCGGTGATCTTCGTGCTCCAGCCCGCCATGTAGCGCAGAAGCTCATGGCAGAAGGCGACGTCGCCCCAGCGCGCGTCGGTGACGGGCTTGCCGTTGTCGAGGGCCTCAAGCTCGGCCAGCTCGTCAGCGTGCTGTTCGACGAGGTCGCCCAGCCGCCAGACCAGCTTGCCGCGATCGGCGGGGCTCATGCTCCGCCAAGGGCCGTCATCGAACGCGACCCGCGCCGCGCGAACCGCTCGGTCGATCTCGGCGGCGCCCGCCCGGGGGACGGTGGCGAACACCTCGCCGGTCGACGGGTCGAGCACCTCGATACGCGCTTCGAGGTCTTCCCAGGCTCCGTCGATATAGAGTCCTCGACGGCGCTCAAGGAAGGCGCGCGCGGCGTCCCCCAGGCGGGACAGTGAAGTGTGTGAAACCGTCATCAGGAAACCGCCGAGGAAGAGAGATTGCGGCGTTGCGCCAGCCAGATGCCGACAACCAGGCCCACCAGCGTCCACGCCGCGCCGAGGACTATGGCCAGCTTGCTCATGCCGCTCAGCACAGCGCCGACCACCACCATGCCCACCAGCGGAGCAGCCCAGTGCAGCAGGATGTTGTGTGAGCGCTTTTGCAGGCCAAACCGCACCAGCACGCACAGGTGCAGAAGCAGGAACCCGAGTAGCGCGCCGAAATTGACCAGTGACGCCAACTCGTCGAGATGATCACGCATGATCAGCGCCACGACGCATGAGACGATGCTGGCTAGCGCCATCGCCACCCAGGGGGTGCCGTACTTGGGGTGAACCTTGGCCATGAACGCCGGCAACTGGCGATCACGGCTCATGGCGAACAGCATCCGCGCCACGCCGACCTGCATCGGCAAGGCGTTGGTGAAGCCGACCACGATCGCATAGGTCCAGGCGATGAGGATCGCCACCCAGGGCGCAATGCGCTGGGCCGTCAGCTCATACGTGCCCGCCGCGGCGTCCTTCACGACCAGCCCTTGCATCAGGCTGCCCAGAATCCAGGTGGTGCAGACAAAGAGCGCCGTCGCCGCCAGGAGTGAGGTCAGGATCGCCCGGCCCATGGTCTTGCCGGTCGGGTCCTTCGTTTCTTCGGCCAGGGTCGAGACGGCGTCGAAGCCCAGGAACGACATGATGCAGATGGAGGTGGCCGCGAAGATGGCCGTCATTGAGAACTGTTCGGGATTGTAGAAGGGTTTGATCGACAGCCCCCCCGCGCCCTGGCCGTGGAACAGCGCCACCAGGGCCGCGACCAGCACGATGGCGACCACGGCGGTCTGGGCGATGACCGAGAAAATGTTCACGCGGGAGGTGGTTTTGACGCCGAACCAGTTGATGCAGAAGGTCGTCAGGACCAGCAGAACGATCCACACGCCGCGATCGACGCCCGGGATCAGCTGCGATAGGGCCACGGCGATCAGCACATAGACCACCGCCGGGATCAGCAGGTAGTCGAGCAGGATCAGCCAGCCGCCGACGAAGCCGACGAAGTCGCCGAGCACCTCCCGTGCGAACCCGTAGACCGAACCGGCCGAGCGCACCTCGCGCGTCATGACTGCGTAGCTGTTCGCTGTGAACAGCATGCACAGCCCGCCGACCAGGTAAGTCAACGCGATCAGTCCGTTAGACTCGGCCCAGACAAAGCCCAGCGTGCTGAGCGGCGCGATCGGCGCGATGTAGGCGAGGCCATAGGCGACGAGGTCCGTAAAGCCCAGGCGCCGCTGAAGCGCCGCCCCTTCCGGCTTGAGTTCCGAAGTCGCCTCGCTCATGAGCGCAACAGGGCCGGAGCGGCCTCCTCCAGGCTCTCGTGCAGGACGTCGATGACGGTATCGACCTCGGCGCGGCCGAAGGTCAGCGGCGGCGACAGGACGATGATGTTTCCGATCGGACGCACGATCACGCCGCGGCGTCTGGCCGCTTCAAAGACCTTGTGCGCCGCGCCGACCTCGGCGTCGAAGCCCTGCTTGGTCGCGCGGTCGCTGACCAGTTCGATCCCCGCCATCAGGTGGCTGCCTCGCACATCGCCCACCGCTTCGTGGCGGAGCAGTTCGCCAAGGCGCTGCTGCAGGTAGGGCCCGACGTCGCGGACGTTCTCGAGCGTGTTTTCGCGTCGCATGATCTCGATGGTCTTGAGGGCGGCGGCGCAGGAGACCGGATGGCCGCTGTAGGTGAAGCCATGCGAAAGCACGCCCCCCGGCCCCTGGGGCACGCTGATCACGTCATAGATCTGCTTGGAGAAAATGGCGGCGCCTAGCGGGCAATAGCCCGAGGAGATGCCCTTGGCGCTCACGATGACGTCAGGAACGTGCCCGAACTCGGCTTCGGACGCAAACCACTGGCCCAGCCGCCCGAAGGCCGTAACGACCTCGTCGGCGATGTAGAGGATGTCGTTGGCCTTGCAGAGCGCGTGCACGCGGGCGTGATAGCCGCGCGGCGCCACGAGAACGCCGCCGGCGCCCATGATCGGCTCGGCGATGAAGGCGGCGACATTGTCGGCGCCCAGCTGCTCGATCCGCGCCGCCAGTTCGTCGACGAGATAGTCACAGTAGGCGTCCTCATCCAGCCCGTCGGGGCGCCGGTAGAGGTTCGCCGCCGAGACATGATGCACGACGTCTTGGGCGATCTTGTCGAAGCCCATGTGGGTGGCGTGGATACCGGTCAGCGTCGCGCCGAAGTAGGTGGACCCATGATAGGCGTAGTTGCGGGAGATGATCTTCTTCTTCTTCGGCTTGCCAAGCTGGTTGAAATAGAAATGAACCAGCCGAACGGCGGTGTCGTTCGCGGTCGATCCGCCCGTCGTGTAGAAGACATGGTTGAGATCACCCGGCGTAAGGGCGGCGATCTCTCCGGCCAGCAAGGCGGCGGGCTCATTGGTCGAATGCCCGAAGGTGTTGAAGTAGGCCAGGGTCGAAGCCTGCTGGGCCATCGCATCAGCGATCTCCTGGCGGCCATGACCCAGATTCACGCACCAAAGCCCGGCGATCGAGTCGAGATAGCCACGCCCATCACCGTCGAACACCGTCACGCCCGCGCTTCGCGAGATGACCTGACTGCCCGCAGGCCTAAAAGTGGCAAAGTCCGTATAGGGATGAATGAAGTGTTCGAGATCCTGACGCCAAGCGGCAGCGGCGCTGTTTGCGGTCATGAGTGACTCCTGGGAGGCGCGCTTCGCCTGTGGCGGCGGCCTCATGTTTTCTTGGAAACGGCGAGGTTTAGGCCCGTCCGGCGACCGCCAGCATGGACAGCAGGAGCACATTGGCTCCGGCGACCAGGTCTTCCGGTTTGGCGTTCTCGATCTCGT
Organism: Caulobacter sp. SL161; assembly: GCF_026672375.1. GTDB lineage: Bacteria > Pseudomonadota > Alphaproteobacteria > Caulobacterales > Caulobacteraceae > Caulobacter. The sequence continues at coordinate 1,169,759 of NZ_JAPPRA010000001.1, forward strand.
TGTGACTGACCCCGCCTTCGCAGGGCACAAAGATCATCGCCGTCGGCGCGACCTGAGCCAGGTGCAGGGCGTCGTGCCCGGCCCCGCTCACCATGCGCCGGGCTGACGCGCCGAGATTGAAGGCCGCGGCTTCGACCAAGCCCACCAGATGCTCGTCGAATGCGGTCGGCGGCATGTACCAGACGGTCTCCAGGCCGGCCTGCAGGCTGTGCTCGGCGGCGCTCTTGTCGATGAACGCCCGCAGCTCGGCCACCATGGCTTCCAGAGTCGCGGTGTCAGGGTGGCGGATGTCGATGGTCAGCGTCAGGCTTTCGGGCACCGTGTTGCGGGCGCCGGGCGTGGCCTTGATGTCGCCAATGGTTGCGCGGCCCCAAGGCGCGTTCGCCTCGGCGATGGCCAGGGCTTTGTTCACGATGGGGGCGGCCGCGCGCCACGGATCACGCCGCATCGACATCGGCGTGGGACCGGCGTGCGCCGACGCGCCCGTTAGTGTCAGATCGAACCAGTAGGCGCCTTGGATGCCGGTTACGACGCCGATCACGTCGCCCTCGTGCTCCAGGATCGGTCCCTGTTCGATATGGGTTTCGAACACTGCTGCGTAGCGCTGGCCGCCGACCGGCTGGTCGCCCTTGTAGCCGATCCGTTCGAGTTCTTCTCCGAACGCGAAGCCGTCCCGGTCGCGACGCGAATAGGCGAACTCCAGATCGTAGGCGCCGGAGAAGACGCCGGACCCCAGCATGGCGGGCGCGAACCGGCAGCCCTCTTCGTTCGTCCAACAGGCGACCTCGATCGGTCGATCAGTCTCGATCTGGTTTTCTTGCAGCACGCGCAAGACCTCAAGGCCGGCCAGCACGCCGTAGACGCCGTCAAACTTTCCGCCCGTGGCCTGCGTATCGAGATGGCTGCCGGTCAGGACCGGTTCGGCGGCGTCGTCGCGCCCGTGGCGTCGCGCGAAGATGTTTCCGACGGCGTCGATCCGTACGGAGCATCCTGCGGCCTTCGCCCAAGCGACAAAGAGATCGCGTCCCTGCCGATCCAAATCGGTCAGGGCCTGACGGTTGCAACCGCCCAGGGCGGTGGCGCCGATCTGGGCCATTTCCATCAATGACGCCCACAGACGATCGGCATTGATCCGAAGATTGCTGGTCACATGAACACTCGCGAAGGCGTTGTCGTTGGGCGCGCTGGTCCATAACGGTCGGCATGGCGGCGGCCCGCGCGGGGTACTGGCTTAAACTCCATCGGGCCGAGGATTTCGGCTCGATCTAGGGTGCATCGTACGCCCCAAACGAACGCCGATCTTGTACCTCAGAGGGGTTACTTGCCTCGCCCCCCGCCGTGAGACCAGCATGCAGGTGCAATAAAAAGAGCGCTTTGACTTGCACGGCTTGCTCGTAGCCAAGCGCCTGATCGTCGGTCGACGTTTGCTAATCTTCAAACGAGGGGGTTACTTTGAAAAGCAACACTAAGTTTCGCATAGCTCTACTGACGACAGCGCTTTCGGTTTCAGCGTCCCAAGCCTGGGCCCAAAGCACGACCGCCGCTGATTCCACGGTTATCGACGACATCGTCGTCACCGCGACGCGAACGTCAGAGCGCGCCTCGCGCGTGGCGGTCAGCGTCGCCGCCTTTGGCGAGGAGCAGATGGACAAGCAGGGGGTCAAGCGGATCGACGATCTGGTCAAGCTCACCCCCGGACTGGACCTGCAGCGTGGGCCTACGGGATCCAACAACATCTCGATCCGCGGCATCACCTCGAACGCCGGCGCGGCCACGACCGGGGTCTATATCGACGACACGCCGATCCAGGTTCGCAATCTGGGCTACGGCTCGGGGACGGCGTTCCCGCAGGTCTTTGATCTGGAGCGCGTCGAGGTGCTGCGCGGTCCCCAGGGCACCTTGTTCGGCGCCGGGTCGCAGGGCGGCACGGTGCGCTTCATCCAGACCTCGCCGAGCCTCGATACATTCTCGACCTTGGCGCGGGTCGAAGGCGCCAAGACGGCGAAGGGCGACAACAGTTATGAGGCCGGCGTGGCCATTGGCGGTCCGATCGTCGCCGACAAGCTGGGCTTCCGCGCCAGCGTCTCGTATCGCCGAGACGGTGGTTATGTCGACGCTCTGACCGGCGATCTCGATTTTGCCCGTGACAGCAGCGGTGCGGTGCTGCCCAGGCCCACCACGGCTGCGGGATTTGACAGCAACATCGTCCTGAAGAACGCGACTGTCGTCGAGAAGGACGCCAACTGGAACGACGTCTGGAACGCGCGCTTGGCGTTCAAGCTGGCGGCGACCGACGCCATCACCCTGACGCCTTCGCTGAGCTATCAGAAGCGCAGGACCAATGACGGGGGCGACAGCTACTGGACGTCCCTGTCGCGCGATGGCGACTACAAGCGCGTGCGCTTCGCCCAGTCCCTGGGCTCGACGGCGGGGCTGCTCAAGCTGGACGTGCCTGACAGCGCCGAGGGCGACGAGCGGTTCTATCTGGCCAGCCTGGGCGCCAACTGGGATCTGGGCAAGTTCGAGGCCGTGTCGAGCACCTCGTTCTTCGATCGTAAGAGCGCCCAGAACCTGGACTGGACGCGTCTGGACGCCTTGCAGTTCGCGTTCGTCCTGCTGCCCACGCGCGGCTATCAGGCCGTGTCGCGCTACGAGGTCGCGCAGAAGAATTTCGTGCAGGAAGTGCGGCTGCAATCGGCTGACCCCAACGCGCGTCTGCGCTTCGTCGCCGGCGGCTTCTTCTCGCACAATGAACAGAAGGCCGACCAGTCGATCCTCAACAACTTCCTCTCCAGCCTGCCGGTGGTGGGTCTTGGGGTCGCGGGTGGAACGCCGTTCGGCGCCGGGTCGACGGCCCTGCAAAACATGTTCGGCGTCGATTCACCGGACGGAGTGAACTATTGGGAAAGCCGCAAGGCGGTGGATACCCAGTGGGCCGGCTTCACGCAGGCCGACTTCAAGGTCACCGAGAAGTTGACCCTGACCGGGGGCTTGCGCGTTTCCTACAACAAGCTCGTCTACGATGCGGAGTTCGGCGGCCCGCTGAACAATCTGAACGCTCCGGGCGGCGCGCCTTGCCCGACCGGTGTCACGTGCGCCTTGGGCAAGGCCCCCTTCACGCCGGCCTACCCGTCCACCAAGGACTATAAGGTCTCCGAAACAGCGGTGACGCCGAAGCTGAGCCTCGGCTACCAGGCCACCAGCGACAACCTCTTCTACGCCAGCGCCGCCAAGGGCTTCCGGCCTGCAGGCGTGTCGCCCAAGTTGCCGCCGTTCTGCAATGTGGACCTGAACAACCTGGGCTATATCGATAGCAGCGGCGCGCCCAACCAGCCGCTGACGTTCAAGTCCGACACCGTCTGGAGCTATGAAGTCGGCTCGAAGAACCGGTTCCTGGGTGGCGCCCTGACCGTCGACGCCAGCGCTTTCCAGATCAACTGGAAGGGCATCCAGAGCCAGGTGTTCTTGCCCACCTGTTTCTACGACTTTGTCGACAATCTGGGCGACGCGACCGCCAGGGGTTTCGACATTGCGGTCCAGGCCCGTCCGATCCAGGGGCTGACCCTTTCGGGCTCGGTGGGATACACCAAGAGCTCCTTCGATCACGACGCGCGCACGCCGGGCGGTATCGTGTTCGTCAGCGAAGGCAGCGCCATCCAGCCGGATATGGCCCCCTGGAACGTCAATCTTTCGGCCCAGTACGAGTTCTCGAAGTACTATATCCGCGCCGACTACACCTACACAGACAAGCGGCGCCCTCAAGGCGCGACGGACCCGGCGTCTCCGAACTACAATCCGCTCCGCAAGCCCGCTGCGGCCTTCGACCTCGTGAACGCCCGGGTGGGCGGCTACTTCGGTGACGCGGACGTCTCGCTCTTCGTCAACAACCTGACCAATGATCATCCGTCTTTGGGCAAGCAGCCCGACCGGTTCGCGTTCGACCAGGTCTGGATCGATACGACGGTGCGTCCCCGCACGCTTGGCGTCACGGTCACTTACCGCCGCTAGGACGCTGCGGCTCTCCGCCACGTCGGAAAACCTAAACTTGCAAGGGGCGCGAGCAATCGCGCCCCTTTTCTTTTGCGCTCGGACGACAGCGCGTATTTTGGGCTCAGGCGCCCCGCAAACGGTCAGTAACAGGACGGATTGCTTTGTTTTTTCGTTGAAAGACGTGTTCAATTGTCTCTGCGACAGGCCTCGTCGATCAATGAGCGAGGGCGGCGCTGAGGGAGGTCACCAAACGTGAAGGTGCACTTCGACATTACTGCGGCGATGATGGATCGCTCGCTCGTGCAGGGGGTGGCGGATCTTATCACGTCGCTCAACACGCCTTCGTTCGAGACCGAGCTGGCCGATCTCGTGGCGGCGGCGACGGGCTTTGACAGCATGGTAATGGTCGCGCTTTTCGAGCGCGGTGGTATCCGCCCGCTGTTCAACAATCTGTCCCAAGCGGATCTCGTGCGCACCCTGGAGCCGTATCTGGCCGGGGCCTACCTGATCGACCCCTGGTACAACATGGCGCTGGCGGGCGCGCCCAACGGCCTCTATCGGCTGTCGGACATCGCGCCCGATGATTTCGAGCGCTCGGACTATTACCGGGAGTATTACGCCGGGATCGGCTTGCACGATGAGTGCGTGTTGCTCGTGAAGCTGTCGGCCGGAGCCTGGGCCCTGCTGTCCTTTGGCGCCCGGGTCGGCCCGCCGCGCTCTGAGAGCCTTGAAAGGCTTCAGCAGATCGCGCCCTGCCTCATAGCGCTTTGCGAGCGGCACTGGAGCAATCTGGTGATCGACGACGCGCCCGAGGTCAGCCTGGAGAGCCTCTGCCTGGCCAAGGGGCTGAGCAAGCGCGAGGTCGAGGTGATCGGTCTGTTGTTGCGCGGCTACTCCAACAAGCTGATCGCGCGGGAAATGGACATCAGCCCCGAGACCGTGAAGGTCTACCGCAAGCGCATCAACAAGAAGCTGGGCACTTCCTCCGCGCGGGAGGTGTTCGCCAGCTTCTTCAGTTCGCCGTCGAACGGCGTGGCGCTTGGCCACGCCGCCTAAAGCCTATCGGGTTTAGATGGAACCACCTAAACTCGATAAACAGGATTTAAAGTCAGATATTTAGAGCCCTTCGATCAAGCAGTCGGATAGAAGGGCTCTGCTGTAGAGGGGCGACTACGGGCGAACGACGCCGGCGTCGTACACGACCTTGCCGCCGATCATGGTCATAAGAACCTTGGTCTTGGAGACCTCGGAGACCGGAACGGTCATCACATTGCGATCCAGGACGATAAGGTCCGCCAGCTTGCCCACTTCCAGAGAGCCGGTGGTCTTGTCCTGGTGAACCTGCCAGGAGCTGTTGTAGGTGATCGACCGCAAGGCTTGCGCCCTTGTCAAACCGGGCGCGCTATTGAGGCGTCCCGCGAACTCGTCGCCGTAGGTTCCATCACCGGCCCGCGTCATCGACGCCTGCAGCGCCAGCCAATAGTTCAGGCGGTCGACAGGCCAGTCGCTCCCATAGGCGAGGGTGGCGCCGGCGGCCTGCAGCTTGTCGAACGGCTCCATGCGTTCAAAGCGCTCCGGCCCCAGGTAGTTCTTGGCGCCGGTCACCGAGTTCGGCGCCGGAATGGACCATTGGTAGGACATGACCGGCGCGACGTTCAGCGCCTTGAAGCGCGGATAGTCAGCCGGCTCGACCAGCTCAGTGTGGGCGATGGCGGGGCGTATATCGAGGCCGGGGTGGGCTTGGCGCAGCGCTTCATAGCCATCCAGGGCCACGCGCACGGCGCCGTCGCCGATCGCGTGGATATGGGGGTTGAGGCCGGCCTCGCCGAGAGCCAGCAGCATGGGCTTCAGTTGAGCGGGCGAGGTGTAGAGCTCACCGAGATGTTCTCCCGGCCCCCAGACCGGATGCGCATCGTCGCCATGATTGGTCCAGTAGGGCTCGGTCAGGCGAGCGGTCTGGGCGGGGGCCTGAATGACGCCGTCGAGGAACATCTTGGCGGTGTCGACCCGAAGGGTAGGGGCCGTGCCGGCGGAAGGGTCGTCATACCGGGCGCGCAGGGTCTTGAGCCATGCGACCGTCTCGGCCGGCGCCTCGACACGCGTGGTTCCCAGGAACATCGCCGCGTGGACGCGGGCGGTCATAGCGCCTTCGGCCGCGAGCTTCTTGTAGATCTCAAGGCTCGGTTCCGAGGCCGCAGCATCCAGTAGCGAGGTCACCCCGTGCGAGGCCAGATACTTGAAGGCGGCGCGCCCGTCTTCGAGAGCGTCTTGCTCGGTCGGCGCCGGCAGCTTCCGGCCGATCAGATCGCCGGCGCCATCTTCCAGGATTCCGGTGGCGCGGCCTGCGCCGTCCCGGACGATCTTTCCGCCCGGGGGATTGGGGGTCTTGTCGTCGATCTCCGCCAACGCCAGAGCCCTGGAATTGAGCAGGATCGAGTGGCCATCGCGATTGCGGACAACCACCGGCCGCTTGGTGCGCAGGCGGTCCAGAGTGGCGGCGGTCGGATTGACGCCCTTGGGCCGCATGAACTGTCGATACCAGCCGCCAACGACGAGGATGTCGTCGTCGCCGGCCTTGGCCTTGTCGAGACAGGCCTGAATCCGTTCAAGGAACTCAGCCTCGGTCAGCGGCAGGTAGTCGAGATTGCAGGCGCGTTGTGAGCTTCCCCCGGCAAGCGGGTGGCTGTGTCCGTCGACCAAGCCCGGCATCAACATGCGCCCCTTCAGGTCGACATTGCGTGTCTTCGGCCCGACATGTTTGGCGACGGCGGCGTTCGAGCCGACGAAGACGATCTTGCCATCGCGAACCGCCAACGCCTGCTGGACGCTGTCCTTGCCATCCACGGTGTAGACATAGCCGTTGCGGAAGACCGTATCGGCAGGCGTAGCGCTCTGAGCCAGCGCCGTGCTCGCGGCGCTGAGAAGCAGCATGGCGCTGAGAGCGAGGGTTCGACGACGCATATGAGCTTCCTTGTTTTGAACGTTACCAGCTGAAACCGACGGCGTAACAGGAACAAGTCCCGCCGTCGGGTGACACGCCCGCGAACGGGCCTCGGCGTCAAAGTGGCGTGTCCGGACCGGGTGACAGAGCGTACCCCTGCGGGGTGACTGGACCAGGCCTTGGCCACTAGAAGAGAGTTCGGCGGAGGCGTTCCCCGCCAGCCAGGGCTCATGGCATCTTTTCTGAGAAGGCTGGCGCCGCCTTTGACGAGTCCGAGGAATTGAAGATGATCTTGCCACTGTTGATTGCGGGCTGGACGGTTGTGGGCGCGGACGGCGCCGCTCGCGCGCCTGTCATCCTCGCCGATACGAACCGCGATGGCGTGGTCACCATGGCGGACGCGGACGACAAGGCCGTATGGACGAGCCAGCGCGGGGCGATCCTTCTGCCCAATATCGGCGACAGCGCCAAGCGTTGCTCGGACGTCTCCAACCCCAACATCACCGACGCTCAACTCGAGGCCTGCAACGACGCCGAGGGCGACGTCGCCCGTGCGCCGGACTATTTCGCGCCGGTCATGACCTTGCCGACGCAAGGGGCCTCCAACAGCGCCAGCGGCCAGGTCGCCGCCATCGGGCCGGGCGCGGAGAAGATCCGCGTCTTTATCCAGCGCAAGGGCAAATGGGCCTATGTCGGCCCCAATGATCGCCTGAGCGCCAAGGAAGTCCGCGAGGGCGCCAGGTTCGGTGTCGACTCCCGCGATGTCGTGCGCGACGCGGCGGTTTGGGACGGGCGGGTGACCCTGCGGTTCACGGTTTCCGATCGCGGCCAAACCTCACACGATCAGGTGGCGATGCGTGTCGCCCCGGTCCTGGTGCACAATCATCTTGAAAAGGCCGTGGACGTCTTCGCGCCGGAAAGCGGCAAGTGGGAGCCCCACAAGACGTTCATCAGCGATCTGAGTACGGCGCTGAAGAGCGCCGGCTTCCAGGGCCGGCTTCGACAGATACCGACCAGGGACATCTGGGCGCAGGACTTTGTCGAGTTCGGCTATGTCAGCATGCCCGCGCCCGGCGGCTCCAAGGTGTTGCGGATCGCGATCCGCTCGCCTCAGCCGACGCGCTCGGCCGGTCGCGCGCTGTTCACCCTTCGGGGTCCGGACATGGGCGTCGTGCAGTTGGGCGGCGCTGGGTATCACCAGACGGACTCGTTTGGGAATCTCGAGACGGTTCCGCCCTACGAACACAACGGCAAGCGCTATCCGGTCGGCCGGGTCATCTATGGCGACGCCGCCGATGGCGTTGCGCCGCACCGCGACATGACCACCTTCTTCACCGCGCAGCAGGATCAGGCCCCGATCATGCTCGACACCTCCTGGCTCATCATCGGGCACGTCGACGAGTTCGTGCAGTTCCTGCCCGCCGATACGCCCCGGGGCTGGACGATCGCCGTCAAGGACGTCGCCTCGGGCCTGGCTCTGCTCCGCGACGCCCAACGTCGGGGCTTCGGCGCGACGAAAGCCTTCTCGCGACCCGACGCCCCGCAGCAGACGATCGACGAGGTGCTCGCCGACAAGGCGTTCCTGGAGGACAACGAGCTGGGGCGCCGGCGCGTCGAACTGAACCTGGATCTCCTCAAGGCCGAGACCGGGATCACCGAGAGCGAGGTCGTGCGCGTGCCGGGGCTGTTCCACACCGCCGAGTTCGCGGCCAGCCTCCCCAAGGCCCGGCAGCATGAGGCGTCCGCGCCGCCGCAGGACGCCCCGCCGCCGCCCGTCGACGACAACCTGCCGCTGATGGCCGAAGCCATCACCTACGGCCCCGGTTCGCTGATCGCCTTCTATCCGGCGGCGGTGAACGGCCTGCTGCTGGACCGCAAGAACTACCTGCCGCCTCAACAGTGGGGCCCGGTCATCGATGGTCAGGACATTCTTCAGGTCGCCGTCGAGAAGGCCTATGCGAGCGTCGGTATCAAGGCTTGGTCGATCGACGACTGGCTGAGCCACCACAGCTGGGGCGGTGAAGTCCATTGCGGCACCAACGCCACCCGAACGATCAGCGCGGATTGGTGGCGCTAGAGCGTGAGGCCGAAAGTGGGAACCGGTTTCGGCTTAAGTCACGCTCTAAGTGTTTGATTTAGAGCCTCGTTATCGCGTCGAAACGATTCCGTTTTGACCCGCGAGGCTCTGGTCGTCTCCTGACGAAGCCTTCCGTCCTGCGCGCGTGGGGTCGCGCTTCGGCGCCGCAAGAGGCGTCACGCTCTGGCGCTGCGGCGCTGTGATGTCGTGCGCTAAAGTCAAACTGGGAACAGAGACATGAAAATTGGTCTGTTGATTACGATCATCGCCCTAGGCGTCTGCGGACCCGCACTGGCCCAGGATCGTGTCGTGGGCGTTCCCAACCCCGACGCTCTTTTCACAAGCCCAGACCCGATTTTGCACCGGAACAAGCAGACGACCTACAAGATCATCAAGGAGCTTCTGGAAGCCGGCCACTGGGATCGCGCTGATCGATACCTGACGGAGCGTTACATCCAGCACAATCCTAACGCCGCCTCGGGGCGGCAGGGCGTGGTCGACTTTTTCACCAAGGTTCTCCAAGTCACGCCGAAACCGATCCCGGACAAGATGGCGACCCAGATCGTATCGGTGGTGGCCGAGGGGGATATCGTCACGGTGGCCTTCCCCAGCGAAATGCCGGACCCGAAGGACCCGTCCAAGACCTATACGACCACATGGTTCGACAGCTGGCGCTTTGTGGACGGCAAGGCCGACGAGCACTGGGACAGCGCCCTGAAGCCCGAATAAGGCCGGTCGGGATCACCCTCAGCTCTGCGGAGACCGTCTGGTTTCGATCGCGCCACCAGAGAGCTTGTAGAGTTTCGATGGAACTCTCTGAACCCGATAGGCGGGCTATGGGTTCATAGAGTCTGAGCCCAGCGATCCGGCCAGCTGATGCGATCCAACGGGAGAGCAGGCTAGAGCTTTAGTCTCAGGCTCATGCGCACCTCGCGACCGGTCCGATGCAAGAAGGTCGGGATATGGCGCGTGTCGCTGAACTGGCGGTTGGACGCCTTGGTCAGATTGATTACATCCACACTGAGGTCCAGCCCGCGTGAGAGCCGGCGGCTGGCGGAGATGTCGAGCCGCGTGACGGCGCTCTCGCCGTCGATCTCGCCGCCGTTGGGCGCGGGCGCGCTGGCGACGAACGCGCCGCGATGGGTCACGGTCGCGCCAACGGTGGTGGGGCCGGCGATCCGCTGGACGGTGAGGAAGGCCGCCGTGCGCGGGGCGCCAAGCGCGTCCTCGAATGGGACGAGACGCCCTGACTTGCCGATCAGCATGACACGGCTCCGAACATACGAAGCCGCGCCCTGCACCCGCCATGCCGAACGGGGGCGCGAAATCAGCCGCTGCGTGAAGGCCAACTCCACGCCCTCAAGATTACCTGGGCCCGAATTGGCCGGTCGCGCGAATTGCCAGATCGGCAAGTCGGCCGAGCACCCCGGCGAGTTGCCGCACGCAGCGGTCGCGACGGCGTCGCTAAGGCCATAAGGATTGGCGGAGAACTGGGCGGGACGCGTGATGGTGGTCTGCACCATCGTCGAGATCGACTTGTGGAACACCGCCAAGTTCACGGCCAACTGTGGGTCGGGACGCCACTCCAGCGCCAGATCGACGGTCGTGGCCTGGGTGGGCTTGAGGTCAGGATTGCCGCCGGCGATCAGCTTGGTCCCGGTGGTCGTCAGGCTCACACCGGGGCGCAGGCTCAAAAGGTCCGGGCGCGCGATGACCTTGGCTGCGCCGAAGCGCGCGACCATATCCGACGATAGTCGCCAAGCCAGGTTCAGAGACGGCAAGAGGCGTTGGTCACGGCGGACGCGTGTCGAAACGCCGACGAAGCCCGGATCGACCACGCCGAGGCCGGAAATGTCATAGGCGGTGGTCGTCCAGCGCAGGCCGAACTCGCCCCAGACCCGGCGCGCGTCGCTATGGGGCCGCGCCAAAAGGATGAAACCGGAGTCGGTGGTCTCGCCCACCGTATAGTTCAGATTGGCGACAGGACCCACGCCGCGCGCTGCCAGATCGCACGGCGTGCGCCCGCAATCTCCGGCGGCAAAGGCCAGTGTGCGGCCTACGTCCAGCGAAAGCCAGTGTTGGGGGCCAAAGCCCGGGCCGATGGTCGCGATGCGGCCGAACGTGGCCGGCGAGGCGTTCGCCAAACGGCCTGAAAGGTCGCTGTTGATATTGGCGATCCCGCCATCGCTGCGCGAAAGGGTCGTGGCCGTGTTCACATAGCGCCGATGCACGACGCCCGCTCGCCAGGCGATAGGGCCGTCTCGCTCGATGTCGAACGCCGCAGACTTGAAGACGTTGTCGACCCAATTGGGATCAGAGCGATACTCGACGATACGCCAAGCCGAAGGGGTGGTGAGGTCCGCTGATCCGAAATCGATGATCGGTCGCCGTGGGTCAGCGAAGTTGTAGGAAAAGCCCGACACGCCGGACTGCTGCAGCAGTACGGTGTCCTGAGCCGGATTGCCGAAGTCGGAGCGGCTGAATCCCAGCAGAACGCTGGCCTTGAGGCCGTCTTCGAACTCCCGGGTCATCGTTAGTGTCGATTGGCGAAACACGGTCTCAAGCCGGTCGCGACGCGCCTCGGCCCGCACATCGACGTTGTCGAATGTTCCGGCGATCAGCACGGGCAGGGGGGCGCCGGGGTCAATGACCTGCGCGGATCTGACCGTGACGCCATTCAGGCCGCAAGCCGCGTTTGGCGCGCAGGCGCCCGCTGTACGAAAGGTGAAGCTCCCTAGAAGGTCCTCGCGGCGCTCGACCCGGAGCATGGCGTAAAGCAGGTCGGCGGTGACGCGGGTTCTGTCGTCCGGCCGCCACTCCAGGCTCCCGGTGAGGCCCAAGCGGCTTTGCTCCGAACGCACCAATTCCAGGCGCGGAATGCGCGCGTGCAGCGCCGCGTTCAAAGTCTCCAGGCTCTGATCTGTCGTTTCGGCGCCGAACCCCGGATAGATCGCCGTGCCGGTCTCCCACTGGCCTGAGCTGGCGCCGTCCTCGGCGATGCGCCGCCGCCCATACGCGCCGGAGAAGACAACGCCGAGCCTGTCGGAGCGGTCGCGGGCCGCCACGAGAACCGAGGCGCGCGGCGACACCCGGCCCGCTGCGTCGTTATAGGTGGTCTCAACCGCCAACCTCAGGCTGCGGGCGGGCAGATCGAAGGGCGAGCGCGTACGCATATCGACGCTGGCGCCCAGCGAGCCCTCCTCCAGGTCAGCCGAAGCGGTCTTCTGCAGGCGCACCTGATGGAAGAGGTCGGCGGCGAAGACGTTGTAGTCGAAAGCGCGTCCGCGGTTGGTCCCGCCGCTCGCATTGGTCGCGCCGAAGGTGGCCAGGGTCTCCATTCCGTTGACCCGCACGAGGGTGAAGCGCGCGCCCACGCCCCGCACGGCCAGTTGCCGCGCCTCGCCCGCGTCCAGGGTGGCGCTGGCGCCGGGGAGTCGCGACAGGACGTCACCGACGCCGCCCTGGCCGGTGCGCTGAAGATCTTCTTCCAACAGCAGGTCGATCGGGCGCGGCGAGAAGCGCTCCAGTCGCGCGCGCTCGCCCAGGGGCCGCGCGACGACGGTGATCGGGGAGAGGGGGAGGTCCTCGACGGGTGCGATCACTGCGGCGGCGGGCGGTGACCAAGGGGGCGGACCGGAGCCGGCGGCGCGCTCCGGTGCGGCGCGGATGACGATGACTCCGTTCGCTTCGACCCCAAAAGTCAGCCCCGTTCCGGCCAGCAGGCGCGTCAGCGCCTCGCCGACGCTCAGCAGCCCGGTCAGGGGTGGCGCGCGCCGGTCGACTGGGATGACCGGCGCGACGGCGATGACCTTGCCGGTACGGGCGGCGAGGTCCAGCAGCGACTGGGCCAGTGGCTGGGAGGGCAAGTCGAGGGCATGGCGTGTTGGGCCTTGCGCAAGGGCTGGACCTCCCGCCAGGGCCAGGGGGAGCGCGGCCGTTGCCAGGAGGAGGCGCGGGCTCATCGTGGCGCGCTGGCGTTCCCATTCCTGCCGGCGACGACAAGAACCCCATCTGCGCGTGGCGAGACCTCCACCGGCAGCAGCGCTGGCAGACTGGCGACGAAGGCACCCGATTGGGTCGCGCGGAAGCTTGCGGTGACACGCAGGTCCCTCACGCCTGGATCGACCGCGATGCGGACCGCGGAAAAGCGATTGATGTCGTCGGCGACGTCGGTCAGCCGGGTGGAGATGAAGCTGAGCTGGCCGGCCCGCCAAGCGCTGATGCTGTTCGGGTCGGCCACACGGCTGCGTTGCGCGCCCGCCGCGTCCAATGTCACGCTGTCGCCCGGCGTGAGGACCCCATCGAAAGGTGGACCGCCCGTGTTCCGGCGAACGGCGACCCGGCCGCGCTCCACAGCAACGCTGATGTCGCCGCTGGTCGTCCGGCGCAGATCGAAACGCGTGCCGAGGACCGTGACTTTCGCGTCGCCGACGTCGACCTCGAAGCGCTTGTTCGACGCATGGCGCACGTCGAAGAGCGCTCGGCCCTGTTCTAGCGCGTAGCGACGGCCATTGAGCCAGCCGGAACGGCGCAGCCGGGTCTCGGGCGCCAGAACCGCCGTGCTGCCGTCTGTCAGGGCCACGGTGCGGATCGTCCTTCCGCTCTCGAAGACGGCCGGGCGCAGGGTCAGGCCCAGGCCGATCACCAGGCAGGCGGCCAGCGGCAGAGCCGCGGCCAAGACCCAGCGGCGGGCTTTCCCGGGTGCGCGCGCCTTGTCCACCGCGTCGTCGGGATCGAGGCCGTGTAACGCAAGCATCAACTGTTCAGCGCGGTCATAGGCTATGGCGTGCCGCGGATCGGCTTCCAGCCAGAGCCGCAGGTCCTCGGCGCGCTCAGCGGATAGGCGCTCGCCGAAAACGGTCATCGCCCAACCTTGAGCCTGCCGCTCAATGTCGGGATCACGGACGGCGGTGGCGTTCACGGGACAATCCTCGAAAATCGATAGGGTCGCCGTCCAGCGCGCGCTGGCAGGCAGCGACCGCTTCGGCGACGGTCTTGCGGACCAGGGCTTCGGAGACAGCGTTCTGGCGGGCGATCTCGGCGAAGCTCAGTCCCGCGACGCGGTTGGCGGTCAAGAAGCGGCGATGGCGTGGCGGCATGGCCCTTACGACGCCCTTGAGCAGGTCCAGCTCCTGCTTGGCGATCAAGGCGCGTTCGGCGTCCGGCTCGGCGTCTGGCTCCAGCGCAGGCGCCGAGGCCGAAACCAGGTGATAGGCGCGGAGCTGACGCCGCAAAGCGTTGCGCGCCAGGTTGATCGCGACCCGGAACACGAAACCGCGCGGATTCTCGTGCTCCTGGTCGGCGGGGCGCTCACCCAGCTTGACGAAGGCCTGTTGGGCGACGTCCTCGGGATCGGGCGGGCCCCGGCCGAAGCGGGCCCTAAGGAAGACGCACAGGTCTTGCCAGTCCTCTGCGTAGGTTTCGCGGAAGACGGCGCGTTCACTCCACGTCAGCGGTTCGTCACCGTCTGCGGGCCGCTGCGGATTCGCCACGGTCCCTCCCTGTCCGACGCGACGCTCAGGAGGCCGACGATGCGGCCTTCAAGGCGCCGGTTCAATGCGGAACGGAAAAAATCCCGGTCGCGACGGGTTTATTGTGCGGATTGATCTGTCTCGTTTGTTATTCACAGATGAGCGCCCGGATAGGCAATAATTTTGCGCACATTTTTGAATGTGACCGGTAACTTTCTTCTTTCGAATCTAAAATCGGCATGTTTATGTCCTCCTCAACTGACACCGGTTTCCAGCCGGGCGGTGGGCGTTCGCCCGCTCTGGAGAGGGGAGGCAGGTCTTGTCACGAGCCCTGATGTGGTTGGGTCGCCGTCATCGACGCGCCGCATTTGCGCGAGGCGTCGATGCGCGTTGACGGACATTTCGTGCAGTCGTTCATGGACTTCTCCCGCGCCTGGGACCGCGAAGTCGGCGACATCATCGTCCAGTCCCTTGTCCGCCGCATGCGCTTGGCGCTGCTGGACGGTCAGAACCTCCAGCTGCCGGGCATTGGCGAGCTGATCCTTCATCAGAAGGGCAACTACGCCCTCATCAACCCGACCAACGGTCAGGCCCAGGCGCTCGGCGGCGAGCGCACAATCCTGTTTCGGCCGGATCGCCAGTTGATCCGAGAGCTTAACGATTTCCGGAAAGAGACTGATGTCACGTAACGACCGCGTCCTGCTGCTCGTCTCGGTGGCCGTTTTCGGGCTGACCGCGCCCGCATTGGCTCAGCAAACGCCTGCTTATCGCGATCCCAAGCTGCCGGCCGCTCAGCGCGCCGTCGACCTGGTCTCACGCATGACAGTTGACGAGAAGGCGGGGCAACTGCGCCACGCCGCACCCGCGATCTCGCGCTTGTCGGTGCCGGCCTACAACTGGTGGAACGAGGGCCTGCACGGCGTGGCCCGCGCAGGCGAGGCTACGGTTTTCCCTCAAGCGATCGGCCTGGCCGCGACCTTCGACACCGACCTCATGCATCAGGTCGCCGACGTCATCAGCACCGAGTTTCGCGCCAAGTATGTCGAGAAGGTCGCGCCGGACGGAAGCACCGCCCAGTACCGGGGCCTGACGGTCTGGTCGCCCAACATCAACATCTTCCGCGATCCTCGCTGGGGGCGGGGGCAGGAGACCTACGGCGAGGACCCCCATCTCACCGCCGAGATGGGGGTGGCTTTTGTGAAAGGCCTGCAAGGGCCAGACCCTGTTCATCTGAAGACCATGGCCACGGCCAAGCACTTCGCGGTGCATAGCGGTCCGGAGGCCGATCGGCATCACGAAGACGTCCATCCCTCCAAACGTGATCTGGAGGACACCTACCTTCCGGCCTTCAAAACGCTGGTTCAGCGAGGCGGCGTCGAGGCGGTGATGTGCGCCTACAACGCTCTGTACGGCGTGCCGGCTTGCGCCAATTCGGCCCTGCTGAATGATCGCCTGCGTCTCGACTGGGGCTTCAAGGGCCATGTCGTGACCGACTGCGGCGCGGTGGCCGACGTTTACCTGCCCAACGCCCACGCCTATCGGAAGACGAAGCCTGAGGCCTTCGCCGCTACGCTGAAGGGGGGCTCGGACCTGGGTTGCGACTTCGGCGGGCCGAACGGCGTCGAGGCGCCGGCCATCGCCGAGGCCATACGCACGGGCCTCGTCACCGAGGCCGAGGTGGACGTGGCCCTGCGCCGGCTGTTCGAGGTTCGCTTCCGCCTGGGTCTGATGGACCCGCCGACCAGCGGACCATGGGGCAAGATCACCGCCGCCGAAAACGACACCCCAGCCCATCGCGCGGTCGCTCTACGCGCCGCTCAATCGTCGCTGGTGCTGCTCAAGAACGACGGTCTTTTGCCGCTGAAGACCGCACCCAAGACCATCGCCGTGATTGGTCCGAACGCCGACAGTATCGACGCCCTTGTCGGCAACTATAACGGCACGCCGTCCAAGCCCGTGACGCTGCTGAGCGGCGTCCGCGCCCGTTTCCCCGACACCAAGGTCATTCACGTCGCCGGCACAGGCCTGATCGGCCCGGCCAGCACGCCGGCTCCGGATGCAATCTTCTGCCAAGACGCCGGTTGCGCGACCAAGGGGCTGAAGGTCGAAGAGTTCGGCAACCTGGATCTGGCGGGCGCGCCGGTGGAGACCCGCACGGACAGCAACGCAAAGTTCCGCTGGGGTTGGCCGACGCGTAAGAACCGCCAGAGTTCGATCCGCTGGAGCGGGTTCGTGACGCCGCAGCAAACCGGGCCGCACGGCTTCACACTGACCGGCGACGGCGGTTGGCGCATCAAGGTCGACGGCCGGGTATTGGCCGATTTCTGGGATGGGACGATCGACCCGTCGATGGGCAAGTCTATCGACCTGACCGTCGGACAGACCTACGCGATCACCATCGAGGCGCGCCAGGACGGCGAGCGTGGAACCCAGGGCCTGATCTGGAGTCAGCCGGCCGACGACAGCGCTTCGGCTCTGGCCGCAGCGAAGGGCGCCGACCTGGTCATCTTCGCCGGCGGGCTCTCAGCCCGCGTCGAGGGCGAGGAAATGCGCGTCCACGCTCAGGGCTTCGCGGGCGGCGACCGGACCAGCCTGGACCTGCCCGCTCCCCAGCAGAAGTTGCTGGAAGACCTGCACGGCCTGGGCAAGCCGGTGATCCTGGTGCTGATGAACGGCAGCGCCATCGCGACCAATTGGGCCGATAAGACCCTGCCGGCCATCGTCGAGGCCTGGTACCCGGGCGGAGAGGGGGGAACGGCGATCGCGGGCCTTCTGGCCGGCGACTACAGCCCCTCTGGCCGACTACCGGTGACGGTCTATCGCTCGGTCGACCAGCTGCCGCCGTTCAAGGACTACAACATGGCGGGCCGCACCTACCGCTATTTCGGCGGGGAGGCGCTGTATCCCTTCGGCTACGGCCTATCGTATACGCGCTTCACCTACGGCAAGCCGGTCCTCAAGGCCGCTGTCGCTGCGGGCCAAGCCGTCAAGGTGTCCGTGCCGGTCACCAATAGCGGTGGGCGAGACGGCGACGAGGTGGTCCAGCTGTACGTCACGCGACCCGGCGTCGTCGGCGCTCCGATCCGGACGCTGAAGGCGTTCAAGCGCCTGTCGCTGAAGAAGGGCCAGACCCAGACGGTCTCCTTCGATCTGCCGCCCGAAGCCTTCGCCACCGTCGATCCGGAAGGACAGCGGGTCATAGAAGCGGGGGTCGCGGACCTGTGGATCGGCGGCGGCCAACCGCTCGCCCGGTCTGGACTCATCAAACCGGCCGGCGCCGCCGCCCGGCTGCGCATCACCAACAGAAAGGCTTTGGCCGACTAGGCCCGCCATGCCGCCGACGCGGACAGAACAGAAAGCCCGTCGGCGCAAACACCAGATTGATTGGGGAGGAACTGATGACCAACCAACGCGATACACAAAGAGGGCGGGCGTGGCTGCTTGCCGGGATTTCGGTAGCGGCCTTTGCCGCCGCCGCGCCGGGTCTGGCGAGCGCCCAGAACACCACGGCGCCTAAGGCCGCCACGACGGAAGCGGAAACCGTCAGCGAGGTGGTCGTCACCGGCTACCGGGCCTCGCTGCAGAGCGCCCTGAATCTGAAGAAGAACTCGGACGTGATGATGGACGCCATCAACGCCGAGGACATCGGGGACTTCCCCGACTCCAACCTAGCGGAGTCGCTGCAGCGCCTACCAGGCATCTCGATCGACCGCGACAACGGCGAAGGCCGCACCATCAGCGTGCGTGGCCTGTCGGGCGATTTCAGCCGCGTGCGCATCAACAATATGGAAGCGCTGTCGACAGGCGCCGCCAACGACTCGGGCGCCAGTCCCAACCGCTCGCGCGCCTTCGACTTCAACGCCTTCGCCTCCGAGCTCTTCAGTTCGATCCGCGTGCGCAAGTCGTCCTCGGCCGAGGCGGACGAAGGCTCGCTGGGCGCGACCGTGGACCTCATCACGGGCCGGCCCTTTGACTACAAGAAGAGCGCCCTGGCCCTCTCGGCCGAGGATTCCTACTACCGCAACGGCAAGAAGCATTCGCCGCGCATCACCGGCCTGGTCTCCAATCGGTGGTTCGACGGCAAGCTGGGCACGTTGTTTTCCGTGGCCTACGCCAAACGCAATTCGGAGGACGACACCTACACCCGGGGCGGCGGCTCGCCCGACTATGTCTATCGCGGCTCGACCTGGACCGGAAACGAACTGCCCGGCCGCGCGGGTTTCGCCGCGCCGACCGGCACGGTGTTCAGCGCTCTCATCCCGACCAACCTAACGGGCGCGGCCCTCGAAGCCTATGCGGCCAACCCTGCCAACTACTACAACCCCTTGGCCAATCCGGCCGCCTATGCGGCGATGACCGGATCGGATCCGGCCGCCTACGCCAAGCTCTATCCAGGGTGCGCGGCCGTCGCCGCTCAGGCCGTTGCGACGCTGACGCCGGTCTCGCCAGGGTGCAACAACTCGCTGATCCGTTTCCCGGCCTTGCCGACCCTGAACCAGCGCGATGTCTCGACCGAGCGCCTGGGCTTGACCGGCGCCATCCAGCTTCAGTTGAGCTCGCGCACGCGCTTGTCGATCGATGGCCTCTACTCGAAGTTCGACAGCGTCAGCACCAACTATCAGCTCTCGCCGGTCGGGCTGAACCGCAACAACACCAACGCCAGCTATCAGTTCGGAGCCAATGTTCCGACCGCCACGGCCCGCGCGGGTACGGCCTTGACCGACACCCAGCGGCGAGCGCTCTATCCCGGCGGCTGCACCTTCGCCGAAGAGACCGAGCTCAACCCGGGTCAGGACTGCGGCCAGTCCATGTTCGGCGCCACGCCGGTGGCCGGCTACACGTATAGCTTCAACCCGAACAACCTGGACCCCTACGAGTACTACACCAACCCCAAGTCCCCCGGATACATGGGGCCCGCCGCCAGTCTTCCGTTCCGCGGGCAGTTGATCGGCCGGCCGGGGGTAAAGCTGCTGGACGCCGAGGTGGTCGGACAGAACGCCGAGTACCTGAAGCTGGGCAATGTCGACTGGCGCTCGGCCGCCGACCGCGGCGCCTATACGACGGATTTCCGTCAGGCGTCGGTGACGATCGACCACGAGTTCAGCGACAAGTTGAAGGGGCAGTTTTCGGTCGGCGCCTCGCGCTCCGAGAACCGCAACCGCGGAACCCTGGTCGAGTTCAACTACATGGATGCGGCCGAACCCTTCGTCTTCGACGAGCGCGGCGCGACCGGCATGCCCAAGTTCGATGCCGGCTTCAACGCGGCTGATCCCAACAAGTGGGGGATCGTCAAAGGCTTCTCGGGGATGCGCAACTACGTGCGCAACACGGTCAACGACTACAAGGGCGGCAAGATTGATCTGACTTACGAGCTGGACGATCACTGGACCATCAAGGGCGGCATCACCAAGCGCGAGTTCCAGTTCTCGACCGACCAGTACGAGCGCAACAACGACCTGTTGAACCCGACCGAAAAGGAAGCCGGCGTCAGCGTGGCCTCCCTCGGCCAAGTCATCGAGTTCGGTCAGGGCCTGGATGTGCCGGACGGCACGACGTCCAGCTTTTTCGCCCCCCGCCTGGAGGCCTTCAGCCAAGTCTTTGGCTTCGATTGCAACTGCATCAACAAGTACGGCGATTTCCGCATCACCCGGAAGCGCAACCGCTCGGCCTCGTTCGAAGTCGGCGAAAAGAACCTGTCATACTACCTGCAGTTCGGGTTCAGCTACGAGGTCTGGGGTGGCCGTCGCCTGTTCGGCAACCTCGGCGTTCGCCAAGCCCAGACCGATGTCTTGGCGGTCGGCGAGACCACGGCAGGTCGCCGTATCACAGGCCAGAACAGCTATTCCGACACCTTGCCGTCGGCGAATCTGACCTGGGAAGCCTGGGACAACCTCTACATCCGCGTCGCGGCCGCCAAGGTTATGGCTCGCCCGCTGCTGGGCAACCTGTCGCCGGCCATCACCGGCATCAGCATCCCCAGCGACGGCTCGGTGACGGGCGGTTCGCTGACCGTCGGCAACACCAAGCTTTCGCCGTTCCGCGGCGAAGCCTTCGATGTGGCCGCCGAGTGGTACTTCAACGAAGGGGGGCTGATCAGCCTGGGCTACTTCCGCAAGGACATTTCCAGCTTCCCGCAGACGGTCTTCTACGAAGCGCCGCTCTCGCAGTTCCTGGACGCCGACGCGATCGCCGCGCTGAAGCTGCAGTTCCCGGGGGAAACGGGCGGCGACGTCTTCCGCCGCGCCTATATCGACGCCGACAACCCGGTCCTGGCGCGCCAAGTGCGCGATGCGCCCGGCGGCTACCTGCAGGGCTGGGAGTTCAACTTCCAGCAGGACCTGACCTTCCTGCCCTGGTACTTCAAGAATCTGGGCGTCCAGTTCAACATGACCAAGCTCGACACCGAGCTGACCTACATCCTGGACCCCGGCACGGTGACCCCCGGCACGGGCGTCGTGACCAAGGCGCCAACGTACGGTAAGGCGCCCTGGCTCGGCGCCTCGCCCAAGGGCATGAACTTCACGGTCTACTACGAGACCAAGAAGTTCAACGCGCGCGTCTCGCTGGCTCAGCGCGATGAGTACTACACGCGGTATCCGATCGGAGCTGGCAACTGTGATCCGGGCCTGCAAGCGAATGGCGCGGCCTGCGACGGCCCGCTGATCAACGAGTTCGACGGCAACAAGTCGACCATGAACGTCGATTTCTCGATGCGCTATCAGCCGATCAAGCAGGTAAGCATCACCTTCGAGGCGCTTAACCTGACCGATGAGAAGGCTGAGCGCTTCACGTTCAGCGATCCTGTCGTTCTTTCGTATGGCGCGAGCGGTCCGAACTACCGCGTCGGCGTCCGGTACAAGTTTTAGGCGCTCTCGAGGCGTCTGAGGTCTACCTCCTCGCCACCCCGTAGGCGAACAACTGCGGCGCCGACTTCGTCGGCGTCGCATTTTTTTGGTGATCCGCTCCGGCAAAACGAGACCGGTTTGAGCCGGCTGGATGAGAACTGGCGGGCCACGTCAGTTGGCGCTGAGCCGCGATGCTACCGGCGACCGGACACCTCGGGACCAAGCGGTCGCATACGTCTCCGCCAGCGCATGACCCCGAGACCAAACAGAACCGCCGGCGCAAGCCCAACCACGATTGCCAGCAATCGAGCAGGCAAGCCGCCGATGGAGGCGTCATGCAGGGGGTGAATCCAGTTCAGCAGAATGTCGTGGGCGCCGGCTCGTCTGGCGTCCGTCACGCCAAGAACCTCGCCCGAGGCGGGCTCCACCCAGACGAAGCTGTGGGGGAAACGGCGGCTGGGATCTCCCGGCGCCTGCAATCGCAGACGATAGACACCGCGATCAACAGTCGGCGTTTCGATCCAGGCGATGCGCGCGCCGGGGAGAGCGGCCTGGGCGATCGCCACCGCCCGATCGACCGAGATCCGCGCTGCAGGGTCGAACGGGGCTGACTTATCGATTGTCGGCGCGATGGCAGGCGGGCCTAGGACCGGAGTCAGAACCGCTTCGGACTCCTTGGGCAGGGCGAGAAGCACGCCCGTCAGGGTCAGGAGCGCCAGTAGACCGAACGACCAAAGGCCGGTCTGCTTGTGCCAGTCGTAGAGACGGCGGACCGGCGCGGCGCCCGGCTTGATCCGCAGGGCCTTGCGCCATCCGCCTTTTCGCGGCCACCAGGCCGTAAGGCCGGCGGCCATCAAGGACAGCATGGCCAGCCCCGACCATCCCAGGATCGCGCCGCCGGTCGCCTGCAGAAGAAGGCGGTGATGCAGGTCGTAGACCCACGTCATCGCATACTCGCCCCAATAGTCGCGGCGCAGCACTTGGCCTCCGTCGGCGGAGAACCAGACCATCATCGGCGCGAAGTCGCGGTCTGCCCGCTCGGGCGGATTGTAGTAGCGGGCCGGGATGTCGCCGCCCGCCCCGGTCACCTCAAAGCGCCAGGGTCCGGCCTTGTCCGGATAGGTGGCGCGCGCCGTCTGGTAGACGCGCTCCCAGGACGGCGGCGGGGCTGCGCCTTGCAACCGGATCGCCGGATGCAAGGCGTCGTCGATCGCCGTGTAGAACACCAGGATCGAGCCGGTCAGACCCACCACGACGAACAGAGCGCCGATCGACAGCCCCAGCCAGAGGTGGAGCTGTCGCGCGAACGCACGAACCGAGGGCTTCGACCGGCTGCTCATGGCTAGTAGCGGACCCGCGCCGAGATGAAGGCGGTCCGACCGTCGGCCGGGCTGTGCAGGGTCTGCGCGCCGTCCCACCACACATACTCGCGGTCGGCGTCCGTCAGGTTCTTGATCTGCAGCGAGAGCGCCAGGCGCGGGCTGACCTTGTAGGTGGCGTCCAGATCGACCGACACGTAGTCGCCGAAGCGGCCACGATTGTTGGTGGTCGTCAGCTCATAGGCGCTCTGGCCGGAGGCGGAGGCCGACAGGGTCAGCTTGTCCGTCGCGGTGAAGTCAACGCCGCCGGAGAACATCCGGGCGGGCACGTGGTCGATCTTGTTGCCCTTCAAGGCGGGCGTGGCGGGGTCTGGGGTGCGGATCTTGGCGCTTTGCCAGGCTGCAGCGCCCCACACGGACAGACGCGGCGTCAGCTTGGCGTCCACCTGCAGGTCGACGCCTTCGCGCTTGGTGGCGCCCAGGTTGTCGAAGTCACCGCTGGGATCATTGAGCTTGCGCTTGAGTTCGCCCGTGGCGGTCTGGCCCCAGATCGCCAGGCGGGCGGTCAGGCGGTCGGTCGGCGCATAGCGGACGCCGGCTTCCCAGCCTTCGTTGATCGACGGGTCAAGGTCGGTGACGCGCGGTGCGATCAGATAGGCGCCCGAACCGACGCCGACCTGGAAGCTCTTGCCCCAGTTGCCATAGACGGTGACGCCCTGAGCCGGACGCACCGCCACGCTGAACTTGGGCTGCTGAATGGCCCCGTAGTCGTTGATCGGGGCGGCGGCGCCCGTCAGGCGGTTCAGGAACCGGCCATCGACCCAATCCACGCGCCAAGCCGGCGTCAGGGTCAGCCACTCGGTCGGCTCGATCACGCTCTGGACGTAGACGCCCCCGACCGTCAGCGAGAACTTCTGGTTCCGGGTCTGGCTGGAGACCACGCGCTCGACGGTGTTGAAGCGCAGCGAGATGTTGTCCTGGCGCTGGACGTCGCCGCCGATCTCGAACACCAGACGCGACAGGGCCGCGACCTGCGGCTCGTAGCGCAGGGCGCTCATCGCACCCCAGTGATCTTCATCGGTGTAGCGGCGCTGCTGGCTGGCGGTCGCCGAGAACTTCACATAGCGATCGTCGCGCAACGTGTTCATGTAGACAGAGTTCGACCACGACAGGGCCGAGGTCGGCGTCCAGTCCAGGTGCAGACTGTACTGGCCCATCTTGCGGGTGTCGCCGTCGGTGCGGTTGTAGGCGTTGGTCGATCGCGGCGCGCTCGCCGCTTGGGCGGCGGTCAGATAGCCGGGCTCCTGAGCCGAGCCCTTGTAGTACCGAGCGATCAGACCGGCCCGCAGGCTGTCGGTGGGGCTGTAGAACCACTTGCCCGCCAGGCTGAGGCGATCCAGCGCGCCATGGTCGCGGTAGCCGTCGGCCTCGCGATAGGCCACCAGATAGTTCTGGCTGAACTTGCCAGCTTCGTAGCCGGCCGAGACCTGGCCGTCGTAGGTGGCGTACGAACCCGCCAGGACCTTGGCGTCCAGATAGGTGCCGCCCACCCGGGTCATGATGTTGGCCGAGCCCGCGATCGCGTGCAGGCCATAGCGCGGATCGCTGGTCCCGCGCACCACCTCGACGCCAGCGATGTCCAGCGGGAATACCATGTCGAGATAGGGCATGTTGCCGTCATTGCCGTTCGACGGGACGCCGTCGATCAGCAGCTTCACCGCGTTGATCTCGCCTTCGCCATTGAAGCCCCGGAACGAGAACTTGCCGCTGGTGGTGCCCTGGTTGAAGTCGGTGACCAGAACGCCGGGCATCTTGCCGATCAGCTCCCAGGCGTAGTCGACATTGGCGGCTTGAGCGACGTCGCCGCCCAGACGGTCCACCGAGGTCAGCAGAGACTTGGCCGAGCCCGCCGCCCCGGCGGCCGTGATCTGCACCTCGCCGACCGTGAAGGCGACGCCGTCCTGCGACGACTTGCCGGCGGGTTGGCTTTCATCGGCGAAAGCAGGGGCCGCCATAGCCAGAGACGCGGAGGCCAGCAGGGCGATACGAAGAGACATGAAGAGGGACCTTATAGCTTAGGCGAGAGACAGGAGCCGCCCTTGATTGGGCGGTTCTTTTGGAACGGAGGGCGCTCGGACTAGAGCGGCTTGAGCTTGTCCACCTGCGCTCGGAAAGCGGTGAACATGTCACGCATCGGACCGCCGATGGCCGGGTCGGTATTGGCCAGCGTACCGCCCGGGAAAGGCGGGGCCGGGCTGTACTCGGCCTGTAGCATCAGCGCCTCTGCGTAGGGGCGGCCGCGCAGGATCTCGACGACGGCGAGGCCCAGGTCCAGGCCGGCTGAAACCCCAGCGCCGGTGATCAGCTTGCCGTCGCGAACGACGCGCTGATCGACGGGTGTCGCGCCGAACCGGGCGAGCTGATCGCGCGCCACCCAGTGCGACGTCGCGCGCCGGCCTTGCAGAAGCCCGGCGGCGCCCAGGATGATCGAGCCTGTGCAGACACTCGTCACGCACTGGGCGCGCGCAGCGCGGTCGGCCAGGAAGTTCAGCGTGGCCTTGTCTGAGGCTGCGGTGATCGTCCCCTGGGTTCCGCCCGGGCAGAACAGCAGGGTGAGGTCAGCGGGACAGTCCGCCAGCGTTGTCGTGGGCGCGATGGCCAAGCCCAGATCGCTGGCCACCGGCGCCAGGTTCGCCTGGTTGGTCACCAGATGGACCTTCGCGCCCATCATGCAGGCGAAGAAATAGTGCGGCCCGACGAGGTCGAGTGCGGTGAAGCCGGGGTACAGCAGCATGGCGACCTGTTCGTCGCCGTGCATCCGCAGGCCCGGAACCTGCATCAGCCGCTCATGGGCCTCCGCAGACGCTGCGACGGGATCCTGTTGCGCTGCAACGGCTGCGGCGGCGGTCTCCAGGGTCAGGAACGGCGCAAGGGCGGCCATCCCGGTCATTCCGCCCAACAGGGCGCGTCGATCCGATTTCATGAGGTCTGCTCCGCTCAGGGCTTGGCGAACGGATCGCGAGCAGGGTCGTCGCGCCATTCGTATTCGAGGCTCTTGGCCAGGGCCTGGGCCTCGGCCTTAGTTTTCAGGCGGGCGACAAGGCCAAGCGCCATGTCCGTGCCGGCCGAGACGCCCGAGGAGGTGAAGTACTTGCCGTCCTCCACCCAGCGCGCGCGCTTGATCCAGGTCGCTGAAGGGTCCTGATCGACCGCAAGGGAGAAGAGCGCCTTGTTGCTGGTGGCCTTGCGTCCCTTCAGCAGGCCGGCCTTGGCCAGAAGCGCCGAGCCCGTGCAGACCGAGGTCGTGAACTCCGTCTCGGCGTCCTTCGTCTTCAAGAAGTTCAGGAAGTTGGGGTTCTCGAGCTCTGAAAAGGTTCCCGCGCCGCCGGGCACCATCATGATCGCGAGCTTCGGCGCGGTGGCGAAGCTGTAGTCGGCATGGACGACGGTCCCTTGGGCCGAGCGCACTGGGCCGCCGTCCTGCGAGATCATCACCACTTCGAGACCCGGCGTGTTGGCCCACATCTCGACGGGGCCGAAGACGTCGAGAACCTCGAAGCCGGGGTAGAGGACGATGCCGACCACACGGGTCGCTTCGGCGACGGGCGCGGGCTTCGCTGCCGTCGCGGTCGGCTTGATGGCCGGATCGAGCGCGGCGCGCAGATAGGCGGCGCGGCCCTCCTTGATCGTCGCGGCGTACTCGTCGCGATTGGAGACGCCATCGCCGTCCGCGTCGCCGTCCGCCGCCAGATAAGGCGTCAGGGCGCGCGCCAGGGTGTAGTCGCCCTTCATCGGCGCGCCAAAGGCGCCGGCCATGGCGTTGAAGGCGAGATACGACTCCTCGCCCAGCAGGGCATAGCCCGCCGCCACCTGAGGCGCGGTGGGCCAGGTCTTGGTCAGGCGGGCAAGATCAGTCTGGGCGCTCGCCAGGGCCTGATCGTAGGCCGCTGCGAGCTTGGCGCGGTCGAGACCGCCCTTAGCTTCCAGATGCAGGTCGGCGCCGTTCAGAACGGCGGCGGCTAGGGCCATCTCGTCGGCGTCGAGCAGGCCGTTGGCCTTGCCCTTGGCGCCTTGATTGCCGTCGACCTTCTCGGGCTTGAACTTCAGGCCTCGTAGCGCCGCGTCGAAGTCGACGCCCGCTGGTTGCGCCGAGGACGGCGTCGCCGCCCCCAAGAGCATGACCGCTGCGAGCGATCCGAGGAGGCCGCGCCACAAGGGTGATTGAAGCATCGTCATGGTTTGGCCTCCCCGGCGTCCAAGCATCAGAAGACGGTTCGCAGGCTGACGAAGGCCGAACGCGGCTGGGTCGGGATCACATAAGGACCGCCGAAGTACTGGTAGGGCTCAAAGCCCTTGCGACCGGCCAGATTGACCACTGACAGACCGATCCGGACGACGCCCAGATCGTAGGATGCTTGCGCGTCGATCAGGGCCAGGCCCTTGGCGGCGATCGTGTTGGGCAGGGTCAGTTCGCGGCTGGACGTGGCGGTCAGGCCGCCGCCGATCCGCAGGCCCTTCAGGTCACCGGCCAGGAAGCGATAGTTGGCGGCGAGACGGCCGGAATGCTTGGGAACTGCGCGCAGACGGTCGCCGACTGGAAGGGTGTTGTCCTTGCTGACCTCGGCGTCGGTGTAGGCGTAGTTGAACAGCACCGAGAGAGCCGGGGTGGGCTCGTAGACCAGATCGGTCTCATAGCCCTTGGAGCGCTGTTCGCCGGTCTGCACCGAGACGAATGGGATCGTCGGGTGAGCCGTGATCACGTTCTGGCGGGTGATCTGGTAAAGCGAGACCGTGCCGGTCAGTCCCTTGATCGGCGCGGCGAACTTCAGGCCGCCTTCATAGGACTGGGACGTTTCCGGCTTGGGAGTGATGCCGTAGAAGCCGCCCGCGACCACGCCCTTGAAACCCTCGGCGTAGCCGGCGAAGGCCGATACGCCCTTGCCGAGCCGATAGGTCGCGCCGATGCGCGGCGTGAGACGCTTGTCGGTGTCGGCCGTGACGGCGCCGACGTTGCTTTGGATCTTCAGCGTCGTCCAACGCAGGCCCGCGGTGATGTCGAGTCGCTCGCCAACGGCGATCTGGTCCTGGACGAAGACCGCCGCCGTGCGCATGCGGTCGTTTTGATCAAAGAAGAAGGCCGGGTTTCCGCCGAAGGCGGCGTACGGACGGGCAGCGGCGTAGTCCAGCGTCGCCCAGGCCGGGTTGAAGTACATCGCGCCGAAGTAGCGCGTCTTGTCATAGTCAGCGCCGACCAGCACCTGGTGGCGAACAAGCCCTTCGCCCAGGCGCGCCGTCAGGCTGCCGGTTACATAGTTCTCGGTGGTGTCCGAGGGCAGGTAGGCCGTGCCGAAGTTGTAGACCGAGCCGGCGATCTGGCCATACGGGAAGGACGAGTACTCCTTAAAGGCCCCCTCATAGCGGCTGGCCGTGACGCTGGCCTCGAGCTTGTCGGAGAGCTTGTGCGTCAGGTTGGCGGTCAGCTGCTTGTTGGTGATCCGCGTGCGCGGCGCGTCCAGGGCGCCGGCGAACTTGTAGCGATCAATGACCAGGGCTGGTGCGAAGGTCAGCCCCGCCGGCACGCCGGCGTATTCGCGCTGTTCGAGGTGGTTGTAGCGACCGCGCACGACGAGGCGCGTCTTGTCGTCGATCTCGACGGCCAGGGTCGGGAAGATTGCGTAGCGACGGCTGTCGATGTGATCGATGTAGCTGTCGGCCTTCTCGGTCATGCCGGCCAGGCGGAGCCCGACCTTGTCATTGACCGGAAGGTTGATCGCCGCATCCGCGCCCAGGGTGTTGAAGCTGCCCGCGCGCAGCGCGACCGTGCCGCCGAACGTCTCGCCCGGGTCCTGGGACACGACATTGATGATCCCCGACAGGGGCGCGCCCGAACCGCCGCCGTAGAGCGTGCTGGTCGGACCCTTGGCGACCTCGATCCGCTCGACATTGACCAGGGTGGCCGGGTCGGCGATCCCCGCCGGCAATTGGTAGGTCGGGGCGCCGTCGAAATAGTAGTTGACCGGGAAGCCGCGAATGAGCGGCGGCTGCAGGACTATCTGTTCGGTGCTGGTCGGGGTGACGCCCGAAACGTTGACCAGAGCGCCGGACAGAGTCTGGAGGGCCTGGTCCTCGATAAGGCCTCGCGTGAGGGTCTGGATCGATTGCGGGATTTCCTCGACCGGGGTCGCGGTGCGCGTGGCGCTCAGCGCGCTCGGCGCGGTGAAGCTACCACGCGGGCTGGTGATCACGACCTCGCTGACCCAGCTGGTCGGTGAAGCCTGAGCCAGGCCAATAGACGGCGCGCCGATCACAGCGACGGCGCTGCCGACAAAGAGTGCGATTTTCATGAGGTTTTGGCGCTCCCCGGCGCGGCTTTGAGAGATTGTTTTGTTGGGAAGGCCGCGCTCAGCGCGCGGCGGCGTCGAACAGGGCGTTGGCCTTGTTCCAGTTCACGACCTGCCACCAGCCGCTAAGATAGGCGCCGCGGTTGTTCTGGTGTTTGAGGTAGTAGGCATGCTCCCAGACATCGTTGGCCAGGATCGGCGCGCCCTTGACCGGGGCGTCGTCCATCAACGGGTTGTCCTGGTAGGGCGTACTGACGACGCGCAGCTTGCCCTCGCTCCAGATCAGCCAGGCCCAGCCCGAGCCGAAGCGTTGCAGGCCGGCCGTCTCGAAGGCCTTCTTGAAGGCGTCCAGGCTCCCGAAGTCCTTGTTGATCTGGGCGAGCAGCTTGGGCGAAGGCGCGCCACCCAGGCCGGGCGCGGCCATCAGCGTCCAGAAGAGCGTATGGTTGTAGTGGCCGCCGGCGTTGTTGCGCACGACGGCCGGGTGGCGCGAAACCTCCGACAGGATCGCGTCCAGCGACTTGCCCTGAAGGGCCGGCGTGGAGGCCACCGCGCCGTTGAGCGCATTCACATAGGCCTGATGATGACGCCCATGGTGGATGCGCATGGTCTCAGCGTCGATGACGGGCGAGAGCGCTTCATGGGCGTAGGGCAGGGGCGCCAGGGTGAAGGCGGCCTGCGCCGCCGCAACGGCCTGCGGCGTGCTCGTAGTTTGGGAGAGCGCCGGGCTCGCGGCGCAGAGCGCTAGGATCGCAGAGACGGTCAACAAACGTCGCATGAGGGGCTCCAGGGAAGGTGAAGAGGGCAGAGGCGTCGCGAACCTCCGACAAGGCTCGCGACGCCGAGACGGTGCTCGGCCGGTACGGGGGGGACCGCCACGCCGCAACGCCGTCCACGACCGAGCGCTAGGCGCCCGTCGTTCCGTTGGCGGGTTGGTCCGGCAAGAGGCTGGCGACCAGCGACTGCATCGCTTGGATGTTCCGGCTGAGCAGCATTGCTGAACGCTCCAGATCACCCGCGGCGACCGCGTCGAAGAGGCTCTGATAGCGGTCGATCCACACCTCACGCTCGAGCACGGGCAGTTCGCTGGCCAGGTAGATCCGATCGACGGCGTTGCGCAGGTTCTGCACCGTCATCAGGGTCAGGTCGCGATCGGCCGGCGCATAGAGGGCGGCGTAGTAGCGGCGGTCGGCGGCGATCCAGGCGCGGGGACCTTCATCGTCCTCCAACTCCAGCATCACTGCGCGAACAGCCCGCAAGGAGCGCGGTGTGTGCTGGCCGATGGCCCGCGCGAGCATGTCGCTTTCGAGCAGGCGGCGAAGGTCAAAGATCTCCAGACAACGGCGAGCGCTCGGCGTTGAAACGAAGGCGGCGCGGTTGGGCGAGATCTCGATCAGCCCTTCCGACTCCAGCTTGGCCAGCGCGTGGAAGACCGGGATCCGGCTGACGCCCAGCTCGGCGGCGACGGCTTCCTGACGAAGCAGGACGCCGGGGCGCAGCAGGCCTTGGACGATCTGGTCGCGAAGGTGTTCGGCGACGGCGGCGGCGGCGTTGGGGGCCGAGCGCATCATGCGCAGCCCCCTTCAGCGAGACAAAGGGCGGGTGTTAGGCGCGCCGGACGGGGTCCGGACGAGAGACGCAAGGAAGACATGGGAAGACCCAATTTCTGATCTGACACGGGCGCGCGACGTCGCGAGCGACGAGGCGCGAGGCGAGAGGTCAGATCTGGGTCGGGGGGCCTGTCTGAGGGGGCGGCCGCGCGCGCAGCGGCAGGGTCATTGCGCGTCCGAGGACAGGGCCCAGAGACGCCGCCGTGACGAGGCCGGCGGCCTGTAGCGCCAAGCTCGGCGATACCGGCGGGGCGGCGTGAATCAGCCCGGCGAACCCGCAGTCGGCCTTGCTCGTGTGATCGCCGTCCTTGGCCGGGGCGCTGGCGTCAGCAGCGCCGGGGGGCGCAGCCACGACTTTGGCGCCGGCGGCGGAGCAGATGATGATGGTCGGCGCGCCGCTCTCACCGAAAACCGGCATGTAGCCGATCGGGATGAGGACGCGCAGGCAGACCGCCACGAGGGCGAACGCCATCGCGAGGTCGGTCCACAGAGGCTTTTGGGCGGCCTTGTCCACCTCTCCCTCGTAATCTCCCGAGGATCACAAGCCAAGAATGAACATCCAAAACGCGTAAAGGTATTCGTGTATACAGAAATTCAGCTCTGTCCGCCGTCAGCGCCCATGAAACAGATTGAGGGTTCCGTTTAGAGGAGGGCTTTGGTCTCGTCGTAGTGACGAAGGAACGAAGATGAGACCTAAACCCTTGGCCGCGAAGGCGACAACCGGGGAGCGGGTTGTGAAGGATATCCCGCGGGCGACGCGCCGGCATTTCTCGGCGGAAGACAAGATTCGGATCGTGCTGGACGGGCTGCGCGGGGAGGACAGCATCGCTGAGCTTTGCCGCAAAGAGGGCATCGCCCAGAGCCTTTGCTACGTGTGGTCCAAGGAGTTCATGGAGGCTGGCAAGCGCCGCCTGGCGGGCGATACGGCCCGGGCTGCGACCACGGACGAGGTCAAGGACCTGCGGCGCGAATCGACGGCCCTGAAAGAGGTAGTGGCCGAACAGGCGCTTGAAATCCGCCTGCTCAAAAAAGCATGATCGCCGATGGGGGCGACGAGGCATGAGATATCCGGTTTGCGAAAAGATCGAGATCATCCGCCTGGTCGAGCAATCGAGCCTGCCCGTGCGCAAGGCCCGCGATGGCGGCGCGCACCGTCAATGTGCGTGGAAGCCACGTCTGCGACGCATGTCAGAGCGTCGCCGCCGGCTAGATCGCAATGGCGAGGTCGCGCCAATTGCTGACCTTAGCGCAGCTCCCGAAACTGGACGTTCGAAGCGGGCAACGAGAAGATCGATTTTGACAGACGCCTTTGAGCTCCGCCATCATAGTCCGCCGGCGTTGCGAGCAGCTTCAACGCGCCGGCGGTCGCTGTGGTGAACACCACGCGGACGTCCCGTCCATCCACCTGCGCATGGGTTTCCAGCCGGCCATTGACGTCTCGCGCCAGGACATAGAAGGCCGCGAAACGCGCCGCCGCGCCGGGGCGCCATTCAGCGCAGCTGTGCGTGACGTACCCTGCTATTTTCACCCCCTCCGCTCGCTCTGGGCTTCTGGGTTTTCGAGGGCTTCCAGGTTGGCGTCAGGCCAGCTTGATGATCAGAATCTACGGCGCGCTAATCGCAAACCTGGGTGCGGATAGCTGCCGGGAATTAAGTGCACTGTCACCGTAATTCCCGCATCGCCTGAGCCTTCTGGCTACCCGCCATCCCAGAAGCCGTCTGATCGGAATTGTGGCCGAGCGGATCGACGTCTGCGGGTAGCGGGTTCAAGCGTACTGCAGGCGCAGGCGGATAGCTAGATAGGCCAGCGGCCCGTCATGCTGAATGTCCATTTGCCGGAGCGAACCCAACGGCAGCTCCTGGCGCGACCTCGCCATTGCGGTTCAGCCAGTCCGCTCCGCCTCGACGTTGGACGCGCCAGATGCCCTTCGAACTCTGCGCAAACCGCCGCCTTCTCGTCGGGAGGCAACCAGTTCGACATCTGCGGGGTGACAACAATCCAAAAAGCCAGTTCACGGGCCGATAGCGGCATAACGTCCGCCTCGCGCAACATGTCGAGCAGCGCCTCGAAGCGCACCCGAATTGACTCCACGGACGGAACGGTCGGCTCCGCCGTGGCGGGCGGGCATTGAACGGGGAAGAGCTCAAGTTGCGACATGGCCTATGCCTGCGCTCGATTTGGAGTGCGATCTAGCCGGCGGCGACGCTCTGACATGCGTCGCAGAAGTGGCTTCCACGCACATTGACGGTGCGCGCCGCCATCGCGGGCCTTGCGCTCATTCCAATCAAATGAGCGCGCTACAACGCGATCAGCCATCTGCGGCCTATCTGACGCTAAGCGGGCGATCGCCGAGCAAACTCATCCGACCTGAGCGATCCCCTCCACAGCCGACGCTCTTGCAATTAAGTCGCAAAGACTGACAGCCTTAAGTGGTCAAAGTGGACAGCGTTAAGTGGTCCTTACATACAACAACCCTGGCGGCCCGGGAGGGACTCGAACCCCCGACCTTCGCTTTAGGAAGACGCCAGAATCTTGGAAAATAGATTCATGATTTCAAACGCCTATTGCGACGTACAACTGTAAACTGGTCTTCGCTATGTGGATTTGGGATTGGGGTCATGGTCTCGAGCGCATCGCGAAGGGCGCCGTCCATGGCATGTGCATAGCGCATCGTAGACTTGATGTCGGCGTGTCCAAGTAGCTGCTGTGCGAGTTTGAGGTTTCCGGTCTGAGCCAGGATCATGGTCCCTGCGTGGTGGCGCGTTCCATGGATCAGGCGCGGCATGTTGAGGCCCGCGCGCTTGGCGGCGGTGCGCATGCGCTGCTGAATGCCGCCATAGGTGAACGGGAGGTACCGCACCTGACGCTCGCGTTTGCCGGCGGCGGGGATCTCCAGTTCTTCGAACCATACAGTCTCAAGGCCGACGCTGATCGCCTTTGCGGCGCGGATGGCGATGTCCTCGGCATGGTCTTGGCGAAGCGGGAGCATCAACGCGCCCCGCTTGCGCTTATTGATCACCAGGCGCGGCCCTGACGGATCAAAGGCGGACGGCGGGAAGAAGAGCTCGCCAAGGCGCAGGCCGTACGTGAGGAGCACGGTGAGCGCCATCCGGGTCACCGGATCGCACTCGTCAAGCCAAGCCTTCTGCTGAGCTTCGCTATAGAAGCGTACCTCCGGCTGAGGTTCAGTAAGCGTCAGCGCGCGCCAGTTGACCTTCGGGATCGGTTTGACTTCCCAGACCGTTTCGGCCCGCCGCAGGATCCGGCGCAACATGACGATGATGTCGTTGTTCACGGTCGCGTTGCTGATGGGATAACGCTTGGCCGGCTTACCGGGTCGATCCGTCCCCTTTTTGAACGTCTCGTTGCGGCGCTTCTCGATCGCGGCCGAAACCCTGCGCGTGGTGATTTCGACAAGGCGTGTCTCGGGCCCCATGAGCCGCAGAACGATCTCCAGCCGCCGTTCGACGTCCCGCGCTGTGCGCAGACGCTTACCGACCTCTTCCCACCACTGGCCGGCCGCCTCATCGAGCGTCATCTTGGCCTGATCCTCGTACAGGCCTAGCGCGACGTCGGTTCGGATCTTGCGCTCGACTTCCTGCGCCTTGCGCCGCGTCTCAACGCCCGTCGAGCCCGTATAGCGCTTACCCTTGTACTGGAAGTCGTACTGGAAATAGCGGCCGTTTGGCCCCTTGTAGAGGGTCATGGCAAGACCTCAGCGCTGCCGCATGGAGCGCTGGGAGAAAGGTGTCGCGCGGCGGTTGCGCGGGACGCTCACAGCCCGCTCTCGCGGTCTAGCCTCGGGCAGATCGGGCCCGTCCAGCAGGTAAGTCCGCAGGGCGTGTTCTGCGTAGCTGCGTAGGCGTCCCTTGCGAACCGCTTGGACGATACCGGCGTCGGCCATAGCCGAAAGGGTTACGGCATCGACCCCAATGAGTTTGGCGGCCACCTTTGCGCACACGAGCGCGCGGTCCTTGAAGGCCTCTGCAAACCGGGGCTCGGTGATCGGACCAAGAGAACGAGCCGGCGCGACGGCTGTTTGCCAGGCGGATGTCGGGTCGAACGCTGATGCGGGCCGATCGGCAAAGCGCGGGGGCGCGGCGCAGGAGCCTGGCGTGTGGGCTGGATCGTCCATGCTGATCACGATGGGCGCGGTTTGGGCGCGATCAACCGGCGCAACGAAGGCGGCGTAGGGCGTCGCGGAAAGACAGGTGTCCGGCGTATCCGCACGCCCACCCTCAAGCGGCGGACAGAGACGTCGGAACATAGGGCTCTCCACAACGAGGACAGTTGGTCGACGCCAAGAAGGCGACGCACGCGCGTACGAGAGGTTCAGTGTTGTCGTCGGCGTGAAGGTTCTGTCGGGCGGCGACGGCCAGCAGGCTGGCCACCTCGTGCAGCGTGCTGGGCTTGGCGCGGCTCAGCCTGCGCCAATGCTGAGCCGTCGCTCGTGAAATCGCCTGGAGCTTGGTCTCGATGGCGGCCATCTCTGGTCCCATCGGCAGCTGGCGACGCTGAACACGGTCGAGTTGGAAATAGCAGTGCTCGGCGACAGCTTGGATCTCCAGCGCCGCCCAACGACGTGAGAGACGGTCGGTTTCGAGGTCCGCCGCCAACCATCGGGCGCATTCGCTGATCAGGTCCTCAGAGACTGGATCAGCGGACGTGGCGCAGTCACCGACCAAGGGGGCGGCGGAGGTCGCGCCTAGCAAGGTTCGGCGCGAGATGAGGGTGGGATCTGACTTACGTCTGGCCATAAGGGGGCTCCCGGCGCGAGCGCTCGGTCCGACTTGAAAGCAAGTCGGTGGCGTTTTGGAGGATTTCGCTTAGACTTCAGCGAAATCCTCCGACTTAGTCAACGGATTTTTGCAATAAGTTGGAGATTTTCTCTAAAAATGATCCTGCCGACCCAAATCCGTATGGCTCGAGCGGCACTTGGGTGGAGCGTCCGGGATGCGGCCGAACGCTCGGGAGTCGCAGACTCAACGATCCATCGGTTCGAGGCGAACAAGGGCGGGATGCAAACCGGCACTCTAGACCGGCTTCAAAGAGCGTTAGAGGAAGCCGGAGTAATCTTTCTCAGCGCCGACGCGAACGGCGGTCCTGGTGTCCGGCTGCGCTCCTAAGAGCCTGGACCTGAAAGGTCAGTGCTCGCCCTGGAGCGCTTGCCGAGCCTCTGCCGGGCGGGATGCTGAGGGTCAAGGGCGGCTTCGCCGTCGCTGCGCGATGGCGCCGTAGGCGCCACCCTTGACGCTCAGCAGCCCGTCCGGCCCTTCCTTCCAGCAAGCGATCCAGGGCGCTGTCTGGCTCCCTGGCGCTCCGTTGCAGGGCGCTACCCACGGAACGGTCAGCGCCTCGAACCCAGACGGCCAACGCCGTGGAGCGGCAGGTCCAGAAGCGAAAGCAGCCAACGTCACCGAGGGGGATCGCGGCCTCTTCTCTCGCGGTATTGCCCCTGGCCCAGAAAATGAGTCGTCAGGATTCCGCAGCGTTCAGGAGATTTTTGGGCAGATCTTCGAGTGCGTAGGGGTTCAGAACCTGCCGCCTCCACATCAGATTGCGATCGACCTCTCCAAGCTCAGCCTCATCACAAACTTCGCTCCATGAGGCGCGAATGGTGCGTAGCTGCTCTTCGATAATCTCATCCGCCCGCGCAGGCGAAAGAAGGAAGTTGGCGGCCGCGCGGCGACACACAGCCAGTTGGCTCATCCGCTCATTGCCCACAATCAGCATCGCCTGCGAGGCCTCATTCCCGGCGCGCGACTGCGGGCAGATATCGTAGGCGGGCGTGAGCGTAAGCATGCGGCCGTCCCAGAAGGCTGCGTGGTTGCGGGCATGATCATCGGTGTTGCCGACGAGGATGTTGAACACCAAGCGGGCATAGAGCTCGCGTAGCGTCGCCTCCGGCGCTGTGAAGCCGTGGCGGATCTTGGTGCAGAGCTCTTCGTAGCTCGCGTAGCGCGCCATCATTTCTTCAAGTCCGAAAATGGTCAGGGCCGACACCATGGCCTTGCGCGCCCAGCCGCCGTCTACACGCGGACGGTCGAAACGCTCGACGAGCAGAACGTCTTTGCCGGCGGCCTGTACGAGGCGCACCGGAGCAACATTGAGTCCGACACGAACGGCGAGCCGCATCGCGACGAACTCACCTTTGACGACGTTGAAGACGTCGCTTTGCGCCGAGAATTTCGCGATGAGCTTTTGATCGCCATCGACGATGAGCGCTTTGGGACGGGCACCGCCAATCGAGCTGCCGTGGAAGAGCGCGCGCTCGAGCCCGGGTGTGAGGGGCACGCCGCGCTGAACGCGATCCGCCGCCGCGATCAGCTCCTCAAGCGAAGCCTCGCTCGGTTCGCGCCCGACATACTGGGTTGGCGACGCCTGAAAATCCAAAGCCCCAATGCGGTCCGATCCAGACTCCAGCAAATAGGTCAGCTCGTCGAGCTGGTTGATGTCGATGTCGTCGCGTTTCGCCCCGAAGCGTCGGTTGATGATGACCCGGCGGCCCCAAGCGTCAGGCGCCGCATCGCGAATGCAGCTCGGAAGCTGCAATCCCGGAGCGGGGCGCTGGATGCCGGTAATGAGGGGAAGCTCCGGCGCGTAGATCGCGATGCGGTTGTCGCGTTCGAGATAAGAACGGCCGTAATTGAAGACGAGATCTTCGCCGTCACGCGACAGCAGGCCGGCAACCACAGGCGCGGTCTCGCCGGGCAGCCAAATCCACACATAGGCTTCGTCGAGGCGCGCGCTAGAAGTCATCTTTGACCACCTTCGCGCTTGTCCGAACCTTCTTTGGCAGAAGTGTCAGCCGGCGCGCTGTGTCGTGGGCTAAGACGTTCCGCAGATCGCGCAGCGCCTGGCCGCTCTCCTGATGCGGATCAAACAGCGGCACGCCGACGATCGTCGCAGCCTCAAAGACAGCCCCAATCGAACAGGCCGGATCGCCCTGTTCGATGCGATAGAGGAGCGCGCGCGAAATGCCCGCGCGGGCAGCCAGATCCTGAGCTGTGAGCTTGCGTTCAATGCGGCCAATCCGGATGAGCTGGCCTAGCAGCGCGATCCCCTCAAGGGCGCTTCTGGAATAGGCGCGGTCGGTAGGCTTCGGCATAGCTATGTCCCGCTAATGAGACGGTTTAAGGTTTATAGTCTCGCTTATAAGACATTATGCCTAGGGCGAGCCTTTATATCAAGGAACGTCTTATTGGTGAGACGTGAAACGATATAACGTCTTATATATGATGCATAATGGCTTGCCCCACGGAGCGGGTTTGTCGGGATTTAAGAGCAAAGAGCGCCCCAGGCCGGTCCACGAGATCCAGTCATTGAGGCCGTCGCCCAACAGGCCTCGATGGTCCAACCGCCTTCAGTTCGCCGCGTGCCCGTGCGCTGCTCCCCAAACTTGGCCCATTCGCGCAGACTCCCCGCTGACTCTCCCGGCTCTCCGAATGAGAGCATTTAAAGAACATCGGAGATATCGCCATGACAGCCCAACGCGTTCAGGAGCGCGCGACGATGCTCGCCTTGCCTGAATGGTAGTTCTCGGCTTCAAAGAATCCGACCTAATGAGCCTACGTTGCAGCCACCGTCTAAGGTGTCGGTTGAGAGCGCGCGGCCGACGGCGGGATTGAAGTTTGCTATAGGTTTCTGGCCAGCAAACGGCCTTCAGATTGCGACGCGTGCCATTGTCTATCTCGGGTCGCACCCTGTGAAATGATGCGGATAGACTGCGACAGGCAAAGCCGGCCGACGGCGCCGTAAGCAGACACGGCGATTGTCTGTTCGGGGTGGTGAGCGGACCCTCGGAAACCCCGCCATCGGGGCGACTTGCGGCTCTCGTTCAGAAAGCCAAACCTCGGGTTCGCATCCAACGTACTCCGCGCAGCCCTCTCTTGGTCGCAAGCAAGGGGGTGGGCTGCGCGGCCTCAATCGATCACATACGCAGCAAGTCCCGGCTGGCGCGTTTATTGAGGCGCGCCATCGCCTCCTCGGTTTGAAGGTCGGGCGTGCGGTTCATCAACACGATGATTGCGTTTCCCTTCTTCATGTCGAAGTAAAAGCTGGTGAAGACACCCTGGTCCGAACCGGCGTGGCCGGTCAGCCCATTGCGGTCCCGCCAGAAGAACCGTTGCCGGTCATCAATGCTGGGAGGGAGTTGCAGCTTCAGCATCTCGTTGAACGATGCCGGAGACAGCAGGCGGCCGCTGCCCGTCTTTCCTCCCGCCAATATGCTTTGCGCCAGAAGCGCCAGATCACGCGCCGACGCGTTCACGCCACCATCAGGATAATTGGGATTCCCGAAGTGCGGATAGGCGCTGAAACTGCGGTCCGCTGCGGAAGGGCGGAAGACTTTGCGGATCAGGAAATTTCGCTTGGGGTCTTCGGTGCTCGCGCAAAGACCCGTGAACGGAAGACATTGGGATACATCATACCGGGTAGCCAACTTGCCGGCTGGGTAGTCCGCCAACACCCAGGAGGTATTGGTCATGCCCAGCGGCTCGAAAACATTGGCCTTTGCCAAGACGGAGAGCGGGGCGCCGCCCGCGTTCTCAGCGACTGCGCCGGCAACTCCAGCGCCCAGATTGCTGTATTCACGCGACGCGCCTGGCGCGGCGTTCAGATAGTAGGCGCCGCTTTTGTATCGCGCGCCTTCCGGAGACAGGAGTGCGCGAAGATGTTCAACCAGGGGCGTCGGCGAGTCCGCCCCCTTCTGATAGTCCGCAGTGTCGTAGTAGTCCGCTATTCCGGACGTGTGGGTCGCCAGTTGACGGATGGTAATCGGCAGGCCGTCAGCATGGGGGTTGTTCACACGAAACGGCAGAAACGCGTTGATATCTCTATCTAGGTCCAGCAGCCCCTTGTCATGCAGCTGCAGCAGGATGATTCCCAGAATGGGCTTGCTGATGGACGCAATGTTCATGGGCGTGTCGGCCGTCATCGGCTTGCGCGAAGCCACGTCCGCGAAGCCATAGCCCTGCATGTGAACGACCTGATGATCTCTCACCACAGCAATGGCGAGGCCGGGGATCGCTTCCTCTTCCATCAAGGCCGGGACGAAGGCGTCGAAGCTTTCCGCACTGGCCGACGCCATCAGCTGTTTTGGCGACGCTAGCCAATAGATCAGGAGCGCCGCAGACACTGCTACGAGTGCAATGAGAAATCTTTTCATGACTTTTCAGATCCAGGCGCAGTTGGATTAGGGAAACGATCGGCCATGCCTCTCGCGTTGAGAGCTGACATGGCGATATCCAGAATGTCTCCGAGGTCGGCGCCAAGATCCTTGTTCAGGCCATCGAATACCTCGGCAGCTTCGAGGTTATATTCATCGAGTCGACTGGCTTGGATTTTGCCGATTTCAGTGAGGAAATACTCAGTGCGTCGCCGATCAGACTCGTCGGTCCGCTTGTCGACGATCTTGAGCTTGTCGAGCGTGACGAGGTGCTGCGCAACGGTCTGATGCGGATGCTGCAGCACGCGCGCGACTTCGGTCACAGACGCTGGTCCACCCTTGCTGAGCTGGAGCAGTGTGGATGAACAGGCGACAGGGAAAACCATGCCTTTGCGGACATAGATCTGCGCCACTTGGCTCTGGATCAAAAAGGCAAGGTCAAGCAGCTTTTTGGCCGTGTAGGCCTTTCGAATGACAGCGTCATGGTAGAAATCGCGATGGGTCATTCCTTCGCCATAGCAATACGCAGTCAATTGTGCAATAGTCTGCGCAATTGACTGCGCAATGTGCTGCGTAAATTGCCCGAACTGCGGTGTTTGGCAGGCTAGGCTTCTGAGCGCTGATACACTGCTACTGACAATGGCGACCCCAGTGCCGAGAGCGGACATGCTGCTCGTCCGCCTTGGGTCGAAAGCGGGAAATGACACCCGCCCTGGAAGCTGACCTTCGACACGTCCAGTTGCATGGCTCAGACTGATCACCCCGCTCAGCGCTGGCCGTCCAGTGGGCTGGCGTCCGCTCCGTGATGAAGGGACGCGGGGAGGGTCGGAAATGCGGTTTGGGGGTATGGCAAGATTAAAGGACCAGGACCTTTGGCCGCTAGGTCGTTGATGGTGTTGGGGGTTTTTCGGGACCCGGCGCTAACGCCAGGTCCCTGTTTTTCGGACTTTGCCTGAACGCTCAAAGCCTTAGCCGGGACCTTGGCGCTCAATCCGCAAAATGCGTCCCATGCGGCCTCGGGCGCCCCTTGAGCCTTACGTCGCCCAGACCTTGTTGAGAACCTGAGCAGCGAGCGCGGACTTGTCGTGCGGCAGGAAGCGGCCGTAGTGCGCCGCGATGGTCTCTGGCGTGTCTTGGATCGCGTAGCTCGCCTGCTCATGAGAGCCGGTTTGTTTGAGCACATGCGTGGCCAGCACATCGCGCACATTGTGCGGGCCGTGCGGCAAGAGGCCGACAATGGCGCCGCGCTTTGTGTACGGATTGTAGATCCCGTGGCGCTGAATGGTGGAGCGCCAAGCGTCATAGAAGCTTGATTGGTTGTACTCCGGCGAGGCGCTTCGCGTGGACATCGTCTTGATGAAGAACGTGCCGGGATCGGCGTGCCGGCGAAGCAAGACCTTCCGATCTTTCTCGATATAGGTCTCGATCTCGACGTAGAGATCGCCCAGGTCGGGGAGCAAAAGCCGGAAGGGGTTTTTGCGAAAGAAGGTCGAGCCGGCGTTCTTGAAAGCAGCGGCGGGCACCAAGACCTCCCAAGCCTCATCGCGCGCGCTCCAGCGCAATTCACCGCGCTTCAGCAGCGCCAGTTGGCGCTCAGGCGTTGGCGTCTCGCCCTTGGGGCGAAACAGCATCTGGCGAAGGTTCTTCTGCCGAAGGCCAAGATGCAGGCCCAGGCGCAGCATCAGAAAAGCTCGGGTCGCCTCGGCCGCAGCAACCGCGAACCGCTTGCGATCTGGCCGCCACCGCCGCACCTCTTCGGTGATCTTGCGATACTCCGACAGCGGACTATCGGCTTCGAGAATGGGCAGGACCGGCTCAAAAGGATCGCGATGGACGCGCGCGACGCGCCGGATCTCGCGCGCTCGAACCAGCGCGTGGCGGTGCATGGCTTCGCAGAACCCGTCCCAGTCGTCATGCGCGGCTTGGACATCCTGCGGCGTCACCAGGCCCTCGATGGGGCGCAAGTAGTCGGCCAATCTTGGCGACTGACGCAGCCAACCGGCTTCGCGGCGGGTGAGGCCCGCGCCGAGCGTCACCAGCATCTCACCTTCCCATTGCGTGAAGAAGCCGCGTCGTTGCTCGCGCCAGTTAAGGTACCAGTCCCAGACCGCCGGCACCGCCAAAAGTGCAAACGTCAGGCTGCGCATCGGCACGCCATGACCATGAACCTCGCTGTCTGGCGAGGCGGCCAATGCGCCAAAGAGGAGGCCCAGATGTTCGGCCTTTTGCGCGGCCGTTTCCGCATTCCACACACCGCTTCGGCTCCGCCCGCGCGTGGTGAGGGTCGATGTTTTGAACAGCAAAAGATCCCGCGCTTCGGCGTCGAGACCGGCGGGCGCCGGATGCGTCATCAAGTTCCGCCCGCGTTCGCATTGGCCTGTCTCCACCAATCTCTCCGCAAGGGGCGTGACGGGCGCGAAGGGCAGGGCGACCGACCCCTCCGAAAAGCGAACGGAAAATCGCTGCTGCACGCTGGCGGCGTGATAGCGGCGATACTCGGTTGAGCCAGCGATGATGACGCTTCGGACCCAATCGAGCACCTCTTCCTGGCGCACTCTAGTGAGCTGCTCGAAGTCGTCGGGGAGGTGCCAGGTCAGTCTGCGCCGCTCGGCGACGGGCATGCGCTTCAAGGTTTTGCCGCTAAGTTGCCGGCCAGGATGGGGAAGTTTTGAGCGAAAGTAGCCGTCGGGAAGGCGATAGCGACGCTCAATGAAGGCCAGCACGCGAAGCCCCTTGGCGCTTCGCGGGGCCAGTACCCCGTTGACCCAGTCATAGAGCGTCCGGCGATCAACGGTGTCGCCAGTGAGCGCTAAGGCCTTGTGAAGACGGCAGATGTTCTCGCCATGGCGGCGGATATGTAGGGCGAGCGCCTCGTCGAAATCAGCGGGATCATCCCAGTCCTCCGATAGCGGCTCAGGATGGGTGATGACGGGCTTGGTCTTGTACGGGCCCCGTCGACC
Organism: Caulobacter sp. SL161; assembly: GCF_026672375.1. Classification (GTDB taxonomy): domain Bacteria; phylum Pseudomonadota; class Alphaproteobacteria; order Caulobacterales; family Caulobacteraceae; genus Caulobacter. The sequence goes on from NZ_JAPPRA010000001.1 coordinate 1,212,479, forward strand.
TCGGAGCTTGCCCTTGGTCGAGGAGAACTTCGTCGGCGCGTCGCCGGCGGATTTGAGTTTGGACATTTTGGCTTTGAGCGAGCGCGGGACCTGTCGCCCGCTCTGCTCAAGACGAGACGGAATGGGGGCGTTGGTAGTGAGGCCCTGGAATTGATCGCTTCACCGCTTTCAGCGGGTGAAAGACGCTGCCCTGCAGCCCGGATAACTGGCCAGATGTGGACGCTTAGACCGCTATTGGGCGCTTATTGGCCGCATATGGACATTTACGATCTGCGCCCTGGCGCAATGAGCGCGCTTCTCAACGAAGGTTGAGGCCAGATAGCGCCATGAGCAGACTCTCGAACAGCGCCAGAAACGCGACCTTGGAGCAGCGGTTCGCCGGCTTTCGGTGGTTGCGATGGCTCGGCGATCCTAGGCATCCAGACCTGCCGCATCCGTTTCAGGGTCGTTGGGCATTACCAAACGTGTTTCGCCGGCGGCGCTTTGCCCCTGTATCGTCCAGGGGCGCACGATCAGCACCATGAGCGTGAACAAGCTAATGAAAAGCGCGGGAATGAAGACTGGCGAGGCTTTGCCCTCGAAGGCTTGAACAACGCTCGTGAGGACGGCCGTGGCATAACCGCGCCGAGTAGACATCCGGCCCAGCCCCACTTCTCACCCACACGGGCAGATTGGTGTTGTCATCTTCCTCGTCCATCAGCGCGTTCCTGCAACGCCCTCGACGGCGCCGTCGTTCTGGCGGCCGCAAGCGCTGCGCGCCAGCGCGTTCACCAGCCCGTTCGCCAAGGAATCTCCTCCAACCGGTCCAGAAGCGCGACCCGAGCGTCGTCGTAGAACGCGCTGGTCAACTGCGTCATCGGCTGTAGCGATCTGGCGATGACAAGGCCGCACACCCGGGGAGTTTGGGTCGCGCCCAACTGCTTGCACAGGCCATCGGCGTTTTCCCGCAGGAACGTCACTCGACGCAGGTGGCGCAGCAATGAATCGGGCTTTCCCTTGTTGGTCTTACCCTGATAGCTGGCCAACCGCCGCGCCACCTCGCCGAGCGTCCGACACAGTTTAAGATCTTTGGCCTCGATGACCCAAACCAGATTGTCGGCGGCGCTATAGGCTAGGACATCGACGTCACCCAGACGAACGAGTTCGTCGCTTTGCTTGCGCTCCAGGCACCAACTCATGCCCCGACCAACCCAGGTCTGCAGACCTTGCGTGGCGACGGCGTCGGCGGCGGCCTGATTGAACTCCACCCCGGTCTGAGCGCCCTGGCGGCTGGAGAACTGTAGCATCGTATCGCTGGACCAGAACCCGCTTTGCAACGTGCCGCCGAGCGCGCCATCCATATTGTGGACGAGAGCCCGCTCGATCACGGCCGGGGCCAGGACGAGAAGCGGATCCTCCTCCGCCGACAGGGCTAAGATCGGGCGGCCGATCAACGAGCGCGGCCGGTCAAACTTCGAGACATCATAGTCCCCTGCACGACCGCCAGGCGGGATGTCCGACCAGCCGTTTCGCGCCGGCAAGGTTAGGCGGTTGATGAGCGGCTCAAGCGTCGCGCTTGCTAAAATCTCGTCCCTCGCACGCGCGTCCAGCAGAACACTGCGCCGCAGGGCGATCACATCCACGCCCTGGTTCATTGCCAGCACAGCCGCGCCCATCGCAAATTCGCGAAGAACGACATGGGGAACACCGTACTCCGCCTCCAGCGCCGCATGTAGCGCCTCATCGAGAGGCTCTGTGCGGCTTTGGCGAGCCCCGGATCGATCGTAGTTTTGATCTGCCGCCGTGCGGTCAACGGCGTGGAGCTGAACCACGGCGGCTTTCAGAGTTATGTCCGAAAAGCGATGATCCGACTGCAAGTCGCCAGACGGGCTGATCCTCAGCACGGGATTCTGATGCCCGGCGATCAGGGCTGGAAGCATGTCGGCGACGTGGAAGAGCGCCATCGCCTTGGCCTGCAGCTCCTCCATATCCATGTGGCCGACCGTCAGACCGCCAGAGAGCGCCCCATCTGCTTGCGCAAACTCGGCAATGATCGCGCTACTGCGAATGACGCTGTTGACCTGCTTCTTCTGCTCCAAGCTGTAGCGCAGGTCCTGCTCGACGCCGTGGATGGCGCGCATGGCCCGCGCCGACGTTTCCCAGGTGCGCATCTCCATCAACGCGGCCTGCTGAGCCCGAAGCGCGGCGACAACCAGACCCTGCCGGTCGAAGCCAGCCACCATGGCGCGTAAGTCGGCGATGTCTTGATCGATGCATCTGCGGACAAGCGCCACGCAGTCGTCAACGCCGCGGATTTCACGCGGCGCATCGCGAGGCCGGACTTTCCAAACCGAGCCATACTTCTCCGCCGACATGGCGGTGTAGGACAGGCGCCTCAGAGGCTGGATTACGCCCTTAGCGCCAAGCGCGTCGATCACCCGCTCAACGAGGCTGGCGTGACCGTGCCGCACGGCCGGTGGCGCAAAGTCGCGAACGAGTTCGAGCGCGACCTCGCGTGTGAGATCTTGACCAGCGCTGATAGCGGCCGCTTCCATCAGCCCGGCGGCGAGTGCGATCTCAGATGAGTTCTCAGCTCTGAGTGCGCCGACATGCCAATCTTGGCCCAGGTGCAGGCGCACGACGCCGTTGTCCTCAGACCAGACTTGCACCGCCGCATCGATCTGGTCGTCAGAAACAGCCGTGCCCACCTCGGTCGGTTGTGGATCCACCGATAGAGCCAGATCCACCATCGGAAAGGACGAGCCTGACCATTGCGCCCAGGCCGGCAGCACGTGTCGCCACCATTGCAGCGCCGTGCTCCAAGTCTGATAGACCGTCTCATGATCGGCGCCGCCAATGGCCTCCACCCAGGCGACGCCGGTTGGATCAACGGTCGCGCCGATCAGCCGCCGGCGTCGCACGGCGTCGACGGACGCATAGATCGGTTCGAAGTCTCCCGAGAACGGCGCTCGTTCCAACCGCGACATCGGCCCCCAGCCAAACCGCGGATGCGGCAAAGCTCTGCGTCCCCACGCCCGGAAAGCCTCGGCGCGGATCTTGGCCTGGTCGAGGAGGCCAAACTGGAGGTTCATCGGAGGCTCCAGTGCATGGCGCTGTGGCAGGAGATCGTGATCATTCTCACGCCAATAGGCGTGCAGATTTAGCCAGGTCCCCGGGTGATGAAGCTCAAAGCCGTCGGCCGCCAGCTGGCGACGGAGCTTGTCCAGCCGCCAAATGTCCTCCAGCTTGCCGGCTTCGCCGAGCGCCAGGATGCAGGCGTCACTGGCTTCCAGAAGGATCACCGGCCAGTCGTCATACCGCTCAAGAAGCTCGATGGGCATACTGCGCGACGCGCCCCAGCTGCCAGCGAGCCAGAGGGTAAATCCTTCGCGAAATCCCTCGACGCCTTGGGCCCCTTCTCGGGCCTCAGTCACCGAGCGAGCGAAGGCTGCTTCGAGCTCGGCCGAGCAGGGCCGTTCGCTGCCAAAGCCGCGCTCAGGCCAATCGTCGAAGCCGTCAACCGTCGCGAGCACGTGGCAAAGACGTCCGGCCGACAGCTCAATGACATAGTCCGCAGCCGGTTGATCACCGAGCTTGGCAAGTGGAGGCCTGCTCTCCTCCAAGAAACCGCACTCGCTTAGCCGGTTATGTTGGATCGCGAGCATGCTCACCGCCATAGGCGCCTGTAGCTGTTGCTCCACCACAGCGTCGATCAAGCAAGCTCGCACAGCGGTCGAGATCGCCCCGGGCGAAAGCACGATCCAATCGGATCCAATTCGCCAAAGGGGCTTACGTTCGAGTGGCGACATGCCGATCGCTGCCGTCGCGAGCCGCTCCTTGTCATCTTCTGTGAGCCGGAATGGCTCCAACAGGGCGGCGTCGACGTGTAGCGCCTGGAGATCCTCGACGGTGAAGACGACGCGTGAAGCCAGTTGGCCAAGAACGGGATCAGCCGGCACATTGATCCTGGCGACGGCCGCATCGGGCCCTAGGGCCCAGAGCTCGTCTCCTGTCCGGTCAACGAGCGCGTCGCTCAGCTTCAGCAGCGCCAGCGCCCTTCCCATCGGTTCGGCCAACGAAGGCTCGTCAAGCCGCTCGACACCCGAGACGATCAGATCGGTGAAAGCGGCGGATTGATCGTAGATGCCCGCTACAAACCGGAACTCTCCGTGGCGCGTGACCACCTGGCCAATGAACGGCTGCTCGAGCGGGTCTTCCTGGGCGTCGATCCGCAGCTGCGCGAAGTCCTGGTTCAGCAGCCGATCCAGCGCAGCGCGATCCATCACTCGATCCCCGGCCGCCGAAGCGGCAAGGATGCGAAGCGCCCAGTCCAGGCGTACTTGATGAGCATGGAAGGCTCGCTCGGTCGCAAGCCCCGCGATCAGCGCCGCGCTTGAGGCGAAGTCGCGGTTCTTCATCCGGCTGGCCAGGCGGGGGAGCTTGGCGATGGCGCTCGCCGGTGTCGCCGGAGGGCCGCGTTCGGCCATAAACGCTTCGAAATCGATCGGTGACCGCGCCCTTTGCACGACGCCTCCATTGGCCTCAGAGCTTCCTTGGTAAGCAGCGCCGAGCCGCACTTGCCCGCCAACGCGATGAGACCTCCGAGCCCTGCCGGATTCGGTCGTACGATGAACAGTTCACGTTTTGCGACCTGTGGTCTAGCTTTTCGCTTGACCACTAAGCCTCACCAACCAGCGTCGCCTTCCCCTCCCCCGATGGCTGCGGCTTCGATGTATCTTAACGCACGAAAGTTGGCCGGTTTGCCACTTCCGCACCACTGATGAACCGATTTCGCTGCTCGTAGAACGCAGCACGCTCTCGGGTATCTTGGTGCGCCGAGAGACCGATCCTGACGCTTTCCCCGATCCGACTAATTTCGCGATCGGAGTGGCCAATCCAGAGCGGCCCTGGTTCGCAGAGATCGAGTCCATCGGCCCGACCCTCGATTCGTAGCGCTTCGGCAAGGTGCCCATGACCCCACGTCAGTTTCTGCACAATTTTGGTTCCACGGTTCTGCTGCATGATCTCGATCCCATCGAGCGGCTCCAAGGCAATGACCTGCGCCAGACCTACCGCACCTTCGTCAGGTCGCGGGTGGGTCGGAGATCGACCTGCACCTCCTGATGAAGCACAGCCTGCGGCGTGAACGCCGGCTACATCACTCGGGCCAAGCTGATCAGCCGCCACCTGCAGACCGTCCAGGAGAAGCTCACCCAGACGGTCCTGGAGGGCACCAAGCTTGACGCCCGGCGCCGACCCAACTTGTCCTCGCGCCTTATCGGTCACCTTCGCCCCGAGGCATCCGGTCCCCGCCCGCCAAGCTCGCGCCGTTCACCACCCAAAACCGCCCCCTACGCTTAGATCGCAAGGTACAGCTTAACCAAAAAGCAATTCCAGATTGTGCTCCTTGTCGTGAGGTGCTTAACAAGAATGGGATGCAGATCGTGCTCAGCTGGACCGGACCAGATAGCTACGGAATCCTCTCCGCACAGGGGACCAAACGGTTGGCCTTCAGTCACGACGGTCGAGCGCTGGAAGTGAGAGCTGTCCATCTCGATGGCACAGGCGAATGGCTACTGGCGATTAAGGAGGGCGACCGGTTCGTCGCCCCGCGCGCCATCACCACCGTTTCAGATCAGAAGATTTTCGACGCGCGCCAGCAGGGCGGCCTGTACGCAGATCTTCTGGAGACGCTGATGACCTCCGAGCACGACGCCGTCATCGCCGGCGCGGTCGTGTTGCTCGACTTTGACCAGGCCCCGGACCGGCTGGCGGTCTGAGGATGACGAATTCAGCAGGCCTCGGCGCTCTCTTTATCCATCCGCATGGCGACTACTCCGGAAACTTGCTCTGGCCAGGTGAATTGCCGCCTTCGTTGATGTCGACGCTCTCCAGCGCACTCGAAGAGGTCCGGGCGCGTGGCTATTTCGCCAGCGCCTTCCTGAAAGGCGATGGCGTGACCTTCAACGGATTGGCTGGCCATCCGTACGATCCTGACCGCGCGCTCGCAGACTTCACCGCGTGCTTCGGATTTCTTGACCTGGAAGTCGCCACCGACGACGAGAGCACTCAAAGCGTCTTGGCCCGCCTTTCAGGCGATCGCGTGGTGACGCTTCGCTACCTCGCGCCGGCCGACGGTCTGCAGCTGGAGGCGCCGCTCACGCTTGGCAAGACGAAGATCCACCCACCGGTCGATGGCGAGGACTACCGACTTTCCGACCACCCTTGGCGAGCGCTCTGCGATGTTCCCGGCGCGGACGTCGATCCGAACTGGACGCCCAGCGCAAATGCGCGGGGATCGACCGCTCTGCTGGCCTATCCGCTGATCGAGCGATCGATCCAGGCGCCGCTGAGACTCGTCTACGAGGCCAAGCGTTCGCAAGACGCCCAGTCGCCCCTGTTGCGATTGATCATGGAGGACGCCGATCGCGCCCTCGATCCTGTCCGCTTCAATCTCTGCAGCTTCCGGCGCCTGGCCTATCTCCCTGCCAGGCCTGGGTGGCGAGGCGACGTCGCCAGCATCCATGTCATCCCTGAAACGCGCGCGTTCGAGGAATGGCTTCTGCAAGGCAAGCCCTACGTGCTGCGGGTCGCCAATACCTGGCTGGGCCTGGAGGTGGACGCGAGCGTGGAGTCATCGGCTCTTGCTCTAGTCGACCTGGTCGACAGCGCCGACCAGGACGAGATGACGCTCGCGCTGAAGGCAGCGCTACGCGCCTTCAACCAGGCGCTCTACATCGTCGAACTCGAGGCCGCGTTTCTGCATCTGGTCTATGCGCTGGACGCCTTGTGCGAGCCTGGGAAGCTGACCGGCGATCGCCATCGCCTTTGGATTTCCGCGTTCGCCTCTCACGGCGACGCGGCCAGGTTCGCTCAGGTCCTGGCCGACTTCGATCGCCTCTACAGCGTGCGCAACCGGATCGTCCACCAAGGGCAAACCTTTGCGAGCCTTGGACTGGTTGGCGAGGTTGAATGTCAGGCGATTCATAACCTCTTCGGCGCGGTCCTGAACGTGTTCCTGCGCCGACGCTTGGCCACGCACCGCCAGGCGATGATCTTTGCCTTCGGCCTCTTGACCTCGCCCGCTTTCCAGCCAGCTCTCTCTGCTCTGGGGCCGAAGCAATTCAATCTGCCGCTGGCTGCAGACAAGCCCTTCACCAAGCACATGCAGCCGTAGGCCATCCGGGGCCTCTTAGCCTTTGCGGGCTCATGAGGCTGTCATAGGTTTCGACATGACCATCGCTCGGTTCGCCCAGGACAAGTTTGAATATCAGGACCTCGCCACGCTTTTCTTCGCCCTGGCTGGACTTAACGACACAGGGCTGGAGATTCGCCCTGAACCTAGCGTGGGCGAGGACACCGAGGTTCGAACCCTGCTCGACGGACGGGGCGTAACGATCGACATCCAGGCCAAGGACGAAAAGGCCGATGTCGATCTCGCACGCCTGGCCTATCACCTGGCTCACCCCACGGCCCACCGTACCGATGAAACCCTGCTCGATCGACTGCATGCCGATCCGGACAAGCTCGCGGTCTTCATCACCTCCGGCCGGTTGCGCGACGACGCGGCGCTCTACGCCGCGCCAGAGCAATGGGCCGGCCGGACGCTGGTCGCAGCCAGCCCAACCCAAGACGACGCCCGCGACTTCCTGACCGCGTTCTCAAGCGTCGCGCTGCCAACGACTAGCTATGAACCCGCCCGCCAAGCCCATCGGAGAAGCCTGTCGACGCGCCTGTCGGCCAAGGACACCCAGAAAGTCCTTCGCCGCGTGCTGGTGCTGGAGCGGGTCTCCAACGCCGCGCTGAGGCAGCGCTGTGTCGAGATCGTCGCCCGCTGGATCCGAGCGCCAGAGACCATCGCCGACCGCCTCATTGACGACCTCTTCGACCTGGTGCGATCGGCGAAGAAGTCAGGGGCCGACATCGTCCCGCCGCTCAGGGCGCTGCTCGCCCGCCATCGCCGGGCTGAGTTTGGGTCTGCCGACTACGAGCCTCATGGGCTCGAACAGCAATGGGTCGACACCCTGCGAAGCCAGGGCCTGCTGCTGATCGGCGGACCGCCGCGATGCGGCAAGACCGAAGTCGCCGAGCACCTGGCCGACCGGTTTATGGACCTCGGATACGACGTCGTTCGCGCAGCGGACGTCGCCGACGCCCGCCGGCTCCTGCGGGACCAGGGCGCTGGCCAGCGGCTCGTGTTCCTGGACGATCCGCTCGGCGACGGCTGGAGCATCGCCGACATCCCCAACGCCTATGATGGTTTGCGGCGCCTGGTCTCCCAGACCTCGACGTCACGGCTTCTCCTGGTGGCGCAAAACCAGACGCCGCTGCTCAATGCGGCCAACCAGGAAAGCCTGGCGACGGTGCGCACCGGACCCCATGCCTGGACGAGCCTGGCGAGAAGCGACGGGGACCTCGCGCTGCGGGTCTGGCGTCGCAAGGCGGCCGAAGCCGCGGCGCCGGCCGAAGCGGCCGGCCGGATAGCGGCGGCGATCGAAGCCGGAAAGGTTCAGCTCGAGCTCGGCGCGCTCCAGCACCTGGCCTATTGCGGCCGGATCCTCGAGAGCAGCACGGTCGAGGACATGCTTGCCCTCGCCGACGAGGACGCGATGGCGTTCGGGCAGCGTGTATCAGAAGACGCTATGGCCGGCGCGGTGCTTGCGGCGATCGGCATGGCGACCGATCCCACGACAGGGCTTGATGCCGAAACACTCGCCTTCATCATCAGCGGCGATCCAACAGCAGCACCCTCCCTGCTCTCGGAAAAAGAATTCCGCGGCTTCAGCATGGGAACCGACGCCCACGAAGACGGTAACCCGCCGCCCGTCTATGCTCCCGCGCCCGTTCTCTCGGCGGAGCCTGCTGAAAAGGTCGAGGCGCTCGAGAACAGCCGGGTCCTGGTCCGCGATCCTGTCGGCGACCTTCAGCTGGCTCACGGCTTCTATCGCGCCGCCGCGCTCTCGGTTCTCAGGCGCCCTTCGCCGTCGACGGCCAAGCGTCACCTTCAGATCTTGCGGCGCGGGCTGTTTTGCCTCAGCCCGCGCGTGTCGCGCGCCTGCGCCCGCAATCTCGGGCGGATCGCCGCCGCCCTGCCCGCCAGCGCCGATCACGACCTCGTCGAGATCGCCGCGTCTGGCTTGTCTTCGCTCTTCCCGGGCACGCGCGATCTCTGCTGGCGCTACCTCATCGGCCGCTTCGACACACTGTCGCCGACAGCCAAGGTCCGACTGCCTCTGTGGCTGCAGAACGCCTATTCCACAGACTTGGACGACATCGTCTGGCGCAACGGCGAGGCCTGGCTCTACACCGGCATGCGGACGTTCGGGGCCGATCGATTGTTCCGTCGCGCCAAGCTCGAGGATGTGCGCGACGACCTTGAAGGCCTGGAGGGCGCGGACGAGTTCATCCTGTCGCCCGAACGCGCCGACCAGGTGCTGGTCTACTACGACCAAGAGCCTTCGCGCCTGAACGAACAAGCGATGAACCGGCTCTTGTCGTACGACGAAGCCGCGCTGCGGGCCGAGGGTTCGAGAATCTGGCTGCTGGGTCAGCGAAGCGACGACCATGAGATTCTCGACCGCATTTTCGAGGAGCGTCATCCTCGGATCGCCGTGGAGATCCTCAAGGGCGTCGCCTGGGCTTGGCCCGATCTCAGCGACAACCGCAAAGCTGATCTGGTGGCGCGTTTGAAGGCGTTCGTCGCCAGCCCGGCGGTGGCGTTGCCACTGCTGGATCGGCTCGTCGTCTTCAACCGGGTTGAGCATTTCACGGACGATCCGCCCTGGGTCTTGTTTGCCGCGCTGCTGCCCGTCGTTCTGGAACAGATGACCGACAGCGCGACCGGCGCTGAACCGCGCTTGTTCGCCGCCGCCGAAGACGCGGTGCGCGCCCTGCCGCCGCAGCAGGTCGTTCCGATGTGTGAAGCTTGGATCGGATGGTTGACCCGCACGAGCCGCGAGCAACTTCGATCTGACCACGCCTGGGGTGTCATCGATATCCTGATCACCGCCACCCGCGCGCAGCCCGATCTTCGTGACGGGTTGCTGGCGCCGCTATTTTCTCGGGTCACCGAAACGGGGGCCGCCGTGATGCTCCTTCGCGAGGTTCTCGGCAATTGGGAGCACCTGACGGAGGAAGAACGCCGCGAAACCACCAGGCTGCTTGATCGCGACCGCAAGGATCGGTGGTGGTTGAAAGCCGTGGCGCTGACCCACCCGAGCCGTCCCCCCGAGCTAGAAATTTCAATCCTGGGCGCCTCGCTTGCCGCCACCGCGCCGGAACCCGAAGCGCAACTTTCACCGGAGCTGCTTCACGCCTGTCTTGAGGTCTACCTCGGTGTGGAGCCCTTTGGGAGCCTTGGGCTGGGCCAGCGGGATCGAGCACCGTGGAGCGCCATCGCGTTGCGTCTTGCCGCCACGCCTGACCATCCTGAGAGTTGGCTTTGCTTGGAGAGTCTCGTTCGCCGGGAGGATGAAGGAAACCTCCTCGCGGTCCTTCCCCATTGGGGGCGGCGTCTCGACGACATTCTCGAGCTTCTGATCCAGCGCCGCCTCGCGACCGCCGGCGACGATAGTTTGGTCGATGTCTGGCGTTGGGTGTTCGACGCCGGCACGGATGCACAGCGCCAAGCCTGGGACAGCATCCTGTCCGAGAAGGTCGCTGGCGTCATCGACAGCGCCTCTGAACTTGGCGAGGAGCTTGGCCTCGATTTTGAGGAGATTCCGCTGACGCTTGAGGCCCTTGAGGGTGACTTTCAGATGATGGTGTGGGCGCTTGATGTGGCGAAGATCACGCCACGCCCGCCGGGCCTCTTTGCTGAAGCGCTCGATCACATCGTGGCGCTCGTCGAGCGAAAGCCGCCCCGCCTCTTCAAGAGCTTCGATTTGGTGACGCGGGTTCTGCGAGTTCCTGAGACGCGCGACCACCCGGCCTGGGACGTGCTGAGCAGCGCCCGCCACGCCTGTTTCAAGCCGCGCGACAAGATTCGACGGACGCGAACGGACAGCTGGGTCGTAGATCGCGCGACCTGGAACGGGCCCATGTGAAGGGGGCGCTTTGCCCCGTCTCCCTCACCGCCCCCAGAAGAAATGAACTTCGCCCCCGGCGGCTTCGATCGTGAAGAAATCCCCGTTGATCTCTGCGTCGCGGGCGATGGCCTCGTAGTCGATATAGTTGCGCAGGCTCTCGGGGATGGTGACTGTCTCCTCCGTCAGCTCCTGGACGTAGTCGGCCAAGTGCCGGAAGGCGCCCCGGTAGTTGTCGTCCAGGGCCTCGCCCGTCTCCTCGATATCGCCGTTGAAGTGCTTGAGCACCAAAGCGCCGAGCGCGCCGCGCTGGCGCAGGAAGGCGGCGATCTCGACCACCCGCGCCACCCCGGCATATTCGCCGATCTCGACCCCGCCGAAGTCCTCGTGATCATGAATGGCGAACTCCTCGGCCAGCGGAATCGGCGAGGCCTTCAGCATGGCGTTGACGCCCGCCCACACCGCGTCGGCGTCGTCCCCGACGTCGATCCAGGCGCCATTAAGGATGCCGTTGTTATAGGCCGCCAGGCAGGCGACGTAGATACGGAGCTCCAGCGCTTCACCGGTCTGGCTCATGATCTTCTCCTGGGTCGTCGGGTTGAGACGCAAAGCGCGTCTGCAACCCGACGACCCTCGGCGAGAGCGGGGGTGCAAGCGGAGTGGCCGCCTTCGCGGGGACCCGGCTGCAGGGCCTGGATGTCGAAGGTTCGAAGAGACCGACCTGGCCCGAAGCTGGGCGGAAGGCTGTCCGAAGCGCGCCAGGGGCGGAGCCCCAAGTCCGGCCGACCAAGGGACATTCTCGACGACGCGTTGGCCCATAGCTTCCCGGCCAGCGATTCCTTGTCATCGAACGACTACCGCTAGCGGGCCTGCGAGACCGAACACACCTCGCGCCGGACCTTGGCGAATGGCGCCGAGCCCCGCCCTATCCGACTGAAATGGGAGGGAAGCGGGCGATCTCGGCAAGGTCCGAGAGCATCGACGGATCGACGATGTGCTCATGTTCGCAGATCCAGTTTGCGCTGTGGTCGTTCGGCCCGGAGATGATCGCGGACGGCGCGGCGGTCGCCTGCAACAACACCCCGTCCCCGCCGTACGTGGCGCACAGGCCTCGCGCGAAGCGCTCAGCGACACCGCGGTCCGGTGTCCAATTCAGACCCAAGCGGCCTGCATCCAGCTCGCTGGAACGCTCGCCGCGGTAAACCGTCATCGCTTCTCCGGCGTAGGTCGGAAAGACGTGACGGAATGCGCGGATCAGGAGGGCGTCGTCGGCGATCTGGGCGCGATGGCGAAAGCCGCGCACCGTCCAATTCATGTGGAGCGCCGCCCGGAAGGCGGCGGATGGGGGCGGTCCGTCCAAGGCCGCCTCCAACACCTTGCGATAGGCTGGGCCATCATCGCCATCGACGACCGCGAACGCATCCGCCAAGCGATCGATCGGCCCATCCCCCATGGCGGCGAAAAGGTAGTCGAGCGCCTGGTGCATCGACAGTTGCGGACGCGGCTCGGTTGGCACGGCGGTGAACCAGAAGACAGGCTCGTCCCCCGGCGGCTCGCCGTAGAATTCGTTCCAGGATTTGGACTTGCGATCGGTCATGCGTCACGCTGTCCAAGCTCGATGCAAGGTCAAGACCTCAATCCTCCTCGACCTCGGCGTCTTCACCTTCGTCGGGCTCGGCCACCCCGCCGTTGCGCAGCGTCGCTAGCTGCTTGGCGCTCGGGGCGTCGAAGCTCTCAAAGCGCTCAAGCGCCACGATTTGGTCGCCCTTGGAATGATAGAGGCGGGTGTAGGTTTTGCGGCCACCAAAGCCATCGGAATAGGATGCGCCATAGACGTTCTTCTCGCCGGAGATCGCCCAGATAGCGACAAGCCCCTCGCGCTCAAGGTAGGCCAGGAAGCTCGCGCGATCGACGAGGGCCGCGCTTCGCCCGGCCAGGGAAACCGACGGGTCCCAGAATTTCACGGCGCCGTCGCCATCGACATATTTGATCGTGGCGCCGTCGGTGAGACGAAGGCCAAGGGCGTCCATCAGCCAGCCCGCCGGAAGGTGAAGGTTGATGTTCTGCTCGATCGAGCCATCGTATCCGCTACGCTCGGCCAAGTAGTCCGCCACGGTGGCGCGGACCGGGAACCGGCGTAGCGGACGCGCAGATCCGCGAGGCCACCATTCGGTGAACCATTCGGCCTCCTCGTCAGGATCGGGCCAGTCTCCCGTCTTCATCGCGGCCTGCTCGTCGTCGACGCGAATCGCCCAGGGATGTTCTCCCAGATAGCCCCGATAACCCCGACTCCGGGCGTCGGGCATGTCGCCGCCGCCCTGAAAATGCAGCGTCGCCATCTTCTTCACGGCCCGGGTGAGATCGGCCTTATTGACCACCAGACACCCGACCCTGCGCCAAGCCTCGCGGTCCAGCACGTTGTCGCCATCGCGCCAGGTCTCAAACCCTTTCAGGACCAACCAACGCTGTTGATCCTGGGGATTGGTCACCTCGATGTTTTCGATCCCGTCGAAGAAGTCTTTTTCCGCATGTAGCCAGGCCAGCGCGCCATCGACGCTGATGGGCTCGAACACCGGCGCCGGCGTCACCCAGAAGCTTGGCGCATCGAAGCGCCGCCAGCCGTCATCCGCCGTGGCCTGGACTAGCAGAGAAGGGTCAATATTCCTGAGGCCTTCAATGTCTTCGGGATTATCCCGATCTGGCAGCGGGCGCAGGTTGTCGGCCATACGCGCGCAAAGTTCGTAGAGCGCCAGCCACTGGTACTTCTTGCCGATCCGCTCGACATGGTGGGTGGCGCGATCATTGGGGACGGCGGCGTCGAAGGCGCCGTGAAGCGCGTCCGACCAGCCCAGATCGTGAGCCCTTTTGCAGACCCAGCGTCGCCCCCAGGCCAGACTGAACTCCGCTGGACCACCGTCACGCCACATCGGCGCGCGCTGATACATGCCCTCACTGCGCCAATGGTCCGCCTCGGCGCTCCACCGTTCGAAAGCTTCTTCGCCGATGGCGTCGCAGAAGGCTGCCTTGGCCGCCTTGGTGGCGTCGCGCTTCTCAACGTAGTTCGCCAGGTCGGCGGCTTTGGCGAACGCGATGGTCAAGTCTTCATGCGCCGCCAGCATTGCCGGCGTGGCTGTTGACTTGAAGTCGGCGAGCCAGGCTTCCGCGACCTGTTTCGCCGAGGGCACGGGAAAGACATCCCGTCGAACCTGACTCCAGTCGTCAATGGCGCCGTCCAGGACATAGCGCGCGAAGTCGCCGTCGATGGTCGACGCCGTGATCTGGTCGCGCCCCACGTGGCCACTCTCATGCGTGCGCGTGTAGCCCTTCATCGTCGACTTGGTGACGTACTCGATCGGCCAGGGGCTCGAATAGGGCGGCTCGGCCGTCTCCGGATCGAAATCGGGCGGCAGGACGCCCCGAACGTTGGCGAACTGGACCAGGCGACGACCATGGTCTCGCAGCAACGCGTTCGGCGTCACGTCAGGCGTGATGAAGAGATCGGCGTGGACAGCCACGGTGACGGCGCAGAGTTCCGCGCCCGTCCAGCGTCCCTGCATGGCGGCGCCATAGATCGCGGCGGCCAAGCGTTCGACGACGTAGCCGTCGTCCAAGGCCTTGAACCGACCCCACAAGGAAATCGCCAGCTGTGCGCGATCGGCGAGAACCGCGACCAGAGCCTTTGTAGCCGTATCCCTGATGACGCGGCTGGAGGTCGTCAAAAACCAGCAAAGCTGCAGGGCCGTGAGGGCGGCTCTGCCGGGGTCGACCGCCTTTTGGTCGGCCGATCGAACCCAGTCCACTAAGTGCCTCGCCCGCGCGCTGCGAGCGATATGGATCGACCACACAGCGTCACGCTGGGGCATGGCGAGCAAGCGGAGCTCTTCATCCAAGCGTTCGGCATAGGCCAGCTGGGGGTCGGTCGACAGAGCGATCAGGGTTTCAAAGCGAAGGGTTGCGCCACCGATTTCTTCGATCAGCTCCCAGGTGCGCGGCGAGATCGTTGCCGGCGCCCGGTTCAGCAGGCTCTCCGTGAACGCTCTGCGGAGGAACACCAGATCGGGAACGTCGGGCGCGTCCAGCAGCTCGACGCCAAAGCGCTCAGGGATCTGCACCGAAAGCGCCTGGCAAAGACCATTGAGGATGAAGGAGCGGCTGGCTTCGAGCGCGAGGCGGGCCGGCGTTCCGGCCGCAAACAAGAGTGCGACGTCCCCGCCGCTCGGGACGCTCTTGGCCAGTAGGTAGGCCGCCGCGGCGTGATCCCCCATCCGCTCGAAGGTAAACCTGACGACCTCTTCCTGATCGACGTCGAAACCGGGCTCGGATGAAAGAAGGCCTTCATTCTCGAGCTGAAACAGGAGGTCTTGCTGGACCGAAATACCTGGCGTCACGACCTCGGAGATCAGCGCATAGGCGCGGCTGAACGGCATAAATCCGTAGCCGGTCTCGGCCATTTCCTGGGCCAGCTTCTGGATGGCGGCCTGCGGCAAATTGCGCTTGGGCGCGGCCCCAAGTTGCTCGTTCACACGCCGCGCCACCGCGTCGGTATAGAGCTTGAAAACAGCGGTCACCCCGCCAAGACCGCTCGAGAGCAATGCCTGGCCATCGAGCTTGAGCGCATCGCAGCAGATGCGAAGAAAGAGAGGGGACTCGAACTCCTGAAGCCTATTTGGCTCTTCAGCCAAGCTTACGCCACGACGGGCGAGATACTGGCGCGCCTCGTCGACCGTGAAGCCGGTGTGCTCGAGCCGAGGAAGCTGCGTGTCATCAAGATCCGCGGGGATCACAAGCTCCTCGTAGGACGAGCGACACGAAAGGACGACGCAGATCCATTCAAACTGCGCCGCGTCATGGAGCAGGCCCGCCAGGCGTTCAGGCCAGATGGATTGGCCGTGCCGTTCGTTCAGGGCGTCGATCGTAATCAGGGTGCGCACACCCGCGGCCTGGCCGGCGGCGTTGAGCGCTCCCAAAAACTGCTTGGCCTGAAGGTGCTTGGGGAGATCCAGGGTCTGCAGGATCGCGCCCCAGGGCTCGGCGTCGGGCAGCGCGCCGCCGAGGATCATCAGCGCAGGCCGATCCCGCTCGATCTGAAAGTCGCATGCGTCAGCCAGCAGATGCGACTTGCCAGATCCCGCAACGCCGGTGACGAGGAGTGCTCGGGTTTCCAGATGATCCCAGTGTTCGGCGTTCAATTCCTGGGAAACGTCCTGCAGGACAGCCAAGAGGTTTGAGGCGACCTTCGCCTGCGCCGTTGGCTGGCCGTCGGGCAGTTGCGACCACACCGCTTGGTGCCAAGTCCGCGCCGCCGAGTAAGCCTTCTCGGACTGCGTTCGCAGCTCTTCCAGCGGCGCCGGTGTCCCACGAGCGCCGGCCGCTAGGGCGAGCGCCTTGATCAGCGCCCCGCACGCCTCGCCAACCTCTGGCGTATGGCCAAACGCCTTCGACAGCCGGTTGGCGATACCGTCGCCGAGGCTCTCCAGTTCGCGAAAGAATTCAGGATCGAGCGTTGTCGCAAGGATGCTTGTGCGGATCGGCAGATCGATGCTGACCTCGGGGCTATAGCGCCTGCCGAGACTCGTCCGCGTGCGGTCGAAAACGCTCTTGAACCAGTCATGGGTCAGCAGCGTCTGATCGAACCAATAGGCGAGGCGCCCGGCGGCCTTCGGACTTGAGCTCGACAGCCGTTCGCTGAGCTCGTGCGCGCCCCAGTGGTCGATGGTGATGGTCCGTCCGGCCACGCGCGCCTGCTCGACGCGCTCGTCCCTCCAGGTCGTCCAACGTTGCAAGGCCGTGGTCACGTCGGTGCGCCGAGAATCGGCGAAGTCGAACGGGACACAGGCGATGAACCGGGTCATCTCCGGGTGCTTTTCGAGCGCCCTGGTCAGGGACTCGTCCAGCGAGCTGATCGCCGCGGCCGGGTCAGAATAGTATTTCACCTGCCAACCGACTTCGGAGCCATCGGCCAGGGTCGCGAAGCACTCGACGCCGCCGTCGCCGCCACGGCCTTTGCGAACGAAGCTCGTCCTCTCCCCGACGAGCGGCTCGTCACCCGCGAGTTGGCAGCAGAGCTCTTCGAAAGCGTCGGCCTTCGTGCCGCGGTGAAGGCGAATGGCGTCGAAATCAATGCTGGGCAGCGTCATCGCTACAGTTGCGGCGAGGCCTACCCTCAACGCAAGCGCAACCTTGACCGTAGGTACTCAAAGATGGTCGGTCTCGCGGCGGCTCGCGTCGCCGATCCTCAGCACTCGGCTTCGATGGCGGGCGCGATGATGGTTTCCCAATCCCGGATCACGAACAGGCAGGTCAGACGGTACAGAAGCCAACAGCCATAGATGACGCTCGGATCGAAACACCCGGCCGATCCGAGCTGACCGTGAGCTACCTCATGGCGCAGGCGCGGGCCGGGACGAAGGTCAAAGGTGCGCTCAATCTCCGAGGCGATATCGGCTGTGAAGATCGACTCGAGTTTCGGCCGCATACGCTCGAAGAGACCGCTTAGCGACAGGTCCTCCTCGGTGGCGTCGCTGAAGCGCTTGGCAGGATCCTCGCCGGCCACGCTGAGGATGTGGCGCATGCACGGCTCCAGCTGGGGAATGAGCAGGTGCGCCGCCGACATCATGTCGCCCTGGACCAGACGCGCGAAGCCCAGGGCCATGAGCCATTCCTGGTCCCGCGCGACGAACGGAGAGCGGCCGACAATCGGCGCGAAATGCTGGGGGCCGATCGTGAACCGTTGGGAGAGCACCAGCCGTGCGGGTTCGACGACGCCGGTGACGACCTGCAGGCGACGAAAGACTTCCGACCTTTCGATGGTGAGGGCGTACCAAGCCTCGGATGGCTCATCGCCTCCGTGGAGACCTGGGATATGGGCCGCCTTGCGCCCTTTGCCGTCAATCAGCGCCGCGGCCATGGTCGCCATGACCGGAGACCTGTCTAGCGAGGTGAGGGCCTCGCGCCGGAGGGTCTCAACGGACGGCGACCTCGCCAGCAGGGCAAACTCCCTGAGGGCCTTGGCGAGGCTAAGCTCCGTAAAGAGATCGGCGACCTCGTCCTTTTCGGCCTCCAGATCCATGTCGACGGGGATGGCCGCCATCTCGCCCAGCGACTTTTGCTGGAGGCGGCGAAGGTCCAGTCGCAGGTGTTCGGCCAGCTCGTCGACGTCATCGACATGTAAAAGCGCTTGCAGCGCGTCCATCACCCAGGAGGCTTCGGCGCCGACGGTGCTGACCTCTGCGCGCATGGCCAAGATCTCGTCCACGGCGCGCAGCTGACAGCGCCGCTTGGCCTCCTGCTCGCCATGCTGATCATAGAGATGCGCCGCCAGGTCCCAGAGGATCTTGGCCGCTATGGGGTAGGGCCTTTCCACCGGAGCCGACGCAACGCCCTCGGCATCGCCAGCGACCGAAATGGGATCGAAAAACTCGTAGTTCAGGCCAAGAAGGGCCGCATCCTTGAACGGAACATAGGCGGAGTCCGCGGCGCGGGCAGCCTCATAGAGGCGCTGTAGCACGGGCAGCATCTGGACAGGACGTTCGCGCTTCTTGGTGACGGCGCGCGCGATCTGGAGACCCCGGCGCACCTGGTCCAAAGCCGCCATGAGATTTGCGTTCGGCAGGTCGAACTGCGGCCTCAGCGTTCCGTCCATAAGGCCACCGGCGCAAGCCTGATAGGCCTCGATCGCGGCATCAGCCATCGCGCGTCGTGTGCGCTCGTTCGACCAAACGACGTCACAGAGACGCGCCTTGAGGCCAGGGTGGCTGGTCGAAGCCGCCACCTGCGCAAGAACTTCGACGAGCGGCTTGCCTAAGTCGGAAGAGGTCATGGTTCGCCCCTGTAGCGTCACGACGCGACTTCCCCACACGTCGGCGGGGTCCGTCGTCCGAAGTGGCAGGTCACAGAGAACGCGAAGAAGCTCGAAGACCTGCGCTTCGATCGCCGCGCCGGCCTCCAGCGCCCGCGATCGGGCAGCGCCGAACGCCTCGGCCAAGGCGTAGGAATCGACGCGCTCAAGATTGGCGAGTGGGGCCTCGAAGCTGGCGGCCGTGAAATCCTCCAGGGCGAGAAGCCGGGGTTTTTCCGAACCCGATTGGTTCTCGTCGGTCATGGCGCCCCTTCCCGTTCGACACGTACAGCCGGTTGGACCTAGCGGCCGGTAGGTCGGCCGGCACGAGCCATCATAGCCTCAGTCCGGCGCTGCACGGCGCAACGCGGCGCGCTCCTCTTCCCTCGCAATGTAAGACTCGCACGACCGCGCGAGCTGTTCGAACACGGCGCCAAGACGGGGCGCATCGAGCTCGACCCGTCGACGCCACCCGCGAAACTTCTCCGCACGAAGTCGCTCGGCATCGCCGCCGGTATCCGTCGCCCACACAACCGTCCGGCGGTTGATGATCCCGAAGTAGAGCCCTTGAGCGAAGGACTCATCGGCCCAGCGCTCCAGAACCGGCGCAAGCGCTGGGCTTGGCCAAAGACCGTCCTGTTCAATCCGGGTCCGGCCGACAAGTTCGCCAATGACCCTTAAGCCGTTCTGCACGCGACCGACCTTTTCGAGTTCGCTGACGGCTTTCGTCATCCACGCGTCGAAGAGGATCGGATCGACCGCGCCGGCTTCATCGGCCGCCGGTCCGCGACGGCAGTGCTCAAGGATGGTCCACCAATGTTGGACGCGCCACGCTCTGAACTCGCCGTCCTCATCCGACTTGGCTTCTGGAGCGCCATCATCACGACGGTAGGCGCCTTCAACCGCCTGCACGATCAAGGCCGGATCATCGGCGACGAGGTTCGACAGCGCCCTCAGTCCCCGCTTGGTGTCCTGCAAGTGGCGGCAATAGAAGAATTCCAGCTGCACGATCTTGTCGCCGACGCGATCGGGAAACCGGTCGAGAACATCGAACAGGTCCTCGACGTCGTGCCCCGAGACGGGCGCGTCTTCGTCCGGCGGCCCAGGCACCAAGGCCAGCTGCGTGAGAATATCGACGACTAGTTCCGGCTCCAGTTGCGCGGCGTAGAGCTCTCCTCGCGCGAAGGCGGCGCGCGCGCGACCGACGTTCAGAAGCTCGCGACAAAGCCTGTTCAAGACGACCGGTTCGTCTCGGACGTAAGCGTTAATATTGCGCCAATAGGTCTGGCGATCATCCTCCTCCATCTGATCGACGAGCGTCCAAACGTCGGTGTCGGGGAGGGTCGCCAACAGCAGCGGCGCGGGCGACAGGCCTCTGCTCTGCCAGGCCTTCATACGTTGCCTAAGCAGGGAGAGTCGGTCGACGGGATCGAGCTGAGCCAGGAGGCCCGTGATAAACTCTTGGCGTTTAGGCCAATCATCCAGACTCGGATCAAGGAGGAGGTCGGTGACCGCGCCAACATCCAGTTCAGGCAAGTCTTTGTAGGCGTGATGGGCCAAGGCCCATGGCGACCCGACCGCACGCGCGAACGTCGCGAGGCGGGCTAGCCCTCCCTCCTTCCAAATCTCCTGGACCGCCGCTGCTTGGGCGAGCGCGACACGCGCCTCACGGGACCGATGGTCCGCGTCGTCCCCATCGTCGTCCTCATCTTCGAACCGGACCCAGCCGGTCGCGAACAACCACTTGTGCCTCTCGATCAAATCGCGTGGCTGAAGCAGGTCATAGACGGTGCGCGCGCGAGGATCCCAGTGCGCGTCGCCGCGAGGCAGGGGTTGGGGCTTGAGCCGCCAGAAGGCGCAACGACGAATTTCCGCGCGCGCGGCGGCGCGATCAGCATCGGTCGCTGTTTGACCCCAAGCCGTCACGACATCCCATAGACGTTCGAGTTCCTCGCCGTCGAAGCACGGGCTCTTTTCCGCGAGCTGCTTGACCGCTTCGCATGAGAGGTCCGCGCGCCCGAGGACCACGTCGTAGGCTTTCCGAGCGAGTTCCGGCCGGCGTGATTCCTGACCATGGCCAAGGGCCTCACGGCGATAGCGCGGCTTGACGTTGTAGAAGCCGTGACCAAGGCGCTGGTCGATGATGCCGAGCGCCAAGGTCCAGGCCACGTCGGGAAAATCCCGATCCAACACGCCCAGGACTCGCACCTGCAGGTCTTCGGGCGCCGAGGTTTGCGGGACCCACGGATGAAGCAGCGTCGCCAACGAGCGGATCGGCCCGCTGGCCAGATTGTCGTTCAATGGCCGCTTGCCGAGGGTCGCCAGAATTCTAGCGACCCGAGCGAACCGATCTTGCGACCAGGCCAGCCGCTCCAGCGCCCAAAGCAAACTGGTCCGGTAGTCGAGCCCATTTTGCGCCGTCACCGGCTTGATCAGGCGCCAGACGCCTCGGTCTTCGATCTCTCCGGTCGCGTCGAGGTCTCGCTCGACCGCCGCCAGAAAAGAGTCCGGAGCCGCTTCCGCGAGCGCGGGCAGCACATCGCGGACATGGAGCCAGATGGCCGGGTCTTCGACTTCGAAGACGCGGCGAACCAGGCGCTCGATGGGCCAAACCGCATCACGACGGCCAATCAGAGCTTCGCCTTCAACCGCCAGGAAGACGAGGCTGTCGGCCAGATTGGTGCGCAGGCGACCGCTATGAGGGCGATCCTTGCCGTAGATGTTGGCCGCCCAGCGCTTGTCCTCATCCAGCGTCAAGGCGGGGTCTGGCTGGGTGAAGACCTCGAACGCCAGCTCAGCGAGACGGGCGATATCCGTCGCCGTAAGTCCCGCACGAAGTGCGTTAAACGCGTCCGGCCGCGATATGATTCCGCCGGCCCCGCCGACTGAAAAGATCGGCGCGTCTTCCATCGTAGCGAAGGTCTTGATCGCGACTTCCATCTCCTCGTCCGAGCGACCGGAGAACTCAGACAGCACACGACGATCGCCAGGGTTATCCCAATACCAGCCGCCGGCGAGCGCCAACGCCAGCAGCGGTCGGATCAGGGCCGGCGTATCGGCCCACACCGGAAGACGCACGGATCGAACCTCGGCGAGCCGGCGGCGGATAATGGAAATCCGTCGACCGGTCTCGTCATCCAGTCGCTCTTGGGCTTCACGGCTCAACGCCAGCGCCTCGCTCAGATGGCCAAACGCCTCCCAGGTCAGCGGCTCGACCACCGCTCCGGCGGCACGATCGGGATTGGACTTGTCGCTTGCCACAAGGACTTTGGCGCGGCCGGTGAGTCGGCCGAGCTGAGATTGGACGTCCGTTCCAAGGGCTAGGATCGTCAAAGGGCCTTCGAGACTCTTGAGGATCTGAAGACCGGCCGGCGTTCGGGCCACCACCGCGCGCTGGGCCGCCGAACCAGCGATGTCACCGGCGATCATGAGGCGAGCGGCGAAGGCGGCGGCTTCGCCTCGGGTGTCCGCGGCGATGTCGAGGGTGGCGCGTTCGCCGCTGCGGAAGAAGCTCTCGATCTGGCCGCGGTTTTCCTCCGCAGCCTCGTCGAAGATCGAGAGTGGCAGCGGCGTCTTGCAGACGTTCGCCCATTCATCCCAAAGGTCTTCGGGCGCGGCGAGGTCGCTCGTCGAGCGGCCCAGCCGCCCCTGCATCCAAATCAACGCGGCGGGCGCCTGCTCCAGCCATTGGGCAAGGGTCTCGGCGTCATAGACCAGGACGTCCTTCCACGCCCCTTCGGCGAGCCGCGCCTTGCGCCAGACCGCCTTCCGTGGCCAACGCCGGGCCGTGACAAAGACAAAGGTCGATTGGGCCCGAATCTCGGGAGGCGTGGCCGGCGTTCGCTTGTCGTAATCTTCCGACGCCTTGCCCGGGAGCGCCTTGCGATCCTTGCAGGAAAGCTCCCAGAACGAAGCTCCGTCCGGGACGAAGGCGTCGGCGCCGGTCGCCTGGACCTCGCCATCCCAACCTTCGTCATTGGTGCTGTCGTAGCCCGGGATATCGACCCGATGAAGGTCAAGCGTGCGCGCGTGAACCAAGCGCCGTAGCAGTACGGGCAGTTCGGCTCGGGCGGTCAGACGAGCGGCCCAGGCGTCGAGGTCGAGCGCGGAGATCGGCAACATCAGCTTCAATCTGCTGCCCGACGCGAGTCGAGTCGACGACGATTAGAACCGCACGTTAGCCACCGGCCATGGTTACAACGGTAGCGCTTGAGGGAAATCCGAGCCAACGTCTCGAGATGCATCACGACCTTTTCAGCGTTGACGGCCCGCTTTGGAAGTTCCTCTTCCTGGCTTGGCCTCCGGTCGTCTTCGTCGCCTTCTTGAAGCTCTTTCCGGATTTCGCGAGCAAGGCGGTCTTGTCGGTTCTTGAGCAGCGCCATCGGCGCAGCCTGACCCAGTACAAGGACATGCTCGACCGGGACACGGCGACGGTCGTCGAGAGGACCAAGGGGCAGATCCAAGTCGATCACAGCACGCTCAAAGCGACCATGGATTTTATGGCCGCGAGCCAGTCGCGTCTCCGCGAGCACACGATTGGCGCCGTACAGGTCCTGTGGTCCGAAATCCTGGTCCTTCGGGACGTCCATGCGAACCTGGCGACGTTCGAGACGATGTTCCTGGACGCTGAGATCGCTGAGGCGTTCCGCGAACAGGACGATGAGTTCATTCTCGGTTGGGTCGCGCCCTACGCCGACGAAAACAAGATCATGCAGCGCAATGTGGAAATGACGACCCTCGAAGCCGAGAAGCATCGTCCCTTCTGCGGCGACCGCCTTTGGCTGATCTTCGTCGTCCTGCGCAGCGTCTATTTCCGATCGGCCATACTCGTCAGCTGGGCGTTCAAGAAGGGCGTCTACACCCGCATGCTCGACGACTCCGGGATACAGCAACTGCTCAGTGGGGTCGTCGCGACAGCGGACGTGGCGGCCTTGAGAAAGGACCGCGCGCGCGGCTTCAATCAGATGCTTGGTCGCCTGGAAGCCATGTTCCTAGAGGAGGCGGCGCGGGTGATGAGTGGATCGGAGGCCTTCGCAGCCTCGCTGATCGACCTCTCGGCGGGCCTGCAGGTCCGCGAGAAGACCTCTTTGGACGGCGGGCGGTCTGCGGGCTAGGCAGGCATGAACCAAGTTGATCTGATCCGAACTTATCCCGGTCTAAGTCGTGGCCAGTCCGGTTGATAGACGAGATCCTGTCGCTCAATCGGTCTGGGGCGCGTTGAGCAGTAGCTCAAGCGAAGGACATGGCGGGCGTTGAGAGGAAGAGAGCCACCCGCCAAAAACCGCTTGCAAATCGGAGCTGACGCGGCGAGCGCTTGTTCGTACCTCAGGTTTGGTTTTTCAAAACCTGGGCGACTCCTGTAGGAGGTCGTCTAGGCCGAGCGTAAGCACGGCGCGGCAAGATCTGAGGCGTGGGACCGATTTCGATGAGCGCTGGAGCTTGGACACTGACGGAGTCCTTCACGGATGCTGCGGCCCGCTCCTACCTTGCGGCGATGGTCTTGGAAGATGCCGGCGACCCGACGACTTCGGGCCATCTCTATGGAGTGGCTGCCGAATGCGCGGTGAAGGGCTTCCTAGAAAGCGCCAACATCACGATCGACAAGCCTCTGAAAGTGCACTTCCCGAAACTCACCCAAGCCTTAGGGCTGCACGGTCAGGGGCGGACGATGTTGCCGTTGCTTGGCCTGCTGGAGGGCCCGCCTGAACTTTTGGCTGAGTATTCGATCCACTCTCGCTACGCCCAAGACAATTGCGTCGATGATGCTCTCTGTAGTGGCTGGAAGGCCGACACCCAGCGGATCCTGTCCTTTTGCGGTTTTTCGATATGACCACGCTGTCGCAAACTATCGATGCTGGTCTCGACGCCTTCGTCGAGTTCCTTGATATCCGGCTGGGCCAAGCCTCGTCGGGGGGGCGAATTGTCCGCGACGTCTTCGGTCGGCTCGCCTTTGTCGCGCCGCCGAGCGTGGACGACGCAACCGTGTCCGCCGCGACTGCCGACCTGCCTGACGCGCTGCGCCCCTTCTTGACGCCCAAAGCGCCGCTGCTTGCGGCATCGGCGGGAATGTCTGGGCCACTCCTCGAAGAGGCGGGGATTCCGATCGTTGCGCCGCAAGGCGCTCGTTACATTCTCTTGGATCGACGCTTGGCCGGCGAAGGCTGGCTGAGCGCGCCGCCAACCAAGGCACCAACGGTTCCGCGGCTGGCCTTCTACGGGCTGAAGGGGGGCGTTGGTCGCTCGACAGCTCTATCGATCTGCGCAGCCGACCTGGCTTTGCGGGGCGCTAATGTTCTGGTGCTGGACCTCGACCTGGAGGCGCCGGGCTTGGAAAGCGTGCTCCTGCGTGCTGACCGGGTGCCCGACTATGGCGTGCTCGACTGGATGGCGGGCGCTGCTGCGGGCTTGGATGTGGCCCAGCTCGTTCCGGATATGATTGGTGGCTCTCCGTTCACATCGGGCAAGGGCCTCGTCGATGTGGTGCCGGTGGTCGGACGGTTGACGCTCGCGCGTCCCGATACGTTCCTCGGGAAGCTGTCGCGCGCCTACACGCCCGGCGCGCCATCCGGCCCGTTCTCAGGGAAATCATTTGCACAGAAGGTGCAAATCCTGCTGGAGCTACTCGAAGAGCGCCGCCGATATGACGTCGTCTTGCTGGACGTCCGGGCAGGCCTTCACGAGACGTCCGCGGCCTCGCTGCTGGGCCTGGGGGCAACGGTTCTATTGTTTGGGACCAATTCGCCGCACACCTTCTCCGGCTACTCCATCCTGCTCTCGACGGTGCGCCAGGCGATGGAATCCTGGGAAGACGCGCCGGAACTACGCGACCGCTTCCGGATGGTCCACGGACGTGCTCTAAGTAGCACTCAGGATCGCGCGCTGTTCCTGTCCCACTGCTGGCAGTTGTGGCTGGACTATCTCTATGACGCCGTAGACGATGACGTGGATGTTGAGGCCTTCAGCTTCGATTTGGACGATCCCTCCGCGCCACACTATCCTTTGACGGTATCGTCGTCGGAGGCGTTCATGAACTTCAACCCAGACGCCAATCCCGATCTTTTCTCCGAGCAGGGTTATGCCAGCGCCTATGGCGAACTGCTGAGCTTTGTTCGCGACTTTGTTTTCACGAAGGCTTCGCTATGAGCGCGCTTCCCGCAACACCGCTTCGTATCGCGCTGAGGGAATTGAAGGGAAAGACCGCTGAGATCGCCTCGGATGCGCCCGGTTGGGAGCGCGTACTGACGGTGCGCGATCACGAAGGCGCGCTTGATCCGTCGCGGCCCATCGTGATCGGCGATCGAGGCACGGGTAAAAGCTTCTGGACCGGCGCGCTCCTCAAGGCCGACAGCCGTGCACGGCTTTCGTCGGTCTATCCACGGTTGGGCCTCGACAAGGTCGCGGTTGAGCTAGGCTTTGGCGGCGACGAGTTCTCGAGCAACCACCCCACCAGCAATGAGTTGTCCGACCTCCTCAAGCAGGGCTTCACCGCTGAAGCGATCTGGCGGGCGGTCATTCTCTCGGTCCTGCCCGCGCCTGTGCGGCCGGCGGAAGTCGCAACGGGCGGCTGGCGCCAGCGAGTGGCCTGGATCGCCGACGACCCGGCTCTTCGTCGTGAGTATTTCCAGGCCGCTGACAAGTACCTGATCGGTGAAGGCCGCCAGCTCCTGGTTATCTTCGATGCGTTGGACACGCTGTCGTCCAACTGGGACGAGATATCCAACCTCATGCGGGGGCTTCTTCAGGTCGGCCTCTTCCTGCGCCCCTCACGAGCGCTGCGTCTCAAGCTGTTTCTGCGTCCCGACATGGTCGATGATCCGCAACTGTGGGCGGTCGGAGACTCCTCAAAGCTTCGCCATGACGAGGTTCTGCTGGCCTGGACGCGGCGAGACCTTCACGCCCTTCTCATCCAATACCTCGCCAATCATCCTGAAGCGCGTGAATCCATTCAGCAGTACACCCGAGAGAACTTTGGCAAAGAACTGAACTACGAGGCAGATCGCTACGAGGTTCCAGCCGAACTTCTGACCGACGAAACCGCCCAGCAGAAGTTCTTCGCCGCGGTTGCTGGCAACTACATGGGCCGTAGCGCGACGAAGGGCCGAACCTACACCTGGGTGCCAAACCATCTGGCGAACGCGAAAGGACACGCAGCGCCGCGTAGCTTTCTTTTGGCTCTAGGTGTGGCCGCCGAACGAAGCGAGGGCAATCTCGTGGCTTTGGAGGTGGAGGGTATCAAGGAAGGCGTGCGGCAAGCCTCGCAGAGCCGGATGCTCGAGCTGCGCGAGGACTACCGTTGGATCGATGCGGTCTTCCGCCCGCTGAGGGACATGCAGGTTCCGGTAGATCGCAAGGATGTCATGAACCGCTGGAAAGGCGGCAAAATCATCACGGCGATCAACAAGGAGATGAAGGCCGATACGACGGGTCGTTACCTTCCGCCACCGCGGATCGCGTCTCAAGCCGACGACTCGGCGACACATGCGGCCTTGATCGACACGCTCGATCACCTTGGCATCATCGAAGTCATCGGCGACGGCCGTTTGAATATGCCCGACCTCTTCCGCCTTGCCGCCGGCGTGAAGCGGATGGGGGGGGTCAAGCTACGACCGTAGTCGATCCGACCGATCTATCGCTCAAGCAGCGCATCGGAAGCCTCAAGGCTCAGCGCGCCGAACGCGATCCGAACCAAATCGCGGCACCTCGCTGAAAGCGGCCCTTCCAAACTTCTCAGAAGAGTCAGGGCTGGCCTTCGCATAAGAGCTAACAGCTTATGCTCCGCCCCCGATCGGCAGAGTCTCGCGCAAGCCTAATCTCCGCATATAGTGCGGACATTATGGGCCTTTTGCTCCGCGCGCTTGTTAGAGCACGCGACGTGGGTACTCCCTGGCCGCTCGGTACATCCTCTCATATTCGGGACATTGGCTGCCTTAGGTGGATGTCTACGTCCGATCTAAGGCCTAACAGCCAATGCTAGGCTTTTGGCGCTACCTGCCTCTCGGAAGTTTCACCTCTAGTGCGGATCTTTATCAGAGTTTTGAGAGGTCGCTTCCCGGCGACGACCCAGCCACTACGGAGTGAGATGCGCGGGCGAGATCCTTGCGAAGCTATGCCATAAGATGCTCATTTCGCACCAACAACTTTTGGGTGCGAGATTCGCGCCGGGCGTCGGGGCATGGCGAGAACTTTCAGTGGATCGACCATCAAGTCTTGGTTCCAGTATCGCTGTGAACGCAAAACTCGATATGAACTCTTCACGGACGCCGAATTAGACGCGGTGCCTGTCGTTAAAGTCGTAAAAGAGCAAAGCTGGGCTGTTCTTGGGAACGAATTTGAGCAGCGTGTAGTCGCTAAACTTAATCGTACCGACGGCGTGCTCCTTCCGAGCTCTCCGAAGCACCCACTTGACGAACGGCTAACGGCGTCATTTCTCCGCGGGCAACAGGCCAAGCCCTTTGCTGCCCAGGCCAACCTCACACCGCGAGCGCAACCAAGCTTCCTGCAGGGCACTGACTTAGCGCTCAAGCGCAACTTGCCAGACCTCATCCGTCTTGCGCCCCTTGCCGGCGGTGGTAACCCCGTTCTCACGATCATCGATATCAAGGCGACGCGCCGCGCTACCCCATTTCATAAAACGCAGGTGGCCTTTTACGTCCGTGTGCTAGAGGCGCTCCTGAGTGAAATGGGATTATCTGGGCACGCGCGCCTTGATGATCATGGCGAGATCTGGCGCATTCCCGATCGTGGATTCGCTACGGGAGAAGATCATCAGATCGAGCGGTTTTCGCTAGCGCCCTATCTGCGGATGGTGGACGATTTCTGCGCCAACATTCTTCCGGCCATCGCAAAGAAGGTTGTCGCGCCCAGCTACGACGAGACCTTCTTTCACCTCTATTTCAAATGTGAGCAGTGCGATTTCATCGACCACTGCAGGAAGTCCATATCGCCTGAACTGCCTGCCGAAACGCGAGACGTCTCCGCCGTCCCGGGGCTAACCCATGAGGCCAAGCGTTCGCTCCACAAGCTCGACGTGCGCACCGTTGGCGCTCTGTCCCAAGCCCAGGGACTTGCAAAGGTTCCTGGCGCGGGCTGGTCTCTCACCCGCAAGGCGCCAGTCCTGGCTGAACGCGCGCTGGCCATCTCAAAAAACTCTATCGCTCGGACCCAGGAAGAGCACACCTTCCTGATGCCGCCGCGCGCGGATATTATCTTTCTGCTGTCGGTCGACCACGACCCTGTCGATGACCGGATCGCCGCCATCGGGTTTCGCCGGATTGAGGCCGGCAAGTCGGCGCGTGAGAAGATCGAAATTCCAAAGAGTGGATCAGCTGAGGACGAAGCCGCAGCGATGATCGCGGTTCTCTCAGCGCTCATTGAAGATCTTACGGACATCGACCTAGCCAACGCCGGCGCGCCGGATGGACAGGGGGTTTTCGCCCATATCTTCTTTTACGAGCCTAGCGAGGCGACGGCGTTGCAGAACGCTTTGGGCCGCCACCTGGACAATGACATCATTAGAGGAGGGCTCTTGCACCTGGTGCGGCTCTTCCCGCCCGAGGACGTCGTTCCAGAGCCGGAATTTCGCGGGGTGCACCACCTGCCTGCAACGGCCGTGCGCAGCGTCATCGAACAACTTTTCGCCCTGCCGGTCATGGTGGCCAACGATCTTCGACAGGTCAGTCAGGCCCTTGAGGCGGCGGGGGCGGGCCCCGCCTATCGCCCGGCGGAGGGCTTTTTTCGCCCATTCTCCTCGCTGCTATCGATCGACGTCATTCGGCCAATCCGAGAGCAAAAGCTCGACGCCAAGCCCTTGAGCGCGGTCCGCGACGACGTCGCTATGCGCCTTGATGCTCTGCATGGGGTAATCGCCTGGCTCTATCGACAGAACGAGGTGGCGGCTGCCAAGGGCGCGCCGCTGCTGCGCCTTTCCAAGAAGCCTTTCCGTTTCCACGCCACCTTTGATCCCCTCAACGCCGTCGACCTTGATGTCTTGGTTGCATGCGAACTCCTGGAGAACCGGGCGGGCCTCCTGGAAGCTCTCGTCAATCTGGCTCAGCCTGCCGATCGCCGGCGCGACGCCGGACGGTGCATGGCCGGGCTCTCGCTAAATAGTCACGGTCTCTACGGACGCACGGCGATCCTTCGGTTCAAAGTACCTGAAGCCAGTCGTGACAGTGACCTTGGCCCGGGCTCTTTCAACCTGATCCTCACAAACGACGATCCAGACCTGCGGCTCAATCCGGCCAATTGGCGAGGCGTTAGCTGCTCGATTCTGGCGCCTTCGGGCGACTTCGAAGATCGAACGGATCTCGTTTCCGTGCGCATCAGCCCACGCATCTACCAATCGCCCGAGTTTGACGCGCTTTTGCGGACCACGCCCACCGACGGCTGGTTCATCGACCAGAGCTTTGGCGACGTGAACAGTGACCGCGCCGCCAGATTTCTTTCCAATATGGCGAGGTATCAGCCATGAGCCCGCGCCAACTCCTGACCTTTCTGCGCGACCCTAAGGCATTCGCTGCGGGCGCTGTTGACCCCGACCTTTGGCGCAAGGCGCTCGACGAGTTCGTGACGCCGCAACTCAAGGCCAAAGGCGAGCATGCGCTACGGGCGGCCCAGATCAGCGCATGGCAAGGTCTTGCCGCCACTCGGGCCGGGCTCGTGCTTGGCCCGCCAGGCACGGGGAAAACCCATCTCTTATCCTGGCTGATTGTCGGCTACATGCAGGCGCGCATGGCCGCCGGCCTGCCGACGCGGGTGTTCGTCAGCGCTTTTACGCGCAACGCCATCGGCAACCTCCTCGACGCGGTCGCCAAGCGCGCACAGACGCATGCGCCCGGCGCCTTCGATGTGCGGTTCATCGGCGCGGCCCCACCAGCGGGACTTTCCGGTTCCATTCAGCACCGCGACCGTGTCAGCAATCCCGCCGAAGCCGACGCCGCCATAGCGGATCTTCAGGCCCCGAACGTCGTCATGGGCGGTTCGATCTGGTCGCTAGCGCGTCTGATGGCGCGCCCGAACGCCCAAGGTGACCGCTATACGGCCGACATCTTC
Organism: Caulobacter sp. SL161; assembly: GCF_026672375.1. GTDB lineage: Bacteria > Pseudomonadota > Alphaproteobacteria > Caulobacterales > Caulobacteraceae > Caulobacter. Next base: position 1,243,370 of record NZ_JAPPRA010000001.1, read on the forward strand.
GATCTCGTCTGCATCGACGAAGCCTCTCAGATGGTTGTCAGCCACGGGTTGATGGCGCTGGCGGGGTTGAAGGACACGGGCCGCCTTGTGGTGGCCGGCGATGATCAGCAGCTACCGCCCATTCGCTCGGCCCGAGACATCCGGCTCGATACGCGTGACTTGGGCGGCTCGCTCTACACGTTCCTGAAGTCGGGGGAGGTGCCGGAGTTTGCTCTAGATGAGACCTTCCGATTGAACGGGCCTCTCGCGGAGTTTCCCGAACGCGTCTTCTACAAGGATAACTACCGGTCCGTCGATGAAGTCCGCCTCGGCCGGCTGAAGCTCATCGACAACTGGCAGGAGGGCCTGGAGGACTGGGAGGGCGATCTCCTCGATCCGGACTGGCCAGTCGCCATTCTGCTCCATGATGGCCCTCCTGCGTCGAGCCAGAACCCCCTGGAAGCCGATATCGCCGCCAGGCTTGCCGAGCATCTTGCAACGCGGATGAGCGTGGTCGATGCGAGCGGCGTCGTACCACCGAAGTTCTGGGAAGACGATCTGGCGATCGTCAGTCCGCACCGAGCTCAGAACAACGCGATCCGCTCGTCTCTCTCCAAGCGCTTGGCCCGAGGGGCATTCGTAGAAACTGTTGATCGCATCCAGGGCAAGGAGCGCGACGCGGTTATAATGTCCTATTGCGTCGCCGATGCGGAATTTGCGTTAGCGGAAGCCGACTTCATCTTCGCGCCCGAACGCCTCAACGTCGCCATCACTCGGGCGAAGACCAAGCTGATTGTGCTGATCAGCCGGCGACTCCTCGAAGCCGCGCCCGGCGATCAGGAGGCTATGGATAAGGCCGAAATGCTGCGCGAGTTCGTCTTCAGCGCAAAGCCGAGGCGTAGCGTCGTTTTGCAGAACGGCGCTGGAGGAACGGTCAAAGCCCAAGTGCTGCTTCGCGGCTTCGATGCCGCACCGGTGTTCGAGCAAACGGTCGAGAGCGCCCCGGCGAGCAGCACGGATGAACTTACAAAAGATCAGGAGCGACTGCTCGCCGCGGTGGTGGCGTGCGCCAGAGAGGCCAAGAACGCCAAGGCGACCATTAAGGCCCTGCAGCATAAGTTGGCGACCCAGCGCGGTCTCCTGCCGGACCTAAGCCGCCTGCATGCGCTAGGGTGGATCAACCTCACCGAATCCACACGCTACGGAAGCTTCTGGCAAGCGGCCATCGTCGATCCCCGCCGGCAAGTGTTCACCGTCGATATCGATACCGTTCGCGCCAGGCTTGAGGGCGTGATCAGCCAAACGCGGTCAGGTCGCGTGCCGCCATTCTATAACACCGTGCGCCAGCGCTTTGCCTGGATGAACGGCAAGGGCGACGATGTCCTGATGGCAACCGTAGAGCGGCTGAAGGCCGAAGGGCTGGTCGTGTTCGGTACGGCCAACGGCGCTATGACTATTGATTGGGTCGATTTGGGCGTCCCGGTCGACGGGGATCCGCCGGCCGAGCCGGCGAAACTCGTCGACGAGGATTTCGTCGTCCTGAATGCGCTGGAGACACTCGAAGCTGCGACCATCAACTTCGGCGTCTTCGAAGCTTGGACGTCGATAGCCAGTCTCGCTGACCAGGCTGGCCTGGATCGAGAGTTCGTCGCTGCAGCGGTGGGGCGCCTGGCCGAGCACGGCTGGCTGATGCTTGCCGACGAAGGCAGGGTCCGCAGCCGTGTGGCCGAACTCGCGCGCGAACTACGCTATGTGAAGCAGCGCTTCAAACACGATGACGCCGACACCAGACCCTACCTAGTTCGAAGCTTGAAGCTCGAGCTACGAGATCGCGACAAGCCCGAGCGTCGAGAGGATATCGCCGCGACGATCGGCAAGGCGGCCGAAGGTCTTGAGCCGGCGCGACAAGACGCGCTCAAGGCGCTTGGGGATATGCTCCAGCGGCGATGGGGAGCCGACGCTGCGATCGCAGGTTTCCAAGCCCGAAGCCTCATCGCCTTAAGCCAGGCTTGGGACGGGGCCGGCGACAAAGGATTCGTCATCGCTGCAGACACCGGATCGGGCAAGACTGAAGCTGCGGCCTTTCCATTGATCGCCGGCGCCGCCGCAGACCGCTTGAGGGGCGTCCGTGGCGTTCGCGCCATCCTGGCCTATCCGCGCATTCGCCTGGCCACCAATCAGGCTCAGCGACTCGCGAGCTACTTGGCGGACTTTGCTCAACAGCCCGGCATGCCGACCGTGACCTTGGGTCTTCAGATCGGCCCTGTTCCCCAGTCTTTCGACCAACTTCGAACCTGGGACGTGGATGCAGGTTGGAAGAAGGTCAGCGACCGCACCTACACTTTCCCGTTCTTTGCTTGTCCAGCATGTGAGCAGGAGCTTCTACTCGCGAGCGGCAAAGGTGATGACGGAGCCGACGCACTCAATTGCACGGCTTGCTCCTGGGGCTACAAAGGGTGGGTCGGCTCAAAGCAGGGCTTGCGCGACACCCCCCCGGCGCTCTTCCTGCCTACGACTGACTCCCTGCACCAATGGATGCACAACGCTAGCTACGGTCGCATCTTCGGAGATGACCCTGAATTCGCGCCGCCTCGCGCGGTGCTCGCCGACGAAATCCACCTCTATTCCCACATCCATGGCGCTCAGGTCGGGTTTGCCCTAAGGCGCCTTGCCGCTCGAGTCGCCGCTAACGCCAAGGACGGACGCCCGTTGCTAGCGATCGGAATGAGCGCGACCCTTGGCGACCCGGCCAAGGCGTGGGAGCGCCTTGTCGACCGGCCCACCGAGCTCATTACGCCAAGGCCCGACGAACGGACCATCAACCCCCGCGGACGGGAATATTTCTTCTTCGTCCAGCCCGAGGTGGAGTCTCGCGGCAAGGACATCGCCGGCGCCTCGACCACGATCCAAAGCCTTATGTGCCTGGCGCACGGCATGCGACGCCGCACCGGTTCGGCGGGCGGCTACAGGTCGCTCGTGTTCCTGGATTCGATCGACAAGGTCAGACGGCTTCACGCCGCCTATGGCGATGCGGAGACCTTTAAGAAGCTCGCCGCTTTACGGACGCGCAACTATCCGGACGATCCCGTGAATGGCCAGCCGCGTCAGGCTTGCTGCGGCCAGCCCCACGGCTGTGATGTCTTCAAGGAAGGCGAATGCTGGTGGTTCGCCGCTCAGGACAAGGCCCAGGTCGGAGCGGCGGGGCGTCGCAGAGCCGGCGCATGCTTGACGGTGGCTGAGCAGCCGGTGTTCTCGGGGACGTCGGGCCGCGTGGAAGGCATGATCAAGCGCTCGGATATCGTTTTCGCCACGTCCTCACTTGAGGTCGGTTACGACGACCCAGACATAAACCTAGTCTATCAGCATTACGCGCCGCGCGATCTTGCCAGCTTCATCCAACGCAAGGGACGGGGTGGGCGCGGTGTCGACGATCGTCCGATCACCGGCGTGACGCTATCCCTCTATTCAAGCCGCGACACCTGGTGGTTCCGCAAACCGCACGAGATGATTTCTCCGGCCGCGTTCGATAGCCCGCTCAATCCTGACAATTTCTTTGTTCGGCGTGGTCAGATCCTATCGTCGGTGCTCGACGCCTTCGCACGGCTGGAGCGGCGCGGCGTCAAAGTGGATCTTGAGGCCCCCTCGCAGGACGCTTGGTTGGAGGCGCAGACCTATGTTGAACGTCTCTTTGGCGCCAAGCCATGGGAGCAGTTCAGGCAGGCCAGCCTGGCGGCTCTGTGGGCCAAAGCCCTTAAGGCGCGCTCTAAGAATGAAGTTCTCGACACGCCGGCCAAGGCTCGCGCCCTTCTGACGTGGATTCCCACGACACTTTTCGAGAGCATCAACCTTCCGCACCTAACCGTAAAATCTGCGGGGGCTCCCGACGCTAACGAGGACATCGCCTTGGCGCTTTCTACCGCAGCGCCAGGCAACGCCACGCGTCGCTATGACGGGGTCAATGTCTATTGGCGACCGCCGATCGACGGGAAAGGGCCATGGTTGGCTCCCGAGGACTACGATTACGGCGACCAGTTTGCCGTGGGAGAGGGCGCGGGTGCGTGGCTTGCGCAATTGCCCGACGAGGCTAAACCTCTCCTCACCGATCTGCACGACACCTACTTTCGGCCCAAGCGCCTCACCCTAGAGGTTCTTGGCCGCATGTACGGCGCTGGCTGGCAATCGGACTGGGAAGCCGGCGCAGGATCTTTAGCGAGCGTGAGCAAGGTGGGCGATCCGCCCGATCTCGCCAGACAAATCCGCCACGATAGCCGCGGCTTTCTCCGGGGCTTTCCCGTGCTGAAGCCTGTTGAAGAACAGGCGCGGCCGTTGCCGATTGAGGGGCTGGAAGCCTGGTTGACGCGTGTTGACCTCTTCCAAGGCGACGGCGTTGGCGGCAAGTCTACGGGGCTTGGTCTGGCGCGGGTCTTTTGGGGCGCTGACGCCGAAGTGCCGCTTAATGGACCACCGCTTGGCTCCGAAACCTTCACCCAGATCTTCACCGCACCCGGCGATGATCGACCGCTGCTGCACGGTTTCCACGTCCAAACCGAGGGCGTGCGCTATGCGATCAACACCGATCGCCTCTCGCAGTTCGTCGAAAAGGTCGTCCAAGAGCTTGACGGGAACGCTGCCGAACGTGCGTGGCACGAGGGACAGCGCTTGCGTTATCTCCTGGAGTCGAAGTCTATCGCCGCTGGCGTCAACGCGTTCGAAGCGCGCCGGGCCGCGGAGCTTCTGGCCACAATTGTCGCGGACGAGCCTCTGCTTAAACGCCTCAAACAAGTGCTTCGCTTTTGGGACAAGGCCGACATTGCCGCGCTTTTCGAGGACGCACGGTCAAGCTACCTGTCCCAGCACCCGATGCTTAGCGTTAGCCGGGTCGCAAGGGTTGCGGACGTCTATGGCGCGCCCGCGCTAAAGCCTGTGCTACAGGCGGCACTTGAGGGTTTGAGCGATCCGGCCTGCCTGCGCCGCTATATATGGACGGCGGTGGTGCACGCCCTGGGCATGCGGTTGAAGGAATCGTTTGTGCAAACCGCACGAGGCGATGAGCGCCAAGTGATCATGCATGCGCGCCTTCCCCTGCAGTTTGAGGCGGTGGACGAGGCGATGATCACGATCTGTGAAGTCGGGTCGTATGGGGATGGAACCACGCGAACCTTTGCTGAACGGTTTGAAACTTCCAAAGGCCATTGGCGCGACGGCTTCATCACTGACTGTCCCAATGCCGCTGAAGACCAGGCCCTTACGCGGCTATTTGCGGCAGAAGATCAGCATGCGGCCTGGCGCGCGCTCGATCCGACCAATCCTGCCACCTTGCGGCTATTGGCCGATGCTTTGGGCTTGCCGTCCGGTGCTCCAGCGCCGCCCGCGGTGCTGCGCGTGCTCTACGGCAGGGAGCAAGTGGGCCTCGAACGGGTCGATCTCTATGAGCTGGCCATGGAGTTGCGCGTTGCTGACGCGGAGCTTCGCGAGCGTCTCAAGCGCGAACCGACGGTGTGGGAGTTGGTCAGCGCAGCCGTGGAGCGGGCGCGGGGCGGGCAAGCCAAGACGGCCGCCAGGCTCCTGGCCGCTTATGAGCAAGTCGAGGACGCGGCTCTCGACGACAGCCTCAGTCCCGACCATCGCCTTGCCGACCAGCTCTATCGGCTGCATGGCCGGCTATGCGTCGATGGCTGTCAGGCGTGCGTACACCAAAGCAGTGACCTAATGTCGGAAGGCCTTGTGGGGGCCTCTACGAGCCGGTCGCTGCTTCGACGGTTCGTATGCGAGGCCTAACCCGTAACCTTGAATGCCCCCAGGGCGTCGTGTGCCTTTAGCCATGCGGTCACCTTTGGGGTGACCGTTTCCAAGGTCGCCGCCCCCTTGGTGACAGCATCTAAGAAACCATCGACCTCGGGGCTCTCAGTGAACTTGGCCATGTCCGCAAGCGCTTGCTGACGGTCGGCCTTCAAACTGGTGATCTCGGGGGCGAGGGTCTCTGCCGGTTGAGCCCTCGCGGCGAGCGCTTCAGCCTTCGTCCCGATGTCGACCAACTTGCGGCCGAGCGCCTCGGCGCCGGCGATACGCATCAGCAGATGACCGACCGGGATCAGCGAGGCGTAGTCGCTCTTGGCCTTCAAGCTCCAGACGAAACGAACCTGCTGGTCGAGGTCACGCAAGGCGACGATGATCTCGCCGTAGTCTTCGTAGATCGCCTCAAGATCGTCCGCTCCTTGGGCGTTGGCGAGCATTTCGCCGACCTCAAGTGTTTGCTTGATCGCATGACTCACCGCTCTTTCGACGGTGGCGGTCGAGAGACCGTCGAGCGAATTGGCCATCTCGACAAGCGCGACACACCGTTGCGCCTGTCGATTGGCGTCCTGGGTCTTCTCGCTCACGCGCCCCAAGATCGAGCCCAGGGTCCGCGCCTGAATAGCGGCCGGGATGAGACTAACGTCAGCTTCGAGTTGGGTGAGGGCGTCGCTCATTGACCGTTCCCTATCGTCAGCGCCGATTGTGCCTTTGCAGCGGCATCTTTGAGAGCCTGACCGCGGCCATGCAGAACTGCCAAGTCCGCCCCGCCCGCCGTAGCGCTGATCAGGTCATGAACATGCGGCGCGAGGGCCCCGACAATCGCCTCACCGCGCTGCGCTTGATCAAGGATGGATCGAAGCTCGCTTGCTGGCGCGGCGATCAGCCAAGCCAATTGTTCAGCAGCCGTGCGCGGCGGGTCGGGGTCCGTCGCTTCGATCAGCAGGGTCTGCAGGCGCCCTAGGAGCGGCCGGTCGTCAAGGATCCGCCGAAGTCTTGCGTAGCTCTCGAACCATTCGCGTACTTCGACCGCCGAACGGGTGGGAAGAGCCTCAGCGACCGTCCGCACGACCTTGTCGATCCGATTAAGGTGCTCGGCGACACTGTTGTCGCGTAGCAGCGGCAGGAGGGTGTTGCTGCGTTCACTCAGGAGCGTGCGCTCTAGCGCCGTGACGCGCGGGAGCGATGTGGCGACCTTGATCGCGACTTCCCGAAGAACGGGAAGTTCGCTGACGGCGGGCTTGGCGTCGGCTTCCAGCGGTAAGTCATCCAACTTCAGGCTACGCGCCAGGTCCACCATCGCCGCCGCTGCAACAGAGAGATCAGCGAGGCCGAAATTTCGCGCCTTGCCTTGAGGCAGGCTGACCATTTCCTGCAACATACTGCGCAGGTCACCGTGACGGCGACCCGTCGCGCTCAGCACCTCCTGCCACGGCATCGTCCGCATGCTCGACGCAGCTTCAGCCTCGCCCTCGTCGGAGAGAAGGGCGCGCCATTGCTCCGAGAGGGGCGCGTTCGGCGATACGGCGCCACGAAGCCAAGCACGCGCTAGCAGCACTTGAACGGCCGCGCGCGCCGGCCTCCATCCCTTACCTGTGGCCAAGCTAGGCAGGCGACGGTCAAGGTGGTCGCCGGCCAGACGCTCAAGCTGGCGCACTAAGGCCGCCAGGCGACGGCGGGCGTGCTCGATCTCTTCGGTCGTGAGACCGGCATCATCGGTCTTCAGCATGGCGTAGGCCTTAAGGCCCTGGGCTAGCCAGTCCTTGCGAGGCACCTCCATGTGGCGCGGGTCGATCTTACCCGCGCCGGCAATTTTGACGCTGTCGGGCGTGAACACCTTGTCGAAAGTCCAGCGGTCGACCTGTAGGCGCCGGATATCGATGGTCTGCATCACCTCGTGAACGAGGGCATTCCATCTGGGCGCATTAGGCAGTGCGTCGTCGGATTGTAGATTGTCGATCTCAGCCAGCAGTTTTTCGAGTTCGCGCCGCGGGGCTGGCTTGTGAGCCGGCGCGGGCTGACGCGCGGTGGCCGGGCGAGGCCCGGCCTCAGCCTTCGCGCCCAAGGGTCTTCCCGCCGGCTTTGGTTCTGGTGTCGAAGTATTTGGATCAGCTTGCGGAACGCGGACTTCGACCGTCTCAGGCGCGCCGATGTCGGCCGCGTCCGCAACTGTCACTACCGCCGGCGCGGGCATCCTTATGTCGTCGGCGATCCAGGGAAGATCGAAGGCCTCGACAACACTGCGTCGCAAGCCTGCGTAGCGAACCTGACCGTCTGGATCTTCGGTAAGACCGGGTCGGTTGTCTCCCCAGTAGGCGAATAAGCGCCGCAGTCGCGCGCGTTGAGCCTCGTCTTCAACACGGTCGTCGAGGCGGCTGGCGAGCAGCGGCGCAAGACCAACCTTTTGAATATACGCTCGCTCGATTTGCGGTCCCGGGTACTGCCCGTCGACGAACACTTCTGTGTTCAGCAGCGTTGGGGTGAGGACACCCTGCAGCATGCCGCGTGGCGTTTTGTAGGTCTGGCCGCGGGCGTCAGACTTGAGAGCGCCAAAAAAACCGTCGACCGCCTCGCGGGTGAAGGGAAAGAGCCCGATGCCATTGATCTCGCCGAAGGCGGCGATGCAGGGGTCATGACGCGGACATGTCTCACAAAGATTAGGGGGGCGCAAATTGTGCTGCGCTCGGACGTCCTCACGCCAAAGCTTCAAGCGTTCGGAACCGGCCCGTGACGCCGCAAGATACCGGGCTACAAAGCCAGCGCGGTTTTCGGAATCCTTGAGCGTACCGATCTCTTCGAAGCGGCCGTCGGACTTGCCCAAACGGACGTCGATCGTGATGCGCTGCTGGTAGTTGGCTTTTAGGTCGCGCTCGTAATAGTCCGGCGTTACACCAATCACCGAGATCAGCGGGCAAAGATCCTGCTCTGGTCGGGTGGCCGCATCAGTCACCAGAACATCGATCAAACTGTCATCCACACCTTGCCAGGTCGTGACGTCCTCGAGCAGCAAGACAAGGCGCCGGCCCTCCTTCTTTAGCGCCGAGCGAAGTTCCTCAAAAAGGCGCTTTAGCGCGTCGGCCGACACGCCGATCACGTGCTGGACGGCATGGTTACGCCGGGCATTCAGAGCATCGACGAGCTTGAGGCTCTCTGGCAGAGCCAAGCTGTCGTTGCTGATATCGTCCCAGCTCCGGCCTTCCTCTAGCGCCTCTCGAATGTGGACGCCCTCGCTCATGAGCCGGCGAGCTAGGGCCGCCGAGCGCTCGGAGTCCTTGGCGTCAGGGCAAAACTCCACAAGGTCGTAGACGTCTTTGAGGCTGAAGCTGGCAGACTCTGAATTGCGGGCGTCGCCGCCATTCATGATTTCCAGGACGCGACGGGGCCCTTTCCAGTTTTCCCGCACAAGCGCGTTGAGGATCAACTTTTCCGGCTCGTACTTACGGCACCATTCGACATCTTCGGGCGCGGAGTCGAAATAGTCGGGTCGAAGCGACACTGCGAGCGAAGTCAGAAATTGCATCGACCGGCCGACCAAGCCGGCGGCCTGCTGCTGTTTCAACCCATCGAAGAGGTGCTGGAACTGATCGGGGATCTTGCGCTGAAGCTGGCGCAAAGTACCGTCCAAGCTGCCGTTCGCGCGCTGAATCAGAAGGCGAAGGTCGCTCTCTTCAGGCCAATTGACGTCAAGCCAGCGAATTATGTGGGACTTGCCTGAACCCGGTTCGCCCTGAATGACGCACAACCCGTGCTGTCGGCGAGGATTTGCTAGGGCCATCAACAGACCGCTTTCAGTCGCGGTCTCGACATCGCTGGCGTGAGAACCTTCAATATCAAAGTCCTGCACCGGCGTGTGGGTCGCCAGGAAAACTTCATCGGCGCCTGAAAGGGCCTCTGTCCGAAGGACTGAGCGCGCGTCTTCAGCAGTCCAACATGGAGTGGACAACAGGCTCACAGCACGCCTCCATTCAAAACCACGCTTTGGACGCTCAGCTCTTTGCGATCGTCGGCTGTAAGCCTGACGACGCCAGATGCATCGCCTCTCACCCGAAGCTCAATCGCGTCGTCTTCCGTCAGATCACGCAGCGCCATGGAAAGCAGCATCGAGACCCGCATGCGATCAGTCTTCACGCCCATTCGACTAGCGATCGCGGGCTGCAGAACACCGCCGTCGACATACGGCATGCGGCGGGCAAGTTCGGCGAGCACATCGCCGACCGGTAACTCCACATCTCGTGGCAGTGAGCTTCGCGCCAACTCGCGGCGCACGCGCCCGGTGAAGCAAGGGTAGAGTCCGAGGTTTCCAGGCAGCTCAACGGCCACATCCAGGAACTGTGCCCAGCGGCGCCACGCGGTGATCTTGGTTCGGTTATAGCGAAGATCTCCACCGACAGGATTACCGATGTCGGCTTCGATCATGTTCGCCACCGCGTCATTCCCGCGGCCGGTCCATTCGAGGGATCCCATCTGATCGACTTTCATGACCATCCAGGCCAAGGCCTCAACTATGAGGAAGTCAGGATCGTCCGAACCGATCGAGCAGAGGCGATCGTGAACATAGTCGCCGAAGGCAAGATAGTTGGCAGGCAAGGCGGCGACGAGCCGATAGTTGGGCTCTACCAATTCCAGCAGACCAAGGCTGACGCTCGCACCGACCGCCTGCCGCGGCGCGGTGCCATCCCCTGCATCATTCTCGATCCCGCCACGAATGAATTTGGGGCTTAGGAGCGCCCAGAGCTCATCGCGAGGGGCTAGACCATTCAAGGCCGCGACCGCGTGGATCGAAGACCAAACCCGCTCGGGCGTGCCTTGGGTGTCAGTCAGAAGGCTCATGCCAAAGCTCCGGCTTGGACCAGCGTGAACTCATCGAGCGTCTCTTCCTCGATGGGCGCCTGTTGGGAGGCAAATTGATGAAGGGCCCGACCATCGATCTTTCGAAACGGGTCTACGACCAGCGCCAGGGTTTGCTCGGGCCTTTGCTCGGCAAACCTTTGCGATGCCCGCAGCCAGCGCCACAGGTCAGGCTCGTCCGCCGGGAGCACCGCCGTTGGGAGATCTGGCAAAACCCTCTCGTTTAGGATCCAGTCCTCAGCGTCCTGCACAAAGCCAAGCTGTGCAGGGGAGGCCATGAGCATCTGCGCAAGGTCGAGGGAAAAAGCCCTTGGGGCGACGAACTGTTCGACGCCAGCCGCGACAAGCCGCTCGACAAGGCGTTGCGATGTCACGCTTACCTCCGGAGCGACCAGGATAAGTCCGCGGCCCAGATGGCGCTTCTGGTTAGGTTGTGCTTTCCACGCATGCGTGAGGCCAGCGGGCTGCAAACTCCTCGGCGGCGAGACGTTGCGCGCGCGGCAATCGGGGCATCGCCCGCAATCGGGCGCGTCGGCGTCCGGTTCGATGAGCCCATAGGTTTCGCGCAGCAAGCAGCCCGAAGCTTCGCCTGCTAGGAGCCTACGAAACCGGTCCAGTTCTAGAGTGGCCTTCCGCTGCTCAGCATCGCGCACCCGGTAGATCTGATCCCACGCGATTTTCCAGGCCTCGCCCTCGCTCATCAGGCCATCGTCTAAGAGGTAGATGTCCCAGGTTTCGGGCTCGTCTCCGGCGTCTTCCTTAGGTGGCGCGGCCTCGATCTCGACGGCTTTGGCCCGCTGAAGCAGGTTAAGGAGGCTGCGGTTCCAGCCGCGGTTTTGTTCGCCCGTGAAGCGACCAAGCCCTTCGCGCGCTGCATCGAGCGACAACCGTAGACGAAGGCGAGCTTGGTCGTCCCAGGTCGGGGCGCAGCTGTCGCGCAGCGCCAACCACCTTGCCTCCGCCTTTGGTCTGGAGAGCCAGCCGCCGCCCGCAAGCCTGCGAGCCAGTTCCTCATCAGAACGTTCGGCCTCGTCGCCGTCACTGTCGCCGCGACGTCGCGAGGCCCGCTCGTCAGTTGTTGTTCGAGTCCAGAGGGCTAAACCCAGGCCCTGATGGCCGTCGCGCGATGCGCGGCCGATTTCTTGGTACCAGCGCGCGGGCGTTTCAGGCAGGCAGGCATGGATGACCGTCCGAACGTCGGGTTTGTCCACCCCCATGCCGAAAGCCGATGTCGCCACAACCAGATCCAGATGCTGGTCCGCCCAGTCATTGACGATCTTTCTGCGTGTGACGGCGTCAGTGATTGCTCCGGTGAACAGCGCAAGGCGCTTGTAGCCACGCTCTTCGGTGAGGCGCTGGTAGAGCGCTTCGGCTTGATCGACGCGAGTCGTGTATACGATGGCGGGCCGAGGAGCGTGATCGATCGCCTTCAACAACGCTATGTCGCGCGCAGCAGGATCCGCGAAAGTGTTGAAGGCTAGATCGAAATCATAGCGCGGCGTTTGAGCGTGTACTTCCAGCCAATCGCCGCGCCCGTAAGCTTCCTTGAGTACGTCGCTCGCGGCGGGCGTGAGCGTGGCCGATAGCAGCACCGTGCGCAGCGCCGGGTTGCGGGATCGAAGCGCATCGACGAGCGCTGGTAGTCGCTGAAAGTCCGGGCGAAATGTGCGGCCCCAACTCTCGACGATATGGGCTTCGTCGATGAACACCGCTTGCAGGCGCCCCTCAAGGCCGAACTTTTCTTCCGCAGGAGTCGCGGCGTTAAGCAAGCCCTCCCAAGCAGAGCCCAAGGCGGCCTCTGGCGAGAGCAGCAGAACGGGGACCTCTCCACGTCGGAAGGCGTCAATGACCTCTTGCCGTTCGCCTTGTGTAAGAGCGCCCGTAAGTGACCGGCTACCCTCGAGCCCGTCGATCTTGCTCAACGTGCGAGCATGATCATCCGCCAATGCGATCGTAGGCACGATGACGATCACGCAGGAGCCTGGTCGATCTCGGCGCCACCATAAGGGCGCGAGTTGGAAGAGCAGACTCTTGCCCGAACCCGTCGGCATCGACACCATCATAGATGCCGCATCTGGCATGGTCAGAAGGGCGTTCACCGCCGCTTTCTGTGTCAGGCTTCTATAGTTCTGATGCCCTGTACAACGGAGGAGTGCGGCGTCCGCGACGCCGCTCTCGAAAAGGGTGCGAGACCGAGGATCGACCTGTAGCGCCGCTTCAAGCGTTTTGGCGACGTCAAGCAAGCCGCCATCTACGAGCCTGACAGATCCATCATCCGTCAGCGCCATTCCAAAGCGCGGCATCAGAGCATTCTCGTCGGCGCTTAAGGTGTGGCCGGCATCTCGGAGATTGAATCGCCCACCGGACAGACGGGCAAGTTCGCGCACCAACGCCAAGCGGTCGCCGGCCGCTAACGACGAACGCAGGGCTTTTAGAGTTCGGCTTCGAGCGCCTTCGAGCCAATCTGTGTCGCGTGAAATCAAGCTCTCTGCGGTCAAATTCGCACCGCGATCGCCGAGTAAATCATTTGTCGTTGCACAACACGCTCCCCGTCTTGAGCTTTACGCGGCAACCGTGTGGTTGCAAGCCCAACAACCTAAAAATGGGAGGTGCGTCAGTCCTGGACGTTTCTGCTTTCGTTCCACTTCTCGAAACCGGCGGCGCGCAGATCGCACGCAGGACAAGTTCCGCAGCCATAGCCCCAGGGATGACGGCGTGTGCGGTCGCCAAGGTAACAAGTGTGAGTATGCTCGATGACGAGATTGACGAGCAACTCGCCTCCAAGATCGTTGGCTAGATCCCAGGTTTGAGCCTTGTCGATCCACATCAAAGGGGTGTCGATGACGAAGCGGCTTTCGGTGCCAAGGTTCAGCGTCACTTGCAGCAACTTCATGGTGTCATCGCGGCAGTCGGGATAGCCTGAGAAGTCGGTCTCACAGACGCCAGTGACCAGATGCTTCAGACCCCGGCGATAGGCGACCGCAGCAGCATAGGTTAGGAACAGCAGATTACGGCCCGGCACGAAGGTGTTTGGAAGGCCCGTGGCGTTGAAAGCGATCTCTCGTTCGCTGGTCAGGGCCGTGTCGCTGATCGCCGCCAAGGAGGGCAGGGCGAGCATATGGTCGGGGCCGAGGCGATCGGCCCACTGCGGGAACTTGGTGGTAATCGCCTCGCGAAAGTCGGCGCGGACATCGAGTTCGACCCTATGCCGTTGACCGTAGTCGAATCCGATCGTCTCGACGTGGTCATGGCGCTCTAGAGCCCAAGCCAAACAAGTGGCCGAGTCTTGACCACCCGAAAAGACGACAAGGGCGCCGCCGGCCATTAGGCGTTTGGGCCGTAATAGGTGACGCGGTCGCTGGTGCTGTCGCGTAGGACCGCCACGCTGTGGAGGCTCGTCACCTGGTCTTCGAGCTTCCTCCAGATGTAGGCGCAGAGGTTTTCCATCGTGCCCGGGCCAAGATCGTTGATCTCGTCCAGGAATCGGTGGTCGAGCGCGTCGCGGGCTTCCTCGAGCTTCAGCTCAAGTAGGCTGGTGTCGATGATCATGCCCGAAACCGGGTCTGGACGACCGCGCAGGGTCACCTGGGCGCGATAAGAGTGGCCATGGATGCGCCGGCTGCCCTCAGCATTGATGGTGCGCTCCAGCGTGTGGGCGCAGTCAAAGCGAAACTCTTTGGTCAGTTCGTACATGGCGCAGTGGGCTCTATCGGGCGCGCGAGATGAGACTCGCACTCAAGAAGATCATGAGTCGGCGGTTTCGAGGACCGCGCCTTGATTCACCGCAGGAGTGGATCCCTCGCGTCGCTTGCGAATGTCGGCGCGTACGATCCCGGTGAGGTAATGAGTCAGGGCCAGGATGTCGCGATTGATGTTCTGGATCATGTTCCAGCGCCGCACGTCGCCATCGCCGAAGTCCCAGTTACCGCTCGTCCAGGCGGTCTTGCCCTTCAGGCACTTCAGCCCGGCCGTGAAGTCCGTCCAAGAGCGGGCGCCATCGAGCGATGCCAGGAGTTCCATCACATAGCCCATCGACTGGATCCCAGCGCTATGCACCAGGCGCGAGGTTTTGGGCGTGTGGGCGAACCAGTCGTCCTTAAATTCGTGGGCGACGGCGCGGAAGAACTCGCTGGCCAGCAGCATGCACTTGCGCTGGCCGTTGTCCTCTTGGATCAGGTCGCGCATGACCCCATCGCTCAACGACGCCATGAGAGCCCGCTGAACCGCCGTGTCAATAATAACGCCGGCGGGGTTGGTGTGCTGACGGATCATGCCCTTCAATGAGGAGATGTCCGAGTAGTTCAGGCGCGCCGTCAGAGAAGCCGCGGCCGAGCGAACTTCCATCCGGTTTGGCAGGCCCTTCACGGTCGGCAGTAGTTCGTAGATCAGCGACTTGGGCAGCGGCCGGGTGTTGTTGATCAGCACGAACTGGCGACGCAGTTCCGCCTCATCGCGGCAGACCATCGCCGCCACAAACACCTGGAAGTCGTCGCGCTGAGTGGCGCTAAGCGCCGAGAGGCGCTGTTGACCGTCGACCACGAGGCCTGGCGCGCCGTTGGCCATATCGATGGTGATCTTGGCAACGCCGGAGCCGAGGTCTTCGACCTCGACCCGATCCGTGAAGGCCACGACCACGGCGTTGGGCAGGATCGAGTCCGGCTTGATTAGGTAATCCTGAATCTCGCGGATATGGCCGGCAATTTGCGGGCGCTGGAAGCCGAAGAGATCGCCCTGAGCATCACGCGCCACGCGCTCGATCTGCGCGAACTGCAGGATGTCGCTGGCCGTGGCCGCGAACGTGAGGACCTGATGGTCAGGGCTCTGATTGGCCCTGACGGCGGTGAAGGAAAGCTTCGTCATTCTGCGGCGTCCGCCAGGCTCGTAATGTCGTCGATCAGGGTTTTGTAGACGGCGAGATTATGGATGCCTCGCCGCTTGTTGCGATTGCTCGCCCGAAACAGCATTACCTCGATCCCCGCCTGCCGGCAGATCGGGCAGCTGCAGGCTTTCCAGGGGCGCTTGTTTAGGGTCTCTCGATACGCCGATTCCAGGCGCTTCATGACAGCCGTATGGCGCACGGCCTCGAAGGACTGATCGGTCGCGACGATGGCGTTATACTTGAGCACCGGCTCGAGGACGCTTTCGACATCTCGCTCACCTTTGTCGAAGGCGCGCAGGGCGGTGAGCGCTTCGTTCTCGAGCCTGGAGAGGTCTTCGGCCTTGAATGTGCCCTGCTTGATGAGGCGCGTTAGGCGGGTGTTCTCGATCGCCTGAGGGACTCGAATGGCGGTGTAGTAGCGCAGCGCCCCTTTGCCGTCGTCCTCGCGCAGGAAGTAGTTCTGCTTGGCGTCTTTGAAGGCACGGATCAGGGGAGAGGTCGTATCGAAGCTTGTGATGTCGTACGCGCCGAACGAGGCGATCTCATTGGCCTTGGCAAAGCCCAGGATATGGATCCGCGTACTGGGCGGAATGGCGTCGCGGATCGCCGTCAGGCAGCTTTTGATCTGCTCGGACTTCAGCGGCACCATGCCTCCGATCGCTAGGTAGGTGTAGCCCATGGCGACCAGCGATCGAGCCGCTTCGGCCATGCTGGCCGGCGACCAGCCCTGCACCACGCCCAGTGGCGTGAAGTTCTTCATGCCGCGGGTCTCGCGCCAGAAGACGTCGGCGTTCTCCAAGGTAATGTCGTAGCGGCGCTTGGCTTCGGGCGAGCCGTCGATGAAGCCAACCAGGCTTTCATCGTAGTCAAAAATAATATGGTCGACTGAGCAGCCGTGGGTGAAGCCGCAGTCAGAGTAGAACTCGGCGGTATCTGCTGGGGTGTAGGGCGGGACCTCCTGGGCGACGTAAGTGAAGGCCCCGCAGTCACCAAAGAGCGCCAGGTTCGCAAACTGCGGTTTGTTTAGGCGCATAAATTCGCGAACGCCTACGCGCCGAAAGCGCAGCGCTTGGCTATCAGTATATTTGCCCTTGATGCGGTGATCGCCCACAATACCGCGCGAGACCAACACGCCGTCATAGGGCGCATAGCCCATGATCTCGTGTGGGTAAGCGTCGTCCCAATACGGTTTACGACCAGGCGTGTTGCGGTCGTTGATGAAGTCGTAGCCCGGATCTACAAAATCGAGGCTGTCGGCAAATATGAACTTCATCGGCTGGCCCTGGATAGATCTCGGTCGAGGCGCAGCAGATAGTCCGTGAGCCCTTTGATATGTTTTGGTAGGCTTTGTGGGTCGTCCCAGGCCCAGCCGAGTTCCTCCCACACGCCGCTAGTCCAGCGGCAATAGGGCGCCAGGCGCGCGAGCGAGGAGGCGACATCGGCCTTGGGGTCAAGCGAGGCGTCCGCGCGTGTCCAGATCGGATCCATCAACGCGCCCATCACTCGAACGCCGACGGAGTGTGACAGGCGGCTCTCCTGAGCCGGACGGCCCCAAGCGTCAGGAAACGTGGATTTCACCGCACCCCAATAGATGTTGAGGGCAGTCAGCATGCTCTGTAGGTCCGTACCCGCCGAGGTTCGGTAGGATCCCAAGGCTCCACCGGGGCGAAGGTTGCCCTGGAGTGCGCTCATCAACGGCGTGTCGGTGATCACTGGGCCGCTCACGCCAGCCTCAGACTCCCGCTTGATGAGCTTGTAAAAGGGCGAGTCCGGATCCTGATTGAGGGCGTTACATAGGACGCTAGGCACCAAGCGCGGCGCTAGATCCCGGGGTAGGTCTACGCTCACCTCCGGCAAGAGTTCGTCGATGAGCCGGGAGGGCAGCGGTTTAGCCTTGTTGACCAGGATAAACTGCTCACGCTGCACTTCCAGATCCGATGAAACGAAGGCCACGATCGGCACAAGCAGATCCGACTGGTTTGCCTTTGACAGGGCAAGTGAGCGCTGCTGGCCATCGACGATCCAGGCCGCGCGTTGGCCTTCGGGCCGGAGTGGAATGCACAGTACGCCGCTCTGAACGGCGTCGGTACCGCCTTGCGGGGCGGGGCCGCGTGAGAGTTTGAAGGCGACCTCCTTAGAGAGCGCCAGGATGATGGCGTTTGGGAAGAGCACTTCTCCCTTCTTCAGGAATTCGGCGATCTCGGAGACGTGACTCTTGATCTCCTTCCGCTGGAAGCCGCGCAGTTGGTTTTCGTCGCGGTGCAGGCGCGAGATGTCGGCGATCTTCATTACCTCATCGCCGCGGACGAAAAAGGCGAAGACGTCGAGGCCTGCGGCTTGGCGGGTGCGAAGCGCCCGGACAGAAAGTGTGGCCGAGCGGTTCATACTAGCGAGCCGCCCCGTTCGCTGGCGACTTGATGAAATAGGATCTTGAAGCGACCTTGCTCGCAGGCCACACCCAGCGTGTCGCGCAAATGGCGGAGCATCGCTCCAGAACGTCCGCCAACTAAAACCCAGTCTCGGTGGATCATCGCCTTGAGCTTTTCATCGTCATGGCGCTGGCGATTGGGGCGCTCAGCAGCGGCTAGGCCTTCGAGACTTAGCAACACTGCATCTCGATGAGTGCTGGCATCCCTCGGGGTGACTCCGATGGTCTCGACGAAGTGCTTGAGTGCGCGCTGCGCGAAGTCGCCCTGGGTGCCCGCGTAGCGACCGTCCTCGAAACGGTCGAGTCGATCATCGTAGGGCATCCACGCGCTGCTGAAGGCTTCGCCGAGGCCGCTCGGAGCTTCCTTTGAAAACAGACGAAGCCGCGAAAGGCGCTCCTGCGGCCAGTTGACCCAGGCGTCTGCAACCATGTCGAGATAGGGGCGGGAGAGGGCAGCCAAAATCAGAGCGTCGCCCTCAAAGGCAGGCGCGGGATCCAGTGCCTGTTGAATCTGAGCCCACCAGGCTCTGGCGTCGCCCGAAGTTTTGCGAAGCACTGAGCCGGCTGCCGTCGGCGCGACCGTTAGATCGTAACTCGGGGCCATGGTCTGGGCGCTGACAAGGCCAAGGCCGGCCGAGACTATGAGGAGGTTGGCATCGGCGATCTTTGCCGCTGAGGTGGCGTCACTAAAGCTTCGGCCAAGATACAGTGTTCCAGCCGCCCAAGGCTTTGGGGCCTGCGCCAATCGCTCTTGCCAGGCCAGGGCGACCTCGGCCGTCGTGCCCGGCCTAAGTTCACCCGCGCGAAGGGTCGCTGCCGGCGCATACCGTTTGCGATTGGTGCACGTCGTAATGATGGTGGCGCGAGCAGTTATTTGCATCACTCTGTCAATTCTGAGCTACAGTTTTTTATCATGGTTGTACGGATGGCGGGAGCAGTTTTTTGCTCATCGCCCGGTTTTACGCGGAACTGAGGTTCCTCCCGTAGGCTTCGCGGGGATGGTGTTGTCGACGCTGCGCGCTACGTGCCGTGTGGGGCGTGCGGGCGGGTTCGAAATTTGGCTAGTCGCGCTGAACCGGGTCGGGCGAAGCCAGCCTTATGCGGCCGAGATCTGATGTGGGCGCCCATAACAGGGATGCAGGAGACGGCGGGCCATGCGGTCTAGTTCGTTATCACCAACCCTCGCGAAACGCGTCCGGCCTTATTGGTCAGGGTTCGCAAGGGGCGGCGGTAAAAGGCATGGTGCACGATCGGAGCCTCGACCTTGACGGGACCCATAGCCTGGGCGGACCCAAGTCGCTCTGACCTACAAGAATTCCTTCAACCTGTGCGCCCACAGGTGACTTCCGGGCATTGCCCACCGGACGATAAGAAAGTGTCTCTCGGCATCGAGGCCGTGACGTCCATACCTGGCAAAACTGATTGCCCTTCAGTTGGCGGTTTCGATTGGCAAGGCTTCTCAGCGCGCCAAGCACATGGGTGCCGTGCTCTTCGTACAGCTACAACATTGGCTTTTGGTGCGGTGAGGCTGCAATCGCCCCCTGTTCCCGCTAGTGAGCGACTCGAGCCGCGTCGTAGAATTTCGTGATTATTCTGTGATTTTCGTGGCAGAAGCCAAATTATATTCTTCTTTTGTTCCAATTTTGCTGGCGAGAATTTCTCCGATTTTATTTAATAAGGCATTGTTTTTAATGAAATTTGCCGTGGCGGCCCGGGAGGGACTCGAACCCCCGACCTTCGCTTTAGGAAAGCGCTGCTCTATCCTGCTGAGCTACCGGGCCGCGCTGTGCGCGGGTCAGGGTCAATAGCGCAAGACGCGAGCGGTTAGAACCCCGTCCGCGAGGCTGGGGGAACGCGTGCGGCATTTGAAGTCCATCTATGTCCAGGTGCTGATCGCGATCGTCCTGGGGGTGCTGGTCGGGGCGATATGGCCGCAGATCGGGGTGGCGCTGAAGCCGCTGGGCGATGGCTTCATCAAGCTGATCAAGCTGGTCATCGCGCCGGTGATCTTCTGCACCGTGGCCGGCGGCATCGCGCGCATGGGCGACATGAAGGCGTTCGGCCGGGTGGGCGTGAAGGCGCTGATCTATTTCGAGGTGGTCTCGACCCTGGCCCTGGTGCTGGGTCTGGTCGTGGGCCGCCTGGTGCAGCCGGGCGCTGGCTTCAACATCGATCCGGCCACGCTCGACGCCTCGATCGCCGCCGGCTACGTCGAAAAGGCCCAGCATGGCGAGGGTATGGTCGCCTATCTGCTGCACCTGATCCCCGACACCTTCATCGGCGCCTTCGCCGACGGCAACCTGCTGCAGGTGCTGGTGATCGCGATCCTGACCGGGTTCGCCTGCGTGCGGATGGGCGACTTCGGCGAGAAGGTCGCCCATGTGCTGGACGAGACGTCCAAGTTGTTCTTCGGGATCATCCACATCGTCGTGCGCCTGGCCCCGATCGGCGCGTTCGGGGCCATGGGCTTCACCATCGGCAAGTACGGGGTGGAGGCGCTGGTGCAGCTGGGCGCGCTGGTGGCGACCTTCTATGTCACCTCGCTGCTGTTCGTGCTGGTGGTGCTGGGCGGGATCGCCTGGGTCAGCGGGTTCTCGATCTTCCGGTTCCTGGCCTATATCCGCGAGGAGCTCCTGATCGTGCTGGGCACCAGCTCCTCGGAATCGGTGCTGCCGCAGATGATGGAGAAGCTGGAGAACGCCGGGGCCCGTCGCTCGGTGGTGGGGCTGGTGATCCCCACCGGCTACAGCTTCAATCTCGACGGCACGAACATCTACATGACCCTGGCCACGCTGTTCCTGGCCCAGGCGACGAACACCCCGCTGTCGCTGGGCCAGGAGCTGGCGCTGCTGGGCGTGGCGATGCTGACCTCGAAGGGCGCGTCGGGCGTGACGGGGGCGGGCTTCATCACCCTGGCCGCCACCCTGGCCGTCGTTCCCGACATCCCGATCGCCGCCCTGGCCATCCTGGTGGGCGTTGACCGGTTCATGAGCGAGTGCCGGGCTCTGACCAACCTGGTCGGCAACGGCGTCGCCACCCTGGTGGTGGCGCGCTGGGAAGGGGCGCTGGACCGACAGCGGCTGGATCGGGTTCTGCGCGGGGCGCCTGCGACCGAGTGACGCCCCCCTGCCAAAGCTTGAGACTTATCAAGGCGCGAAGCCCCGTCTCGTGCGACTTTCCGCAGGTTCGCGCGGCGTGGCGTTCTGATTCGCGCATGGTGGTCGTGCTTGTTCAGCGACGGCTACATGTTAGGGTTTTGCGGCACAACCATCGTGCGACTGGAGCTATGCGGGAGCTCGACGTCAACCACAGCATCGGCGACGCCGAAACCGGCCTGACGACTCTGATCGAGATGATCGAGGCGCTGTCGGCGACGCGCACGATCAACGAGGTCGCCGATGTGGTGCGCGGCGCCGCGCGGCGTATTCTGGACGCTGACGGCGTGGCCTTCGTCATGCGTGACAAGGACCTGTGCTGGTACGTCGACGAGGACGCGATCGGGCCGCTCTGGAAAGGCAAGCGCTTCCCGATGGACCAGTGCGTGGCCGGCCGCGCGATGAAGAGCGGCCGCGTTGTGGTCTGTCCCGACATCTACGCCGATCCCGACATGCCCCACGACGCCTATCGGCCCACCTTCGTGAAGAGCCTGGCGATCGCGCCCGTCCGGCCGCGTGATCCGATCGCCGCGATCGCCGTCTATTGGGCGCGTCCCTATGATCCGCCGCCCGAGGTGCTGCGCAAGCTGCAGGTGGTCGCGCGCGCCACGGCCTCGGCCCTGGAGAGCGGTCGTCTCAATGACTACCTCGCCGCCTCGCTCGAGCACGGTCACTTCCTGCTGCGCGAGCTGGATCACCGTGTGAAGAACACCCTGGCGATCGTGCAGTCGATCACCCGCCAGACCCTGCGCACGACCCCGTCGCCCGAGGCCTTCGCCGACGTGTTCGAGAGCCGGATCCTGGCGCTCTCGCAGGCGCACGAACTGCTGACCCGCCGCGCCTGGGGACGTCCGCAACTGGAAGAGATCCTGCAACGCACCCTGGCGACCTTCGCCGGCGACGTTGCGGGCCGGTTCGAGGTCCAGGGGCCCGCGGTCGCCTTCAGCGCCGAGACGGCGGTGTCGGTGCACATGGCCATCCACGAGCTGATCGCCAACGCTGCGCGCCATGGCGCCCTCTCGACCCCCCAGGGCCGGGTCGCGATCGAATGGAACGTCGACAAGGCGACCGCTCCGGGGCTTCTGACCCTGACCTGGCGCGAACAGGGCGGGCCCGCCCTGTCGGGGCCGCCCACGCGCAACGGGTTCGGCTCCAAGATGGTGCATCAGGGCCTGGCGCGTGACCTCGGCGGCCAGGCGGTGCTCGACTTCGCGCCCACGGGCCTGGTCTTTACGCTGCGCGCGCCGCTCTCCGAACGCATGAGTCTGGCCGCATGAAGACCGCCCGGGTCATGATCGTCGAGGATGAGGCCCTGGTGGCCATGATGGTCGAGGACATGCTCGGCGACATGGGGTGCGAGGTGGCCGGCTCGTTCGGCGCCGTCGACGCCGCCCTGGCTTGGCTGCGCGATCATCCTTCGCCCGACGGCGCGGTGCTGGACGTCAATATCGGCGGCGAGATGGTGTTTCCGGTCGCCGAACGCCTGCGCGAGCACGGCGTGCCGTTCGTCTTCGCCACCGGCTATGGCGACCTGCCGCGCGCGGGCTTCGAGTCGGTGCAGGTACTGGCCAAGCCGATCAACGCCGGCGAGCTGCGCCTGGCTGTCGAGCGCTTCCGGGTCGGCTAGAACCCCTTGGCCTGGGATGGGATCATCCAGAGCGTTCGAAAAGGGCGCTGGATGTCTGATCTCTACAGCCTGAGTTCCGGCGTATCGGCGGGGAAGGGGGCGTCGTCCCAGCCCGCCATGGCCTTGCGGGCCTGGGCTCGGTCGACCGCGATGGCCAGTTTCTGGCGGAACTCGGCAGGGTCGATGGTGAACGGCTGGTTGGCCTGGGGTTCGATTGAATAGAGCCGGGCCTGGCCGTCCGCCGGCAGGATGTAGCCGACGTCGTGGCGGCGGAAGTTGCCGATCCGCGACTGCACCTCCACCAGCCAGTTCAGCGACACCACCTGACAGCCCTGAGGTGACAGCAGGGCGTTGTGCAGGCCCGAGCCGAACTCGCCGGCCACCAGACGCGCGCGGGAGAACAGGCGCGCCTGCTGGTCCCAGCCCAGGGTCTCTGGGCGCACCAGGATGAGGCCGGCCGCCTGGGCGAGGCCCTCGATCTCGGCCTCGTTCTCGAGCTCGCGGAAGGACTGGGCCGTGCGCACGCCGCCCCGGCTGACGAACAGCATGTCGGCGTCACCGCCCTTGGTGAAGCTCAAGGCCTCGCGCTCAAGGTTCCAGCGCAGGAAGTCGTGGAACACATAATTGCGGTTCAGCATGTGCGGTAGCAGGGCCGCGCCGATCTCGACGGCCTCGTCGCGCGGGTCGTAGGTGACGATCTCCTGGTCGGGCAGCATCATCCGCACGATGCGCGCCACATAGCCGGGGGCGGTCCGGGGCAGCAGCAGCGGCGCGGTGATCCCCGCCGCGTTCAGGGCGCGGATCACGAACAGCTTGGGGTACATCTCGGTCAGCCAGTGACCCCAGACGAAGTTGAAGTGGGTGATCACGAAGGCCCGGTCGAGCCGGTGGGTCACCGGCGCATCGAAATCCCAGGCCTGGCGCGCGATGTCGTGCTGGTACCAGTGCTGGACGTAATAGGGATAGGCGCCCTCGGCGTAGACGAGCTGGTCGTCCAGCTTCAGGTGCGCGCCGGAGCCGCCGGCCACCACGCGTTTGGCCACCATCAGGTCGACATCGGGCGCGTGGAGATCGCCCAGGATGTGCAGGCCGTTCAGCATGTCGCCGGCGCAGGGCCACAGCATCGGGCGGGGCGGCACCAGGGCGCCGCCCTGGATCAGCAGGGCGCGCGCCACGCGGTCGGGGCCATGCAGGGCGCCCGAGAGGGGTGAAAGGTCCGCGCTCGAAAGATCGATGAAGGAAGCCACGGGGTCGCCCTCAGCTCCGCTGCGCCAGGAACGCCAGCAGCGCGGCCGCGTCGGCGCGCCAGCCGAACGCCGAGGCGGGCGGCAAGGCCGGATCCAGCGGCGCGTCCAGCGCCTCGTGCTCGCCCGCTGCGTCGAAGCCATGCCAGGTCGCGCCGGCGAGCACCGCCAGGTCGCGGACCCACAGGCTCGTGGCCCCGGGGGGGCGGATCTCCACGATCCGGGCGTCCGGCGCGCAGAAAAGGGCGTTGGCCAGCACGGGTCCGGTCGGCGCGACAATGACCGTGGCCTCGCGGAAAAGGCCGATCAGCTCATACGTCGAAGACGTCTCGGGACGGATGATCGTGTAGCCGCGCGCCGCCAGTTCGATCTCGACGCCCTCTTCATCGATCATCACCGCGTTCATCGCGTCGGCGCGGCTGACATAGAGTTTGGGGCGGGCGCCGCCGGCCGGGCCCAGCGTCGCCAGGATCCGCGCGCGGACCTCGGGCAGCATGGGGTGAGACGCGACCGGGGCGGGCGCCGGCGCGGCCGTGGCCTCGTCCAGCAGGATCCAGGACGCGTCGACGGTCTGCGGCGCGTCCAGTCCGGCCAGGGCCAGAAGATCGTTCTGCCAGGCCGTCAGGGGCGGCGTCACCCACGGCCGAGCGCCCAGCGCCCCGGTCTTGGACGCTTCCAGCAGGGTCGGCAGGGTGTTGAGGAGAAAGCCGGCATAGCTGCGCAGGTCGCCCCAGCCGGCCAGAACGGCGCCCGTGGCCAGACGCGGCGGGCCTTCGGGTAGGATCAGCCGGCTCACGCCGCCGTCGACGCGCACGGCCGGCAGCGCCGACAGGTCCGGACTGAAGCCCAGCGCCTGGCGCGCGGCGCCGCCCAGGATCTGACCGCTCGCATCGACCAGCACGCCGAACCCCGGCGCGCACCAGACCGCTTCGGCGCGCGTGAACCCCGGCGCGTCGGCGAGCGCGAGGCGCAAGGGCAGGGAAGGCGGTTCGGGCGCTTTGGGCGCGGGAGCCAGAGCTTTCAGTTTGCGACCGACCCGGCGGGCGAGACGGGCCAGTCGGCTCACAGCTGGAAGCTCGCGCGATAGCCGGCCCGCTGGACGATGGCGGCCGTCAGGCGCTCAATCGCATGGGCGGTGGTCCCGTCGACGCGGCCCAGTTCCGGTCCGAAGGCGAGCTCGTCATCCGACAGCTGGGCCAGGGGCGCGAAGGCTTCGGTCCGTCCCCAGAACATCGAGCCCGCGGCGAACGGGGTGTCGTCGTTGAAAGTGAGCGCCATGAGCTGGGCCAGGCGTTGCACATGAACCGTGTTGTTGGTCATCACGCCGGGCTCGCCCAACGCCATCCGCGACGCCGCGCCCGCCAGCAGGCCGAGGCGAGGATCCTGTTCGAAAGCGTGCAGGGCGTGCTCCAGGGCGGTCTCGCCGACGAGGTCGCCCACCAGGGTCTCGCGCCAGGCGTCGCCATCGCTGCGATGGGGCGAGCGCTTGGTGTGCAGTTTGCAAAAGAGCGCGTAGCCGTGCTCGCCCGCCGCTTTCAGCGCCCGAATGAACGGGCCGATATCGCGACCCTGGTTCGGGGTGATCAGGATCAACGCCTCCGGAAACGCCGCGCGGGCGGCGGCCAGCTCGGCCTCGGTCCAGCTCTCGGGCAGGGTCAGGATGACGTCCGCGCGGTCCGCCAAGGGGGCCAGGCGCTGCGCGAACCAGGGGGTCAGTTCGGGATAGTAGAGGTGCAGCAGGATCGCGACGCCGGACCGGCGCTGGAAGCGCGTCGCGGCGGTCGCAGGCAGCGGATGATGGTCGGTCACGCGCGGAACATAGGGGGCCATGGCCGCACGGGTGGCGTGCAGATAGGCGTGGCCGAAGCGGCGGTCCGGCTCCAGATAAGCGCCTTCGGCCCATTCATTCCACGCGTTGACGAACACCAGCGCTTCGCCCTGAGGCCGGGTGCGCGCCGCATGGTCGAGGGCTCCGCTCAGCCAACGCTGGTAGGTTGCCGGGTCGGCGCCGTGAAACACCTTGCCGGCGCCGGATTTGCGGGCCTGGTTGTCCCAGCTGGGCATGACGCCGGGGACAAGGCCTGGATCAGCGGTCGTCAGGGCGTTCAGCTTGGCGTCGGCGACGCGGGCGTAGTCATAGACCTGGCCCTCGAAGCTTGGATTCAGCAGTTCGATCTCGCGCGTGATTTCGGCGACGTCGATCCCGTGGGGCGGGAAGTCGACAATCCCGTCGAATCCGCAGGCGGCATAGTCGCTGAAGCCGAACGCGGTGGTGGCGTAGAGAACCAACTCGCCCAGGCCCAGCTCGAGGCTGAGCGCGCGCCAGCGGTCGGTCGTGGCCTTGGGGTCGGGCAGAAGCTCCGGCCGATAGACCACCAGGACGGGGCGCCCGCCGATCCGTAGATAGCGAGGGTCGGCCAGGTAGCGCGCGAGGTCGCGGAACACCGCCTTGTCGTCTTCAGGCGAGTGGTCCTGGGCGATCAGCACCTGACTTTCGTCGCCTTCCCAACGCCGGGTCCAATTCTCATTGGCCCAGCAAAGCGCGAAGGGCAGATCCAGGCTCGGGTCGGCCAGATAGGCCTCGATCGGCGCTTCCAGCAGGCGTTTGCCCGCGAACCAGTAGTAGTGGAAGCAGAAGGCCGCGACGCCTGCGGTCTTGGCCAGAGCGATCTGCTCAGCCATGACCGTGGGCACGCGCAGGTCGTAATAGCCCAGGTCGGCCGGCAAGCGCGGCTGGTCGTGGCCCACGAACTGCGGCTGAGCCTTGGCGACGTTGCTCCAGTCGGTGAAGCCCTTGCCCCACCAGGCGTCGTTTTCGGGGATGGGATGAAACTGCGGCAGGTAGAAGGCGACGATCTTGGGCGCGTCGGGCGCGAGGCGGAGCGGCTCGACGATCGGCGCCGCAAAATGCGGGCCCTTGGGGTTTCGCGCGATGTCCAGGGCGCGGTTATAGCTCGCCCGCCAGCGATCCTGGCCGCCGCGCAGCGCGCCCCCTCTGAACCGGGCGCGGCGCGCCAGGCGCCATACGTCCATCATGGGCGCTCGGAGCGGGCCCAGCGTCCCCTTGAGCGACTCCAGCACGGGTCCCAGCCGCCCGCGGGGGTCGGGGTCCAGCTTGCCGGCCCCGGTGACGCTGAAATGGTCCATGGCGAGCCGCCGCGCCTCTTGCGTGACCAGGAGCAGCCGAACCCCATGCAGCCGCCGGCCCCGCGCGGGCAGGACCGCGAACAGGCCGCCGTCGCCCCTCTTCAGGCGCGCGCGCGATTCTGCGCCATAGCCGCCGCCCCAGTCGGCCTCGACAAAGATGTCCGGCGGAAGGCCGTCCAGGGCGGTCAGGCCCAGCTCGATCCGCAGGGTTCTGATCTCCGCCAGGCCCCGCAACTTGGCCCGGTCGGGCGTCCAGCGCAAAACCGTGGGACCGACGGCCTTGGCGAACACCGAGGGACCGGTGGAAGAGGCCTCCCAGGCTCCGCCGCTCAGGGGGCGTAGGTCGAACCGCGCAGGGCTCATGCGGCCGAGGCCGCCTGATGGGCCAGCCATTCCTCGGTCGAGCCCAGGAAGGCGATCTGTCCGCCTTGAAGTTCGCAGACGCGGTTGCAGACGCGCTGGACCAGGTCGTGGTCGTGCGTGGCGAGCACCACGATCTTGGCGTCCTCGACCATCCGGTGCATGCGCTGGGCGGCCTTCTGCACGAAGGCGGCGTCGCCGGCGCTGAGCCATTCGTCCAGCACCAGGATATCGGCCTCGAACTCCGTCGCGACCGTGAACATCAGGCGCGCCTGCATGCCTGCCGAGTAGGTGCGCACCGGCAGATGCAGAAAGTCGCCGAGGCCGGAGAACTCGGCGATGGCGTCGATGCGGCTGTCGATGACCTTGCGCGACAGCCGCCGCATCAGGCCCAGCTTGTGGATGTTGCGAAGGCCCGTGGCCTCCATGTCGAGACCGGCGTTGATGGCGATCATCGAGGTGATGTCGCCGTCGATCGACAGCTCGCCGCGCGTCGGCGAATAGATGCCGGCGATCACCTTCAGCAGGGTCGTCTTGCCAGAGCCGTTGTGGCCGACGAGAGCGATGCGGTCGCCTTCGTTGATCTCCAGATTGATGTCGTGCAGCGCCTTGACGGCCGCCACGTCGCCCGCCGCCTTGTACATCCGCCCGCCGACCGCGAGGTTGAACACGGCGCTGCGCAGCGACTGCGAGCGCAGGCTGTAGACGAAGTAGTCGAGATCGACGTTGGTCAGCTTGATCTGGTGCGTCATCGTCGTCTCCTACAGCCAGAAGACCACGCGCTTGCGGAACATCGCCAGCAGGGTGATGGCGACGACGGCGAGCACGCCCAGGGTTCCCAGCGTCCACCACCAGTGGATGGCGTCCGGCGCATGGCCCGTCAGGGGCGCGCGCAGCAGCTCGACCTGGTGGGTGAAGGGGTTCAGCTCGACCACCCAGCGGTGCTTCTCGCTGACGTTCTCGGTCATCCAGAACACCGGCGTTACGTAGAACAAGAGCTGGACGACATAGCTCATCATATAGGCCACGTCGCGGAAGCGGGTGGACGGGATGGCGATGATGAAGCCCTGGAAGCAGACGATCAGCATCATCACCACGAGCGCCGGGATCAGCGTCCAGTGTGGGATCGAGAACCGCTGCAGCACCAGCATCGTCGCCCAGAAGGCGATCGCCTGGAACAGGAAGTTGGTCGCCGACTTCTGGGCGTGCAGGAAGACGTAGAAGCTGAGCGGCAGGCGTTGGCTCTGCATCAGGCCGGCGTTGTAGAGAAAGATCGCCTGGGCCTCGGCGATGGTGGTGCCCACCAGCGACCAGGCCAAGAGGCCCGCCACCACCTGCGGATAGCTCTTCATCATGTCCACGCCCATCAGGGCGCTGACGACAAAGGCCAGGGCGAAGGCGATGACCAGGAGGTTGCAGGCCATCCAGAACGGCCCCAGCACCGAGCGCTGGAAGCGCGACGCCGTCTGATCCAGGCCCAGCCGCCACCAAAGCGGCGCGAGACGGATCCCGTCTCCCACATCCTTCAGGGCCGCCATCAGGGGACTCGGCATTCGCAACCTTCCAAAGCGCCGCGAGGCGTTCAGCAAGGCGCTTGCTTATAGGGGCGAAAGCGTCGGGACAATGGCTTGAACCATCGCCGGGCGGCGCTGGGTGACGCTTCCGGCGAGGTGTTGCGTAAAAACTTTAGTTGGGCCGCCGCCGCCGGCGGCGCCAGTCATCGACATAGACCTTGCCCAACCAGAACAGCAGGATCGGAAGCGGCGCCAGGGCGGCGGCGTAAAGCAGGGCCGAGTTCTGCAACGCCTCGGGAAACACCTGCTGCTGGCCAAGGAAGAACGACCCCGAGGCGATGAACAGCGAAAAGCACATCCGCCAGAGGTGCCGCGCGATCCGCGAGGTCCTGGACAGTTGCTTGCGCAGCAGCGCATGCGCCTCGCCCGCCGCCGCGAAGACGCCGGCGATCGTGAACAGAAAGAAGGCCTGGGGCGGCGAGCCGTCCACCGTCCCGCTGGGGCTGGCCGCGCCCATCTTCATGAACGTCACGCCGGCGGCGGTGATGCAGAGGGCGACGATCAGCCCGATGACTTCCGGTGCGCCGGCCTTCTTGTCGCGGAGACGAGCCGCCATCGTCCCGCTGATCAGCAGGTACAGCGCCATGACGCCGGCGACGACGTTGGGGCGCTGCCCCGTCTGGAGGAACGGCGCCACGCCCGCCCCGATGGCGTAGGCGGTGAACATCGCCAGAAAGAACACCGAGCCCGCCGCGCGGTGGACGCGCTGGCCCTTGCGCGCGGCTAGGGCGATGACGCCGGTGACCATCCCGATCGCCCCGCCGGCGATGTGCGCCCAGAGCAGGGCGTCGGCCCCCAGGTGCATCCAGGCCGGATCGCCGGGCCTGGCCTCGAGGTTTTCCGCCAGGGCGATCGAGGGCGCCAACGCGGCGACGGCGAACAGGAGGGAGGCGACAGAACGATACCGGGGTGTCATGGCCCATTACTTGTCGATGGGCCGGACGCGCGCCATGATCGCCGCTGCCGTCCGCATGATCATTTGTAACACCTGGGGCCCGCGACGATGTCAAATCTGACCACGTCGGCGGGAGTCGTCGCCGGCTTGATCGCCTTCGCTGTCCAGCAGGGCGCGGATCGCGCGGCGCTGATGGCCAGGGCCGGCCTTGTCCCCGCCGACCTGCAGGACCACGACCGGCGCCTGCCGCTCGCAACCTATATGGCGCTGATGCGCGCGGCTCAGGACCTTTGCGACGACCCGGCGCTGGCGCTGCATTTCGGCGAGGCGGTCGATCTGGCGGAGATCTCGATCGTCGGCCTGATCATGAACGCCTCGGCCACCATGGGCGACGCCTTCGCCCAGATGCAGCGCTTCGGCCGGCTGACCCTGGAGACCGAGGGGCTGTCGGACGGACCACGCTTTGTGCTGAGCGCCCGCGACGGCCAGTTGTGGATGGTCGACACCCGCACGGATCCGAACAGCTTTCCCGAATTGACCGAGGGGGCCTTCGCCCGGCTGGTCTGCGGCCCGCGCCGCTTCCTGCCCGAGCCGCATGTGCTGGAGGTGTGTTTCACCCATCCCGCACCGGCCTGGCGCGCCGAGCATGACCGTATCTTCCAGTGCCCGGTGACCTTCTCCAGCCCCTGGAACGCCATGCGGCTGGATCCGCGCATCGCGACCTGGCCCGTGGCGCTGCAGCCGCGCTACGTGTTCGGGGTCCTCGTCGAGCGGGCCGACGACCTGCTGCGGGAGCTTGAGGATCAAAGGACCGTCCGCGGCCGGGTCGAGGCCGTGCTGCTGCCGCTGCTGCACACCGGCGAGGTCGGCGCCGACTCGGTCGCCCACGCCCTGGGCTTCAGCCGCCAGACCCTGTTTCGCAAGCTGAAGGCCGAAGGCGCCACCTACAAGACGGTGCTGGACGACCTGCGCCACCGCATGGCGCTGCGCTATCTTTCGGGCGCCAAGGCCTCGGTCAACGAGACCGCCTATCTCGTCGGCTTCTCCGAGCCCGCCGCCTTCTCCCGGGCCTTCAAGCGCTGGACCGGCAAGAGCCCGCGTCACGCGCGAACCTAGCCCAGCCGCTCCAGCGCCGTCCGGCCGGCGGCGACGCCGGTGGCGAAACAGGCCTGCAGCAGATAGCCGCCGGTGGGGGCCTCCCAGTCCAGCATCTCGCCGGCCAGCAGCACATCGGGACGGGCCTTCAGCGTCAGGCCGTCCAGGCTCTCGAACCGTACGCCGCCGGCTGAGGAGATCGCGCGGTCCAGCGGCTGGACCCCGGTCAGGCGAAGCGGCGCGGCCTTGATCGCGGCGGCCAGGGCGGCCGGCTCCACGGCGAGATCAAGGCCGTGGGCCTCACGCAGCAGATTGACCTCGACCGGCGACAGCTTGACGGCCTTGCGCAGGAAGTTGGCCAGGCTCTGGCCGCCGCGCGGGGCGTGCAGGCGGCGCTCCAGGGTCTCGACCGGCAGGTCGGGGCGCAGGTCGATGGTCAGGGTCGCGCCGCCCGCCAGGGCCGCGTCGCGCGCCGCTCCGCCCAGGGCGTAGATCGCGCCGCCTTCCAGACCATAGCGGGCGATGACCGCATCGCCCCGCGCGCGCGCCTCGCCCAGGCGCAGGGCGATGTTCTTCAGCGGCTCGCCCGCGAAGCGGTCGCGGAACACTTCGCTCCAGGCGACGTCGAACCCGCAGTTGGCCGGCCGGAAGGGCGCGATCTCCGAGCCGCCCACGCGCAGTAGCGGCGCCCAGGCGGCGTCGGAGCCGAGCTTGGGCCAGCTGGCCCCGCCCAGCGCCAGGATGGTCAGCCGCGCGCGCACCGCGTGACGGCCGTCCGGATCCTCGATCAGCAGGGCCCCCATGGCGTCCCAGCCCTTCCAGGTCGAGCGCGGCCGCAGTGACACGCCCAGACCTTCCAGCCGCGCGAGCCAGGCTCGCAGCAGGGGCGAGGCCTTCATCGCCTGCGGAAACACCCGGCCGCTGGCCCCGACGAAGGTCTCCTGGCCCAGCCCCTGCGCCCAAGCCACGAGGTCGCTGGGCGTGAACGCCTCCAGCATCGGGCGCAGCCTCGCGGCCCGCTCGCCATAGCGCCCGGCGAAGCGCTCGAAGTCCTCGCTGTGGGTCAGGTTCAGGCCGCCCCGTCCGGCCATCAGGAACTTGCGCCCGAAGGTCAGCATCTTCTCGAACACGGCCACGGACCGGCCGGCTTTCGCCACCGTCTCGGCCGCCATCAGCCCGGCGGGCCCGCCACCGATCACGGCGACATCGAGGAGGGTGTCGGGCATCAGGCGGCCTCGATGTCGGTCAGGGCGAAATCCTCGCCCTTGTAGAGCAGCGGCACGCCATGAACCTTGGCGCAGGCGTAGGAAAAGCAGTCGCCCATGTTCAGCCTGGCGGGATGGACGCCCTTACCGAAGCGGGCGTGAGCGTCGAGGGCGACCGCGTACTCGGTTTCGCCGATGGGTACGAGCGACGCACCGAATGCGGTTCGCAACCGATCGAACCTTCGGGAGGCGGCGTTCAGATCTCGTCCCGTCTCTCGTGAGACCGCGCGGACCGTCTCCCAGGCGGCGACTGCCGAGGTCTGGACGACCGGAGCGTCGGCCAACTTGACCCTGAAGGCCTCGGCCTCGGGTTCTTCCAACAGCATGGCCGTCCAGGCCGAGGCGTCGACGAACATCACTCGTCGTTGAGGCTGTCGAAGAAGGCCTTATCGGCCTTCAGACCCGTGCGAGGCCAACTCGCGACCTCGGCGCAGATCGCGCGAGCCTTGGCCAGCTTCTCCTCGCGGGCCTTTTCGTCGGCCTCCCGCGCCTTGGTCACGGCCAGCTTGACGGCTTCGGTGAGGCCGACGCGCTTTTCCTCGGCGTACTGGCGCACCAGGGCGTCGGTCTCGGGGTCGCGGACGTGGAAGGGCATCGGAACCTCCGTCTAGACAGAAGGTAGCATCGGCTAGCCGGGGCGGCAATTGAGGGGGCGGTGTAGGTCGCCCCGTGACGAATTCCCTGAAAACCCGTCATCCCGCGCTTGATGCGCGGGACCCATGGTTCAGCTTTCCCGTGAGAGCGTGAGTTTTCTCCGCACCTGCGGCGGACAAATGGGTCCCGCGAACACGTCGCGGGATGACGACGAGCATTCGGTCAGCGACCACTCGAAGCTATTGCGCTCAGCCCCCCAAACGCAGAACGGGCGCTGGATTGCTCCAGCGCCCGTGCCGCTACGCTTTACTGGTACGCTTACTAAAACTTAGGTGGCTTAGGCGCCGATCGAGCTGACGTCGACCTTGAAGCCCGGGCCCATCGTCGACGACAGGCCGACGCGCTTGATGAACACGCCCTTGGCGCCCGAGGGCTTGGCGCGGTTCAGGGCTTCGATCAGAGCCTTGACGTTGATGACCAGGGCTTCGTCGGTGAACGAGGCCTTGCCGATGCCGGCGTGAACGATACCGGCCTTTTCGACGCGGAACTCAACGGCGCCGCCCTTGGCGTCCTTGACGGCTTGGGCGACGTTCGGGGTCACGGTGCCGACCTTCGGGTTCGGCATCAGGCCGCGCGGGCCCAGCACCTTACCGAGGCGACCGACCAGAGCCATCATGTCCGGGGTCGCGATGACGCGATCGAAGTCCATGAAGCCGCCGGCGATCTTTTCGTACAGGTCGTCAGCGCCGACGTGCTCGGCGCCCGCCGCGGTGGCTTCAGCCGCCTTGGCGTCCTTGGCGAACACGGCGACGCGGACGTCACGGCCGGTGCCCGAGGGCAGGTTGACGACGCCACGGACCTGCTGGTCGGCGTGACGCGGGTCGACGCCCAGGTTGACCGAGATTTCGATCGACTCGTCGAACTTGGCCTTGGCGTTGGCCTTCACGAGGGCGATGGCGGCTTCGACCGAGTGGGCCGCGTCGCGGTCGCCGGTCCAGGCCTTGATGCGCTTGGGTTGCTTAGCCATTGGATTAGGCCTCCACGATCTTCAGGCCCATGGCCTTGGCGGAGCCTTCGATGATCTTGGCCGCAGCCTCGAGATCGTTGGCGTTCAGGTCCTTCATCTTCTTTTCGGCGATTTCGCGCAGCTGGGTGCGCGTCACTTCGCCGACGGTCTCACGACCGGTCAGCTTCGCGCCCGACTTCAGACCGGTGATCTGCTTCAGGTAGTGCGTCGCCGGGGGCGTCTTGGTGATGAAGGTGAACGACTTGTCTTGGTAGACGGTGATCACGGTCGGCAGGGGGGTGCCCTTTTCGACGTTCTCGGTGCGCGCGTTGAACTCCTTACAGAAGCCCATGATGTTGACGCCGCGCTGACCCAGAGCCGGGCCGATGGGGGGCGAAGGCGTGGCCGAGCCAGCCTTCACCTGGAGCTTGATGTAGCCCAGGATCTTCTTAGCCATAGTGTCCTCACTGGTGAGCCGTGGTGCGGGCTTGGCGTCCCTCCCACGGTTTTGAACCCGCCGTCACCCAGAACGGATAACGACGAGCACGCCCCAGGACGAGGTCCGGGAGCGAGGCGCGGCGTGTAGCAGGCGGGGGCGGGGGAGTCTAGGGGGAGTGGGGGCGGGTGGGCGAGATGCGTAGAAGCTGCCGTTGCGCTCGAGGCATCCAGAGGCCAAGCTTTGACATGGCTTCACGCACATTCCGGTTCACAGCACGCTGGAAGGAAGAGTTGGTCGTGATCGGACCAGGCGGCTCATTCATCCTTGAGCTGCCGGTGGGCGTCCTGACCGCGTGTCTTCCGACTGAGCAGGCCTGGCCAGCGGTCGCTCCAGACTGGGCTCTCGATCTTTGGCCGGTGCTTAAGGCAGACCTTGAACAGTGGTGTCTAGCGAACGGGGCTGAGCTGCAGATCGATCCAAGCGCTACGGTCATCCCGTTTTACGAAGTAGCGACACCGCCCATCGGCCGAACGATCCACGTAGTCGCATGCCTCGCGGTCGCGGTGCTGCTTATAGCCGCTGCTTGGCTCGTTCTTGGCTAAACGTCCGCAAAGCTCGCCAAACACCCTCTCCCATGGGGAGAGGGCCGGGGTGAGGGGGTGCGGCGTGTAGCAGGCGGGTGAGGGGGAGGCTATTTGCCCGACCTCAGCGCGCGGTAGGCGTCGAGCGCATCGGGGTCGATCTCCACCGCGACCTTCTCCGCCCGATGCGTGTTTGAGCCCCGCCGCTTTACGCCGGAGATCCAGTATTCCTCACGCGTTGCGACATCCAAGAAGTTGCCCCGGACGCCGCTGCCGCCGATGCTGGCGAACTCCCGGCCACGATAGTAGACGGTCTTTCCCGTCTTCGAGAACTCAACCCAGCCGATCCGGGCAGCGACACCGTCGACGTCGCCATCCTTGTTTTCGACATACATGACCCGCCGGGGCAGACCGCGCGTAAGCTGGTTTCTCATGACGTAGAGACCATGCATGAAGCTCGAAAGCGCAGCAACCAACGCTGCTGCCGCCGACAACCTCACGCCCTTGGTGGGCGCGGCATGTTCGCTTCGAAGGCCCGCAGGCGCGCGCCCAGTTCTCCGAACCGGAACTCGGTGCGCGTCAGGGGGTGAGAAACCGGCCAGACCAATCCATCGGCGACGGCAAGCTGCTCAAGCTTCGCCAAGTCCGTGACACGCTGATACGCCCACAATCGCCAGCGCGGGGCCGAGAAAGACCACCACATCCAACCCGCGGCCAGACCGGCGACCAAGAAGCCGCACACGATCCGAAGACCACCAGAAGTGTCGAACGCCTGCTCGACGCCTAGGTACAGTATCGGCGGCCAAATGAGCGCCATTGTCACGAGCCAGACCGGTAAGGTCACTCGCCAGTAACCCGCTCGCACGGCGAGCTTTTCTGCTGGCGTTTCAATGTCGTCCTCTTCCGAGGGGTGTTCGATTTGATCCATAGCGGCGACGTTGAGAGTCCGTGATGGTGGGCGAGGTCAGAGTAGGGCGACGCCCCGACCTCCCCAGGTCGGTGCTCCCCTTACATCTCTTGGAGGCTGCAGCGTGCAGGGCGGGTCAGGTCAGTCAAGGACGGCTTCGCCGCCGCGGCGCGGCCGCCCGGAGGGCGGTCCTTGAGTGACTTGACCCGCCCTGCGATCGTCTCGCCGTGAGATGTAAGGATGGCTCTCTCTCCGGGGAGTGGCGTTCCAAACAAACCACACCCCCGTCATCCCGCGCTTTATGCGCGGGACCCATGGTTCAGCTTCGCCGTGAGAGTCCAGGCCCGCGCCTCACGTGGGACGGATAGATGGGTCCCGCGCATGAAGCGCGGGATGACGGGTTGGAGTAGGGGGTGGATCGGCATTCCGCTACCCCTTCGCCAACTCCGCCTCGACCTGCCCGAGCCGCTCCTTGCCGAAGAAGATCTCGTCCCCCACGAAGAAGGTCGGAATCCCGAACGTGCCGCGCGCCACCGCCGCCTCGGTGTTGGCCACCAACTCAGCCTTCACCTCAGCATCGCCCGTCGCCGCCAGGAGCGCCGCGCCGTCCAAACCCCCGGCGTTGGCGGTCGCCACGAACACCTCCGGATCGTCCAGCTTCAGCCCGTCCTCCCACATGCCCTTCAGCATCGCCTCCAGATAGGCCTCGCCCACACCCATGCGCTGGGCGGCGATCATGCCGCGCATCAGCAGCAGGGTGTTGACCGGGAAGTGCGGGTTGAAGCGGAAGGCGGTCAGGCCATGGGCGGCGATGAAGCGCCGGGTTTCCAGCATCTCGTAGTCCATCTTCCCCTTGACGCCGCCGAACGCGATCATCGGGGCCTGGTTGCCGGTGGCCTTGAAGATGCCGCCCAAGAGGCACGGGATCAGCTTGACGGTCGCGCCCTGGCGCGCGGCGATGTCCGGCAGCAGCTTCCACGACAGGTAGGCGTTGGGGCTGCCGAAGTCGAAGATGAAGTCGACTGTCTTGTCGGTCATGGCGGGGCTCCTCACCAGGTCTCGGACCAGGGACGCAGATCAAGCTCGTGCGTCCAGGCCGAGCGCGGCTGGTTGTGCAGGTGGACGTAGTTGGCCGCGATGTCGGCGGGCTTGAGGATCAGGTCCTGGTCCAGCAGGTCGCCGACCTCGCCGCGCATCGAGCGGATGAAGACCCCGTCGATCGCGCCGTCGACCACCACATGGGCGACGTGGATCCCCTTGGGGCCCAGCTCCCGCGCCGCGCTCTGGGCCACCGCGCGCAGGCCCGCCTTGGCCGAGGCGAAGGCGGAAAAGCCCTCCTTGCCGCGCAGCGAGGCGCTGGCGCCGGTGAACAGGATCGAGCCCCGGCCACGCGGGGCCATGACACGGGCCGCCTCGCGCGCCGTGAGGAACCCGGCGAAACAGGCCATCTCCCAGACCTTGCTGAACACCTGGGCGGTGGTTTCGGTCAGGTCAAAGCGTACGTTCGCGCCGATGTTAAAGACCACGATTTCCAGCGGGCCGATCTCGGCC
Source organism: Caulobacter sp. SL161 (assembly GCF_026672375.1). GTDB lineage: Bacteria > Pseudomonadota > Alphaproteobacteria > Caulobacterales > Caulobacteraceae > Caulobacter. The sequence continues at coordinate 1,280,737 of NZ_JAPPRA010000001.1, forward strand.
TCGATGCGGTCGACCAGGGCGATCATGTCGGCCTCCTGGCGGGCGTCGACGCCGAAGGCGCGGGCGTCGTGGCCGCCGGATCGGATCTCGGCGGCCAGGGCTTCCAGCTGGTCGAGGTGGCGGGGCCTGCGGGTCATGCAGACCGTATAGCCCTCGGCCGCGAAGGCCTTGGCGATGGCGCTTCCCACCCCGTCGCCCACGCCCACCACCAGGCACGCGCCCTTGGTCGCCGTCATGCTCGTTTCCTCCGCGTTCGGCGCTCAAGTTCGTATTGAATCTGTACGGAGTCAAATGCAGAATGGCGCTCGCCTGCAATGACGTGAGCCGCCGATGAAGTGGGACGACCTGTCCGCCCAGCCCTGCTCGATCTCGCGGGCTCTGGCCGTGATCGGCGACCGCTGGACGCTGATGATCCTGCGCGACTGCTTCTTAGGGATCCGGCGGTTTGAGCTGTTCCAGAAGCGCCTGGGCGTCTCGCGCACCATCGTCACCGACCGGCTGAGGACGCTGGTCGAGGCGGGCGTGCTGCGCCGGGTTCCGTACCAGGACAATCCGGTGCGTCACGAGTATCGCCTGACCGAGAAGGGCCTCGACCTGCACCCGGTGGTCATGGCCATCGCCCATTTCGGCGACACCCACTACGCCGGCGCCGAGGGGCCGCCGGTGCTGCGCCGGCACAAGGCCTGCGGCTGCGACTTCCACCCCGTGCAGGTGTGCTCCGAATGCGGCGAACCGGTCAGCGCCCGCCAGGTCGAGGCGCGGGCGGGGGCGGGTTTTCCGGCGCCTTAGCGCCTACTCCGTCACGCCCATCTTCGCGCGCAACGCCGTGGCCTGCTTGCGGAAGGCCTCCCGTTCGGCGTCGGGCATTTTCTCCAGGGTGCGCAGCGGCATCATCATCCGGCCGTTGCCGGCCAGACGCTGGGCGTGGCGGTCGATGAAGTCCCAATAGAGGGCGTTGAACGGGCAGGCGTCGTCGCCGAGGCGCTTTTTCACGTCGTAGCGACAGCCTTTGCAGTAGTCGCTCATGCGGTCGATATAGGCCCCGCTGGCCGCATAGGGCTTGGAGCCGACAATACCGCCGTCGGCGAAGGTGGCCATGCCGCGGGTGTTGGGCATCTCGACCCACTCATAGGCGTCGGCGAACACCACCATGTACCAGTCGTCGACCGCGTCGGGATGCACGCCCAGCAGCATGGCGAGGTTGCCGGTCACCATCAGCCGCTGGATGTGGTGGGCGTAGGCGTGGTCGCGGGCGGCGCGGACGGTGTCGGCGACGCAGGCCATGTCGGTCTGGCCGGTCCAGTAGAACCAGGGCAGCTTGCCCTGCGCGTCCAGGGCGTTGCGCTGGGCGTATTCGGGCATCTTCAGCCAGTAGATCCCGCGCACGAACTCGCGCCAGCCGATGATCTGGCGGATGAAGCCTTCAACCGCGTTCAGCGGCGCGCGCCCCTCGCGCCAGGCGGCCTCGGCGCGGCGGCAGATATCCAGCGGGTCCAGCAGGCCGATGTTCAGGGCCGGCGAGATCAGCGAGTGCCACAGGAACGGCCGCTGCCAGCTCATCGCGTCCTGCCAGTCGCCGAAGCTGGGCAGCATGTCAGCGATGAAGTGGTCGAGGATCGCGGTGGCCTCGTCCGGATTGGTCGGCCAGCCAAAGCCCTGGGTCTCGCCGAAATGGTCGTCGAAGCCGCGCGAGACCTGCTCCAGCACCGCCTGCGTCGTCGGGTTGGGCGCTATGCGCAGGCGCTCGGGCGGACGCAGCCCCGGCGGCAGCTTGCGGCGGTTCTCGGCGTCGAAGTTCCAGCGCCCGCCGGCCGGCTGGTCGCCGTCCATCAAAAGGCCCGTCTTGCGCCGCATCTCGCGGTAGAAGAACTCCATCCGCAGCTCGCGCCGGCCCTCGGCCCAGGCGGCGAACTGGGCGCGCGAGCACAGGAAGCGGTCGTCCTCGCGGGTCTCCATCGGTACGGGCAGGTCAAGGCTTAGGAGGTGGCTTTCCAGGCCCCACTTGCCGCAGGCGGTGCGGACCACCCGATCGAAGGCACCGTCTTCCAGTGCGCGGCGCAGCTCGCCGCCGATCGAGCCGGTGTTGTCGGGATCTTCAAGTGTGACGTAGCGCACGTCGAAACCGCGCGCGCGCAGGCGCTCGGCGAACTGGCGCATCGCCGACCAGACGATGACCAGTTTCTGCTTGTGATGCTTCCAGGCCGTGGCCTCGACCCGGCTCTCGACCATCAGCACCTGGTCGCGCGACAGGTCCGCGTCCGCCAGAGCCGACAGAGTGTCCGACAGCTGATCGCCCAGCACCAGGCGTAGGGCGCCAGCCATGCCGAAAACGGCCTAGAGCTTGACGAACGGCGCGAGCAGCTTGCCCAGGCGACCCGGCAGCTGGATTTCGCCGTCCAGGGCCGCCACGCACAGGCACGGCTTGCTGGACACCACGCGCGGCTGGTGCAGCACGCTGGGATCGGCTTCCTCGAAGTCGCCTTCCTCGAACACGCCGCTCTCGGTGGCGTAGGCGCCTTCGATCACGCAGGTCAGCTCGACGCCGCCATGGGTGTGACGCGGCGTGGACTGGCCCGGCGCGATCTTCAGCAGGATCACCCGGCAGTCGCCGTCGCGCGGACCCAGGACGTCGCGCACCCGCACGCCCGGACCCAGCCAGCGCCAGGGACCCAGCTCGAAGCCGCGCAGCGGGGCGGGCAGGGTGGGGTCGGTCTTGTCCAGGCGCACGGTCGGCTCCTGGGGCGCGGGCGCATCCAGCAGGGCCAGGGTCTTGTCGAGCGCGCTGGCGTCCAGGGCGCTGGGCTCAAGGTCCTCCAGCACGCCGCCGCCGACGGCCTGGCCAAGGTCGGACCAGACGCGGGTTTCGGGACGCAGCGCCAGATGCGTGGCCACGACCACGGCTTCAGGCGGGCTCAGGGTGCCGGCGGCGTAGGCCAGCAGACGCTCTTCACTGGGGAGACGACGCAGGCTCACGACGCGACTCCCGCCTCGCGCTCGATAAAGGCGCGCAGCTTCATCATGCCAAAGCGAATCCGGGCCTTGACGGTGCCCAGGGGCACGCCCAGGGCCTCCGAGATCTGGCTGTGGGTCTGTTCCTGAAAGAAAGCCATTTCGATTGCTTGGGACTGGTCGGGATTAAGGGTCTGCATCGCGGAGCGGACGATCTGGGCGTCCTGCATGCCGCTGAGAATGGCGTCGGGTTGGGGCGGTTCTTCGGCCCCCAGATTGAGGTCCACTGCGTACAAGGCCGAAGACCCGCGCCGCAGGCTGTCGATCCGCAGGTTGCGGGCGATGGTGAAGATCCAGGCCGCCGCCGAGGCGCGCTTGGGATCGAAATAGTGGGCCTTGCGCCAGACGGCGAGCATGACCTCCTGGGCCAGCTCCTCGGCGGCTGAAGGGGTCGAGCCGCTGCGCACCAGCAAGGTCTTCACCCGGGGGGCGTAGTGGGCGAACAGCTCCGCGAACGCGGCGCGGTCCTGCGCCTGCGCGATCCGCGTAATCAACGCGCCGCCGTCGCACTGCGCAGCGCTCACGCGCGCGGCGCTCCGGGCTCGGGTCTCTGCCTGTCCTGTCGCATACATGCCCTTTATACGCGGCCGAGCCGGGAACGGATGACTCAAGTTCCGCTTCGGCGGTGTTTTTTTGGGGCCGGCTCGCTCAGCGCTTGCTGCGCTTGGCCTGCAGCTCCTCGGGCGTCAGCTTGCGGACCTCGGTGACCGGATAGCGCCCCATGCCCGTCCGGTCGTCGGGCACGATGATCGTGGCGTCCAGGCCGGCGCAGATCCACGAGCCGCCGCGCGCCTCTACGCCCAGCTGCATCGCGCTGTCGATGTCGCGCGAGGGGGCGAACAGGGTCAGCCTGTAGACGTTGCGCGGGCTGATCGAGACATCGACGGTGCGATCATCGATGACGTTGAAGCCATTGATGTCCTGGGCGTTGAAACAGGCGCGCGGGGTCTTGGGCTCCGCCGCCAGGGCCGGGGCGGTGGCCAGCAGGACGCACAGCGCGGTCGACGCGGTCAGGATACGCATAGGATTTCACTCCAGAGGGATACCGCTCACCTATATTGTCATGCCAGAGCATGGCCGGCTCAAGGCGTGATCGGGCCTTTCGCCAGCAAACGGTGGGCGAAGAAGACGCCCACCAGGCCAAGGCCACAGGCCAGGTAAGCGCCATTGGCCAGGAACTGCCCCCAGGCGATGTCGAGCTTGGCGAACGACTTCACCAGCAAAAGCGAGATGCTGCCGATATAGCCGAACGAGTCGGCGACATAGATCAGGAAGCCGGCGGTGCCGACCTTGCCGGTGGCCGCGATCAGGCGGTCGAACAGCATGGCGTTGAACGGCGTATAGCCCATGTAGAGGCCCGCTCCGGCCAGCACCATCCACCACACCGGCCCCAACAGATGCAGTTGGTAGGCCAGGGTCGAGGCGCCCAGCAGCGCAAAGCCCAGCGCCACGAAGCCGAGGTTGAACGCCACCGCGCGGCGATTGTCCTTCACGCCCATCAGGGCGGCCAGGCCGATCAGTACGATCGCCGCCACCGGCAGCTCCGACAGGGTGAAGATCGCCGCGGCGTTCTTGAAACCGAGCTCGGCCCAGATCTCGGCCGAGAAGTTGTCGCGGAAATCGCGCAGGGCGGTGAGGATCATGTAGACCGCGATCAGCAGGATCAGGGCCGGGGCGTGGGCGGCGAACAGGGCCGCGCGGTCCTTGGCGTTCATCGGCGCGCGCTTGACCCGCTCGGCCTCGTCGGCCGGCGTGGGCGGCGGCAACTGCGCCAGGGCCAGCACCGCCACCAGCATCAGCGGCGCGAAGATCAGGCCCGAGACGAACGGCATCCACCGCTCGTCGATATTGGCCAGCAACAGCGTCTTGCCCACCGACTTGGCCACGCCCGACGACAGGATGAAGCTGGCGCACAGCATGGCGCTGAGCACCTCGGTCAGGCGGCGTCCCTCCAGGAAGCCGAACACCAGGCCCCAGATCATGCCCAGGCACAGACCGTTCAGATACATCGCCATCGGCCCGATCACCGTCGGCAGGGTCCCGAACAGCAGCAACGACATCTCTGCCCCGAAGATCAGGGTCAGGATGGTCATGGCCCGGCGGCCGGCCTGCATTTCGGAGATCACCTTGACCCCGATGAACTTGGCCGTGGCGTAGCCGGCGACCTGGGCGATCACCAGGGCGATCTTGAAATCGAAGTCGAACGGCCATCCGGCGGGCTGGGCGTAGGCCGCCGCTGTGAAGGGCTTGCGATAGCCGAACATCGCGAAATAGACCGCGAACGACGCAAGGCCCCCGTACAGAGCGAACAGCCAGGGCGGGGCCGAGGCGAGGAAACGGGTCACGGTGCCGCCGGCGGCGGCATCGCGGCCGGGCGCGTCGTTGGCTGGTGTCATGATGCCTTGCCTTCCCCCGGACCAGAGCTCAGCTAGCCCGCTTCCATCGGGCCGAGCAATGGAACACTGACGGCCAGCGCCGTCTTAGGTTGAGGTTGAGTAACCGGAAGTCATGGGGGAGCGTTCTCGGCGCTTCGGATGCGACGCATTGTCGCAACCGGATGATCTAACGATGTTATTCAGTGGTCTTGGGTGAAGAGGAGGAAATGCAGACGCCATTTCCGCAAAATGTCGACGCCTTGAAGGCCAGCGAGGCCTTCTTCCGCCTGCTGACCGAGCATGCGGGCGATGTGATCAGTCGACATCGTTTCGCTGGAACGGATCACTATGTCTCTCCAGTCGTAGAGCGGATGCTGGGCTGGACGCCGGAGGAAATCATTCGGGAAGGTTTCAAGGCCTTCTATCACCCTGACGACACGTCGGTGGTCTATGAGGTCTACCAGCGCATGCGCGCCGGCGACTCCGAGTGTAGCGTCCGCTATCGCGGGCGGACCAAAGACGGCCGGTATGTCTGGCTGGAGAGCCATCTCAGCCTGGTGAGGGACGAGTCCGGCGCGCCGTCGGAACTGGTGGCCGTCACCCGCAACATCGATGAGCGCATCCGCCTGGAGGAAGAGGCCCGGCAGGCCCGGGATGCAGCGCGCGAGATCCAGCAGCGCGCCATGCTGGCCGAGCAGGTGGCCCAGGTCGCTTTCTGGCGTGTCGATCTGGTGACCAACGAGGTCTACCTTTCACCGCGCTTGCGGCAGATTTACGGCTGGTCGCAGGATGCGCCTGTCTCGCTCGGCGACGTGATGCGCCGCTTCCACCCCGATGATCGCGCCGCCTCACGGGCCCGGGTCGCTGAGCGTCTTCGGACGGGTGAGCCGTCCCGCAATCGGATGGATCGCATCATCCGCCTCGACGGCGAGCTTCGGCATATCGTCGGCAGCTTCGAGTTCGATTGCGACGAGGACGGGCGTCCGGTCGTGATGCTAGGCACTACGGTCGACGTCACCGATCTGGTCGCCGCCCAGCAGAGCCTGGCCAAGACCGAGTCGCGCTTCCAGGACCTAGCCAAGGCCACGCGTGATATCATCATCGAGGTCGATCAGCGCGGGAACATCCTGTTCGTCAGCGCGGCGGTCGAGACGGTGCTCGGCTACACCGAAGACGAGCTGCTGGGGCGCAAGGCCGCGAGCCTGATCCATCCCGATGACCTGCCCAGGCTGGTTCAAAACGTCGGCGAGGTGATGGCCGATCCGGAAGGCTGTCCCCCTACGCTGGAAGCGCGGCTCCTTCATAAGGATGGGCATTGGGTTTGGCTGCAGGGGCGTCCCGTCCTGAACCGCGCCGCAGGGCGGATCGAGGGCGTTCTGCGAGACATCTCCGAATACAAGCGCGCGCGAGACGAACTGGCGGCTGAGCAGGAGAGGGCCGAAAAGGCCCTGGAGGCCCGCTCGGCCTTCCTGGCCAATATGAGCCACGAACTTCGGACGCCTCTGACGGCGGTGATCGGCTTTGCCGCCCTGGTCGAGGGGCTCGACAACCTGCCCGGCGAGGCGCGGGACTATGTGGGACGGATCTCCACGGCGGGAAAGGCGCTGCTGTCCGTCATCAATGACGTCCTGGAGATGTCCAAGCTGGAAAGCGGCCAGGTCCAGGCCCATCTGGCGCCGTGCGCGCTGGAGCCGTTGATCGACGACACCGTGAAGATGTTCGGCCTGCACGCTGCCGAGAAGAACCTCGACATCAGCGTAAGCATGATCGAGCCGCCGCCCCGCGTGCTGATGATCGACCCCGACCGGGTGCGGCAGGTCCTGATCAATCTGATCGGCAACGCTATCCGCTATACCGACGTCGGGTCGGTGACGATCGAGGTCATCTGGCGCGCCGAGCTGAGCGAGCTGTTTATCTCTGTCAAAGACACCGGTGTCGGTATCGATCCGGCTCACCAGGCGCACCTGTTCAAGCGGTTCTCCCAGGTCGAATCCGCGCGCGCGCGGTCTCGCGGCGGTTCGGGCCTGGGGCTGGTGATCAGCAAGGGGCTGGTCGAGGTCATGGGCGGGCGCATCGGCGCCAGCAGCCGACCGGGCCAGGGCAGCAGCTTCTGGTTCGTGATTCCCGCCTCGGCGCCGTTGCGCGAGGCGTTGCCTGGGCTCGAAGCGGAGCCGGTGTTCGAGCCGGTTCGCGCCGGCGGCCGCATCCTTCTGGCCGACGACAACACCCTCAATCGCGAAATGACTCGGGCGATCCTGGGCGTGTTCGACGCCGAGGTCGTGGAGGCCAGGGACGGCCAGGAGGCTGTCGAGGTCGCCCAGAGCCAGGCCTTCGACCTGATCCTGATGGACATCCGCATGCCGGTGCTGGACGGCGTGGACGCCACGCGCGCGATCCGCGCCAAGCCCGGCCCAAACCAAGGCGCGCCGATCCTGGCGTTCTCGGCCGACATGGACTTTCAGGTGACGGACATCTTTGATGGCCTGGTCCGCAAGCCGATCACGGCCGCGCAGCTGATCCAGGCGGTGGCCGGGGTGACGCGGCAAGCCAACGCCTGACGCCGGGCCAAAGGGCGCGAACGCGCTACGCCCCTTGGTCACTCAACAAAAAACGCCCCCCGCTGGGCGGAGGGCGTCTTCGATGTCTTCGGTCTAGCCTAGCCTTAAGCGGCCTTGACCAGCGACTTGGTCAGGATGCCGATGGCGGCTTCGCGGTCGATGCGCTCGATGGCGGCGACTTCGCGGGCCATGCGGTCCAGGGCCGACTCATACAGCTGACGCTCCGAGTACGACTGTTCCGGCTGATTTTCGGCGCGGTGCAGGTCGCGGACCACCTCGGCGATCGAGATCAGGTCGCCCGAGTTGATCTTGGCTTCGTATTCCTGGGCGCGGCGCGACCACATGGTGCGCTTCACGCGGGCGCGGCCCTTCAGGGTGGTCAGCGCCTGGCTGACCGTGCCGCCTTCGGCCAGCGGACGCAGGCCGGCCGTCTTGGCCTTCTTGGTCGGGACGCGCAGCGTCATTTTTTCGTGGTCGAAGGTGATGACGTAAACCTCGAGCGACATGCCGGCCACTTCCTGGGTCTCGATCGCCTGAATGCTGCCCACGCCGTGCGCGGGATAAACGACGTGATCGCCGACCGAGAATTCCAGACCAGTCTTGCTCATGTTCGTCCTCTTCAATACGGACCCGCGGGGTCCGAACGCCGTCATCATTCCCAAACCAAAAGCGACAGGTTCCCGCTCCGCGGAATACGGAACGCGGGGCCACGCCTGTCAGGATTTGGAATAGACCTCTAAGACACCCTTCGCCTTCGATCGGGCGGGCCGGTTCAAATGGGTTTTCTGAAACGGCTTCTTCGACAAGACGGACCGTCGCGAACGAGCGCGGCTGTCACGTCGTCGAAGACAATAGCATAAAATTAAGCCCTATGAAAGGGTTGCGTCCTGGCGCGCAAAGAGACGCCGCCAAGCTTTCGCGAGGCGGTCACGCTCTGGGTTTGAGAAATCGTCGCGGGGATCAGGAGCCCTTGCCGGGCTTTTCGCTGAAGTACTTCTCGAACTTGCCGGTCTCGCGCTCGAAATCCTCGCGGTCGGCGGGCGGCTCGCCCTTGACCGTGATGTTCGGCCAGACCTTGGCGTAGTCGGCGTTGATCTTCAGCCACTTGCCGTCGGCCTCGTCCTCGGTGTCGGGCTTGATCGCGTCGACCGGGCACTCGGGTTCGCAGACGCCGCAGTCGATGCATTCGTCCGGATTGATGACGAGGAAGTTCTCGCCTTCATAGAAGCAATCGACCGGACACACTTCGACGCAGTCCATGAACTTGCAGCGGACGCAGGCGTCGGTGACGATGTAGGTCATCGAAAACTCGGTTGAGATCGGGCGGAGTTCGGCGGGCGCGTTTTCGAAGTCTGGGGGCCGCTTGTCAATGCGGCTTGCTCGCATGCGGGCTCAGGAATTCTGATCGTCTGGCCCTGGGGCGCGCATTTCTCGGGCGGCGCGTCCGACAACGGCGTCGCGGACCGCGACACACGGTTACCCATGTGAAAACCATTTCTTATTGAACGAACGGAATTATGCCGCTCGGGGAACGCCCAATAAAAACAACGTCGGGAATCCGACTTTATGAAGACGCAAGCCTTGGCTGTCCGACAAGACATGGTGGCCGAAGACGGAAAACGCGCCCTGGCCAGGGCGCGCGCACGGGCGTTCGGCGAGTTCATCAGAGAGATCCCGTTCGCCACGGCGCTGCTGGATCGCGACCTGTCGCTGATCGCCGTCAGCCGCGATTGGGGCGCGCAGGGGATCGCGCCGGGCCTCTTGATCGGGGGCGAGGCGGTCGCCGGCGGCCTTGTCGCCAGCGAGGACGCCGCCGCCCTGCTGGCCTGCGCCGAGGAAGGCCTGGCCTTCTCCCGCTATCTGCCGGTCACGGACGAGTCGGGCGCCCAGCGGGTCTGGCGCACCGAGTTCAGCGCCTGTCGTGACGATGACGAGCCCTACGCCGTGATGGTCACGGCCCGCGACGTCACCGGCTATGCCGAAAGCGTGCTGCGCGCCGAGCGCGACCGCCAGCGCCTGACCATGGCCCTGGAGCTCGATGACCTGCTGGTGCGTGAATACGATCTTCGCACCCGCCAGGTGTTCTTCTCCGGTCACGCCCCCGAACTGCAGAAGTACTGCACCTTCAAGGACGATCCGCTGGAGATCGTCCATCCCGAGGACCGCCAGCGCTGCGCCGACCTGGTGGCCAGCCGCAAGCTGGGCGAGGCGCGGGTGTTCGAGTTCAAGCTCAAGCGCGACGACGGGGTCGAGACCTGGGTCCGCTCGGTCGGCAAGGTGTTCGTCGGTCAGGACGGCCAGCCCGAGAAGCTGGTCAACCTGTTCAAGGACATCACCGATCGGCGCCGACAGACCGAGGCGATCGAGACCCTGGCCTTCAAGGATCCGCTGACGGGCCTGCCCAACCGCACCCTGTTCCAGCACCGCTTCCAGGAGGCGGTCGCGGCGTCGGAGACGCTGGGCGAGATGTTCGGCCTGATCATGATCGACGTCGATCACTTCAAGGACATCAACGACACCCTGGGCCACGACGCCGGCGATGCGCTGCTCAAGCGCCTGGCGGGCATGCTGCAGCACGCCTTCCGGACCGGCGACACGGTGGCGCGCCTGGGCGGCGACGAGTTCGCGGTGATCCTGCGCGGCCTGCATGGCGAGGCCGACATGACCCGGCCGATCGGGGCGCTGCAGGATCTGCTGCGGCGTCCGATCCAGCACGGGGGGCGCAGCTTCACCGCCAGCGCCAGCATCGGCGCGGCCCTGCACGGCGATCCCGACGCCGACCCGGCGCACATGATCAAGAACGCCGACATCGCCCTCTACCGGGCCAAGGAGGCCGGGCGGAACCGCAGCATCGTGTTCGAGCCGTCGATGCGCTCCGAGGTCGAACGACGCCTGGAGCTGTTGCGCGACGTCCGCGCGGCCCTGACGGAGAACGAGTTCACCCTGTACTACCAGCCGGTGGTCGATATCCGCGAGAACAGGGTCGCCGGCTTCGAGGCTCTGATGCGCTGGGTGCACCCGGAGCAGGGCGTCCTGACGCCGGCCCGCTTTATGGCCGCCTTCGAGGATCAGGACCTGTCGCTGAAGCTGGGCGACGTGGCGTTCGAGGCGGCGCTGAAACAGATGCGGGCCTGGCTGGACGAAGGCGTCGAGTTCGGCCGCGTGGCCGTCAACATCAGCTCGGCCCAGTTCCGCAGCGGGCGCCTGGCCGAGGAGATCCAGGAGCGCCTGGCCCGCTGGAACGTGCCCTGCGAGCGCCTGACCATCGAGGTCACCGAGAACGTCTATATGGGCTGGGGCTCTGACCTGGTCAGCGAGACGGTGCGCCGCCTGCACGAGGCGGGGGTGATGATCGCGCTGGACGACTTCGGCACCGGCTATGCCAGCCTCGCCAATCTGCGCCAGTTCCCGATCGACCGTCTGAAGATCGACAAGTCCTTCGTCCAGAACGCCGAGGACGAGGCCATCGTCAAGGCGGTGATCACGCTGGGCTCGTCCATGGGCATGAAGGTGGTTGCCGAGGGCGTTGAGGACGCCGAGCAGTTGAAGACGCTGGAGCGCTACGGCTGCGACCAGATCCAGGGCTACCACTTCGGCCGCCCGATGCCGGCCGGCGAGGTGGCGGGGTTCCTGAAGCGGTTTGGCGGCTGACTGCAAATCCTCCCCCTAGCGGGGGAGGTGGCGCGAAGCGCCGGAGGGGGAAGTCCTGCCGAGCCGGTCACGCCCCTCTCCGTCGGCTACGCCGACACCTCTCCCACGGGGAGAGGATTTCGTCCTACCCCTCCACCGCCTCGTACAGCCCCCGCGCCTCACTCGCCGGGCCCCTTCGCTCGCCGCAGTCCAGCACCCGAACCGCGATCACCCGGCCGGCCAGGGCGAACACCAGCACGTCGCCGGGCTTGAGCGTGCGCGAGGGCTTGTCGATGCGGCTCTCGGTTCCGGCGCGGGTCAGGCGGATGCGGCCTTCGTCGACGAACCGGGCGGCCAGCGAGCGGGTCTTGAAGAACCGCGCCCGCCACAGCCAGACATCGGCGCGGACCGCATCGTTGATCGCATCGTCGTGGACCGTCATGAGGCGGCCTGTGTCGGCGCCTTGGCCGCCGCCGGCTTGCGGCGACGCGGCTTCTTGCGACGCGCGGGCGGTGGTGGCGGCTCGGTCAGCTTGGCCAGGGCTGCGAACGGCGAGTCGGGGCGGGCCTTGACCGGCTTCTGCTCCAGCTTGGCCGCGCCGCGCCGCTTCCAGACGATCGGCTGGTTGGGCTTGGCGCGGATGGCCGGCGTGTAGTCGAGGGCGCGCAGCACGGCGGCGGCCTGTTTGTCGGTCCAGCCCAGATCGGCGAGCGCCGCCGGCGTCAGCGTCACGCCGCCTAACTGCTGGGCGGTGCGCAGCAGGGCGTCCAGCTTTTCCAGCTGCTCGACAGGGATGCTGAAGCCGGCCACCGCGCGCAGGCCGCTGGCCGACAGTTCCCGCGCGCTGGGTTCGGGCGAGGGCAGGGGCTCCAACGTCGTCAGCGCGCCGCGCCAGCCGGCGGGACTCAGCGCCCGCGCGCAGGCGATGGCCTCGGCCCGCAGCACGCCGGGGCAGAACAGGCTGAACGCGCCGATCCGCACGCCCAGGCTTTTCAGCGTACGACGCTCGCCCTGGCTCAGCGCCTTCAGCTCCGGATCGACGGGACGCTTGTCCAGCACTCCGCCGGCCTCCAGCAGCCGGTGGGCGACGCCCCTCGGCAGACCGCGAAGCTCGCCGCCGGCCAGGGCCCGCTCCAGCTTGCGCAGCGGCGCCAGATGCCGGTCGACCTCGCCGGCCAGGAAGGCGTCTAGGCGCCGCTCGGCCCGTTCGCGCACAGCGGCGGGACCAAGATCACCCAGCAGGCGCGCGCGGGGCGAGAGCAGGGGCTGGTCCCGGCGCACCGCGCCCGCGACCTCGCCGCGCCACAGGATCGCGCCGTCCGGCGTCAGGGCGAAGGCGTCGTCGGCCTCGCCGGCCAGCAGGCCCAGGCGCCGGGTGATCTCGGGACCGACCGCGCGCTGGGCGGCGTTGCGCAGGGCCTTCTCCTCCAGCGGCGAGGCGCCCTTGGCCGGGGTGAAGGCCACGCCCGACAGATGCCCCACGACGTGCCCCTCGACCGTCACCTCGCCGTCCTGGCCCACCCCGGCATAGAGCGTCTCGCGCTCGCCCAGTTGCTTGAGGAGCACGCTGGTGCGCCGGTCGATGAACCGGGCCATCAGCTTCTCGTGCAGGGTGTCGCTGATCCGGTCTTCCAACTGCCGGGTCAGGCCCTGCCAGTGGGCGGGATTGGCCACCCAGTCGGGCCGGTTGGCGATGTAGCTGAGCGTGCGCACGCCCGACAGTCGCGCGGCCAGGCTGTCGATCTCGCCGTCGGTGCGGTCCAGTGCCTTGAACTGGCTGTTCACCCAGTCCTCGGGCAGGCGCTTCCTGCCCGTCGTCAGGTCGTCGAACAGCGTGCGGGCCATGCGCTGATGGTCATCGTCGGTGGTCTTGCGGAAGTCCGGCGTCTGGCAGACCTCCCACAGGCGGATCAGCGCCGAGCGGTCGGCCTTGCAGCGCTTGATGATGTCTTCCTGTTGGGCCAGGGCGCGCAGGGTGCGCTCGTCCAGCGCTTCGTCCGACAGCTTCAGGGCGCCGCGTCCGGGCGTCTCGGACAGCGACCGCAGCAGGCCCGGCAGCGAGCCGAAATCCAGGCGCGCGTTGCGCCACTCGGCCTGGGTGATCGGCTCGAAGGTGTGGCTTTCGACGGCCTCCACCAGGTCCTCGTCGATCTCCTCGCAGTCGCTGGTGACGCCGAAGGTGCCGTCGCGGGTGTAACGGCCCGCGCGGCCGGCGATCTGGCCTACCTCCTGCGGATAGAGCCAGCGGGTGCGCTTGCCGTCGAACTTGCGAAGTCCTGCGAAGGCCACATGGTCGACATCCATGTTCAGGCCCATGCCGATGGCGTCGGTGGCCACCAGGAAGTCGACCTCGCCGGACTGATACAGAGCCACCTGGGCGTTGCGGGTGCGAGGGCTCAAGGACCCCATGACCACGGCCGCGCCACCCCTTTGCCGCCGGATCAGCTCGGCGATCGCGTAGACCGCGTCGGTGGAGAAGGCGACGATCGCCGTGCGCCGGGGCAGGCGGGTCAGCTTCTTGGAGCCGGCGTAGGAGAGGTTGGAAAACCGCTCGCGGCTGACGATCTCGGCGTCGGGCAACAGGCGGCGGACCAGCGGGGCCATGGTTCCTGCGCCCAGGAACATCGTCTCGAACTTGCCGCGCGCATGCAGCAGGCGGTGGGTGAAGATGTGGCCGCGCTCGGGATCGGCGCACAGCTGGATCTCGTCGACGGCCAGGAACTCGACCTCGCGGCCCAGCGGCATGGCCTCGACCGTGCAGACGAAGTAGGCCGCGCGGGCCGGGACGATCTTCTCCTCGCCGGTGATGAGGGCGACGGCGGCCTTGCCGCGCAGCTTGACGATGCGGTCATAGATCTCGCGCGCCAGAAGGCGCAGCGGCAGGCCGATCATGCCCGAGGCGTGGCCCAGCATCCGCTCGACGGCCAGGTGCGTCTTGCCGGTGTTGGTGGGCCCCAGCACCGCAGTCAGCTTCGAAGGGGCCAGGCCGGTCGAACGGTCGCTCATGGGCGGAAGGTGGGACGGGAATCGACCCGGGGCAAGCGGGGCGACGGTGAGGATCACGAAGGCGGCCACCCCGCGACCTGTCGTCGCACCGGCCGAGTTTTCATGATTTTGTTCAGCATAGCCGCCAACACAATGCAGCCTGGCCCTCAACACGGGATGTCGAGCGAATGACTGCGGGTCCGGACGCCGTCTCTCCGCCGCGTGGCAAGCGCCGCCTTGAGGCGCAGATCGTCGGCGTGGCGTTGCTGTCGACCATCATCGCCCTTCTCGCCGCCTTCTCGGTCTATCAGTGGCGAAACTGGCGGGTCGACCGCGAAGCCTTGGCGCATGAAACCCTGGTCCTGGCGGACGCCCTGGCGCGCTCCGCCCACGCCCATGTCGCGCGCAAGGAGGTGGCGGCGGTCGACACCATTCGAGAGCTCATCGCCTCCAGTGATCGCAAGGTTGCGGTGGCCTATGCGCCGGCCCAGGGGCGCGAGATGCGGTTCGCAAGCCCGGGGGCGACCTTCGGCGCGCCGCCGGTCAGGCCGGTGACGGCGCCGGAGTTCCGCTATCGTGGGCTCCAGCTCGAGGCCTTCGCGCCGATCCGGGTTGACGGCGCGCAGGTCGGCTCCATCGCGGTGTTGGTCGATGGACAGGATCTGCTGGTCTCGCGTGTCGTCAACATCGCCATCGCTCTGCTGCTCTCCGCCGCCGCCCTGGCGGGGGCGGGTCTGATGGCCCGGCGGCTGACCCGTCAGGCGCTGGCCCCGCTGAGCGCGCTGGTGGAAGCCGTCGATCAGGCCGCCACCTCCAAGGATTTCAGCGCCCGGGTCCCGGTGGCGCGCGATGACGAACTGGGCTTGCTCACCCAGCGCTTCAATCACCTCCTGGCGACGCTGGAGGCCTATGACGCCGACCTCCAGAACGCCCTGCGTGAGGCGACCCTCGCGCGGGAGGCCGCCGAAGGCGCCAATCGCCTCAAGGAACGCTTCCTGGCGAACATGAGCCACGAACTGCGCACGCCGCTCAATGGGGTGCTGGGGATGAGCCAGTCGCTGCTGCGGGAGCCGATGCTCCCCGCGCAACGCGAACGGGTCGAGCTGATCATGAGCTCGGGTTCGGTGCTGCTGATGCTGCTCAACGAGATTCTCGACCTGTCGGATCTGGAGCGCGGCGCGATCCGGCTGGAGAGCAAGCCCTTCGACCTCGCCGCGACCATCGGCGAAGCGTGCGATGCGGCCACGCTGATGGCCGAGGACAAGGGCGTGGCGCTGGACATCGAGATCGACCCCAGCGCCGCCGGCCGTTGGCTGGGCGACGCGCGCCGCCTGCACCAGATCCTCTACCATCTGGTCGCCAACGCTCTGAAGTTCACGGCCGCCGGGCATGTGCGCGTCAAGGCGTCGGCGGGGACGGGCTCGGTCATCCTGTCCGTCGTCGACACCGGCATGGGCATTGACGCCGAGACGCTGCCCCGCCTGTTCGAGGTGTTCACCCAGGCCGATGAAGCCTCGACCCGCGCGGTCGGCGGCGCCGGGGTGGGGTTGAGCATCTGTTACCGGCTGGCGAGCCTGATGGGCGGCCGGCTTGAGGTCGAAAGCCAGGTCGGCCAGGGCAGTACGTTCACCGTTGCGCTGCCGATGACCCGCGATGCGACGATTGAGCGCGAGGGCGGCCGGGACCCGTGGCTGCGCGTGCTGGTGGCCGAGGACAACGAGGCCAATCAGCGGGTCGTGCGGACGGTGCTCAACGCGCTGGGGATCGATCCGGTGATCGTGACCGACGGCGAGGCCGTGGTGCGGGCCTGGAGCGCCGGCGGCTGGGATCTGGTGCTGATGGACATCCAGATGCCGCTGAAGAACGGCGTCGACGCCACGCTGGAAATCCGCCGACTGGAGGCCGAGCGCGGCCTTCCCGCCACGCGGATCGTCGCCCTGACCGCCAACGCCATGCCCCATCAGATCGAGGCCTACAGCGCCGCCGGCATGGACGGCGTGGTGCAGAAGCCGATCATGATCGCCGACCTGCAGGCCGCGCTGACGGGCGACCGCGCCGCCTGAGGGGGCTCTGGCGCCGGATGGCCCGCCGAACAGAGCGGCTACTTCTCGAACACCACCTTGCCGTTCACCACCGTCAGGACCGGATCGACGGTCAGGATCTCCTGGGGCGGGATGGTCATCAGGTCCTTGCTGAAGGCCGTCACGTCAGCCTTCTTGCCGACTTCCAGCGTACCGAGCTCCTTTTCGCGGAACACCGCGTAGGCGGGCGCCAGGGTCAGCATCTTCAGGGCCTGGGCCCGGCTGACGGCCTGGTCGAGATGCCAGTCGGCGTTGGCGAAGCCGTCCAGGCTGTGGCGATAGACGGCGGCGTAGAACTCGATGCGCGGGTCGCCGACCTCGACGGGCGCATCCGAGCCCGCCGCCACCACGACGCCGGCCTTCAGGAAGTCGGCCCAGCGATAGCCCTCGTGCAGGCGCGCCTTGCCCAGGCGCGCCGGGGCGAAGAAGAGGTCGCCGATCGCATGGCTGGGCTGCATTGAGGCGATGACCCCCAGCTTGGCGAAGCGCGGCACGTCGGTGTCGGCCACGATCTGGGAGTGCTCGTTGCGCCAGCGCGCGGCCTTGGCGTCGGCGCCCAGGCTCTGCTCGAACCAGTCCAGCACCAGGCGGTTGCCGCGATCGCCGATGGCGTGCATGGCGACCTGGGCCCCTGCGGCCTTGGCCCTTTTCATCAAGGCCAGACCCCGATCGGGCTGGGTCAGTTGCAGGCCCAGGGTGTCGGCGTCGCTATAGGGCTCCAGCAGGGCCGCGCCGCGCGAGCCCAGGGCGCCGTCCATATAGAGCTTGATGCCTTGCAACCGGATCAGGCCGGTGGCGTCGGTCTGCGGCCCCTTGGTCAGGACCTCCTCGGCGCCGCTGGGATCCATGTAGTTATCGATGCGGATATGGAAGGCGCCCTTGGCGGCCTCATCGCGCAGCAATGCCAGATCCTCGGCCATGACGCTCATATTGGCCATGCCCGTCCAGCCGCGCGCGGCGTAGAGCTGGCCGGCCTTGCGCAGGGCCTCGCGCTTCAGGGCCTCGTTCGGCGGCGGAATGACCGCGCGGACCAGGGCCTGGGCGTGGTCGATCAGCATGCCGTCGGGCTGGCCGTCGGGACCTTTGAGGATGTCGCCGCCGGGAGGCGAGACCGTGGCGGCCGTGATCCCCGCCTTGGCCAGGGCGGCGCTGGAGACGACGCTGGCGTGGCCGTCCGAGCGGCCCAGCACGATGATCCGCCCCGGCGCGGCGGCGTCGAGATCCGCCTTGGTGGGGAAGCGCTTTTCGGGCCAGTGGGTCTCGATCCAGCCCCGGCCATAGATCGCGCCCTCGGGGTGGGCGGCGGCGTAGGCCTTGACCGTGGCGGCCAGCTCGGCGACCGATTTGACCTGATCCAGGTTCAGCGTCAGCTCGCGCAGGCCGATCCCTGTCAGGTGGGCATGGGCGTCGACAAAGCCCGGATAGGCCGCAGCCCCTTTCAGGTCGATGGCGCGGACATCCTTGGCGGCCTTGGCCTTGGCGGCGGCCAGCGGACCGACGAACAGGATCTTGTCGTCGCGGATCAGCACCGCCTCGGCCGTCGGCGCGGCCTCGACGCCGGTATGGATCGGCCCGCCGTGAATCAAGAGGTCGCCGGCCTGGGCCGTGGTCAAGGAGGTCGCGGCCAGCAGGGCGGCGAGAACGAAACGGCGCACGGGCGATCTCCGATCAGCAAGTTTCGGAAATCGTAGGGGCCGCTCCTGCCAACTCGCAACAGGCCTGCTATTTTTTCCGCATGCCGACCCAGGGTTTCGCGCTTTTTGACACCGTGATCGGCCGTTGCGGCCTCGCCTGGGGCGACCGCGGCCTGATCGGCGTGCAGCTGCCCGAGGCTACGCCCGGCGCGGCCTGGGCGCGGCTGCGCAAGCGCTTCCCCGACGCCGTCGAGACCGACCCGCCGCCGGAGATCGAGGCCGTCATCGACCGCATTCGCGACCTCCTGGCCGGCGGCCGCGACGACCTGGCCGACATCGTCCTGGACGTGGAGGGCCAGAGCGCCTTCAACCTGCGGGTCTACGCGATCGCCCGGGCCATCACCCCTGGCGAGACCTCGACCTATGGCGAGGTGGCCCGCGCCATGAGCGAACCCGGCGCCGCGCGCGCCGTCGGCAAGGCCCTGGGCGAGAACCCCTGGCCGATCGTCGTGCCCTGCCACCGGGTGCTGGGCTCGTCGGGGAGCCTGGGCGGCTTCTCGGGTTCTGGCGGGGCCGAGACCAAGGCCCGGCTGCTGACCCTCGAGAAGGCGAAGACCAGCGCCGCGCCGACGCTGTTTGACCTGGAGTTCTCGGTCGCGCCGCCGAGGGGCGGGTAGGGGGCGGCTTCGAGCCGTTGCGGACCGACGCCAACAGCCCAACAAGGTCCCTCTCTCGAAGAGAGAGGGATTCGTGAACGGCGCCGATCCTTTTGGAAACCGCTGACGGCGGCTTAACGCGCGCTAACGCTTCGCCGAACAGGGGCGAAACGAATCAGGACCGAATCAGCGACGTTCGCCGATTCAGTGTTTGTTCCCTACTATCTATTGTAGCTTAAACCCGATTAACCACAAATCGCTTTCACGCCTTCCGGCTATTTGGCCGCAGTCTGGTCGGGCGGGCAGTCGGCTGACAGGCGCTTGGCGGTCATGGTTCCGGCCAGCGGCAGGCCGTTGATCGTCTTCAGCTGGATGTTCAGCTTGAAGCGCTCGGGCGTGTAGCTGCCCTCGGCGGTCACCGGCGCGACGCGGTCCTTCTTGTCGGTCCACGCGCCCTTGAGCCGGATCTTGCCGTTCTGGACCACATTGGTGGTGTAGTCGCAGCGGTACTTGCGGGTGCAGATGCCGCGCGAGAACTGCTCGACATCGGCGGGCTTCAGGCAGCGGGTCTCGCTGCCGGCCGGGATTGGACCGATCCGGTAGTCATATTCCCAGTGGCCCGGGAGAATCGTCGTCTTGCTGGTTGCGGGGGGCGCAACCGGGGTCGCGACGCGACTCGCCGCGCTGGCCATCGGCGGGGCCAGGCTGAATCCGGCCGTGGCGACGCCGACGGCGAGGGTCAGGGCGCAGGCGGCGAGGGTGGTCGAACGCATGGGGCGGGTCTCCTTCAGGCGACTTCTATATAGGGCGCCAGATGAACCGTGCTTGAAGGCGGCGCGGGTGGGGCGGGTTGCTTTGCGGCCGCGAAGTCAGCGCGCGCGCTCAAACCCAGACCAGCCTTGACTCAAGGGCGGGCCTTCGCCTATATCGCCCGCTCTCGCGCGGCCGGCTCGTTCGGTTCGCGTGTCCGAATTCATATCTTAGCGGGCCAGGCTCTTCTCAAGAGGGCGGGGCTTCGCCCAAGCCAAGGTAACCACCATGTCGCGCCGTTGCGAACTTACCGGTATCGGTCCGATGGTCGGCCACAATGTGAGCCACTCGAACATCAAGACCAAGCGCCGCTTCCTGCCGGCCCTGTCGCCCGCCACGCTCCAGTCGGAGTCGCTGGGCCAGAGCTTCAAGCTGCGCATCAGCAACGCGGCTCTGCGCACGCTCGACTTCAAGGGCGGCCTGGACACCTTCCTGCTGGGCGCCAAGGACGAGCAGCTGTCGCCGCGCGCCCTGAAGATCAAGGCCCAGGTGAAGGCCAAGGCCAAGGCCGCCGCTCAGGCCGCCTAAGGCTTCCAGACCTTCAAGGCTGACGACTTTGAAAGCCCGTCGGGAGTGATCCCGGCGGGTTTTTCGTCGTGGGTCGTTACAGCGGTTCGTCACGTGAAAGCGGACGCGGCCAACTTCACAGAAGGGGGACGGGGCGGACCTCAGATCCAATCCAGAACTCCGTCATCCCGCGCTTTATGCGCGGGACCCATCTGTCCGCCGCAAGTGCGGAGCAGGTCTAGACTCTCACGTGGAAGCTGAACCATGGGTCCCGCGCATAAAGCGCGGGATGACGACGGAATGTAGTTCCGCAATGGGGGGCTATCGGGCGGGAGAGGTCGAAGCGACGGGCACTTGGCCAATCCCCTTAACCCCAATCGTCACGTCCTGACCGTTGGCGGATTGCCATAGCACGACCGCTAAAACGGCTATGACGAAAGCCAAGCCAATTATAGCCGTCCAATTGCGGGAGCCGTCGTTTGGCTGAAGCATTGTAACGCCCTGGGCATTGCTCGCGAAAGAGAAGCCTCACTAGCATATTCACCTGAAGGTTGCTTCAAAACCGGATTGTGCGAACGGCCGTCCGGGGTCGGGACCCGTCGCCGGCGTCCCTCCACAAGCCCGACCTTCCTGGCCTCCGCCCCCCGCCCTCAGAAGTCCATGGTCAGGAACAGCGCCGCCGCGCGGGGGGCGTTGACGTCGTAGGTGGCGCTGCTGACCACGCGCCAGTCGAAGACATTGGTCAGGTTGGTCACCTGCAGGCGCAGCAGGGCGGGCGTCTTGCCCATGTCGAAGCGGTAGCGGAAGCCCGCGTCCCAGATCGTCGCGGCCGGGGTCGAGACGCGGTTCAGCTGGTCGGCGGTGCGGCGGCCGTGGTGATTGGCGGCGAAGGTCAGGGCCAGGCCCTCGACCGGCATGGCCCATGTGCCGCTGAGGGTCAGGGTGGCGGCCGTCTGGCCCACCGGCTTGGGGCCAAGGCGGCCTTGCGCGACCGGCTCGCCGGTGACCCGGGGCCGCATCAGGACCGCGCCGGCCACGAGGTTCAGGCCCTCGATCGGCGCGCCGGTCAGGCTGACCTCCAGGCCCCGGTGGCGCACCACGCCCATCTCGCGGAACACATTGACCTCGTCCGGCGCGAAATAGGGTTTGCGGACGTCGAAGGCGCCGGCGACCAGGCGAAGGTCGCCCGGCAGGACCCAGCGCACGCCCGCGTCCCACTGGTCGGTCATGATGGCCGGCAGGGCCTGGGTGCGGTTGGCGGCGCTGTCGGGCGCGACGCCGCTTTCCTCCAGCCCGCGCGTGACGCTTCCATAGAGGGCTAGCCGCCGCGTCAGGGTCCAGGAGGCGGCGGCGTTATAGAGCCAGGCGCTGTCATGGGTGAGGGCGGGCGCGACGCCGGGGCGACGGACGGTCTTGTCATAATCGGTGCGCTGCAGGCCCAGCATCAGCGAGCCGCGACCGCGCCAGCGCAGGTCATAGGCCGCGCCGCCGGTCCACTGCTTGACCTTTTCGGCGGTGCGGGGGCCCAGCACGAAGGCCGGCGGCGGGGTGTTGATCGGATCCTCCAGGCGCACGGTCCCGTAGGTGTAGGCGCCGCCGCCGCCATAGAGGCTGTCGCGCACCCGGCCGCGCACCGAGGCGTGCAGCCCGTGCGAGAACTCGCCGCTGATGAGGATGCGGCTGATCCGGGCCTCGCCGCTGGTGGAGACGATGCTCTGCTGCGGATCGCGGCTGATCCGGCGGGTCGCCAGGCCGTCGGCGGTGATTCCGGTCAGGACGTGGGCGTAGTTCTCGCGCGTGTCCTGCTCCGAGCGGAACAGGCCCAGCGACAGGCCAAGCCTGGCGGGCAGCGGCGCGTGGACGATGAGGCCGCTGTTGGTGGCGACATTGCGGTTGTCGGCCCAGCTGGGGCCGACATAGCGGCGACGGGCGACCTCTTGCGGCAGCACGCCGGGCGCGGCCACGTAGATCGGCGCCATCTCGCGGTTCCAGGTGTCGACGCGGCTCCAGAACGGTAGGACCTGGACGCCGGGGGTCGGACGCCAGCGCGCGCCCAGGGTGTAGGACGCATAGACCGCGTCCGCGCCGCTGCCGTACTCATCGTCGAAGCCGGCCACGCCGCCGAACAGGCTGAGCGTGTTCGAGACCGGCAGCTGACCGTCCAGCTCGATGCGGCCGCCGTTCAAGGCGCCATAGCCCGCCAGCACGCTCAGCACCGGCTGGTCGCCCGACGGGCGGATGCGGAAGTCGACCACGCCGGTCGGGGCGGGGAACAGGTAGTTCTGCGCCGCCAGACCCACGCGCACGACATTGCCGGCCACCAGGCGGTCGGTGAAGCTGGCCGGCCGGTCGACATACAGGCCTTCCAGCCGGATGTTGCCGGCGGTGATCGGCGAGAAGCCCCGCACCTCGCTGGCGCTGTAGAGGCCCACCCGCTCATTGCCGATGCTGGCGCCGAAGGCGTCCTCGGCCCCGGCGACGGCGTTGTCGCCCACGCGCTGGGCCAGCGCCGCGCCCGGAACGGCGAATACGGAGGCCAGGAGAATCGCCGTCAGGCGGCGGGAGGGGAAACGCATGTCGAACGCACTCGCAAGGGCCAGGGCGAGCGGTTCCCGCGCGGGTCTGGCGCGTGATCCTGAGGGCTCCCCCTGTTATTCTGTAACAGGGGCAATGGGGCAAATACGCGGGTTTGGCAAGCGTGACGCGCGTCGCCCGCCGGGTCCGGACAAAGCAAAACCCGCCGCGACCTCTGCCGCGGCGGGTTTTGAAAGCTTGGTACTTGAAGGTTTCGCTTAGCGCGAAACGACAGCCGGGTTGGCCGTGTTGTAGGCGGTCAGGGCCGGGCTGTTGAGCTTGGTGACGGCGTCGTTGACCGAGGCGCGGATGCAGGCCGGGTACAGGTAGCCGGCGAGGGCTTCGCCACGGACGTCCTTCCAGCAGACGGTCGAGGCCGCCTTGACGATGTCGGCGCGGACTTCGGCGGCCGGGCGACCGGCGACCTTGACGCGGACTTCTTGAGCCGAGGCCGGAACGGCGACCAGGGTGGCGATGGCCGAGGCGGCCAGAACGAGCGAGCGGATCATGTCGAAGTGTCCAAAAAGGAGGTTGTGATCAACCCCCTCCAGACGCGTTCCTCTGACGGCCGGTCCCCGGTCTGTCGCCTGTTGGGCCGTCACTGAGCGTATAGCGGCGCTTTTTTGAGTGATCAATGATTATGTTGCGGCGCACGCATGAAATTTTTGCGGCGCCGTTATCAGCGCAGCTGAGGCTGGGCGGAGGCGCCTGGGCGGGCCTGCGCGCACGAAAAAGGCCCGCGAGCGGGGGGCTCGCGGGCCGATCTCAGGCGAGGGCGTGGCCCTTAGCGCGCCGCGAGGCGCAGATAGGCGGTGCGCCCCTTGGTCTTGTCGTAGGCGCGCAGTTCGGGGTTCTTGGCGCGGACCACGGCGTCGCGCGTGACTTCGCGGATGCAGTAGGGGGTCAGGTCCGAGGCCTTCGGATTGCCCGCCAGGTCTTCCTTGCAGAGTTGCTGGGCGGCGCTGACGATTTCAGCGTGGACGACCGGCGCGGCGCGGCCGCGAACCTTGACGGTGATTTCGCCGGCGTTGGCGGCGGTGGTGGCCATCAGGGCGGTGATGGCGATAACGAGCAGACGGATCATTTTGGGTAGTCCCGGAAAGGAGGTTGAGTGCAACCGCCTCCCGACGCGTTCCTCTGACGGCCCCCAGGATCTCGCCTCGTCGTCCGTCACCGCCATCAGTGTATGACACCGGTGTCTACTGCAAGCGCGAAGAGCGTGATCTCACGAGAATGTTAGCGGTACCATTTCGTTGCCAACGAAACCAGTTTCGGCGTGCGGACCCGCCGGCTCAGGGCTTGCGGACCGGCTTCTTCTTGACGGGCTTGGGCGGTAAGGCCGGCGGGGGCGGCGGCGGGACCCAGTCGAAGGCCAGCAGCAGGGTGCGCTGGCTCTCGGTCGCGTTGTCGTCGGAGATCAGATAGACGCGCGTGCCGCCCGAGGGCGAGCGGGTCAGGGCCACGCCCTCGACATTGTCGCGCGTGGTCGAGCCCTCCAGGCGCAAGGTGGCCGAGATGCGCTGGCGGGCGACGGGCACGGCGGGGTCGGCCACGAAGCGGACCATGGCGCGCCAGCCGCGCACCGGATCAAAGCCGCGATGCAGGGTGGCGATGGCTGGGCCGGCGAAGGGGCGAAGCCCGACAGGCCCCAGGTGAAGTCCGGGCCCGACTGCGGCGGCAGGGCCTTGCAGTCGGCCGACAGGCGGCAAAGCCAGACCTCGCCCTCCTCGCCGCCGACGATATAGGCGTCGGGTCCGGCGGACGGATAGGCGGCGATGGCTTCCAGCCCTTCGTTGTCGGGCAGCACGGTTGCGGGCTTGGGCGCGGGGCGGGGCGTTCCCCAGCCGCCGTCCGGTGTGACGGGATAGAGCCAGACACGGTGATCGCGCTCGAAGCTGACCAGCCGGTCGCCATTGGGCAGCACCGCCAGGCCCTCGGCGTCGGCCTGCTCCTTGCCCTGGAGCGGCTGGCCGTCCAGGCCGCGTAGCGGGCGCAGCTTGCCGTCGGTGAGCCCGGCCAGGCGGCCGTTGGCGTCCAGCTGAATCTTGGCCTCGAACAGGTCGCCGTCATCGGTCAGGGCCATCAGCTGGCCCTCGGCGCCGACCGCCAGGTCCGACAGGCCGTGCAGCCGCGTGGTCGTGGCGCTGGTCAGCACCAGGCCGCCGGCATAGGTGAAGCCGCCGTCCAGGGTGGTCTTGGCGACGTTCGTGGCGTCCAGCGGAACCGGCGTGGCGGTGAGGGCGATCTCGGGTCCGACCTTGACCGGGGCGGGAGCCGCCACGACCGGCGGGCGGCGCGGCGCGCACTGGGTGGCCATGCCGCCCAGGCCGGCGACCACGCCCAGCACAAGCGCCGTACGCAGACCGATCACGCGGGGACCTTAGCCGCCGTCTTTGAGACCTGGGGCGTGACCACCGGCGGCGGGGCCAGGAGGCCGCGCGTGCGGGCGATCTGCCGGGGCTCTTCTTCGAAGAGGGCCGCCAGCTGCTCGACCAGCACCCCGCCCAGCTGCTCGACATCCACGATGGTGACGGCGCGGCGGTAGTAGCGGGTGACGTCGTGGCCGATGCCGATGGCGATCAGCTCGACGGGGCTCTTGCCCTCGATCTCGGCGATGACCTGGCGCAAGTGACGCTCCAGATAGTGGCCCGAATTGACGCTGAGGGTGGAGTCGTCCACCGGCGCGCCGTCGGAGATCACCATCAGAATGCGGCGCTGTTCGGGCCGGGCGATGATCCGCTGGTGGGCCCACATCAGCGCCTCGCCGTCGATGTTCTCCTTGAGGAGTCCCTCGCGCATCATCAGGCCGAGGTTCTTGCGCGCGCGTCTCCAAGGCGCATCGGCGGCCTTGTAGATGATGTGGCGCAGGTCGTTCAGGCGGCCCGGCGCGGCGGGTTTGCCGGCCTTGATCCACTCGTCGCGGCTGGTCCCCCCCTTCCACGCGCGCGTGGTGAAGCCCAGGACCTCGGTCTTGACGCCGCAGCGCTCCAAGGTGCGGGCCAGGATGTCGGCGCAGATCGCCGCCACCATGATCGGGCGCCCGCGCATCGAGCCGGAATTGTCGATCAACAGGGTCACGACCGTGTCGCGGAACTCCTGGTCTTCCTCCTGCTTGAACGACAGCGGCGCGGTCGGGTCGATGATCACCCGCGTCAGGCGGGCGACGTCCAGCATTCCTTCCTCGAGGTCGAAGGTCCACGAGCGGTTCTGCTGGGCCAGCAGGCGGCGCTGCAGCTTGTTGGCCAGGCGCGAGACCACGCTGGAGAGCGCGGTCAGCTGCTGGTCGAGATAGGCGCGAAGGCGCGTCAGCTCCTCAGCGTCGCACAGGTCCTCGGCGTCGATGATCTCGTCATGGGCCGTGGTGAAGATCTTGTACTGCGGCTCGCCGCCCTGGCCGGCGCTGGTGTCGGGACGGGCCGGCTTGGCGCCGTCGCCCATCTCGGGGCTCTCGTCGGACTCCTCGGGCTCGCCTTCCTGGTCCGACTGGACCATCTCCTCGTCGCCGGACTCGCTCTCGCGGTCGGTGGCCTCGCTCTCCTGCGGGGCCGAGCCTTCCTGCTGCTCGCCTTCGCCCTCGCCCTGATCCTCGTCTGAGTTCTCGGTGGGGGCGTCGTCCTCGCCGTCTTCCTCGTCGGCGCTCTCGGTGGCGTCGGCCATGTCTTCGGAGAGATCAAGGTCGCGCAGGATCTCGCGGGTCACGCGCGCAAAGGCCGCCTGGTCGTCGATGGCGGCGGCCAGCCGATCCAGGTCCTTGCCGGCCCGGGCCTCGATGTCATGGCGCAGGATGTCGACCAGCGCCTTGGCGCCGTCGGGCGGGGCGTCGCCGGTGAGGCGCTCGCGCACCATCAGGCCCAGGATCTCGGCCATCGGCGCGGACTGGCGGTCGGTGGCCACGGCGCGGGTCAGACCCTGCTTTTCCAGCCGCGCCTCCAGGGCGGCGGTCAGGTTGGCGCGCACGCCGCCAAGCGCGTTGGCGCCGATCGCCTCCAGCCGCGCCTGCTCGATCGACTCGAAGGCGGCCTGGCCGTCTGGGGAGCTGGGCCGCGCGCGGGCGTGGGCCAGCGGGTCGTGGTGCGCCAGGCGCAGGGCCATCTGGTCGGCCAGACCCCGGATGCGGGCGGCTTCCTTGCTGCTGAGGTCGCGCGGCGGGTGCGGCAGCACCGCCCGGTTGCCCAGAAGCTGGGGACCATCGCCCGAGAACACGACCTCCAGGTCCGGCGTCTCGGCGAGCGAGCGCGCAGCGTGCGCCAGGGCGCGCTTGAAGGGTTCGGTCGGGCTTTCGGGCTTGGAGGCCATGGGGTTCGAGTTAAAGGCGCCGGGCGGGGAAAACAAGGAACGCCGCGCGCCCGATGAGCGCTATTTCACCCCGTAGGCCTTGGCCTGGCGGCCGGCCAGGGCCACCAGGTCGCCCATCTGCAGGTTCACGTCGATCAGGTGCAGGCCCCAGTCCTTGAGGGTGATGGGACCGACAACGACGTCGCCGCTGATCTCGTCGGTGCGCGGATCGGCCGGATCGGCGTTCACCTTGACCGACAGATAGGTGAAGTCGCCCTGCGCCACGCACTTGGCCGACAGCAGGCCCGGCATCGACACGAACGGCGTCGACACCGTCAGATCCTTGGCGAACGGCTTGGGCGTGGCGCCCGACACCGCGCCGAAGCCCTTGGCGCTGAGATAGGCCTGCAGCGGCGCCTCATCGGCCGAGGCCTTGCCCGCCAGCAGGGCGGCGGGATTCACGCAGCCGGCGCGGCGGCCCTCGGCGTCGGTTCGGCCAAAGCGGCTGACGGGGGGCGGCGGGCTCGCCTCGCGGAACGAGACATAGGTCACCAGGCACCCGGCCTGATCGGCCTTGTCGCACAGCGGGATCGAGCCGTAGTTGCCGCCTTCGACCGGGGTGTTCATGCCGATGATGTAGGCGGCGATCATCTGCTTCTGGACGGGCTTGCCGTCGACCTCGTTGGCCAGCAGCCCCTGCAGGACGCGCGCGCCCTGGCTGTGGCCCATCAGGATCACGGCGCGGCCTTTGTTCTCGTTTTGCAGGTACCAGATCCAGGCGTCGCGCACGTCGCCATAGGCCAGCGCCGCATTGCCCGGCGCGCCTTGGCCCAGCATCACCGCGCGCAGGGCCGCCAGGGTCACCTGGCGGTACATCGGCGCGAACACCCGGCAGGTCGAGGCGAAGCGCGCCAGCTGCTGCTCGACCACCCGGCGCTCGGCCTCGTCGATGGTCATGTCGCTGTTGCCGCCCGGATCGGTCGACACCGTCGGATAGACATAGAAGCAGTCATAGGCCGGCGCCGCCGCGGCCTTGAAGGTCTCGACCGAGGTCTTGCCGTCCGCCGGGACGATCGTCGTGGTCTGGTCGACGGCGCAGGCGTCGGCGCGGCCGGGCAGGCACAGCCACGACTCGGGCTTGCCGTAGTCGTTGGGCGCCGGCGCTACGGTCTGCGCGTTCGCCGCGCCTGCCAGCCCCAGCACCGCCATCGCCGCCAGGCCCGTCAAAGTCCGCTTCATCCCGTTTCCTCCCACGCTCAAACGCTCGTTTGGGCGCGACAATGCTCAAAAGAACGACGGTCGCCAAGGGGGCTTGGCCCGATCGTTGCGCGACGGCGAAGCCGCGTCCCGGTTCGGGACGGCCAGCAGGAGCGCGCGTCCGTGATCAGCTTCAAGACCCTTTGCCGACTGGGCGTCGCCACGCTCGCCGCGCTGTCGTTGAGCGCCGCGCCCGTCCTGGCCGACGGCTTCCCCGGCGCGCCGACGCGCAGCCCGGTCCCAAAACAGGCCACGCCCAAGCCGCGCACCAAGATCGTCTATGTCGATCGCCCGGTCGTCGTGGAAAAGCGCGTGCCCGTCTATATCGACCGCCCCACCACCCAGATCGTCGAGAAGGTGGTCGAAAAGCCGGTGATCATCGAGCGCCCGGTGGTCGTGGAAAAGCG
This sequence comes from Caulobacter sp. SL161, assembly GCF_026672375.1. GTDB lineage: Bacteria > Pseudomonadota > Alphaproteobacteria > Caulobacterales > Caulobacteraceae > Caulobacter. The sequence continues at coordinate 1,309,495 of NZ_JAPPRA010000001.1, forward strand.
CATCGAGGTTCCGGTCGAGAAGCTGGTCCAGGTGCCTGTCGAGAAGAAGGTCTACGTCGACCGCACGGTCGAGAAGAAGATCTATGTCGACCGCCCCGTCGTCGTTGAGAAGGTGGTCGAGAAGCGGGTCGAAGTTCCCGTGCAGAAGATCGTCGAAAAGGTCGTGGAAAAGCCGGTCTATGTCGACCGCCCCGTGCCCGGCGACAAGCCCGCCGAGGTGGTCGAGAAGATCATCCAGGTGCCGATCTATGTCTATGTCGACCGCCCGGTTGCGGCGCCGGCCCCGGGCTGCGCTCAGCCCTGCGGCTATGTCGAGCGCCCCGCGCCCTGCGCTGGTCCTTGCGGCTATCCGCAGCCTGCGCCGTGCGCCAGCCGTTGCGATATCCATTGGCGGCCCGCGCCGCCGCCCCGCTGCAGCCATCCTTGCGCACCGATCCCGGCGCCGACGCCCTGCGCCAGCCCTTGCGGCTATGGCGGGGTGATCGAGCATCGCGACGAGCGCTACGAAGAACGCTCATCCTACTCTGAGCACGATGACGGCTATGCCGAGCTTCCGCCCCTGCCGCTGGGCTATCTGGGCCAGTCTTCCGGCGGTCGCGGCGGCGGCTATGGCGGGGTTGGCCTGGTCGGTGGCGGCGGCTGGCGCGGCGCAGCTTATGGCGGCGCCTCAGCCTCGGCGAGCGCTTCGGCTACCGCGTCGGCGACGGCTTCGACCTCGATCCGCATCGGCGGCGGGGGCGGCGGCTGCTCGGGCTGCGGCGGCAAGAAGCGCCACTGACCGGTTAGAGCGAAAGCCAGCGGCGCGGGTTCTTGTCGCCCAGGGCCCGCGCCTCGCCGGGCTTGAGGCCCAGGTCGCGCATCCGGTAGGCGACGATCTCGCGCAGGGCCTCGACCGGCTCGTGGCCGCCGACGGGGCTGGACGCCACGGGGCCGGCGTTCATCGCCAGGTCCACCGCCGTCCATTCGGCCTGGGCCCGGTCGGCCTTGCCGACGGCGAAGTAGTGGCGCACCGGCGCGCGCTCACCCGGGATCTCGACCATCACGCCGATGACCCAGCCTTGAACGATCAGATCGGCGTCGGGGCGCTGGCGGAACATCCGCTGGATGTAGCCTTGCCAGAGGGTGTCCGAAAGGGGCTAGCCGATCAGCCGGAACGCCGCCTGGCTGATCAGGCCCAGCACCAGCCAGACCGACAGGCCCAGGATCACCACCGACGGGCGGGGCAGTCGGCGGCGATGGTGTGAAGACTGCAAACGCACGAACGACATTGGGCGCCTCCATGCCCTGATTTCCGAGCCAGAGGTTAACGCCGAACCACGCGCCTGGCTCCGCGACCCATTGACCCGGCGAGGGGGGAGAAAGTTCGCCCCGATCTACCTGGCGCCGGCCAGCTTAAATCGCGCCGCCACCCAGTCGCCCGCCACTCTGACGCCCAGAGCATAGAACGGGACCATGGCAAAGAAGAGCGTCAGCGTGACCCAGCTGGCCTCTTTGTCGATCAGCGCCAGAACGACGGCCAGGGCGTGCAGCATTGTGAGGATGTTCTGAGCCAAGTATCGCACGGGTCACCCCTTCTGCGCGTCTGACGTCCCGTCGACGTCCCGCCCGGCGCGTAGATCGCTATGGACTGCGCGGCGTCTTGCCCGGCCCGCGAGGACGAGCCAGAGCGCGCCGGCCCAAACGAGGAGGGTCACGACGGCGCCGAAAGCGTAGGGTTGGTCAGGGAAAACGTCGCTCGACCGGCCCCACGCCAGACCAATGAGCAATGGCAATAGCACCACGAAGATGAGGTCTAGTTTCCAGCGCCTCGCAAAGGCCTTTGTGCGGGGGGCGGGTGTCATCATGGGGTTTTCCGCGTTCGAGATCACGGCGAGAGATGCAGGAGTAGAATCTTCGACTTTTGGTTGTCGTCAAGGGCGTTCGGCGCCATCAGGGCGAGGACGTCGCTGCGGAACCCCCGCACCCAACGCCCATGCCGCCCAAGAAAAAGGGCGGAGCCTTGCGGCTCCGCCCTCATCCATTTCAGCGGTGAGCTGGTCCCGGCTCGGCCTTCGGGACCGCAGGGCGGTCCCTCCGTTGGCCGGGATGACAGGCTTCTAAGGTCTTAGAAGTCCATGTCGCCGCTCTGGATCGGCTGGGCCGATCCAGATCTCTTTGGGAGATGGGCGACTTTACGGACTTCCTTAGAAGTCCATGTCGCCGCTCTGGATCGGCTGGGCCGATCCAGATCTCTTTGGGAGATGGGCGACTTTACGGACTTCCTTAGAAGTCCATGTCGCCCATGCCGCCCGGCATGCCGCCGCCGGCCGGGGCGCCGCCGCCCTTCTTGGGGGCTTCGACGATCGCGGCTTCCGTGGTGATCAGCAGACCGGCCACCGAGGCGGCGTTCTGCAGAGCCGTGCGGACAACCTTGGCCGGGTCGATGACGCCGTCGACGACCAGGTCGACATACTGCTCGGTCTGGGCGTTGAAGCCGAACGAGCTCGAGTCGTTTTCCAGGATCTTGCCGACCACGATCGAGCCTTCGACGCCGGCGTTTTCGGCGATCTGGCGGATCGGGGACTGCAGGGCGCGGCGGACGATGGCGATGCCGGCGGTCTGGTCATCGTTGTCGCCGGTGACGCCGGCCAGGGCCTTGGAGGCCTTCAGCAGGGCCGTGCCGCCGCCCGGGACGATGCCTTCGTCAGCGGCCGCGCGGGTCGCGTTCAGGGCGTCGTCAACGCGGTCCTTCTTTTCCTTCACTTCGACTTCGGTCGAGCCGCCGACGCGGATGACCGCAACGCCGCCGGCCAGCTTGGCCAGACGCTCTTGCAGCTTTTCCTTGTCGTAGTCCGAGGTGGTGTCTTCGATCTGGCGCTTGATCTGGGCGATACGAGCCTCGATGTCGGCCTTCTCACCAACGCCGTCCACGATCGTGGTGTCGTCCTTGGTGATCGAGACCTTCTTGGCGCGGCCCAGCATTTCCAGCGAGACGTTCTCGAGCTTGATGCCGATGTCTTCGCTGACGACTTGAGCGCCGGTCAGGATGGCGATGTCTTCCAGCATGGCCTTGCGGCGGTCGCCGAAGCCCGGAGCCTTGACGGCGGCGACGCGCAGGCCACCGCGCAGCTTGTTGACGACCAGCGTGGCAAGGGCCTCGCCTTCGACGTCTTCAGCGATGATCAGCAGCGGACGGCCCGACTGGACGACGGCTTCCAGCACCGGCAGCAGCGGCTGCAGCGACGACAGCTTCTTTTCGAACAGGAGGATCAGCGGCTCTTCCAGCTGAACTTCCATCTTGTCGGCGTTGGTGATGAAGTACGGCGACAGGTAGCCGCGGTCGAACTGCATGCCTTCGACGACGTCGAGTTCGGTTTCGGCGGTCTTGGCTTCTTCGACGGTGATGACGCCTTCGTTGCCGACCTTGTCCATGGCCTTGGCGATCATCTCGCCAACTTCCTTGTCGCCGTTGGCCGAGATGGTGCCGACCTGAGCGATTTCAGCGTTGGTGGTGACCTTCTTCGAGGACTTCTTGATGTCCTCGATGGCGATGGCGACGGCCTTGTCGATGCCGCGCTTCAGGTCCATCGGGTTCATGCCGGCGGCGACCGACTTGAGGCCTTCTTGGACGATGGCTTGGGCCAGGACCGTGGCGGTCGTGGTGCCGTCGCCGGCCTTGTCGTTGGTCTTCGACGCGACTTCGCGGATCATCTGCGCGCCGAGGTTCTCGAACTTGTCAGCCAGTTCGATTTCCTTGGCGACCGAGACGCCGTCCTTGGTCGTGCGCGGAGCGCCGAACGACTTTTCGATGACGACGTTGCGGCCCTTCGGACCCAGGGTCACCTTCACCGCGTTGGCGAGGATGTTGACGCCGCGCAGCATCTTGTCGCGCGCGTCGGAGGAGAAATAGACGTCTTTAGCGGCCATTTTAAAGCCCTTCTAAAAGAGAAACGATTGGGAAGCGGGTGGAGAGCGGGAAGCCGATTAGGCTTCGACCACGCCCAGGACGTCGCTTTCCTTCATGATCAGGAGGTCCTGACCGTCGACCTTCACTTCGGTGCCCGACCACTTGCCGAACAGGATGCGGTCGCCGGCCTTGACGTCCAGGGCGACGACTTCGCCCTTGTCGTTGCGCGCGCCGGGGCCGACGGCGACGACTTCGCCTTCCTGCGGCTTTTCCTTGGCGGTGTCGGGGATGATGATCCCGCCCTTGGTCTTGGTTTCTTCTTCGACGCGCTTCACGAGGACGCGGTCGCCCAGGGGACGAAACTTCATGGTGTTCTCCGTCGGAACGGTTTGAATTAAGACTTCGTCGGCTAGGGGGAGCGGGACTGTTAGCAGTCGCTCCCTCCGAGTGCTAACGACGCTGGTGAGTTAGGCGCCGGCCCTCGGGGAGTCAAGGACGCGGGCCGCGAAGTTTTTTCGACGCGCCCGATCCGGGGGCTCCTGTGCGGCGGACTTGAGGGCGCCCGCACTTCGCCGAAGTCACATTTAGGATTACTACGACGCGTCGCCACCAGAACAGCCGGGCGGCAAGATCGGTGGGTTCGCCGGGCGGGCGCGCCAAGCTAAGGAGACCCGATGTCGAGCTACGTCCTGTCGCTGCTTCTGGCCGTCATCGCCTGCGTCATCGGCGGTACGCTGGGCGGCATGATCCTGGCCCGGCCGGCCACGCTGCTGGAGGCTGCGGGCCTGTCCGACGACGACACGCCTAAGCCCCCGCTGTTCGCCGAGGGCCGCGCTCTCGGCGGGGTGCTGATCGCCTCGCATGGTGTGGCGGCGCTCTATCTCGGCTATCAGCCGAGGATCGGCGCGGCCATGGCCCTGGCCCTGGCGCTGGCCTGGCTGGGCGCGGCGGCCGGGCGGGCGGTGTCCTTGGTCCTGGACGGCGACGCCGGGCGCTATAATCGCGGCGCGCTGCTGTACAACGCCCTGATCGGCGTGACGCTGACGCTGCCCTCGTTCCAGATCGGCAAGGTCGTGCTGCGCGGCGCGCTGGGCCTGGCCTAAAGCGCCCCTTCATGCGTCAGCAACCACCGTTTTCGCTCGATCCCGCCCGCATAGCCGGTGAGGGCGCCATCGGTCCCGATCACCCGGTGGCAGGGCGCGACGAGACTGAGCGGATTGGCCCCGTTGGCCGCGCCGGCCGCGCGGATCGCCAGCGGACGCACGGCGCGGCGGGCCAGCTCTGAATAGGTGATGGTCTGGCCGGCCGGAATCTGGGTCAGCGCCCTCCACACCGCCTGCTGGAACGGCGTGCCGTTGGTGGCCCAGGCGAGGGACGCGAGCGCGGCGAGATCTCCGGCGAAATAGCGCGCGAAGGCGGCTTTGATCGCCGTCGGCGCCGGCCCGGTCTCCAGGGCCAGATCACCATAGTGCAGGCGCGCCAGCCGTCGCATCCGGGGCTCGAAATCGTGGAAGTCGACGGCGCGCAGCAGGCCGGTCTCGTCGGTGACGATCAGCAGGTCGCCGAGCGGCGAGGGCAGGCGGTCGAGAAGGAGGCGGGCGGGGCGGGTCATGGGGCCAAGATCGCCGAGGCGCGCGCGACTGTCCGCCCGGATTTTGCGGCCCGACAAATCCTCCCCCCAGCGGGGGAGGCGGCCGAAGGCCGGAGGGGGAAGTCCTGCTGAACCTGTTTCTTCCCCCTCCGTCGTCTCTTCGAGCCGACACCTCCCCCGTGAGGGGGAGGATTTAGGAGAGGCCTACCGGATCCCCGGCACGTGCAGGGCGGCTTCCTTCTCGGCCTTCTGCTTGTACATCAGGTCGCCGTACTTGCTGTATTCCATGCGGGCGATCGTGCGCTGGTGCACCTCGTCCGGACCGTCGGCCAGGCGCAGGGTGCGGATGCCGGCATAGGCCTTGGCGAGGCCAAAGTCGGTGGTCACGCCGCCGCCGCCGTGGGCCTGGATGGCGTCGTCGATGATCTTGAGGGCCAGGCGCGGGGCCGCGACCT